>CAZGGK010000060.1:18356-26316 GCA_964525125.1 uncultured Mycobacterium sp.
TGGCGGGGGCGGGTAGTTGCCGGGTGGCGGGGGCGGGTAGTTGCCGGGTGGCGGGGGCGGGTAGTTGCCGGGTGGCGGGTAGGCACCGGGTGGCGGCGGGAAATTCCCTGGCGGTGGCAGGTCGGTCATGGGCACCCTATCTACGTCAGCGGAGCGGTTCCACAGGCTACCGCAGAAGCGCGACCCGACGCCGTCTACCGCCGGCGCGGCCCATCGGAGAGGAACCCCAACAGGTCATGCCGGGTGATCACACCGACCGGCTTGCCCTCCTCGACCACCATCAGCGCGTCCCGCTCCCGCAACGTCTGCGCCGCGACGCCGACCGGCTCGCCGGAGCCGATCAGCGGCAACGGCGGGCTCATGTGCTGTGCCACCGCATCGGCGAGCTTGGCGCGGCCCTCGAACACCGCCGACAGCAGTTCTCGCTCGGACACGCTGCCGGCCACTTCGCCGGCCATCACCGGCGGTTCGGCGCCGACGACCGGCATCTGGGACACCCCGTACTCGCGCAGGATCCCGATGGCGTCGCGCAGCGTCTCCGAGGGGTGGGTGTGCACCAGATCGGGCAGCTTCCCGGACTTGCCCCGCAGCACGTCGGCGACCGTGGGCTGCGCGGTCGACCCGTCGAGCCGGGACCGCAGGAAGCCGTACGACGACATCCAGGCGTCGTTGAAGATCTTCGACATGTAGCCGCGGCCGCCGTCCGGCAGCAGCACCACGACCAGCGCGTCCGGCCCGGCCTTGAGCGCCACCTCCACCGCGGCGACCACCGCCATCCCGCACGAACCGCCGACCAGCATGGCCTCCTCGCGGGCCAATCGCCTGGTCATGTCGAACGAGTCCGCGTCGGAGACCGCGATGATCTCGTCGGGAACCGTCGGGTCGTAGGCGTCCGGCCAGAAGTCTTCGCCGACGCCCTCCACCAGGTACGGCCGGCCGGTGCCGCCGGAGTAGACCGAGCCCTCGGGATCGGCACCGATGACGCGCACCTGCCCGCCGGAGACCTCCTTGAGGTAGCGGCCGGTGCCGGTGATGGTGCCACCGGTCCCGATCCCGGCGACGAAGTGGGTGACCCGGCCATCGGTGTCAGCCCAGATCTCCGGGCCGGTGGTCTCGTAGTGGCTGGCCGGGCCGGCCGGATTGGAGTACTGGTCGGGCTTCCAGGCGCCGTCGATCTCGCGTACCAGGCGGTCGGAGACGCTGTAGTAGCTGTCCGGGTGCTCGGGCGGCACCGCCGTCGGGCACACCACCACCTCGGCGCCGTAGGCCCGCAGCACGTTCTGCTTGTCCTCGCTGACCTTGTCCGGGCAGACGAACACACACCGGTAGCCGCGCCGCTGCGCGACGAGGGCCAGCCCGACGCCGGTGTTTCCCGACGTCGGTTCGACGATGGTGCCGCCCGGCCGCAGCTGCCCGCTGGCCTCGGCGGCGTCGATCATCTTCGCGGCGATGCGGTCCTTGGAGCTGGCGCCGGGATTGAGGTACTCCACCTTCGCCACCACGCTGGCCGCCCCGGCCGGGACGACCGAGCCCAGCTCAACCAGGGGGGTGTTGCCGATGAGTTCACTGATATGGCGTGCTATCCGCATGCCCTCATCGTGTCAGGTTCCACGCCGGAAGTCGTCAGCCGGTGGCCTCGCGGATATATGCACCGATCTGGCGCAACGAGCGGGTGGCCTCCGGCACGAACGGCGCCGCGATCTGGAAGACGTGGATCTGGCCGGGCCACACCCGCATCTCGACCGGTACCCCGACCGCGGCCAGCCGCTGAGCGGCCAGCCGCGCGTCGTGCAGCAGCACCTCGGAGCCGGAGACGTGGATCAACATGCGCGGCAGACCGGGCTCGACATGGTCGAGCGGTTCGAGGACTTCGCCGTCCCGGCCGTGGGCCCGGTCGCGCCTGGCGGCCGAGGTGATCAGGTCGACCAGCGCGTCGAAGGCCTTGGGTGGGAACATCGCCCCCTTGTGCAGGTTGGGGTGGGCCAGCTTGGGTTCCTTGGCGATCTGCAGCAACGGTGACATCGCGACGATCGCCGCCGGCTCTTCGTCTTCGTCGAGCAGCCGCTCAGCCAGCGACAGCGACAGGTAGCCGCCGGCGGAATCCCCGGCCAGCACGATCTGGTCGGGTTGGTAGCCCTGCCGGCGCAGCCACCGGTAGGCGTCGTAGCAGTCGTCGACCGCGTCGTCGATGGAGTGCTTCGGAACCATCCGATACTCCACCACCAGCACCGGACTGTCGGCGTACTTCGACAGCTTGGTGACCAGCCGACCGTGCGTGTTGGCCCCGCAGGTCAGAAAGGCGCCACCGTGCATGTAGAGCACCACCCGACGGGTGCCGTCGGCGGGCAGCACCCCGGCGGCGCGCACCAGTTGCGCCGTGCAATGTGGAAGCCGGATGGTGGCGCGGATGGTGCCGGGTGCCGGCAGCACCGCACGGGCCGCGAAGTCGACGACGCCCCACGGCCACGGCGCCCGGGGCAGATAGCTGCCTATCGCCAGGGTGGGCCAGATGGTGAGCCGGGCGGCCAGCCAAGCCAGCCGGCCGGCCCTGCTGGCCTCTTCTTCGACGATTTCGACCGGCTTGCCGGCGCTTGCCGCAGACCGCCGGGCACCGAGGGTTCGGACTGAGTTGGTACAGGCACGAGGCGAACCGGATACCTTGCTGGGTGCGGTCATCATCAACACTCCCCTACAAACTCATCGAGCTTGCGTGGTATGCCGGCCCGGCCGGCACAGCCAACGCGGATTACATCCAGCCTTGCACAACATAAGAATTACAACAAGAAAAGATTTCGATTCGATACATGAATCTATCCACACTGTTACCGTGCCCAAGCCTTCAGCGACCGAAAAACCCGGTGCACGCTGCTTAAACTGGCGGCATGGCCATTCGCATGCCACGGCGATCTGTGATCACCCTGGCTACAGCGGGCGTCCTCGCCTCGACGGGCACCGCCTACCTGGGTGCCCGCAATCTGCTGGCCGGCCAAGCCGACCGGGCGCGCACGATGATCCCGAAATCCTGGGATGTGCCGCCCCGCGCCGACGGGGTGTACGTCGACGGCACCGGCTCGCCCGAGCGCTGGCGCCGCGGAATGAACGTCGACCTGCATCTGATGGTCTTCGGCGACTCGACCGCCACCGGATACGGCTGTCGCAGCGCCGACGAAGTACCGGGTGCGCTGATCGCGCGAGCGCTGGCCGAACGCACCGGCAAGCACATCCGGCTGAGCACCAAGGCCATCGTCGGCGCCACCTCCAAGGGGTTGTCCGGCCAGGTCGACGCGATGTTCGTGGCCGGTCCGCCGCCGGACGTCGCGGTGATCATGATCGGGGCCAACGACGTCACCGCGCTCAACGGCATCGACCGCTCCGCGCACCGGCTGCGCGCTGCGGTGCGGCGGTTGAGCGCCGGCGGTGCGGTGGTGGTGGTCGGCACCTGCCCGGATTTCGGGGTGATCACCGCCATCCCGCAGCCGCTGCGGTGGGTGGCACGTGCCCGTGGCCGCCGGCTGGCGAACGCCCAGGCGGCTGCGGTCAGGGCCGGCGGCGGCATCCCGGTGCCATTCGCCGACCTGCTGGCACCGGACTTCTACCACACCCCCGACCTGTTGTTCTCCCGAGACCAGTACCACCCCTCCGCCGCCGGGTACGCGCTGGCGGCCAGCCAGCTGATCCCGGCGCTGTACAGCGCCCTGGACCTGCCCACTGCGGCTTCCGATGACCCGGTCGGCGCGCTGCCGTCGCTGCCGGCCGCAAAGCCGCGGCTGCGGCGCCGGCCCACGACCGGGGTGCCTGCCCCCGTCGTCCCCAGCAGCGGCTAGTGTCGGGCTGCACCCCAAGAGACCCGATCAGAGGAGTCGCCGTGCCCGAAGCCGTCATCGTCTCGACCGCCCGTTCGCCGATCGGCCGCGCCGGGAAGGGATCGCTGGTCAGCATGCGCCCCGACGATCTGGCCGCGCAGATGGTGCGGGCCGCCCTGGACAAGGTGCCGGCGCTGAATCCGCACCAGATCGACGACCTGATGATGGGCTGCGGCCAGCCGGGAGGTGCGGCCGGCTACAACATCGCGCGCGTGGTCGCCGTGCAGCTGGGCTACGACTTCCTGCCGGGCACCACCGTGAACCGGTACTGCTCGTCGTCGCTGCAGACCACCCGGATGGCGTTCCACGCGATCAAGGCCGGTGAGGGTGACGCCTTCATCTCCGCGGGCGTGGAGACCGTGTCGCAGTTCGCCATCGGCGCCGCCGACGGTGCCCCGAACAGCAAGAACCCGCTGTTCAACGACGCCATGGCCCGCTCCGAGGCGGCCGCGGCGGGTGCCGGGGAATGGCATGACCCGCGCGCCGACGGCAACCTGCCCGACATCTACATCGCGATGGGCCAGACCGCCGAGAACGTGGTGCTGCTGACCGGGATCAGCCGCGAAGACCAGGACCACTGGGGGGTGCGCAGCCAGAACCGCGCCGAGGAAGCCATCGCGAACGGGCATTTCGCGCGGGAGATCTCCCCGGTCACGCTGGCGGACGGCACCGTGGTGAGCACCGACGACGGCCCTCGCGCCGGCACCACCTACGAGAAGATCAGCCAGCTCAAGCCGGTGTTCCGACCCAACGGCACGGTGACCGCCGGTAACGCCTGCCCGCTCAACGACGGCGCGGCCGCGGTGATCATCACCAGCGACGTGAAGGCCCGCGAGCTGGGCCTGACCCCGTTGGCCCGCATCGTCTCCACCGGGGTGTCCGGTCTGTCGCCGGAGATCATGGGCCTGGGCCCGATCGAAGCCACCAAGAAGGCGCTGACCAACGCGGGCATGTCGGTGAGCGACATCGACCTGTTCGAGATCAACGAGGCCTTCGCGGTGCAGGTCCTGGGTTCGGCCCGCGAGCTTGGCATCGACGAGGACAAGCTGAACGTCTCCGGCGGCGCGATCGCTCTGGGCCACCCGTTCGGCATGACCGGCGCCCGGATCACGGCCACGCTGCTGAACAACCTGCAGACCCACGACAAGACGTTCGGGGTGGAGACCATGTGCGTGGGCGGCGGCCAGGGCATGGCCATGGTGATCGAGCGGCTGAGCTAGCTGCCCCTAAATTGGATTGACTCTGCGCCTACCAGGCGGAAGTGCGAGTGGGTTGCCTGGTCGGCGCAGAGTCAACGAGGAGCAAACGGCTAGTCGCTCTGGAAGTAGCTGAGCAGGCGCAGGATCTCCAGGTACAGCCAGACCAGGGTCACCGTCAGGCCCAGCGCGACACCCCAGGCCGCCTTCTCCGGCGCTCCGGCGCGGATCATCTGGTCCGCGGCATCGAAGTCGATGAGGAAGCTGAACGCGGCGATGCCGATGCAGACCAGCGAGAAGACGATGGCCAGCGGCCCACCGCTGCGCAGGCCCATGCCCTCACCGCCGCCGACCCCGAACATGCCCAGCACCAGGTTGCCGATCATCAGCGCCAGCACACCGAACAGCGCGGCCACCACCATCCGGGTGAACTTCGGCGTGACCCTGATGGCACCGGTCTTGTAGACGACGAGCATGCCGAAGAACACCCCGAGGGTGCCCAGCACGGCCTGACCGATCAGCGCGCCGGCATTGCTGGCTCCGACCGTGACCGCGGCCAGCATGAACGAGATCGCTCCCAGGAACAAACCCTCCAGCGCGGCGTAGCTGAGCACGATGGCGGGGTTGTCCTGCTTGCGCCCGAAGGTGGCGATCAGCACCAGCGCCAAGCCGCCGAATGCACCGATGAAGGTGAACGGCCCGGCCAGTGCATGGCTGGGGTCGTTGGCCACCAGGAAGTACGAGATGATCGCGGTGACGCTCAGCACCCCGAGCGTGATGCCGGTCTTGGTGACCACATCGTCGATGGTCAGCGGACGGCTGACCGCCGCCCGCTGGTCCAGGTAGGGGTCGGCCTGGTACGCCTGGCCCACCTGCTGAGTTGCACCGGCCATACCGGCTCCGAACTGCGCGTATCCGCCCTGCTGCTTGGGCATCGAACGAAATACCGGGTTGCTGGTCTCCCGCACCGTCGAATCCTCTCCTGCGCTCCGACTTGACGTACTCGAACTGATCAACGAGCACCGGCCGGGGTGAGTTCCCCCGACCGTTAGCGCTTGACCTTACCCGCGGGCAGTGGGAAACGGGTAAGGATCTAGATTGCAAAGGCGTGAGCACTGACGGCGATCTACTGGCCAGGGTCGATGACGGAGTCGGCTTTCTGACCCTCAACCGCCCCAAGGCCATCAACTCCCTGAACCAGGCCATGGTGGACGCGCTGCGCGCGGTGCTCGCCGACTGGGAACACGACGACACGGTGCGCACGGTGGTGCTCACCGGTGCCGGTGACCGCGGACTGTGCGCCGGCGGCGACGTGGTCGCGATCTATCACAGTGCGCGCGCCGACGGCGTGGCAGCGCGCCGGTTCTGGCACGACGAATACCTGCTCAACGCGGCGATCGGCCGGTTCGCCAAGCCGTACGTCGCACTGATGAGCGGCATCGTGATGGGCGGCGGTGTCGGCGTCGGCTCGCACGCGAACACCCGCGTCGTCACCGACGCCACCAAGATGGCGATGCCCGAGGTGGGCATCGGCTTCGTTCCCGACGTCGGCGGCACCCACCTGCTGGCCCGGTCCCCGGGGGCGCTGGGCCTGCACGTCGCGCTGACCGGGGCGCCGTTCAGCGGAGCCGACGCCATCGCACTGGGCTTCGCCGACCACTACGTGCCCCAGGCCGCGCTGGCCGACTTCACCGCCGCGATCCGCACCGCCGGGGTGCCCGCCGCGCTCGCCGCGCATGCCGTCGAGCCGCCACCGAGTGAGCTTGCCGCACACCGGGATTGGATCGACGAGTGCTATGCGCACGACACGGTCGCCGAGATTGTCGCCGCGCTGGCCGACCACGGGTCACCGGAGGCCAATGCCGCGGCCGAGTTGATCGGCACCCGCTCCCCCATCGCTCTGTCGGTGACGCTCGAGTCGGTGCGCCGGGCAGCCGCGCTGGGCACGCTGGAAGAAGCGCTCGCCCAGGAGTACCGGGTGTCGTGCGCAGCACTGCGGTCGCACGACCTGGTGGAGGGAATCCGCGCCCAGGTGGTAGAGAAGGACCGCAACCCGCGCTGGTCCCCGGCAACCCTGGCTGACGTCACCACTGCCGACATCGAGCGGTATTTCGCACCCGCCGAACCGGATCTGACCTTCTGAGGAGCGCGATGAACTACGAAACCATTCTCGTCGACCGCAACGAGCGGGTCGGCACCATCACCCTGAATCGGCCGCAGGCGCTCAACGCGCTCAACAGCCAGGTGATGCACGAGGTCACCGCCGCGGCCGCCGACTTCGACGCCGACCCGGGTATCGGCGCGATCGTCGTCACCGGCTCGGCGAAGGCATTCGCCGCGGGCGCCGACATCAAGGAGATGGCAGACCTGACCTTCGCCGAGGTGTTCGCCGCCGACTTCTTCGCCGCCTGGTCCAAACTGGCCGCGGTCCGCACCCCGACGATCGCGGCGGTGGCCGGATTCGCCCTCGGCGGCGGCTGCGAGCTGGCGATGATGTGCGATCTGCTGATCGCCGCCGACACCGCGAAGTTCGGCCAGCCGGAGATCAAACTCGGGGTGCTGCCCGGCATGGGCGGCTCCCAGCGGCTGACCCGGGCCATCGGCAAGGCCAAGGCGATGGACCTGATCCTGACCGGCCGCACCATCGATGCCGGCGAAGCCGAGCGCAGCGGGCTGGTGTCCCGGGTGGTGCCGGCCGACGAGCTACTGACCGAAGCCCACCAAGTCGCCGCCACCATCGCCGGCATGTCGCTCTCGGCGGCCCGGATGGCCAAGGAGGCCGTCAACCGGGCATTCGAGTCCACCCTCGCCGAGGGCCTGCTCTACGAGCGCCGGCTGTTCCATTCGGCGTTCGCCACCGCCGACCAGTCCGAAGGCATGGCCGCGTTCACCGAGAAGCGC
>CAZGGK010000061.1:0-26218 GCA_964525125.1 uncultured Mycobacterium sp.
CTGGCGCTGGGTCTGGTCTGGGGCAGGCTGCGGCTGACGGCGCGCTGGTCCGGCGCGCTGTTCTGGCTGGCGCTGTACGGCACCTATGCCAACTGGGCGACCACCCTGTTCGCTGCGGTCGTGGGCGCCGGTTCCCTGACGCCGATCGCCGGCGCCGGCCACCGCGCGGCGGCCTGGCAGGAACATCTGGTCAGCCTGGGCCTGTACAGCCTGAGTGCGGCGATGCTGGCGGTCCGCGTCATCGCGCTGGTGGGTCTGCGCCCCGGTGCCGCGCCAGAGGAGAACGGAGCATGAGCTCGGCTGGTGGTTCGGCCGGGCAGCCGAGCCCGATCAACCACGGTGTCGCCGACGGCAGGGTCTGCGTCCGCACCGACGCCCCCGCACCCACGCCGATCTTCAGGCGCGGTCTGGACGCCGGCACTGGCGCCCTGGGAGTCCCGATCGCCTATGTCGAGATCAGCCCGGCCCGGTAGCGGGCGGCGCGTCAGAGCAGGTAGGGGATCAGCGCCTTGCGGTCGGCGGGGTAGTCGGCGAATTTCTGCCGGTACCACCGGTGGGTCTGCAGTGCCCGGGGCACCAGGTTGCCGGCGGTGATCGCCAGGATGGCGACGCCGGGCAGCGCCCAGGTCAGGATCGCGAAACCGGACCAGGCGATCAGCTCGCCCAGGTAGGCCGGGCTGCTGACGAACCGGAAACCGCCGCCGAACGGGATGCGGTACTCCGAGGAGCCAGGGACGCCGGGGTCGTTCTTGTCACGCAGGTTGCGCACGATCGACTCGGAGCCGACCAGCAGCGCGAACCCGCACAGGTAGATCGCCAGGCCCACCAGGAACCGGGGGTCGGTCAGCCACCGGGTGCCGTACTGCCCCAGGTAGTCGTGGCTGAACAGGGCCCCGTTGAGGTAGCCGTGCATCGAGGTCACCAGCATGCCCATTGCCACCACCGAGATGTTGAAGGTGCTGCGCTTGCCGGGGACCTGGCGGATCGCCAGTGGGAAGAACCAGCCGCGGTTGGCATAGTGCAGCGCCCAGATCCCGGCCAGCACCAGCGACGCCGGCGCGAACCGGTTGGGCCCGGTCAGGTAGGCGATCAGGAACACCGCGGTCGCCGGCATCTCCATCAGCCACCAGCCGAACTTCGGGTTCAGGTTGAAGCCGAGTTTCGGCGACGAGAACCGCCCGTAGGAACTCTGGCCGAAGAAGCCGCCGACGATGACGAACGCGGCGAAGCCGAACTCCGCGGTCAGGACGGTGTCGTAGAACGTGTCGCCGGTGTACCAGTGCATGTCAGTTGATTTATCACGCCGCCGCCGGGCGCCGCTCCGTGGGCTTGCGTCATGATGTCGGGCACCGGCGTGGACGACGTCGAGGCACTGTGCCGGCAACTGCCGGCCCGCCCGTGACGGCCGGCCCGCTCGCGATTGCCATCCGGGCCCTGCGCGAGCGTGCGGTTTCATACGCCATCGGCGGCGTGCTGCGTATGAAACCGCACAGTGGGCGAGGGTCGGCGGGCGAACCACGGCCTGCGAGGTGTCAGGAGATGTTCGGGTCGAAACTGATCAGCACATAGCTGCCCAGCGTCAGCGTGAACACCATCGAGACCACCAGCAGCGTCGTCAGCCAGAACCGGGACCGGTCGCTGCGGGTGTAGTCGCCGATGATGGTCCGCAACCCGTTGCCGCCGTGCAGTTCGGCCAGCCACAGCAGCAGCAGGTCCCAGACCCGCCAGAACGGTGAATGCCAGCGCTGCGCCACGAAATTGAAATCGATCCGGTAGACGCCGTCGTCCCACATCAGCATCACGAACAGGTGCCCGAGCACCAGGAAGAACAGCACCGAACCAGAGACCCGCATGAAGATCCGGGTGTGCTTCTCGAAGTCGGGCAGCCGCGGGTGCCGGTGCGGGGAACGGGGACTGCCCAGGCCGGCCGGCCGGCCGCGCACCGCCGCGCGATCGCTTGGTGCGGTTTCGGGCCCCCGCTGCAGATCCGGTGAGCTCATCGGAGGTACTCCATCATGTGCACGCCGATCACCACGGTCGCCGGCACCATCGCCACCAGCCACACCGCGGCGATCACCCAGAGCATGGCCCGCTGATGGCGAGCGCCCCGCCGCCAGGAGTCGATCAGGATCACCCGGATGCCGTTGAGCCCGTGATAGAGCACGGCGGCCACCAGTCCCCACTCCATCAGCGCGACGACGGGGGTCTTGTAGAGCGCGATCACCTCGGTGTAGGTCTGCGGGCCCACCCGCACCAGCGCGGTGTCGAGCACGTGGACGAACAGGAAGAAGAAGATGGCGGCGCCGGTGATGCGGTGCAGCACGAACGCCCACACGCCGGGGTCGCCTTTGTGTGGAACGTGTCGCGGCGGGCGGGCCGCGCCCGCGGATTCCGCGGGTGTCGCTGTGGTCATCGCCGCCTCCGGCGCAATCGCTGTGGAGAACCCTCTCATGGACCTTAAACTCACCGGCGGGGCCGGAAGGAGTCCAGGGGTGATCGCCGGATGCGCATCGGTGCCGACGATAGGGTGGGCGTTGACGGCGGCGAACCGGTGAACGGGGATGACATGGCCGATGCTATCGACTGGAACATGCTGCGCGACCGGGCAATTCAAGCAGCGGCCAACGCCTACGCGCCGTACTCGGGACTGCGGGTGGGAGCCGCCGGACTGGCCGATGACCACCGGGTGGTCACCGGCTGCAACGTGGAGAACGTCTCATACGGCCTGACCCTGTGCGCCGAATGCGGGGTGGTGTCTGCGCTGCACGGCACCGGGGGCGGCCGGCTGGTCGCGCTGTCGTGCGTAGACGGCGCCGGGGCGGTGCTGATGCCGTGCGGCCGCTGCCGCCAGCTGCTGATCGAGCACGGCGGCCCCGACCTGGTCATCGACCACCCGGGGGGGCCGCGCCGGCTGTCCGAACTGCTGCCCGACGCCTTCGGCGCCGACCATCTCGGCCGGCGGCGCCGGGAAGCGCCGTGACGGCACACGCATTCGACGCGCCGACGCTGATCCGCATCAAGCGCGACGGCGGCCGGCTGTCCGGCGCTGCGATCGACTGGCTGATCGGCGCCTACACGCACGGACGGGTCGCCGAGGAGCAGATGGCGGCGCTGCTGATGGCGATCTTCCTGCGCGGCATGGACGCCGGTGAGACCGTGCGCTGGACGGACGCGATGATCGCCTCCGGTGAGCGGATGGACTTCACCGATCTGCCCACCCCGACGGTGGATAAGCACTCCACCGGCGGGGTGGGGGACAAGATCACCCTGCCGCTGGTCGCGGTGGTGGCGGCGTGCGGCGCCGCGGTGCCGCAGGCGTCCGGCCGCGGGCTGGGGCACACCGGCGGCACGCTGGACAAGCTGGAGTCGATCACCGGGTTCGACGCGCGACTGTCCGGCGCCCGGATCGCCGCCCAGCTGCGCGAGGTCGGGGCGGCGATCTTCGCCGCCGGCCGGCTGGCGCCGGCCGACGCCAAGCTGTACGCGCTGCGCGACATCACCGCCACCGTGGAGTCGTTGCCGCTGATCGCCAGTTCGGTGATGAGCAAGAAGCTGGCCGAGGGCGCCGGTGCGCTGGTCCTCGACGTCAAGGTCGGTTCGGGGGCGTTCATGAAGTCGCCGGCGCAGGCCCGCGAACTCGCCGAGCTGATGGTGGGATTGGGTGCGGCACACCGGGTTCGCACCCGGGCGCTGCTGACCGACATGAACCGCCCGCTGGGGGTGACCGTCGGCAACGCGCTGGAGGTCGCCGAGGCGCTCGAGGTGCTGGCCGGCGGCGGGCCCGGCGACGTGGTGGAGCTGACGGTGCTGCTGGCAACCGAGATGCTGGCGGCTGCCGGGGTCGACGGCGCCGACCCGGCGCAGACGCTGCGGGACGGCACCGCGATGGACCGGTTCACCGCACTGGTCGCCGCGCAGGGCGGCGATCTGAGCGTCCCGTTGCCGATCGGCGCCTGCACCGAGACCGTGACCGCGCCCCGGGGCGGCACAATGGGGGACATCGACGCGATGAGGGTGGGCATGACGGCGTGGCGGCTCGGGGCGGGTCGCTCGCACCCCGGTGAACGGGTGCAGCCCGGCGCGGGGGTGCGAATCCATCGCCGCCCGGGCGAGCCGGTGATCGCCGGCGAGCCGCTGTTCACCCTCTACACCGACACCCCGCCACGGCTGGGCCCGGCGCTGGCCGAACTGCACGGTGGCTGGAGCGTCGGCGACACCCCGCCCGTCGCCCGTCCCCTGCTCATCGATCGGATCGAACCGTGAGAACACCGCTGAATCTGGAACTGATCCGGCAGGCGCCGAAGGTGCTGCTGCACGATCACCTCGACGGCGGGCTGCGCCCGGCCACCGTCATCGACATCGCCGGCCGGGTCGGCTACGACGGGCTGCCGGCCACCGACGTCGACGCGCTGGCGACCTGGTTTCACACCAGATCGCACAGCGGTTCGCTGGAGCGCTACCTGGAACCGTTCTCCCACACGGTGGCGGTGATGCAGACCCCGGATGCGCTGTACCGGGTGGCGAGCGAATGCGTGGCGGACCTGGCCGCCGACTCGGTGGTCTATGCCGAGGTGCGGTTCGCCCCCGAACTGCACATCGAAGCCGGGCTGTCATTCGACGAGGTGACCGATGCGGTGCTGGCCGGCTTCGCCGACGGCGAGAAGGCCGCCGCGGCCGCCGGCAAACCCATCAAGGTGCGCTGCCTGGTGACCGCGATGCGGCACGCCGCGCTGTCCAGGGAGATCGCCGAGTTGGCGATCCGGTTCCGGGACAACGGGGTGGTGGGCTTCGACATCGCCGGGGCCGAAGCGGGCTACCCGCCCAGCCGGCACCTGGACGCCTTCGAGTACATGCGGGACAACAACGCGCGCTTCACCATTCACGCCGGCGAGGCGTTCGGCCTGCCGTCCATTCACGAGGCGATCGCGTTCTGCGGGGCGGACCGGCTCGGGCACGGGGTTCGGATCGTCGACGACATCGCGATGGACGGGGCGGGCCGGTTGCGGCTGGGCCGGCTGGCGGCGATCTTGCGGGACAAGCGGATTCCGCTGGAGCTGTGCCCCAGTTCCAATGTGCAGACCGGGGCGGTGGCCAGCATCGCCGAGCACCCGTTCGACCTGCTCAAGCGGGCAAGGTTCCGGGTGACCGTCAACACCGACAACCGGCTGATGAGCGACACCTGCATGAGCAAGGAGATGCTGCTGCTGGCCGAGGCGTTCGGCTACGGCTGGAGCGACCTGGAGCGGTTCACCATCAACGCGATGAAGTCGGCGTTCATCGGCTTCGACGAGCGGCTGGCGATCATCGACGAGGTGATCAAGCCGCGCTACGCGGTGCTGATCTCGGGCTGAGCTATTCGCGCCGCAGCCGCGACTCGACGAAGCGCTCCAGCGCCTCCCACTCCTTGACCGCGGTGGCGAACGGGGGACTGGGTTCATCGGCGTTGTCGGGGTCGAGCACGTAGGCCACCAGCCGGCCCAGGGGGCGGTCCGGCGCCAGCTTCTTCTCGACGATGTCTTCCTCGGAGTACTCGCCGATGTCGCGCAACAGCTCGACGGCCAGGTCGAGCTGCTCGCGGTCCACCGCCAGCGGCCCGTCGGCGAAGTCGTCGGTCAGCCCGCTGAGCACGTAGACGTTCTCGTCGGTGACGTTGATCGCCAGCGAGCCGTCGGTGGCCGCGGTGCGGATGTCGTCGTAGGTGGCCAGGTTGGCCAGGTCGTGGTCGTGTTCGTCGGCCAGGTAGCGGGCCAGCATGCGTTCGGACCCGAAGACGCTGATCCGGCCGTTGCGGCCCAGGAAGACCGGTTCGTCGCCCAGGTAGCAGCGCAGCGTGTGGAATGTCCCGGCGCCGGTCAGGATGCGGATCGGGTCGATGCCCACCCGGGTCCAGAAGTCGACGTCGCCGCCCAGGACCGCCGGCTTCTCCGCAACGGCGGGCTCGGCGTCGTCGGCGGCTTCCGGGTCGGCGCTTGCCTCGTCGTCGGCCTCCTCCGGGGCGGGCTGGGCCAACTCCTCGGCGGCCTGCGCCGACATCGCGCCGTTGACCTCCGGGGTGACGATCACGCCGGCTATCGCGGCGATGATGTCGTCCCAGTTGCGGTGAATCACCTCGGCGATCGAGGTCCAGCGCTTGGTGCCGCCGCGGCCGGTGAACGCCTCCATCCCACCGGTCAGCATGCCCAGGTTGGGGTTGCCGTTGAAGAACTTCATCACCGCCGGCAGCTCGCACACCGAGCCCAGCGAGGCGACCACCTCCAGGACGCGGGCCAGCGTGCCGATCGACTTCTTGGTCGGCTTGTCGGCCAGCAACTCCTCGACCGCGACCAGGTCGAACCGGTTGCGTTTGGCCGGGTTCAGCTTGTGGGCGCCGGCCCGGGTCAGCTTGTCCCAGCCCGGGTGGTCGGTCAGGTCGTTGTCGTTGTCGGTGCGGACGAACGCCACCAGGTCGGCCACCGTCGCGAAGCCGTACAGGTCGTCGTCCTTGCCCAGGAACGCCTCCCATTCGTCGCCGGCGTCGCGCCACCGCGGCGCCCACAGGGTGTAGCGGTCGCCGTCGGTCAGCACCAGGCGAATGGGGACGAGGTCAGCAGCCATGCGGCACAGAATAACGAGACGCCCGGCGGGCGCCGGAGCCGGTCAGCTGTCCCAGATGCCGGTGATGGCCGGGGCGCGGGCGGCCAGACCCAGCTTGGCCAGCCCGTACATCTCCTCGACGGTCGACAGCACGTTGTAGTGGCTGATCGGCGTGGCGTAGGTTCCGGGCCGCACGTGCGCGCCGTAGAAGACGGTCGGGATCTGGTTGCGCGGGGTGTTGTTGTCCTCGTCCCAGGTGAGGATCAGCAGGCTGTTGTTGGCCTTGGCCCACTCGGCGTAACCGGAGAGGTTCTTGCGCAGCCACGAGTCGCCGTCGGCGATCGAGCCGTCGTGCATGTCGTTGTGGCCGTTGGGGATGACGAACGACACCGTCGGCAGACCCGAGTAGCCCTGCGGCCGCGACGGCGCGGGGAACGCCGAGAACGGCACCGAGTGGGCGGGCGGAACATTGCCGAAGTTGACCCAGGGAGCGTGTTTGCGCGCATAGCCGCCCGCGCTGCACACCGGCGAACCGGCCGCGGGCAGGTCCTCGGCGAAACCGGTGAACGTGCGTCCGGCGGCCAGCAGCTGCGCGGCCAGGTTGGCGGTGGTGCCGGCGTTGAGCGGACACGTGTTGTCGGTGACCCCCAGGGTGCTGCCGGCGAACAGCGCAAGGTAATTGGGCTGGCTGGGGTGCGTCTCGGCGAAGGATTGCGACATCATCGCCCCGCCGGCGGCCAGCTGGTTGATGTAGGGCGCATCGGCGTTGCCGATGATGTCGGTCTGCGAGCGGTTCTCCTCCACCACGATCACCACGTGTGCGAAGGTGGGGACCGCTGTCGTCGCCAGCGCGGTCGGCGCGCCCGGCACGGTCGACACGACAAATGCTGCAGCCAGTCCGACGGCCCGAATCCCTGCCCAGCGCATGGCCGAAGTATAGGAACGGGTCAAGCCGAGCTGAATTGACAGCATATGTTTTCTCATTCACAGTTAGCCGGATCACTGGGGAGGTTGCGATGACGGTGACGCGGTTGCGGCCGGCCGGGGCGCTGCTGCTGGCGACGATCTTCGCCGTTGTGCTCGGGGTGGTGTCGGCGCTGCCGCCGGGCCTGGCCCTCCAGGTGGAGAAATTCATCGCCAAGGTCGCGCTGCTGGCCGACGAGGGCTGGATCATGGGCGGCACCAGCATGCCCGACCCCACCGTCGGCGGTTACATGGATCTGGTGCAGGCGCGGTTCCTGACATCGTCGCCGCTGTTCAGCGGGCAGACCACGTTCCCGGACAGCTACACCTTCCACGGTCTGCACACCCCCGAAGAGTTCTGGCCGGTCTTCGGCAGCCTGAAGTTCGCCGACTCGCTGGCCCAGGGCGTCAGCATCCTGGACAGCACCATCCGCCCGCTGCTGCAAGCCGGCGACAACGTTGCGGTGCTGGGCTTCTCGCAGAGCGCCACCATCACCACCCTGGAGCTGAACAACCTCGTCGCCAACCCGCCGGGCGGTTTCTTCGACCCGGCCAACCTGCACCTGGTGCTGCTCGGCGACCCGAACAACCCGATCGGCGGGATGCTGACCCGGCTGCACTTCTCCGACGGCGTCGCACCCTTCACCCTGGACGGCGCCCCCCAGCACCTGCCGTTCCTCAACGTGCCGCTCGGCATCGGCCCCACCCTGACCGGCCCGTTCCCGACCGACGTCTACACCGGCGAGTACGACGGCTGGGCGAACTTCCCGCAGGACCCGCTGAACCTGCTGGCCGTGCTCAACGCCCTGATCGGCATCGGCACGGTGCACAGCGACTACCCGGTCTTCGACCTCGCCGACACCATCAACCTCGGCAGCATCGACGCCACCAACTTCTACATGATCCCCGGGCAGCTGCCGATCCTGTGGCCGCTGTACCAGGTGCCCTATGTGCTGCCGGTCTTCGCCGAGGCCATCGCGCCCGGACTGAAGCTGGCCATCGACTGGGGCTACGGCAACCCGGGCGACCCGGGCGCCGGATTCGCCATCGGCGGCGTCGACCCGATCGGGGTGGCCGGGCCGTGGGCGGTCACCGCCAGCGGCCACCTGTCCGACATCTCCGGTGTCGCCGGATTCATGCCGCGGATGGACCCGCTGCAGATGCTGGCCGGCCTGCAGTACGCCGGGGTGCAGAGCCTGCTCGGGGGGATCAACGAGATCCTGCGGGAGGCCGGCCAGCAGCCGCTGCCGGACACCCTGGCCAATGCGCTGCTCGGCGGGTACCACCTCACCAACGGCCTGGACCAGTTGCTGCTGACCGGCTGGAACGATGTGGCCACCGGGCTGAACCTGGCTGAGCTGCTCGGCCCCGACGCCGTCTTCAACGGCGCGCCGCTGATCCCCGGACAACCGGTGCTCGACCTGGTCGGGCTGGGTTTCTCGGTGTTCAACTTCTTCGGTGCTTAGTCTCGGGCTGCGCTGTTCGGTCGCGGCGCTGCTGGTCGCTGCGGCGCCGGTCGCGGTGGCCCGGGCCGGGGACGGCTGGATCATGGGGCCGACCAGCATCCCGGACCCCACCGTCGGCGACTACATGAGCCAGGTGGAAGCCCGCTACCTGCAGCCGGCGCCGCCGTGGTTTCCCGGCCAGCCCACCTTCGGCGGGTATCACTTCGACGGCCTGACCACCCCCGAGCAGTTCTGCCCGCTGGTCTGCCTGCCGCCCCCGGCGCCGCAGCTGAGCTTCGGCGACTCGATCGCCCGGGGCGTCGAGATCCTGCACACCGCGATCCTGCCGCAGCTGCTGGCCGGCTCGGACGTCGCGGTGTTCGGCTACTCGCAGAGCGCCACCATCACCACCCAGGAGATGGCCGACCTGCTCGCCGGCCCGCCCGGCGGCGGCTTCGAGCCGGGCAACCTGCACGCCGTGCTGATCGGCAACCCCAGCAGCCCGCTGGGCGGTGTGCTGGCCCGCTTCCCGGCCCAGCCGCTGCTGGGCGACCAGCCGGTTTACCTGCCGTTTCTGCACATTCCGCTGTCCATCGGCCCGACGCCGACCGGCCCGTTCCCGACCGAGATGTACACCGGCGAATACGACGGCCTGGCCAACTTCCCGCAGGATCCGATCAACCTGCTGGCCGTGCTCAACGCGCTGGTGGGGACCGCCACGGTGCATTTCAGCTACCCGGGTTTCGACAATCTCGGCGACACCGTCTCACTCGGCTCGATCGGGGACACCGACTTCTATGTGATCCCCCAGCAGTTGCCGCTGCTGTGGCCGGTCTATCAGCTCGGTGACGTCGGCAAGGTGATCGGCGACGCGCTGTCGCCGGGCTTGAAGCTGGTCATCGACTGGGCCTACGGCAACCCGGGCGCCGGGCTGGACCCGATCGGGGTGGCCGGGCCGTGGGCGGTCACCGCGAGCGGGCAGCTCGCCGAGTCCTCCGGTGTGGCGGGTCTGCTGCTGCGGATGGACCCGCTGCAACTGCTGGCCGGGGTGCAGTATGCCGGGGTGCAGAGCCTCGTCGGGCCGGTCGACGACCTGCTGGGGTTTGCCGGGCAGCAACCGTTGCCGGAGCCGCTGGTCGAGCTGTTGCTGACCGGCTATGACGTCACGGTCGGGCTGGACCGCGCGCTGCTGACCGGCTGGAGCGAGCTGGCCACGTCGTTGAACGTCGCCGATCTGCTCGGCCCCGACGCCGTCTTCAACGGGGCGCCGCTGATCTCGCTGCAGCCGCTGCTGGACATCGGTGGGGTGTTCTTCAGCATGCTGAACCTTCTCGGGGTGTAGGTGCGTAGGGTCAGCTGTCGTGGAGACGCGTGTCATCGATCACCCGCTGGCCGCCGCCCGGCTGACCGTGCTGCGCGACGAACGCACCGGCAACGCGGCGTTCCGGGCCGCACTCGGCGATCTCGCACTGATGCTGGTCTACGAGGCCACCCGCGACCTCGGTCGCCGGCAGGTCCCGGTTCGCACTCCGTTGGCCGACGCCGCGGGCGTGCGACTGGCCGCGGTGCCGCTGCTGGTGCCGGTGCTGCGCGCCGGGCTGGGCATGCTCGATGCGGCATTGGGCTTGCTGCCGGACGCCGCCGTGGGCTTCGTCGGGGTGGCGCGCGACGAACGGACCCATCGGGCCGTGCCGTATCTGACGTCGCTGCCGGCCGATCTTCGCGGGCGCCCGGTGCTGGTGCTGGATCCGATGCTGGCCACCGGCGGGTCGCTGACCCACACCGTGGCCGAGCTGCTCGACCGGGGCGCGGATGACGTCACCGTGGTGGGTGCGGTGGCCGCGCCGGAAGGCGTTGCCGCGCTGGAGGAGGCGGCCCCGTCCGTGCGGCTGTTCACCGCGGCCGTCGACGCGGGCCTGGATGCGAACGCCTTCATCGTGCCGGGCCTCGGGGATGCGGGGGACCGGCAGTTCGGGCCGCGCTGAACGGTTCTGCGCTCGGCCACGCCCTACCCCGCCGCCTGCCGCCCCGCCGGCTCGGGGCGTGGCGGCCGGCCGGCTACCAGGCGCGCGCCGCCTCGGCGAGCTGGTCGCAGACCCGGGCGGCGGCCGAGCGGGACGCCCGCACGTCCGCACCGGCTGCCCGCCGGACTTCCAGGTAGCACTTGAGCTTCGGCTCGGTGCCCGACGGCCGCACCACCACCCGCACCGATGTGTCATTGTTGCCGCCGGTGAAGATCAGCGCGTCGGCGGCTTCGAGATCCGTTGCGGTGACCGGGAATCCGGCCAGCCGGCCGGGGGGATGTGCCCGCAGCCGACGCGTCACCGCCGCTGCCTCGGCCACGTCGGAGACCCGGCGCGACACTGCCGCCCCGACGTGCACCCCGTGCCGGCGGGCCAGCGCGTCCAGCGCATCGGTCACCGACTGCCCCCGATCGCGCAGGGCCGCGACCAGATCGCAGACCAGCACCGCGGCGCTGATGCCGTCCTTGTCGCGCACCGCACCCGGGTCGACGCAGTGCCCGATCGCCTCCTCGTAGGCGTAGACCAGGGTGCCGGGCAGCCCCTCGTCGGCGCGCGCCAGCCACTTGAACCCGGTCAGCGTTTCGACGTGGTGCACGCCGTACCCGGCGGCGATCGCGGCCAGCATCCGTGACGAAACCACCGTGCTGGCCACCACTGCGCGTTCTGCCCCGGGTAGCCGCGCCAGAATGTAATCGCCCAGCAGCCAACCCGTTTCGTCGCCGGACAGCATCCGCCAGTGCCCGTCGACCGCAATCCCGACCGCGCACCGGTCGGCATCGGGGTCCAGGGCGACGGCGACGTCGGCGCGCACCGCGGCGGCCAGTGCCAGCAGCGCGTCGGTGGCGCCGGGCTCCTCCGGGTTGGGAAACGCGACGGTGGGAAAGTCCGGGTCGGGCTCGAATTGCTCGGCGACCACATGGACGTCTGGGAACCCGGCGCGAAGCAGCACCTCGACGGCCACCGCGCCGCCCACCCCGTGCAGTGCGGTCAGCGCCACCCGCACCGAACCGCTGCCGCGCCGCACCGCGGCGGCCCGAGCGATGTAGCGCTGCACCAGTTCGTCATCGACCGGTGTGACGGTGCGGCGGGCGATGCGGTCGGCCGGGGGAGCGGCCGCCATCGCGGCCTCGATGTCGGCATCGGTGGGCGCGACGATCTGCATGCCGCCCTGGAAGTACACCTTGTAGCCGTTGTCGGCGGCCGGATTGTGCGACGCGGTGATCTGGACGCCGGCCGCCGCGCCGAGCGTCCGCACCGCGAAGGCCACCACCGGCGTCGGCAATGCCGACGGCAGCAGCATCACCGAAAAGCCCTCCGCGGCAAGCACGTCGGCGGCCGCAGCGGCGAACCCGCGAGATCCGTGCCGGGCGTCGTAGCCGACCACCACGGTGCCGCCGCCGAAGCCGCGGGCGGTGAGCACCTGCGCCACCGCCCAACTGGCCCGCAATACGGTGGCGGTGTTCATCGCGTCGGGCCCGCCGCGCACCGGTCCGCGCAGCCCCGCGGTGCCGAACCGCAGTGGGGCGGCGAACCGGGCGGCCAGCTCACCGGGGCTGCAGGCCGCCAGTTCCGCGGCGGTCACCGGGTCGGGGTCGTGGGCGATCCACTCGTCGGGGTTCACCCGTTGATTCTGCGTCCAGCACGGGGTCCACTCGTGCTTTTACGTGGTGAACGCAGTGTCAACGGGTGGGAATCAGTGTGGTGACGCCGGCCAGCAGCCTCGCCAGCCGGTCGGCCGCCCCGGCGCCGGCGGCCAGCACCTCGGCGTGGCTGACCGGGCCGTCGGTGACGCCGGCCGCCGCGTTCGTCACCAGCGACACCCCGAGCACCTGCGCGCCGGCCGCCCGGGCGGCGATCGTCTCGTGCACCGTCGACATGCCCACCAGGTCGGCGCCGAGCACGCGCAGCATCCGCACCTCGGCCGGCGTCTCGTACTGCGGACCCGGCATCCCGGCGTACACGCCCTCGGCCAGCGTCGGGTCCACCGAGCGGGCCAGCTGCCGCAGCGACGGGGCGTAGGCGTCGATGAGGTCGACGAACTCCGCACCCACCAGCGGGGAGCGCCCGGTCAGGTTGAGGTGGTCGCTGATCAGCACCGGCTGACCGACCGCGAAGTCGGCCCGCAACCCGCCGGCGGCGTTGGTCAGCACCACGGTGTGCGCCCCCGCGGCGATCGCCGAGCGCACCGGGTGCACGACGTCGGCCGGGGCGTGGCCCTCATAACCGTGGATCCGGCCGGCCAGCACCAGCACCCGGTGCCCGCCGATGCGCAACGACATCAGCGTCCCGGGGTGCCCGCCGGCCCGCGGCGTGCTGAAACCGGGCAGGTCGGACATCGGCACCGTTGCGCTCGGCGGGCCCAGCGCCGCGACCGCGCCCGCCCAGCCGGACCCGAGCACGATCGCCACGTCGTGTTCGTCGACCCCGGTGCGGTCGGCGATGGTCCGGGCGGCCCGGGCCGCCAAGGCGTCGGGATTGTCGCTCACAGACCTGGAGCTTAGCCGTTGTAAGCAGTGCCGGGCATCGGTGAGATACTGCGGGAATGCCCGCAGGCGCCGCACCGTGAGCCTTGTCGACGCGGCCGAATCCTGGCTGGCCGCAAACTGCGACGACCTGGTGGCCTGGCGCCGGCATCTGCACCGGCACCCGGAACTGAGCCGCCAGGAGTACGCCACCACCGAGTTCGTCGCCGGGCTGCTGGCCGACGCGGGCCTGGACCCCAAGGTGCTGCCCACCGGCACCGGTCTGACCTGCGATTTCGGACCCGAACATCGGCCCCGGATCGCGCTGCGCGCCGACATCGACGCACTGCCGATGCCGGAGTTGACCGGGGCGTCGTATGCATCGACGGTGCCGGGGGTGGCCCATGCCTGCGGCCACGACGCGCATACCGCGATCCTGCTGGGCACCGCGCTGGCACTGGCGGCGGTGCCCGATCTACCGGTGTCGGTGCGGCTGCTGTTCCAGCCGGCCGAGGAGCTGATGCCCGGCGGCGCACTCGACGCCATCGCCGCCGGCGTGCTGACCGGGGTCGACAGGATTTTTGCGCTGCACTGCGATCCGCGGCTGGCGGTCGGCCGGGTGGCGACCACTCCCGGGCCGATCACCTCGGCGGCCGACACCATCGAGATCAACCTGTTCTCCCCGGGCGGGCACACCTCGCGGCCGCACCTGACCTCCGACCTGGTCTACGGGCTGGGCACGCTGATCACCGGGCTGCCCGGAGTGCTGTCGCGGCGCATCGACCCACGCGACGACACCGTGATGGTGTGGGGAGCGGTCAATGCCGGCGCGGCCGCCAACGCCATCCCGCAGACCGGGGTGCTGGCCGGCACCGTGCGCACCGCCAGCCGGGACACCTGGGTCGGGATGGAGGACCTGGTCAGCGACGCGGTGGCGGGCCTGCTGTCGCCACTGGGGGTGGAGCACACGCTGCACTACCACCGCGGGGTGCCGCCGGTGGTCAACGAGGCGGTGTCGACCCGGATTCTGGTGCACGCCATCGAGGCCGTCGGCCCGGAGGTGCTGGCCGACACAAGGCAGTCCGGCGGCGGCGAGGACTTCTCCTGGTATCTGGAGGAGGTGCCCGGCGCGATGGCCCGGCTGGGGGTGTGGTCGGGGGTCGGTCCGCAGCTGGACCTGCATCAGCCGACGTTCGACCTCGATGAGCGGGCGCTGGCGGTCGGGGTGCGGGTGATGGCAAACATTCTCGACCAGGCCGCCGCGGTCTAGCGCGCCGCGCGCCGCTGTCGTGAGCGCGCGCAGCTATGCGTCCGGACGCCGCGGAACCGTACCTCCCAGCGGGTTCGCGGGGGAGTGGATGAATCGGGGAGGGGGTCGCGGCGGGGGATGAGCCGCGGGGTGCGGGCTACGCCCCGGGGCCGATGTTGCGCGACGGCCGGTTGAGCAGGTCGCGCACGTAGTCGTCCGGCGCCCCGGCGATCTGGGCGGCGTCGGCCATCACGCCCAGGTAGCGCGCCGAGGGCAGCCCGCCCTCCCAGGCGTCGACCACATACAGCCAGGCCAGCGCCGGCTCGGCGGTGGTCTCCACCCGGCAGCGGATCTTCTTGTGGATGCCGAACTCCGAGCCCTCCCAGTGGTCCAGGTTCGCCTCGTCGGCCGGCGTCACGTCGTAGAGCACGACGAACACCATCGAATCCGGGTCTTCGACGACCGTTGCCAGCGCGCCCTCCCAGCCGATGTCCTCGCCGGCGAAGGTCAGCCGCCAGCCGTGCAGCCACCCGGTGCCGGTCATCGGCGAATGCGGTGCCCGCTGCAGCATCTGCTCGGGATGCATGTTGGATCCGTAGGCGGCGTAAAGCGGCACGGCAAAGAGCTTAGACGGCGGGATCGCAGTAGGTTATTCGCTGTGGCTCCCCAGGCTTCCCAGACGCCGACCCGGATCGTGATCCTCGGCGGCGGCCCGGCCGGTTACGAGGCGGCGCTGGTCGCCGCGTCGCGGGGCCCGGACATCGCCCAGGTCACCGTGGTCGACGCCGACGGTGTCGGCGGCGCCTGCGTGCTGGCCGACTGCGTGCCGTCCAAGACGTTCATCGCGTCGTCCGGGGTCCGCACCGAACTGCGCCGCGCGCCGTATCTGGGCTACCAGATCGACATCGGCGACGCCGAGGTCACGATCAGCCAGATCCACGAGCGGGTCAAGGCGCTGGCCGCGGCGCAGTCGCAGGACATCACGACCCAGCTGGTCAACTCCGGTGTCGAGGTGATCGCCGGTCGCGGCGAACTCACCGATCCGACGCCGGGCCTGGCCCACCACCGCATCCGGGTCACCGGCCGCGACGGCGTCACCACCGTCAAAGAGGCCGACGTGGTGCTGATCGCCACCGGCGCCAGCCCGCGGGTGCTGGCGACCGCCCAGCCGGACGACGAGCGCATCCTGACCTGGCGGCAGGTCTACGACCTGGACACCCTGCCGGAGCACCTGATCGTGGTCGGCTCCGGGGTGACCGGCGCGGAGTTCGTGCACGCCTACACCGAGCTGGGCGTCAAGGTCACCGTGGTGGCCAGCCGCGACCGGGTGCTGCCGCACGAGGACCCCGACGCCGCCAAGGTGCTCGAAGCGGTGTTCGCCGAACGCGGGGTCACCCTGGTCAAGAACGCCCGGGCCGCGTCGGTGGTCCGCACCGACACCGGGGTGCTGGTCAGCATGGTCGACGGCCGCACCGTGGCGGGCAGCCACGCCCTGATCACCGTCGGCTCCACCCCCAACACCGCCGGCCTGGGCCTGGACAGGGTCGGCATCGAGCTGGGACCGGGCGGCTACCTGCCCGTCGACCGGGTGTCGCGCACGAAGGTGGCCGGTATCTACGCGGCCGGCGACTGCACCGGGCTGCTGCCGCTGGCGTCGGTGGCGGCGATGCAGGGCCGGATCGCGATCTATCACGCGCTGGGCGAGGCGGTCACCCCGATCCGGCTGCGGACCGTGGCGGCGGCGGTGTTCACCCGCCCGGAGATCGCCGCGGTCGGGGTGCCGCAGGCCCAGATCGACGACGGCACCGTGCCGGCCCGCACCGTGATGCTGCCGCTGCAGACCAACGCCCGGGCGAAGATGAGCAGGATGCGCTACGGCTTCGTCAAGCTGTTCTGCCGGCCGGCCACCGGGGTGGTGATCGGCGGGGTGGTGGTCGCCCCGATCGCCTCCGAGCTGATCCTGCCGATCGCGCTGGCGGTACAGAACCGGATCACGGTCTCCGACCTGGCGCAGACGCTGGCGGTGTACCCGTCGCTGTCGGGGTCGCTGACCGAGGCGGCCCGCCGCCTGATGACCCACGACGACCTGGACTGAGGCCCCGGCGCGCAGCACCCGCGCCCCTGCTGCGCCGAACGTGTACTGAGCACCAGATCCGGGCCGATTTTTCGTTCTGAGTACACGCTCGGCGATCCGGAACGGCGCCCCGTAGCCTGGGACGCGTGCTTAACGCAGCGACGAGCGTGACCCTCGGCCCGCAGCAGCGGGCCCGGGCCTGGCAGCAGCTGGGCAGCGAGCAGTTCGACGTGGTCGTCATCGGCGGCGGGGTGGTGGGTGCGGGCTGTGCGCTCGACGCCGCCACCCGCGGCCTGAAGGTGGCGCTGGTCGAGGCCCGCGACTTCGCCTCCGGCACCTCCAGCCGCTCATCGAAGATGTTCCACGGCGGCCTGCGCTACCTCGAGCAGCTGGAGTTCGGGCTGGTGAGAGAGGCGCTGCACGAGCGCGAGCTGTCACTGACCACGCTGGCGCCGCACCTGGTCAAGCCGCTGCCGTTCCTGTACCCGCTCAAACAGCGCTGGACCGAACGGCCCTACGTGGCCGCCGGCATCTTCCTCTACGACCAGCTGGGCGGCGCCAAGTCGGTGCCGGCTCAGAAGCACCTCACCCGCGCGGGTGCGTTACGGCTCAGCCCCGGCCTGAAACGCAGCTCGCTGATCGGCGGCATCCGCTACTACGACACCGTCGTCGACGACGCCCGCCACACCATGACCGTCGCGCGCACCGCCGCGCACTACGGCGCGGTGGTCCGCTCGTCCACCCAGGTGGTGGCGCTGCTGCGGGAAGGCGACCGGGTGATCGGGGTGCGGGCCCGCGACTCCGAGGACGGCACCCTCACCGAGGTGCGCGGCCACGTCGTCGTCAACGCCACCGGGGTGTGGACCGACGAGATCCAGGCGCTGTCGCACCAGCGCGGCCGGTTCCGGGTGCGCGCCTCCAAGGGGGTGCACATCGTAGTGCCGCGGGACCGGATCGTGTCCGAGGTGGCGATCATCCTGCGCACCGAGCGTTCGGTGCTGTTCGTCATCCCGTGGGGCACGCACTGGATCATCGGCACCACCGACACCGACTGGAACTTCGACCTGGCCCACCCGGCGGCCACCAAGGCCGACATCGACTACATCCTGGGCCACGTCAACACCGTGCTGGCCACCCCACTGACCCACGCCGACATCGACGGGGTGTACGCGGGGCTGCGCCCGCTGCTGGCCGGGGAGTCCGACGACACCTCCAAGCTGTCCCGCGAGCATGCGGTGGCGGTGCCGGCGCCGGGCCTGGTGGCGATCGCCGGCGGCAAGTACACCACCTACCGGGTGATGGGCGCCGACGCCGTCGACGCCGCCGCCGAGTACATCCCGGCGCGGGTGGCGCCGTCGATCACCGAGAAGGTGCCGCTGCTGGGCGCGGACGGGTACTTCGCGCTGGTCAACCAGGCCGAGCACGTCGGCGCGCAGTACGAGCTGCACCCCTACCGGGTCCGGCACCTGCTGGACCGCTACGGTTCGCTGATCCACGAGGTGCTGGCGCTGGCCGCGGCGGACCCCGCACTGCTGGAGCCGATCACCGAGGCGCCCATCTATCTCAAGGTCGAGGCCGCCTACGCCGCCGCCGCCGAGGGCGCACTGCACCTGGAGGACGTGCTGACCCGGCGGATGCGGATCTCCATCGAATATCCGCACCGCGGGGTGGACTGCGCCCTCGAGGTGGCGCAGGTGGTGGCGCCGATCCTGGGCTGGGACGACGACGACATCGACGAGGAGGTGGCCAACTACACCGCGCGGGTGGAGGCCGAGGTGCTCTCCCAGACCCAGCCCGACGACGCCTCCGCCGACGCGCTGCGGGCCAGCGCTCCGGAGGCGCGCGCGGAGATCCTCGAACCGGTGCCGCTGGACTGAGCCGGCCGGACGACGTGACCCGCACCCGACCCGCCCCGCTGCCGGTGCGCGACGGCCTCGGCCCGGCCCGGCTGCGGCTGACGGGCGGCCGGGTCGCCGACGAGCTGCGGGCCCGGTTCGGGCCGGACGCGCGGGCGAAGATCGACGCCGGGGACGTGCTGCGCGCCGACGGCACGGCCATCGACGCGACGACGGTGCTGGCGGCCGGTGCGTGTGTCTATATATATAGAGACCTGCCCGACGAGGTGCCGGTGCCGTTCGGCATCCCGGTGCTCTACCGCGATGAGCACCTGGTGGTGGTCGACAAGCCGCACTTCCTGGCCACCATGCCGCGCGGCCGGCACGTCGCCCAGACGGCGCTGGTCCGGCTGCGTCGCGAACTGGGCCTGCCCGAGCTGAGCCCGGCGCACCGGCTGGACCGGCTGACCGCCGGGGTGCTGGTGTTCACCACCCGCCGCGAGGTGCGCGGCGCCTATCAGGGCGTGTTCGCCCGCGGCGCCGCGCACAAGGTCTACCTGGCGGTGTCGTCGGCCGACCCGCGGGCCGGCCTGCCGCGGGTGGTGCGCAGCCGCATCGTCAAACGCCGCGGCCGGCTGCAGGCCGTCGAGGAGCCCGGCGAGCCCAACGCCGAGACCCTGATCGAGGCCGACGGCGCCCGCTACCGGCTCACCCCGCGCACCGGGCGCACTCACCAGCTGCGGGTGCACATGAACGCCGTCGGCCTGCCCATCGACGGCGACCCGCTCTACCCGCGCATCCTCGACCCCGCACCCGGTGACTTCGGCACGCCGTTGCGGCTGTTGGCGCACCGCCTGGAGTTCGACGATCCGCTGACCGGCCGGCGGCACAGCTTCACCAGCCGCCGGACCGTCTGACCGGCCGACCCGGCAGACGTGCCGTTCGATGCCGCCGCAGGGGCACCCCGGTCCGTCGGGGTACGGGGAGGACGACGCGGCGGCCGCGGTTTCCCGCAGGTCCGCTGAGCGGGATGGAATCAGGTGAGCAGACGCCGATGAATTTCGACAGCGACTGTCCAGTCAATACACAGGAATATCACAACTGCTAAGTCTTCTCTGGCCATACTCTAATTGCGTACTTCGATATCTAGTTCACATAAGTAAGCATGCGGTGAGTCCGCGAGGACGGATGCGGAGCGAAATTCACCGGGTTCTCGGCGCCCGGCCGGCAATCCTCGCGGATGCTTCCCGAGCAGCGGGAATGCGACGGAACGAATAAGCGGGTCGCTGAGTATCGGTGCGGGTGGGCAGGGCCGGGACGTTCACGCCGGGCGGCCATTCGAGCATCGGAAGATGTTGACACGAGACTGAGATCACTATAAGTTAAGCCGGTCTGTGAACATCACAGCACCACAACGTCAGAGGATCTGAAAGGACTCAGGTATGTCCACTCCGCAAAGGGGAACAGTGCTCTTCAGCACGTTCGCCGCCGGCACCGTCTTCGCTGGTGCCGCCATCTTCGGCGGCGTCCCGGCGGCACCGGTACACACCACGGGCCTGCTCGGCACGGTCCAGCACGAAATTCAGCTCACCTCCGCGGCTGACGACATCGCCAACGCGGCCGCGATGACCGGTACCTCCGGCCCGACCTTCCCCACCTTCCAGCAGAGCATGGTGTTCCTGCTCAACAACATGCTGGGCATCGGCACCAAGACCCCGGGCCAGCTGTTCGACCCGAACAACACCACCACCCTGGACAGCCTGCTGGGCGGGTCGTCCCTGTCGCACAGCTCGACGATCGGTGATCTGTTCAACGCCCTCGGGCTGCAGAACATCAACCTGAGCGCGGTGCTGTTCGGCCTGAACCCGAGTGACACGCTGACCGCGCTGATGACCACCGGCCCGCTGGGATCGCTGGGCGGCCTGACCCTGAACGGCATCCTGACCGGCACCGGCGGCACCGGCCCGCTGCCGGACGGCGTTGCCACCACCGTTCTTCAGCTGGTCGACAAGGTGGGCATGGGCACGATGACGCTGCCCGAGCTGCTCGGCATGCTGGGCATCCAGAGCGGGGCCACCATGGACAACCTGTTCACCGGCCTGGGCATCGGTGGACTGGAGGGCTTCCTGCCGCTGATGGGCCTGGCACCCGGCACTGACCTGGTGGTCGGCATCGACAAGCTGACCGGCGGGGCGCTGGGCGCCACCACCACCCTGGACGGCCTGATGGGCAGCGGCGGTCTGCTGTCGACGGTCGGCACGATGACCCTGGGCCAGCTGCTGGGCGTCAGCAGCACCGACACCCTGGCGACCATTGTCGGCAACGTGCACTGGACCGACCCGGGCAACGCCTCCATCACCAACCTGGGGCAGGTGTCGCTGGCCGACATCCTGGGCTGGCTGACCCTGGACCCGTCCAAGTCGATCGCGTGGAACCTTGACCAGCTGCCGATGGGCCTGGGCGGTGCCACCACCCTCGGCGCCAGCAGCCTGGCCAGCTTCCTGCAGCTGCTGGAGGTCAACCCGACCGGCACCGCGGCGGATGGCGTCACGCACGACGCGCTGGTGAACGGCACCACCACGGTTCAGGACTTCCTGGACAGCATGCTGACGTCCTCCAACGGCGCGACTCCGCCGGTCTGGACCCCGCTGGACATCCTCGACCTGCTGGGTCTGGGCGGCGTCACGCCGTGGGTGTGATCGGGTAGTCGGCACCCAGCGTGAGCTGGAACGCTCCACCAAACGGCGCACCGGCCATGATCCGGGTGGCAACACCCGGTCATGGCCGGTGCGCCGTTTCTCCGTCCCCCGGCCGGCTGCGGCGAGGATGCGTGTACCCGGCCGATCCGCCGGACTAGTTCCCGTTTTCCCGCACGTTCGCTGCGAAACAAGAACCGGAATGCGCTACCGAAGCTGAGCGAATCACAGTACGATCACAGCAACTTGTGTCGGAGAGGGAACGTCATGTCTGCGAACGTCGACGGGCTGCAGCACCCTTTGCCGCCGTCGCCCATCCGGCGGCCGGCTCGCCGGGCCGGCTCGGTGTCTGCCCGGGCCGCCGCAAGGACCGCCGCACTGGCCGCCGCCACCGTCGTCGCCGGCACGTCGCTGCTCGGCGTGGCGCCGGCCCTGCCGGGCCCGCACGCGCCCGGGCACGCCCGGCACGGCATCGCGCTGACCGCCGCCGGGGACGCCTTCGCCGCCGCCGCCAACTCCGGCTTCGACCAGTTCCTGAAGTTCACGCTGGACTACGTGTTCTGGGTGGGCCAGAAGACGCTGCCGCAGCTGGTCACCAACCCCTTCACCGGCACGTCGGCAAGCATCGGCGAAGTGCTCGGCTGGCTCAACCTCTCCACGCAGGCCCCGCTGAGCACCGTCTTCACCGACCTGGGTCTGCAGAACCAGACGATCGGCGGCATCCTGCAGATCTCCGGCCTGCCGGACGGCGCGACCCTGGACCAAGCGTTGCAGCACTGGAAGCTGGCCGATGTCACGCTGAACCAGCTGATGGGCGGGCTGGGTGTCAACGCCGAAACCACGCTGGCCGGCCTGGTGGACCGGCTGGGGGTGGGCGGTGAGACGCTGAGCCAGCTCATCGGCCAACTCGGCATCGCGAGCTCCGCCATGACCATGGACAACCTGATGACCGGCCTGGGCGTCGGAGGTCTGGAGGGTTTCCTGCCGCTGGTCGGGCTGCAGCCCACCACCACCCTGGATGTGGCGCTGTCGGCCATGGGCATCGAGACCAGCCTCACGCTCGGTGAGTTCCTCGGCCGGGGCGGCTTCGCCAGTTTCATCGGCAGCATGACACTGGGCAAGGTGCTGGGCTTCACCGACACCACGACGTTGCAGAACGTGGTGGACGGCCTGGACTACACCGTCGGCGGCACCACCGGCAAGCTCGGCGACGCCACCCTGGAGCAGTTGCTCAACCAGCTCCAGATCAGTCCCGGCCAGCCGCTGGACCAACTGCTCTCCAGCTTGCAGATCGGCGCCGACCCAACCGACACCCTGGGCAACCAGACCGTCGCGCAGGCGCTGGACTGGTTCCTCGGCGCGAACCAGACCGCGGTCCCGCCGCCGGGCGTGGTCGACAGCACGCAGATCGGCGACTACCTGATCGGTATCGGCCTGGGCACCTTGACCCTGGACCAGTTGCTGGGCCTGGCCCCGATTCCCTAGCCGCGCCGTGTCGACACGCCAGACGCACAGCAAACTGCCAGCTGACCGGGCTGGCTCCGGTTGACATTAGCCTGAGATCAATATAAGTTACGTCACACTGAGTCTCAATCACGATTCGGTCACACGGGCCTTGCGAAGAAGGGGGCATCCATGTCTGCGACTCCCAGCGCGAAGCACCGCAAACAGCGGTCGCCGCGCCCGAGTCGCCGCACGGTTCCCGCGGCCCAGCCGGCTCGGCGGCACCGGTCGGCGAAGCGCGCCGGTGCGCTGGCCGTCACCGCCGTCCTGGGCGCCGCCGGCCTCGTCGCCGCCCCCGCGGTGCCGGTGGCCGCCGGCCTCGTCGAGACCGTCCACTACGACTTCGTGCTCACCGACCTCACCGGAACCACCAACCCGACCCCGACCTTCAACGAGAGCCTGCAGTGGCTGCTGGACTCGCTGGGGATCGGCTACAAGACGCCCGCGGAACTGTTCGCCGGGGCCGGCACCATGGGCGATCTGCTGGGCGCGTCCAACATCACCCTGTCGCTGGGGATCACCCCGCTGCTGCAGGACCTCGGCCTGCAGAACATCACCATCGGCGACGTGATGACCGCCCTGCATCTGCCGCCGACGATGACGGTGGACCAGGCGCTGGCCGGGATGCAGATGCTCGACACCAAGATGGACTTCGTGCTGACGCCGCTGGGCATCCCCAGCACCCAGACGCTGCTCGGGGTGGAGCAGCACTTCAGCATCGCGAACATGACCGTCGACCAGCTGCTGCCACTGCTGGGCTTCCGGGGCAACGAGTCCATCGGCGACGCGTTCTCCCACCTGGGGCAGGGCGACCAGGGCGGGTGGTTCGCGACTGCGCTCTCGCTGGTGTGCGGCCTGGGCGTCTTCACCACCGGCAGCACCCTGGACAGCGTCATCCCGTGTGTCAAGGCGCCGCAGTACGGCGGCGGCACCTACACGGTGACCGGCAGCTCCAAGCTGGGCGATGTGCTGCAGCACGCGTACATGAAGGACTCCAACGGCAACCTGACCTCCAACACCCTGGCCAACTACACCGTGGGCCAGGCGATGAACTTCAACAGCAGCACCACATTCCGGCAGTTCATCGACAACCTGATGGTCAACCTGAACACGTCGAACTCCGCGCCCGGCTACGGCGACAACGGGCCGAACCCGCCCACCCTGCAACCGCTGGGCAGCGTCACCCTGGCTCAGCTGCTGAACTGGGCGCAGATGCCCGCCACCCAGGACCTGGCCACGTTCATCAGCAACCTGCAGGTCAACAGCCAGCCGCTGGGTTCGTTCACGCTGCAGGACGCGCTGGACAGCCTGATCGTCAACCCGGCCGCGCTGAGCACCCAGCACGTGGTCGACACCACGTCGATCGAGGATTTCCTCAACGCCATCGGGTTCGGCACCTACACGATCGACCAGCTGCTCAACCTGACCCCGTAGGATTCGTCCGGGTTGGCGCCGCCGGGCGCCGCCCCGCCCCCGCGGACCGGCCCGGGACCGGGCGCTAATTCGGTTCGTTCGGTCGCGACCGCCGACCTGATCGCCTATGTTTGCGGGTGCGGTTCTCGGCGATTTCGTGAAGGAGATGACGATGGCGCTCTTCGGGTTGGTCACTTCCGGATTGGCGGCAGGCGCGGCCGCCGGCGCCCTGCTGCTGGGAACCGGATCGGCGCTGGCCGACCCGTCGGGTCCGGATCCGGCACCGCCCAACTGCACGGCGGCAGACCTGGCCAGGGTGTCGGCGGAGGTGGCGGCGGCGACCTCGGGCTACCTGTTCGCCCACCCCGACACCAACGACTTCTTCACCGGCTTGAAGGGTCAGCGCGGCACCGCCGACTTCCGTCAGCAGGTGCAGGATTACATGGACGCCAACCCGCAGGTCCATGCCGACCTGCGGGCCATTCGCCAGCCGCTGACCGACTTGCAGAACCGGTGTGAACTGACCGCCGATCCGCTGGTCAACTAGACGGCTGCTACGGCGCCGGCGGCGGCGGGGGGTAGTCCTCGGGCAGCGGCGCGTAATAGGTCGGGGGCGGGGCGTAGTTGGCGACCGCGCCGGCGATGTTGGTGCAGCCGCCGACCCGGACCCGCCGGCCGACACTGGCGCACACATCGGCGCGCGCCACCCCGCCGGGCTGAACTATCACGAGAACCTCGAAGCCGGTCGCCACCGTCAAAACCGTCAGGACGGCCGCGGCCAGGGAACGCCAACCCATCTTCGATCTCCCTTCCGGGCGCCCGCCGTCTGCGGATCGGGCGAGGACTGAAGCATAGCGAATTCAGGGCGGTCCCGTCGGTTGCCGGCCGAACGGTCCGGCTTGAAGTGACCACCGGCGCAGCCGCGGGCGGCGCGCAACTGGTCGTCTTCGGCGAGACGTTCCTGGCCGGCTTCCCGGTGTGGAACGCGGTGCTGCCGCCGATCGACCAGCACGAGTTCCAGGAGCGGCTGGTGGCCGGCCCGCCGAGCGGGGCGGAGGGCACCCGGTACGGCGGCCTCGACCCGCAGTGCGAGGTCATCGCCAAGCAGGCCCAGGACATCGTCGGCACCCGCAACCGGGCGGATGCCTTCGGCCTGTCGGTGGACATGCGCCGGCGCAGCATCCTCGAACCCCGCGGGGACGGCACAGACCCGGCAGGCGAATCGGACTACGGGCGGCCGTGGAGCCGGGACCGCCACCGGCCGAACCGGCCGGCCAACTCGGTCTCGCCCAGCGAGCGCAGCCGCTCGACGTGGTCGGCCAGGTAGTCGTCGTAGAGCGGGACGAAGCCCCGGCTGAGCAGTGCGGCCGCCACGTCGCCGTCCGGCGGGCCGGTCCGCCACCGGAAGGCCGCGGCGACCAAGTCGGCGGCGGGGCCCTGGTGGTGTGCCGAGTAGTGCTGCACCGCGGCGTCGTTGGTGCCCTCCAGGCCGGTGTCGGCGGTGAACAGGAAGCGCACCGGGAACAAGACCGTCTTCGTCGTCGGGCGCACACCGTTGCCGAGGAGCCGCGCGGGGTCCGCCGCGTAGCCGATGACGCCGTCGGCGAGCAGGTCCAGTGCGAATCGGGCCCCGGCCACCACCAGCTCGGATCGGCTCGGAGGTGACAGCGCGGCTCGGATGTCGGTGCCGTGCAGCAGCCGGCCGTGTTCGAACAGGCAGAGCCGGTCCAGCGGCGGGAACCGGCCGTCCCCGGTGCCGTCGCGCAGGAATTCGATGGTTCCCCAGAAGATCGAGACCCGGGAGTGCAGTTGCGAGCCGAGGCCGCGGACCTCGCCGAGCACGCCGTCGACAAGCTCCCGGTCGGTGGGGCCGGCCGGATCGGTGAGGATCAGCGCGACGTCGACGTCGCTGACCAGGGGGCTGAAACCGGCTCTTCATGATTGACGGTGTAGCCGGGGTTTGAATCCGCCGGTTGCCAGC
>CAZGGK010000062.1:0-25558 GCA_964525125.1 uncultured Mycobacterium sp.
CGCTCACCCCCACGGCTAAAGCCGGGGGTCCGCCGCGCTACGTTCATTCCGATCGGTTTCACTTGCGCAGGATGAGTTCCAGGGCTTCGGCTCGGGATGCGCTGTCGGATTTGAACTGCCCCCGCACCGCCGAGGTGGTGGTGACCGCACCGGGCTTGCGGACGCCGCGCATCGCCATGCACAGGTGCTCGGCCTCGACCACCACGATGACGCCGCGCGGTTTGAGCTTGCGCATCACCGCATCGGCGATCTGACCGGTGAGTCGCTCCTGGACCTGGGGACGCCTGGCGTACAGGTCCACCACCCGGGCGAGCTTGGACAGCCCGGTGATCCGGCCGTCCCTGCCGGGGATGTAGCCGACGTGCGCCACCCCGTGAAAGGACACCAGGTGGTGTTCGCAGGTCGAGTACATCGGGATCTGCTTGACCAGCACCAGTTCGTCGTGCCCCTCGTCGAACGTGGTCTCCAGCACGGTATCCGGATCGGTGTAGAGCCCGGCGAACACCTCCCGGTAGGCCCGCGCCACCCGGGCCGGGGTGTCCAGCAGGCCCGGCCGGTCGGGGTCCTCGCCGACCGCGCAGAGCAGCTCGCGCACCGCAGCCTCGACGCGGGCCTGGTCGAACACCGGGCGCCGCAGCGTCACCGGCGAGGAATTCCCCGCCGCGGTGTCAGCCATCGGTCGGCTGTTCGGGTCGCTCGGCGTCCCGGCCCGGCTGGCCGGCGTCCCGGCCCGGCTGGCCGGTGGGCCGCCCCGCGGCCGGTGGGCCGGCCGGCACCTGCGCACCGGGCGCCGGATACGGCTGATAGGGCTGGTGGGCCGGATAGGGCTGGCCGGACTCGTGCTGCTGCGGTTGCGGCCAGTGCTGGGTGGGGGTCGGCGGCGGGTACCAGTAGCCGGGCTGGTGCGGCGGCGGCGGCCAGCCTGGCGCCTGCCAGCCGGGCGGGGCGCCGTAGTCGGGCTGGGCGCCCTCCGGCGGGTCGGCACCGGGTGCGCCGTTGGCGCCGTTGGGACCCACCTGCCCGCGCACCGCGTCGGCGTCCCGGCTGGCCTGTGCGATGGCGGCCTTGAACGCGGGTTCCGGCATCGGCGGCGGCCACGGCTCGCCCCGCTCGATGGCCAGCTCGCCGGGCGTCTTGATCGGCGGCTTGTCCGACGGAACCCGGCCGCCGAAGTCGTCGAACATGGTCAGCCGCGGCCGCTTGACGACGCCGCCCAGCAGCGTCTCCAGCTCGGCGCGGTGCAGGGTCTCCTTCTCCAGCAGCTCGCCGGCCAGGGTGTCGAGCACGTCGCGGTGCTCGGTGAGGATCTCCCAGGCCTCGGTGTGCGCGGCCTCGATCAGCTTGCGCACCTCGTCGTCGATGTCGCGGGCCACCTCGTGCGAGTAGTCCGGCGCGGTGCCCATGGTCCGGCCCAGGAACGGGTCGCCGCGCTCGCTGCCGTATTTGACCGCTCCCAGCTTGGCGCTCATCCCGAACTCGGTGACCATCGCGCGGGCCACCCCGGTGGCCTTTTCGATGTCGGAGACCGCGCCGGTGGTCGGCTCCCGGAACACCAGCTCCTCGGCGGCCCGGCCGCCCATCGCGAACACCAGTTGCGCGATCATCTCCGAGCGGGTCCGCAGGCCCTTGTCCTCCTCGGGCACCGCCACCGCATGCCCGCCGGTGCGGCCCCGGGCCAGGATGGTGACTTTGTACACCGGGTCGATGTCCGGCATCGCCCACGCCGCCAGGGTGTGCCCACTCTCGTGGTAGGCGGTGATCTTCTTCTCGGTCTCGCTGATGATGCGGCCCTTGCGCCGGGGTCCGCCGATCACCCGGTCGACCGCCTCCTCCAGGGCGGCGCTGGTGATCACCGTGCCGTTCTCCCGCGCGGTCAGCAGCGCCGCCTCATTGATCACGTTGGCCAGGTCGGCGCCCGACATGCCGACGGTGCGCTTGGCCAGCCCGTCCAGGTCGGCGTCCGGGGCCATCGGCTTGCCCTTGGCGTGCACCCGCAGCACCGCGCGCCGGCCCGCGATGTCGGGGTTGGACACCGGGATCTGCCGGTCGAACCGGCCGGGGCGCAGCAGCGCGGGGTCGAGGATGTCGGGCCGGTTGGTGGCCGCGATCAGGATGACGCCGGCCCGCTCGCCGAAGCCGTCCATCTCCACCAGCAGCTGGTTCAGCGTCTGCTCGCGCTCGTCATGGCCACCGCCCAGGCCGGCGCCGCGCTGCCGGCCGACGGCGTCGATCTCGTCGACGAACACGATGCACGGAGCGTTCTGTTTGGCCTGGTCGAACAGGTCCCGCACCCGAGACGCCCCCACCCCGACGAACATCTCCACGAAGTCCGACCCGGAGATGGTGAAGAAGGGAACGCCGGCCTCGCCCGCCACCGCCCGCGCCAGCAGTGTCTTGCCGGTGCCGGGCGGCCCGTAGAGCAGCACACCCTTGGGGATCTTGGCGCCCAGCGCCTGGTACCGCGACGGGTTCTGCAGGAAGTCCTTGATCTCGTAGAGTTCCTCCACCGCCTCGTCGACGCCAGCCACGTCGGCGAAGGTGGTCTTGGGCATGTCCTTGCCGAGCTGTTTGGCCCGTGACTTGCCGAAGCCGAAGCCCATCCGGGCACCGCCCTGCATCCGGGAGAACATCACGAACAGTCCGACCAGCAGCAGCAGCGGCAACAGGTAGATGACCAGCGAACCCAGGATGCTGCCCTGGTTGACGACGGTGTTGACCTGGGCTTTCTTGTCGGTCAGCGCATCGTAGAGGCTGACCGCGTACCCGGTCGGGTACTTGGTGATGATCTTGTCGGTCTGTTTGCCGGTCTTGCCGGAGCCCGCGCCGGAGCCTTCGGAGCCGCTGATCGGCCTGTCCAGGGTCAGCCGCAGTTGCTGCTCGCGATCGTCGATCTGGGCGCTCTTGACGTTGCCGTCGTGGATCTGGGCAACCGCCACCGAGGTGTCGACCGGTTGGTATCCGCGGGTGTCGTCACTGAAATAGAAGAACGACCAGCCGAGCAACAGCACGATCGCGATCGCCGTCAGTGTGCGGATCACGTTTTTTCGGTTCATCAAGCATCGGCCCTGAACATCATGGAGTCGGCGAAGTCCTTCCCGTCGCAGCTGGGCATGTTCAGGCTACCGCTAGCGATTGGGTCGCCTACGCCGACAGCCAGGTCGTCAAAGTCTGTCCAGCCCGGCGCGGTCTGTGCTTTGGTTGGGCATGGCCACTTCGACCGAGCGGTTAGTCGATACCAACGGCGTGCGACTGCGGGTCACCGAGGCCGGCGATCCGGGCGCCCCGGTGGTGATCCTCGCTCACGGCTTCCCGGAGCTGGCCTACTCCTGGCGCCACCAGATACCGGTGCTGGCCGACGCCGGCTTTCACGTGCTGGCCCCCGACCAGCGCGGCTATGGCGGCTCGTCACGGCCGGACTCCGTCGAGGCCTATGACATCGCCGCGCTCACCGCCGACCTGGTCGGGCTGCTCGATGACCTGGACGACCCGGCCGCGCGGCGAGCGGTCTGGATCGGCCACGACTGGGGCGCCCCGGTGGTCTGGGCCGCCGCCCAGTTGCATCCCGACCGGGTGGCCGCCGTGGCGGGATTGAGCGTCCCGCCGGTGCCGAGGCCGCAGGTCCCGCCGACACACGCGTTCCGCAAGATCTTCGGCGAGAACTTCTTCTACATGCTCTATTTCCAGCAACCGGGGGTCGCCGACGCCGAACTGGGGGCGGATCCGGCCACCTCCATCCGCCGGATCATGACCGGCCCGCGGCTCGCCGATGACAGGGCGGCGGCGCTGCGGATGGTCCGGCCCGGCCCTGCGGGCCTGGTCGAGCGGCTCCCCGAGCCCGACGGGCTGCCGGACTGGATCAGCGCGTCCGAGCTCGACCACTACATCGCCGAGTTCACCCGCACCGGGTTCACCGGCGGGCTGAACTGGTATCGCAACATGGATCGCAACTGGGAGATCCTGGCCGACCCGGTTGCCGCCACCATCGACATGCCGGCGCTGTTCGTCACCGGAACCGAGGATCTGGTCGCCGGCTTCATGAGCCGCGATCGGGCCACCGAAATCGTCACCGGCCCCTACCGCGAAGTGCTGATCGACGGCGCCGGCCACTGGTTGCAGCAGGAACGGCCCGACGAGGTCAACGCCGTGCTACTGGAGTTCCTCGACGGACTGGAGTTGTCATGAGCCGGCCGCTGCGCTTCGGCGTCTTCATCACCCCGTTCCACGCCCTGGGCCAATCACCCACGGTCGCACTGGAATACGATCTGGAGCGGGTCGTCGCCCTGGACCGGCTGGGTTTCGACGAAGCCTGGTTCGGCGAGCACCACTCCGGCGGTTACGAACTGATCGCCTGCCCCGAGGTGTTCATCGCCGCGGCGGCCGAGCGCACCAACCACATCCGGCTGGGCACCGGGGTGGTCTCGCTGCCCTACCACCACCCGCTGATGGTGGCCGACCGGTGGGTGCTGCTGGATCACCTCACCCGCGGCCGGGTGATGTTCGGCGCCGGCCCCGGGGCGCTGCCCACCGACGCCCACATGATGGGCATCGATCCCGTCGAGCAGCGCCGGATGATGCAGGAGTCGCTGGAGGCCATCCTGGCGCTGTTCCGCGCCGAGCCCGGCGAACGCATCAACCGGCACTCGGACTGGTTCACCCTGCGCGACGCCGCGCTGCACATCCGGCCCTACAGCTGGCCGTATCCGGAGATCTCCACCGCGGCGATGATCTCGCCGTCCGGACCGCGACTGGCCGGGGCGCTGGGCACGTCGCTGCTGTCGTTGTCGATGTCGGTGCCGGGCGGTTTTGCGGCACTGGAGACCGCGTGGGACGTGGTCTGCGATCAGGCGGCTCAGGCCGGTCGCGACGAGCCGGACCGGTCCGGCTGGCGGGTGTTGAGCATCATGCACATCGCCGACACCCGCAACCAGGCCATCGAGGACTGCACCTACGGCCTGCCCGATTTCGCCGACTACTTCGGCGCCGCCGGATTCGTCCCGCTGGGCAGCACGATCGAAGATCAGACCCGATCACCACGGGAATTCGTCGAGCGCTACGCCGAGGCCGGCAGTTGCTGCATCGGCAGCCCGGAGGACGCCATCGATCACATCACCGGCCTGCTGGAACGTTCCGGCGGCTTCGGCACCCTGCTGCTGCTCGGCCACGACTGGGCGTCACCGGCCGCCACCTACCACTGCTATGAATTGCTGGCCCGCAAAGTGATTCCGCACTTCACCGGCCAGCTGACCGCACCCCGGGCGTCACACGACTGGGCTAAAGGCATGCGCGACAAGTTGTTCGGCCGGGCCGGCGAGGCGATCGCCAAGGCGGTCAGCGAACACACCCGGGAGCAGACCTGATGCGGGCCGCGGTGCTGCGGGGCGGGCGCATGGTCTACCGCGACGACGTGGAAGAGCCGACCCCGGGTCCCGGACAGGTGCTGGTCGCGGTGACCGCGTGCGGAATCTGCGGCTCCGACCTGCATTTCGCCGCGCACGGCAGGAAGGTGCTGGCGACGACGAAGGCGATGCGCGGCCTGCCGGCCGCCGACGTCGACCTGGACGCCGACATCTTCATGGGCCACGAGTTCAGCGCGCAGGTGCTGGCGGCCGGCCCCGGCACCGACACCTTCCCGCCGGGAACCCCGGTGACCTCGATCCCGGTGCTGCTGTCCGACGGCGGCATCCAGCCGATCGTCTACAGCAACAGCACACTCGGCGGCTACGCCGAGAAGATGGTGCTGTCGGCGCCGCTGCTGCTGCCGATCCCCAACGGACTGGACCCGCGGCACGCCGCACTGACCGAACCGATGGCGGTCGGCCTGCACGCCGTCAACAGGTCCGGCATCGCACCCGACGAGACCGCACTGGTGCTCGGCTGCGGCCCGATCGGCCTCGCCATCGTCGCCGCCCTGCGCAGCCGCGGTGTCGAGGCCGTTGTGGCAGCGGACTATTCACCGGCCCGGCGGGACCTGGCGACGGCGATGGGCGCGAACCGGACCGTCGACCCGGCCCTGGGCTCGCCATTCGACACGGTGACGCCGAGGGTGGTGTTCGAAGCGGTCGGGATTCCCGGCATCATCGACGACGTACTGCGGCGGGCGCCGGTCGGCTGCCGCCTGGTCGTTGCCGGGGTGTGCATGGAAGCCGACACGCTGCACCCGTTCTTCGCGATCGCCAAGGAGATCAGCGTGCAGTTCGTGCTCGCCTACGACCCGGCCGAGTTCGCCGCGACGCTGCGGGCCATCGCCGAGGGGCAGATCGAGGTGGCACCGCTGATCACCGGCGAGGTCGGCCTGGATTCGGTGGGGGCGGCGTTCGACGAGCTGGCCGGCCCCGACCGGCACTGCAAGATCCTGGTCACGCCGTAGCCGACCGGTCAGCGCTGCACCGGCCGCCCGGCCGCCGGAAAGCCGCCCGCCGCCAGCACCTGCTGCGACCAGCCGCCGACCAGGCCGGCCAATTCGTCAAGGTCGTCGCCGAGTGCGGCGACGATCGGTGCGCACCCTTCGTCGGTGGCCGCCTCGACCGCCTCCCGGGCAGCCCGGCCGGCGTCGGTCAGCGCGCCGTCGCCGATCAGTCCGCGGGCGGCCAGCCGCTCTTCGCCGGCGTCGAGGTCGTCATCGGTCCACGCCCTGGTGCGGATGTAGCTGCGCGGCGGGTGTCCGGCGTGCAGCTCGGTGATCAAGCCGATCTCGACCGCGTCGAAGCCGGCGCTGGTCCAGGCGGCGATGTGGGCATCGCCGCGGAATTCCCGCAGCCGGTCGGCCAGCTGCCAGGCATCGGCCAGCGGTTCACCCGGCAGTTCCTGCGCGACCATGCCGGCATACAGCGGCTTGCCCGCGAGCGGCAGCCGGTCGGTGGCACGGCGCAGCAACCGCACCGCCCGCTCGACACCGTCCGGGCCGGCCCCCAGGATGCGGCGCAGCTGCCCCACCGCACCGTCGGCGCGTACCGCGCGGATGGTTTTCGCGTCGGTCAGTGTCCAGCCGTAGCGGACCGCGGGCACCACCACCGCGGGATTGAACACCGCGAAGGTGGCGGCGATCACCTCGCCCGGCGCCTGGCCCAGCACCGAGCCGCGGCTGCAGAAGTAGGCGGCACCGTCGGGCATCTCGACGCCGCCGGCGGTGGCCGGGCTGGGTCCGAAGCCGAGTGCGGCGTACCCGCGATGGCACTCCGGGGCGAAGTACACCTGCCCGGCGAACGGTTCGATCGCGCTCGCCAGTGCTCGTGACGGTGGGACGGTCTGCATGAAAACCTCCAGGATCGGCTGCTACGGCACGCTCGAACGGCAACGCTATCGTCACCGCGGAGTTTTTCGGCACCGATCCGCTGCCCGGCCCGGCCAACCGTCCGCACAGCCGTCCCGCCGGGGAGACGATAGGGTGCCAATCATGCCGACTGCATACCGCGCCAAGCTGGCCGCCCGCTGGTCGACCACCCTGGCCCTGACCGGCCTGGCGGTCATCGGGGTGTCGGGGTGCGACGCGGATCCGGGGCCGGCGGGGGCCGCCACCCGCCAGGTCACCGTCGTCGGCACCGGCGAGGTGCAGGGCGTGCCCGATGCGCTGACCGCCGACGTCAGCATCGAATTCACCGCGCCCGATGTCACCACCGCGATGAACCAGACCAGCGAACGCCAGCAGACGGTGATCGACGCGCTGGTCAATGCCGCCGTGGATCGCAAAGACATCAGCACCACACAGGTCAGCCTGCAGCCGCAGTACAGCTCCGACAGCGCGGCCAACCCGACGATCACCGGGTATCGCGCCAGCAACGCGATAACGGTCAAGATCCGGGAGGTGGAGTCGGCATCCAAGGCGCTGGCGCTGATCGTCAGCACCGGCGGCGACGCCACCCGGATCAACTCGGTGAGCTTCTCCATCGACAACGACTCCCAACTGGTCCGCGACGCGCGGGCCCGCGCGTTCGAGGACGCCAGGAATCGCGCCGAGCAGTACGCGCAGCTCTCCGGGCTGCGACTCGGCAAGGTGATCTCCATCGCCGAGGAATCCGGCGGAGGCTCGCCCGCACCCGTGCGGACGCCGCCCCCGCGCAGCGCGCTGGCCGCGCCGATCCCGTTGGAACCCGGCCAGCAGACCGTGAGCTTCTCGGTGACCGCGGTCTGGCAGCTGGGCTGAGCCCCGGCGCACCCGGTCCGGCGAGATCAGACCTGGTAGACCGGCGGGTCGAGGGTGCCGATGTAGGGCAGGTCGCGGTACCGCTCCCGGTAGTCCAGGCCGTAGCCGACCACGAACTCGTTGGGGATGTCGAACCCGACGTAGGCGATGTCGACGTCGGTGCGCACCGCATCGGGCTTGCGCAGCAGCGTGCAGACCCGCAGTGACCGCGGCCGCCGGGTCGCCAGGTTGCGCAACAGCCACGACAGGGTCAGCCCGGAGTCGACGACGTCCTCGACGATCAGCACGTCCCGGTCACTGATATCGCGGTCCAGGTCCTTGAGGATCCGCACCACTCCCGACGACGACGCCGACGAGCCGTAGGAGCTGACCGCCATGAACTCGAACTGGGTGGGCAGTGGTATCGCCCTGGCCAGGTCGGTGACGAACAGCACCGCACCCTTGAGCACGGTGACCAGCAGCAGGTCCCCCTCCTCGGCCCGCTCGCGGCAGTGCTGGTAGTCATGGGCGATCGCCGCCCCCAACTCGGCGGTGCGGGCACGGATCTGCGTCTCGGACAGCAGCACCGACTTGATGTCGCCCGGGTACAGCTCCGGCGGAGTGTGCGCCACCATGACAGCCTGCCATGCCCGCGGGCCGACAACCAACGGCCACCCGGAAAATCCGGTCAGACCGGTTCGCGCCACAGCCGCAACAGGCCGTCCACACGGCCCGCGACCAGCCGCTGGGCGCGCAGCGCCGAGGAGACCGCCACCCCGCCCTGACCGCGCCACCCGGTGACCAGCCGGTCCACCTCGCGGATCTGCCCATCGGTGAGGCCGGAGGCGCCGCCGGCCAGCAGCCAGCTCCGGATGACGGCCCGGCGCACCGGACCGGGCAGCGGCTGCAACGCACCGGTGTCCAGTCCGGCGCCGACCGCCGCGGCCGGCAATGCCTGCGCGGCGAGTGAATCGATCAGCTCGGTGTTCTCCCGCAGCGCGGCGGCGGTGCGAGCCAGCGCCGCGGCGACTCCGCCGCCCAGCACGTCCTCCAGCAGCGGCAGCACCTCGGCGCGCAACCGGGCGCGGGTGTAGCGGCGGTCACTGTTGTGCGGGTCCAGCCACGGCGTGAGCCCCCGTTCCGCGCAGGCGGCGTGGGTCAGATCGCGCCGCACCTGCAGCAGCGGGCGGCACCACGGTGGATCGTAAGGCCGCATCCCGGCCATCGACCGGGTTCCCGAGCCCCGGCCCAGCCCCAGCAGCACGGTCTCGGCCTGGTCGTCGAGCGTGTGGCCGAGCAGCACCGGACTGTCCTCGCGAGCCGCTTCCAGTGCGGCGTAGCGGGCCGCCCGGGCGGCGCCTTCCGGGCCACCCTCGACGCCCACCGACACGCGCAGCACGTGGGCCGCGACGCAGCCCAGCTGCATCGCCTGCGTTCGCGCGGTGGCGGCCACCCGTGCCGAGTCGCGCTGCAGGCCGTGGTCAACGACGAGCGCGGTGGTGGGCAGCAGTGCGGCGGCGACTGCGGTCAGCGCCAGCGAGTCCGGTCCGCCGGACAGCCCCACCGACCAGCGGTCGGCACCGGCCAGGTGCACCGCTGCGAACTTGGCCACCGTCGCGCGCAGCTGCGCTACAGCACCCGGTCGATCCACCGCTGCGGCTCTTCGATCTCGATGGGCAGCGGCAGCGTGTGCGGACCCGACCAGATGGCGTTGAACCGGTCCATCCCGACCCGGTCCACCACCCGGTCGACGAATGCCTTGCCCCGGGTGTACTGGCTGAGTTTGGCGTCGATACCCAGCAGTGCCCGCAGCAGCCGTTGCAGCGGCGGCTGACTGCGCTGGCGCCGCTCCTCGAAGCGGCTGCGGATCGTCGCCACCGACGGCACCGCGATCGGCCCGACCGCGTCCATCACATGGTCGGCATGGCCTTCCAGCAGCGTGCCCAGCGCCAGCAACCGGTCCAGCGCGTCGCGCTGCGGCTCGGACTGCACCGCGCGCAGCAGCCCCAGCACGCCGGACGGGCTTCCCGCCGGGGTGCCGGTCCAGCGACCGCGGAGGTAGCCGGCGAGCCGGCCGACCACAGCCATGACGTCGCCGCCACCGTCGGCGATCAGCACCCCGAGGGCCTGCGCCAGGTAGCCCGACAGCCACGGGTTGACGGTGAACTGCACCCGGTGGGTCACCTCGTGCAGGCACACCCATAACCGGAAGTCGGCCGGCGGCACCCGCAGTTGCCGCTCGACCGCGATCACATTGGGGTACACCAGCAGCAGCCGGCCGCCGCCATCGGCACCGTCGGGCACGAACGGGTCGTACTGGCCGAGGATGCCGGATGCGACGAACGCCAGCACCGCGCCGGTCTGTGCCCCCGTCACCCGCCCGGTGAGGAAACCGTCCGGTTCGGCGGCGCCGCCGGTCATCACCCGCATCGACTCGGTGGCGGCGCTGATCCACTGCGGCCGGTCGACGACCCGGGCGTCGGGCACCGCCACCTCGCTGCCCAATCCGGCCAATCCGGTCACCTCACGCACCAGGGGATCTGCCGTCCGGGCGGAGCCGAGCAGGTCGTCGACGGCCTGGCGGCGGGTGTACTCGGTGGTCGGCGGCGCCGGTCGGGCCAGCCGGGCGCCGACGGCGGCGGCGAAGCCCCAGTCCACCACTTGACCGATGTCCAGCGCCGGGTCGGTCACGAGCCGCATCCGCAGGTCCGCAGGGTCGCCGCGAGCGCGTCGATCGCGGTACGGCCGCTCGGCCCGGCGTCGTTGGAGATGAACGCAAACGTCAGCACCCGCGAGTTGCGGTCGGTGACCACCCCGGCCAGCGCGTTGGTGCGGGTCAGCGAGCCGGTTTTGGCGCGCAGCCAGCCGGCCGTGTCCGGATCGGTGACCGGGTCGCGGAACCGGTCGGACAGCGTGCCGCTGCCGCCGGCGATCGGCAGCAGGTCCAGCAGCGGGCGCAGCGCCGGCTCGCCCGGACCGGCCGCCGCCTGCACCACCGCGTCGAGGTTTCGGGCGGTCAGCAGGTTCTCGACCGACAGCCCACTGGAATCCAGCAGCGTCGCGCCGGTCAGGTCGATGTGTGCGGTGGCCAGCCGGTTGGTGACCGCGTCGGCGGCGCCGGCGAAGGACCGGGGCCGGTGCATGGCGGCCGCCACCTCGCGGCCGATGCTTTCGGCCATGACGTTGTCGGAGGCGTTCATCATCTCGCCCAGCCGGCTGATCAGCGGCGCCGACCGCACCGCGCCCAGCTCGCGTCCGGTCACCGAAGCGGTGGCATCGGCGCCCAGGCTCACCCGGCCGGGGTCGATGCCGAGCGCGCTGGCCAGCGCGCGTCCGGCGTCCAGCGCGGGGGTGCGCGACCGCCGGGAGTCCACGGTCGTCGGCTGGGTCCGGCCGGCGTCGATCATCACCGGCTCGATCGGCGCGATGTCACCGCCGTCGATGTCGAGCGGGTCCCAGCCCGGCGCCATCGTCGGGCCGGTGAAAGCCGAGGTGTCCACCTGCACCGCGGTCGCCGTCACACCGCTGCGGCGGACCTGATCGGCCAGGTCGGAGATCCGGGCGGCCCCGCGGTACCAGGTGTCCTGGTCGGGCGGTGCCGCCGACAGCGTCGGGTCACCGGCACCGACCAGGACGACGGTCCCGGGCTGGGCGCCGGTGATCACCCGGGTGGTGATCCGGGCTTCGGCGTCCAGCGCCAGCAGGGCCGCGGCCGCGGTCAGCGCCTTGTTGGTCGAGGCCGGCTGCAGCGGCAGATCGGCCTGCTGGGTCCAGAGCTCCCGGCCGGTCATCGCATCGGAGACCCGGGCACCGAGCCGGCCCAGATTCGGGTCGGCCGCCGCGGCCGCCACCACGGCCGCCAGGCCGGCGGCGGTCGGCATCGGCGCGTCCTCGGCCACCGGAGCCACCCCTGGCGCGGCGGTGGCCAGCGGCGGTGGCGGGACGGTCCGCTCGCCACCGCCGTCGTGATCGCCCGAGACCAGCAGCGCGGCCGCCGCCGTGACCGCGGCGACCACGGCCAGCACCGAGACCCCGATCCCCAGGTGGGCGGAGAGCCGCCACCGACTCGGATGCATGATCCTCCTGCCTGTCGGTGCTGATTCTGCCGTACCGATCCCGGTGCGCAGGGTGGCCCCACGACGCGCGGGCGCTGACCATACACTCATCCCGACCCGCGCAAACCATCCAGAAGGAGCCGACCCGGTGCAATTCGACGTCACGATCGAAATCCCGAAGGGCCAGCGCAACAAGTACGAAGTCGACCACGAGACGGGCCGGGTCCGGCTGGACCGCTATCTCTACACCCCGATGGCCTACCCCGCCGACTACGGCTTCATCGAAGACACCCTCGGCGAGGACGGCGACCCGCTGGACGCGATGGTGCTGCTGCCGCAGCCACTGTTTCCCGGTGTGCTGGTGACGGCGCGCCCGGTGGGGATGTTCCGGATGACCGACGAGGCCGGCGGCGACGACAAGGTGCTCTGCGTGCCGGCCGGTGATCACCGCTGGGATCACATCGCCGACATCGGCGATGTGCCGGCCTTCGAACTGGACGCCATCAAGCACTTCTTCGTGCACTACAAGGACCTGGAGCCGGGCAAGTTCGTGCAGGCCGCCGACTGGGTGGGCCGCGCCGAGGCCGAGGCCGAGGTGCAGCGCTCCATCGAGCGGTACCAAGCCACCGGCCACTGACCGCCCGCGCCTCCCGGCCCCGCCCGCGAGGGTGAACCGCACGACGCGACACGCCGGTGGCGCGCCGTGGGATTCACACTCGCCGGGCCGGTGGGATCGTTGACGGCATGGCCACTCGTCCAGAACCGTCACGCGGAATCCTCGACCCGGTGGCGAAGATGCTCCGGCTGCCGTTCGGCACCCCGGAGTTCATCAACCGGATCGTCACCGGCAGCGTGAACCAGGTCGGCCGTCGCACGCTACACCTCACCATCACCGCCTGGGATGTGGCCGACGGCGGTCCCTTCGCCGCCAGCGCCATCACCTCCACCGGTCTGGCCAAGGCCGTCGAACTGGTCCAGAAGCAGTTCATCGGGCCGATCTTCGACCCGGTGCTGCGGGCCCTGGGGGCCGACCAGATCCTGTTCCGGGCCTCGCTGTGCTCCTCGCAACTGGTCGGCCTGGGCATCATGCGGTACGGGGTGCGCACCGAGCCGATCCGCTCGATGGACGTCGACACCCTGGTCAGCGCGATGGGACCGACGATGCAGCGGTATCTGATCGGCGACCTCGGCTAACCGGTGGCCGGCCGGTGGCTGGTTCCGGCCGCCGTCGTCCAGCACCCGCGTCTTGTACAGGCTGGCGGCGGTGGCGACCATCAGGGTCACCGCGATAACCGCAAGACTGACCGCGGTGGAGATCTTCGGCACATCGACCGGCTTGCCGCCGTTGAGGAACGGCAGGTCGTTCTGGCGCAGCGCCTGCAGCAGCAGCTTCACCCCGATGAACATCAGGATGACGGCCAGCCCGCGCGACAGATAGGTCAACCGCCGGAGCGCGCCGCCCAGCAGGAAGTACAGCTGACGCAGGCCCATCAGCGCGAACACGTTGACGGTCAATACCAGGTACGGCTCGCCGGTGAGCCCGTAGACGGCGGGGATGGAGTCCAGTGCGAAGACCAGGTCGGTGCTGGCCAGCGCCAGCACCACCAGGAACATCGGCGTCATGGCCCGTTTTCCACCGTCTTTGACGTAGAGCCTGAGGCCGTCCCAGCGGTCGGTGGTGTTCAGGTAGGTGCGGGCCAGTCGCACCACCACGTTGTCCGGCCTGGCCTCGTCGTCGTGCCCGCCGCCCAGTGCCAGCCGCGCCGCGGTGACGATCAGGAACACCGCGAACAGGTAGAAGGTCCACGACACCCGTTGCACCGCCACCCCACCGAGGGTGATGACCACGCCGCGGAACACCAGCGCCAGCACGATGCCCAGGAACAGCACCTCCTGCTGATAGCGCTTGGGTACCTTGAAACTGCCCACCACGATGACGAAGATGAACAGGTTGTCGACCGACAGGCTGTACTCGGTGAGCCAGCCGGCGAAGAACTGCATCCCGAACCGCTGCCCGTGGCCGATCCACACCCAGGCACCGAACGCCACCGCGAGCAGCACGTAGACCGCCAGCGCGAGCGCGCATTCGATCATCGTCGGCTCATGCGGCCGGCGGGCGATCACCAGCACGTCGAACAGCAGCACGGCGATCGTCAGCCCCAGGGTGACAACCCACTCCAGCAGCGATAGGTGCAACGGTCGGACCTCCGGTCGCCAAACAACACGACAGTGTCTCAGGTCGTGCGCCGCAGGGCCATTCAGGCTTGCACTTTAGAATTTCCGAACTGTGGCGATCCCGGAGCTCCCCGCGCGACGGCAGTTGCCCCGGTGACCGCGGCCGGCGACCCCCCGACGCCCGGCGGACCGGTCGCCCGCGGCAGCGTGGCCCGGGTCGGCGCCGCGACGGCGGTGAGTGCCGCCTGCGGCTACGCGGTGATCTATCTGGCCGCACGCGGGCTGAACCCGGTCGGCTACTCGGTCTTCGCGGTGTTCTGGGGAGCATTCGGCCTGGTCACCGGTGCCGCCAACGGGCTGCTGCAGGAGACCGCCCGGGCCGTCCGGTCCATCCGCCCCGGGGTGCCGGCGCCGGGCCGGGTGACCCGCCCGCTGCGGGTGGCGGCGCTGGTCGGCATCGCCGTGGCGATGCTGATCGCCGGCAGCGCACCGCTGTGGGGTACCTCGGTGTTCGTCGACGAACGCCGGCTCTCGGTCGGGCTGCTCAGCATCGGCCTGGCCGGGTTCTGCCTGCACGCCACCCTGCTGGGGATGCTGGCCGGCACCAACCGGTGGACCCAGTACGGCGCGCTGATGGTGACCGATGCCGCCACCAGGGTGGTGGTCGCCGTCACCGCATTCCTGGTGGGCTGGGGGCTGGCCGGGTTCCTGTGGGCGACCGTCGCCGGCGCGGCGGCGTGGCTGGTGCTGCTGGCGGCCTCCCCGGCAACGCGCCGCGCGGCCCGGCTGCTGCTGCCCGAGAGCACCACGAATTTCCTGCGCGGCGCGGGCCATTCGATCACCGCGGCGGGCGCCAGCGCGATTCTGGTGATGGGTTTTCCGGTGTTGCTGAAGATGATCGTGGGCGACCTGGGCGCCGAGGGCGGCGTGGTCATCCTCGCGGTCACCCTGACCCGGGCGCCGCTGCTGGTCCCGCTGACCGCACTGCAGGGCAATCTGATCGCGCACTTCGTCGACGAACGCGCCCGGCGGTTGCCCGCGGTGATCACCCCGGCGGCCTTCATCGTCGGGTTCGGCGCGGTGGCGGTGCCGGCAGCGGCGCTGGTCGGGCCGTGGCTGTTGCAGGTGTTGTTCGGGCCGGACTATCGGGCCGGCGGCGCACTGCTGGCGGGCCTGACGGCCGCCGCCGTGGCGATCGCCCTGCTGACCCTCACCGGTGCCGCCGCCGTCGCGGCAGCCCTGCACCGCGCCTATGCGCTCGGCTGGGTCGGCGCCACCCTGGCAGCGGCGGCCCTGCTGCTGGTCCCGCTGGAGCTGGGCAGCCGCACCGTGATCGCGCTGCTCTGCGGTCCGCTGGCCGGAATCGCCGTGCACCTGGCCGCGCTGACCCGGGCGGGACCGGATAATGACCGCTGATGGGCATCATGGACTCGATGGACACAGTCTGGATCGTCGTTCCCGCGTTCAACGAGGCCGGTGTGATCGGCGACGTCATCGCCGACCTGCGGACGGTGTTTCCCAACATCGCCTGCGTCGATGACGGCAGCACCGACGGCACCGGCGAGATCGCGCTGGCCGCCGGTGCCCACCTGGTGCGCCACCCGGTCAACCTCGGCCAGGGGGCGGCCATCCAGACCGGTGTCGAGTACGCCCGCCGGCAGCCCGGCGCGCAGATCTTCGCCACCTTCGACGCCGACGGCCAGCACCGGGTCACCGATCTGGTCGCGATGGTCGACCGGCTCCGGGCCGGCGGGGTCGACATCGTCATCGGAACGCGGTTCGCCCGGCCCGCGGCCAGCCGGCCCCCGCTGGCCAAGCGCATCGTGCTGCGCGCCGCCGCCCGGCTCAGCCCGCGCAGCCGCCGGCTCGGGCTGACCGACGCCCACAACGGGCTGCGGGTGTTCGACAAGACCGTCGCCGACGGGCTCGACATCACCATGAACGGGATGAGCCACGCCGGCGAATTCATCATGCTGATCGACGAAAACCACTGGCGGGTGGCCGAAGAGCCCATCGAGGTGCTCTACACCGAATACTCCAAGGCCAAGGGTCAGCCGCTGCTCAACGGCATCAACATCGTCTTCGACGGACTACTGCGAGGGAGGCTGCCCCGATGACCGTGCACTGGATCCAGGTGCTGCTGATCGGAGCCATCCTGGCGCTGTTCGGGTTGCTGCGGTCACGCAGCAGCGCCAAGACCCGGGCCTGGGTCAAGATCGGCTACGTCGGGTTCGTGCTGGCCGGTGTCTACGCCGTGCTGCGCCCCGACGACACCACCGTGCTGGCACGCTGGCTGGGGGTGGCCCGCGGCACCGACCTGATGCTCTATGTGCTGATCATCGCGTTCATCTTCACCACGCTGAGCACCTACATGCGGTTCAAGGACCTGGAGCTGCGGTACGCCCAGCTGGCCCGGGCGATCGCGCTGGCGGGCGCGCGCGCACCCGAGTGACGGGGTCTTTCACCGACATTTGCCCGCCGGTAACGAAACCTTTGCCGTCAGTCCAGTTGCGCCGGTCACCGTTGGTGCTATGTGGAGGACCGATGCTCTGGCCGACCCACTAACGTCAGCGTTCGGGCTGTTGTTGACTCCGCCTGCGCAGCAGGCCTACGCGCTGCTCTGGCGCCTCGGCGTGGTGCACGTGGTGCGGGTGGCGCCGGCTCGGCACTCGGCGCGGCCCCCGGAGCCCGGACCGTATCGGCCACCGGCGCCGTCCGGGCGCGTCGCCCCACCGGCAGCCGGGTCGCGGCCGCCACCGCTATCGTCGCTGCGGCGCCGCTGCCAATGCCCTGCGCCCAGCCCAACGGGCCCACCGGGGTGCACCCGAGCAGTTGACTGACCCCCGGGGTGCTGATCATCGCCAGGAACGCGGCCAGCGAACCGGCGGCGGTGACCAGCACCAGCGGCGCCTGCGAATCCACCACGGTCTGGCCGAGTTCCGCGGAGACCAGCGCGATCAGCGCCACCGTCGACGCCCGCTGCGGCATCCCGGTCAGCGACGCCATTGCCCAGGCCGCGGTGCCGGCGGTCGCGGTGATCGCGCCGCGGACCGCCACCGCGCGCCACAGCTTGTCCTCGTCGAGACCCTGCGCGGCACCCTGCACCGGCCCGCTGGGTGTGCTGACCGCGACGGCGGTCGCGGGCAGCGCATCGGTGAGGGTGTTCATCAGCAGCAGCTGGCGGGTGTTCAGCGGCGAGTTCCCGGTCAGTGCGCTGCCGATGACCGAGAAGATCACCTCGCCGGCGTTGCCGCCGAGCAGCCCGGCCACCGCCACCTGCACGCCGCGCCAGAGCCGCCGGCCCTCGTCGATGGCGTCCACCAGCGACTCGATCCGGCCGTCGGTCAGCACCACGTCGGCGGTGGCGTGGGCGGAGTCGCTGCCGCGGGCGACCACGCCGATGCCGACCGTGGCGGCCCGGATCGCCGCCGCGTCGTTGGCGCCGTCGCCCACCATGGCGGTCACCTGCCCGGCCCGCGCCAGGGTCTGCACGACCTGCACCTTGTGCTCCGGTGACATCCGGGCGAAGATCACCCGCTGCGCCACCGCCTGCTCCTGCCCCTTGCGGGTCAGCGCGCTCCACTCGGCGCCGGTGATGACCTGGTCGGCCGGCACCGGCACGCCCAGTTCGGCGGCGATCGCGGTGGCCGTAATGGGGTGATCGCCGGTGATCATCCGGATGGCGATGCCGCGGGCGGCCAGGTCTGTCAGCAGTTGCGGCGCCTGCGGTCGCGGAGTGTCGGCGATCCCGAGGAATCCGGTCAGCGTCAGCCCGGAACCGCACAGCTTGACGATGCGTTCGGGGTCAGTCCGGACGGACCGCGCCTGGGCCGGGGTCAGCCGGCGCTGCGCGACCGCGATCACCCGCAGGCCCCCGGCCGCCATCTCGGCGACGGTGGTCTCCGCGGCCCCGAGTTCCGGTGCGGCGTCGCCGCAGGCCGCCAGCACCACCTCCGGTGCGCCCTTGACGGTCAGGTGTCCGGCCGACACCGACGCCGAGAACGCCCTGCCGGAGCGGAACGGCAGATGGGCGTCCGGTGGCGACCACGATTTGGCGCTGCCCGCGGTGGCCGCGGCCGCCCACCCTTCCAGGATGGCCTGGTCGGTGGCGTGCGCGTGGGCGGCGCCCTCCGGCGCCGGAGCCGCCTGGGCGGCACAGTCCAGCACGTCGTCGGCCGAGTATCCCGGCACCGGGTGCACCCGGGTCACCCGCAGCCGGTTCTCGCTCAGCGTGCCGGTCTTGTCGAAGCAGACCACCTCGATGCGGCCCAGCGCCTCGACCGACTTCGGAACCCGAACCAGCGCACCGGATTTGCTCAGCCGCTGGGACGAGGCATGCTGGGCGAGGGTGGCCATCAGCGGCATCCCCTCCGGGACCGCGGCGATGGCCACCGCGATGGCATTGCTCAATGCCTGGGCCAGGCCGCCGCCCCGGATCAGGCCGAGCGCACCGACCAGTGCCCCACCGCCGGCGCTGACCGGGAAGGCCCGGCTGACCAGTTGACTCAGGTGGTGCTGCAGGCCGACTTCGGGCAGTTCACCGGAGGCCAATTCGGCGGCCCGGCGGGTCTGGGTGTCGGCCCCGACCGCGGTCACCAGCGCGACCGCCGTCCCGGCGATCACGGTGCTGCCGGCGTAGAGCATGCAGCGCCGCTCGGCCAGGTCGGCTCCGGGCGTCGCTTCGATCCGCTTGTCCACCGACAGCGATTCGCCGGTCAGCGACGACTCGTCGACCTCGAGGTCGCGCTGGTCGATCAGCCGGGCGTCGGCGGGCACCACCTCGTTGCTGCGCACCTCGATCAGGTCGCCGGGCAGCAGCGTCTCGGCACGGATCTCCCGGTATTCGTACCCGCCGTCCGGGTCGACGGTGACGGTGCGAGCCGGGGGAACCTGTTGGGCCAGAAGGGTATTCAGTCGGTTCTCGGCGTGCAGCCGCTGGCCGGCGGCCAGCATGGCGTTGCCGGTCAACACCGTGCCCACCATCACCGCGTCGATCGGTGAGCCCAGCATCGCGGTGGCCACCGAGCACAGCGCCAGCACCGGGGTCAGCGGGTCGTTCAACTCCGTCCAGACGGCCTTGGCGAACTGCCAGGCCAGGTGCGGCGGTGGCGTGTCGGGGTCGGGCCGCTCAGCCGCACCGGGCTCCGGTACCGCCAGCACCTCGCGCACCTGCTCCACCGACATCGCGTGCCACTCGTGGACCGGCGCCGGCCGCGGCGGTGCCGCGGCGACCACCCGGCGTGCCAGCAGATAGCCGGAGACCAGTCCGGCGATCGCACCGACGCCCACCGGTCCGGGTCCCATACGGCGCGGGCGCCGGACGCCCGGCACCATCAGCAGCCCGGCGATCGTCGACGCCCCGACCGCGATCGCGACCCCCTGCCGGCTCGCGGACCGCGCGGCCGGCAGGGCGTGCAGCAGCTGCCACGCGCCGGCCAGGTCGGCCAGCATCAGATCCGCCTCCCAGGGCGGGGCGGCATCGCCGGGGGGCACCACGCCGAGCGCCACATCGGCGGCGGACAGCGCCCGGGCGCCGGCGGCCGACAGCACCGCGACGGTCCGTCCGGCCTGCTGCAGACCGATCACCGCGGCGGCGAGCGCAGCGTCGATCGCCGCGTCGGTGGCTCCGTCGTCGACCGGGTGGATCTCGTCGAACGCGGTCCGCAACTCACCGAGGATCGCGATGTCCAGGCTGACCAGCTCCACCCCGGATCCGCGGGCCTCGAGCAGCAGCGCCGACGCGAGCGGGTGCTGGGCGGGCAGGACCAGCGCCTCGACGGCGCCCTTGCGACCGGCTCGGCGCGCCGGGACCCCGCCGACCCGGTGCCAGCCCGGAGTCAGGCCGGGCCGGTCGGGAAGAAGCTGGGCCTGCGCCCAGGCGGTGGACAGTTCGTCATCGAGCGCACCACGGATCCGCACCACCCGAAGCTGGTCGTCGCAGAGCGCGCGCGGGTCGATGACCAGCGCGTCGACCTTGTCCAGGCGGCGCAACGCATCGGGCCGCAGCGCCAGGACGGCGTGCTGATCGGCCAGACCCGCTCCCAGCGTGGTTGCAAACGCCTCGCGGGTGGTGCGCATGGGTTTGGGCGCGGCCGCCGTCACCGCGCCCGCTGCCATCGCCGTGTTGCGGGTGATGGCCCCGACCAGTCCGGCGCCGAGCAGCTGCGCCCACGCGGCGCGATTGGCGTAACGCTCGGCCGGCCCGTTGGGCGCCGGTACCGGACGCGCGGATCGGTGCCTGACCGGCTGATCGGCGTGGCAGGCCAGGTCCGGTTCGTGGCGCTGCCAGGCTTGCGCGGCGGCGCGGCACTCGTTGGCCTTGAGAGCCTGCATCGTCAGGTCCACCGCCAGGGTGGCCGGCGCCAGGGTGACGACGTGCGCGACGACGCTCACCAGCGACAGCACGCTGTCGGTGGCCTCGGCGCCGATCCGGTCCTCGATCAGCCGGCGCACCCACGGCTGGTAGTTCGCCAGCGACGCGGCTGCACCGACGACCGCCGGCCCCCCCGGCCACCGCAGTGCCCGGCCCGTGACCGCGATGCCCAGTGCGGCCGCGTTGACGCCCACCATCGCGCCCCTGGTCGCCAGCAGCAGACCATCGCCGGGCAGGCTTCCGGTTCCGGTTCTCTCGCCGCTGGCCGCACCGGCCGACTTCTCCGCGGCACCGACCGCCGAGCACAGGTCAGCCAGCGTCACGGCGGCACCGGACCCGGCAGCGGCTTGGTCATCGGCGTGGTACTCGACGACCACCCGGGCCAGCGGCCGGTTCAGCGCGACGGTCGCGACGCCGGGAAGATCCCGCAGCGCCTCGAGCACGGCATCGCCGAGTTCGGCGCCGCCGGGGCCGTCCAGCCCGCGCACCTCGATCCAGGCGCGGCCGTCGCCGTGCCAGTGCCGCCGGCTCAGCGTCGCAGTGGAGATCTCACCCGAGATCGCCCTGGCGCCGACCCGAACCGGCACGGCGGCCAGCTCCAGGCCGGCCGAGGCGATCCCGCCCACGGCGTCGACGGTGCCGGCCACCGCGCCGACGAGAGTTTCGATGGCGGTCGTGAATCCGAACATGGGCAGCCTCCAGCGTCAGCGATGCGCTGGAGGTCTTTTCCGCCGGCAAGCGACCCGCGGCACCGGTCGACCGATGGGGCCGACGTGATGACGACGCCGCGACGAAGGAATACTCCCCTCCGGACGGCAGTATGCCACAGCGGCACCGGCGAATCGCGCGCCGTTTTCGCCGCCGTAACCTTTGTGTTTCATTAGGCTGATGCGATGGCTGGCCGGCGATGCGTTCCAGGGGGGATCGTCGCCGCCTTGCTGGCCCTGGGCGCGAGCAGCATTCTTGCTGCTTGCGGCCATGCCGCGAACCGGGATCCGGCGGCCGTTCCAGCGGTGTCGCCGGTGCCCGGGAACTCGGTATCGGTGCCGCTGAATCACGCTTCCGACATCGGCTGGCTGGACGGTCTCAAACGCGACTTCCCCGACGGCTTCACCGTGGCCTCGCACAGCCCGGAGACGCTGGACCAGCGGGACATCGACGGCTCCCGCATCCACGCCTTCAGCACCGCCGCCGTCCAGCCGCCGCAGTGCCGGGCGCTGCTGCTGCCGCCCTACGCCGTCCCCTCGCCCGGCGCCCGGGCGGCGGCGCTGCATGCCATCGGCGACCGGGGGGCGGTGTACGTGATCGCCCTGCGTCTGCCGCAGCCGATCGCGGCCGGCACACCGGTCACGGGGTGTGCCGAGATGACGATCACCGGCGCACCCGAGGTGACCGGCAGCGCCGAGCGCATCCCCGCGCCGGAGATCGCCGGCGCCGTCACCACCGGGGTCAGGCTCGACATCGGCAACCGCGGCGAGCTCGATTACCTCTACACCGCCGCACTCGACGCCAGAACGTGCATCGTCGTCGTCGGCGCCACCGACCCGGAACTCGACGCGCGACAACTGCTGTCGGGCCTGCTGGTCAAGGCAGCGGCGGCGGTCCGGGGGCGGTAGCCGCTACCTGCCCGCCTGCCGGAAGTAGGCCACCGTCCGCGCCAGTCCATCGGCCAGCGGCACCTGCGGCCGCCACCCCAGAACCCGTTGGGCCAGAGCGATATCCAGGCAGGAACGCTCCAGGTCGCCGAGCCGGGCCGGATGGAACTCCGGGTCGTCGGGTGCGCCCACAGCCGCCGCGACGGCCGAATGCAGCCCGCGATCCGACGTCTCGACACCGGTGCCGATGTTGAACCGCTGCCCCCCGCCGTCCGGGCCGGACGCCCGGACGAAGGCGTCCACCACGTCGTCGACGAAAACGTAGTCGCGGGTGTGCGATCCGTCGCCGAACACCTTGGTCGGCTTGCCGCTCAGCAGCGCCTGGCTGAAGATCGCCACCACCCCGGCCTCGCCGTGCGGGTCCTGGCGGGGGCCGTAGACGTTGGCCGGGGCGATGTGCGAGCACTCCAGCCCGTAGAGGTGCCGGAAGGTGTTGAGGTAGATCTCGCCGGCCACCTTGCCGGCGGCGTACGGGGATGCCGGGTCGGTCGGGGTGGTCTCGCTGACCGGGTAGCTCGGCGGGGTGCCGTAGATGGACCCGCCCGACGAGGTGTGCACGATCTTGCGGACCTGCGCGCGCCGGGCCGCCTCGGCGAGCCGGATGGTGCCGATGACGTTGACCGACGCGTCGAACTGCGGGTCGGCCACCGAATACCGCACGTCGATCTGTGCGGCCAGGTGGAACACCACCTCCGGCCGGTGCGCCGCAAGCAGCGCGTTCAGGTCGGCGGTGACGATGTCGGCCTCGACGAAGGAGAACTCCGGGTCGTCGGCCAGGTGCTCGAGGTTGGTGGCCCGGCCGGTGGCGAAGTTGTCCAGGCCGATGACCACGTTTCCGTCCGCCCGCAGCCGGTCGACCAGGGTCGATCCGATGAAGCCCGCCGCTCCGGTAACCAGTGCTCGCACCGGCCCACCATACCGACAGGTAAGAAAGACCCATGCTCATTCGGCCGGCGCGCGTTCCGCGGGTCGCCGTGGCGGCCGGCGCCCTGGTGCTGGCGCAGCTGGCGGTCCGGGCCGTGCTGGCCTTCGGCGGCTACTTCTACTGGGACGACCTGATCCTGATCGGCCGGGCCGGCACCCACCAGTTGCTCAGTGCCGCGTACCTGTTCGACGATCACGACGGCCACCTGATGCCCGGCGCGTATCTGGTTGCCGGCGTGATCACCCGAGTCTGGCCGCTGGCGTGGCCCGCGGCGGCGGTCAGCCTGGTGCTGCTGCAACTGCTGGCGTTGCTGGCCCTGCTGCGCGCCCTGTGGGTGATCCTGGGCTGGCGGCCGGTGCTGCTGGTGCCGTTGACGTTTGCGCTGTTCTGCCCGCTGTCGGTGCCGGCATTCGCGTGGTGGGCCGCAGCGCTGAACTACCTGCCGATGCTGGCCGCGCTGTCCTGGGTGTGCGGTGACGCGATCCTGTTGCTGCGCACCGGGTCCCGCCGCTACGCGGCCTCCGGGCTGCTGGCCTATCTGGGCGGGTTGCTGTTCTTCGAGAAGGCCGCGGTGATCCCGTTCGTGGCGTTCGCGGTGTGCGCGCTGCTGGCGCAGGTGCAGGACGGCACTGCCCGCGCGGTGTGGCGGACCGGGGTTCGGCTGTGGGCGCCCGCGCTGGCGCTGACCGCCGGCTGGATCGCGGTGTACCTGGCGGTGGTCAACCAGCGCCGCTGGAGCTTCGAGGTGGGCATGACCCGGGACCTGCTGTGGCGCTCGGTGACCCACGGCATCGTCCCCGGGCTGGCCGGCGGGCCGTGGTCCTGGGCTCGCTGGGCGCCGGCCTCGCCGTGGGCGGTTCCCGGGCCGGTGGTGATGACACTGGGCTGGCTGGTGCTGGCCGGGCTGCTGGCCGTCTCGCTGGCGCGCAAACAGCGACTGGTGCCGGTGTGGCTGGTCGCGGCCGGGTACGCGGTGGCCTGCCAGGTGCCGATCTATCTGATGCGCTCCTCGGCGTTCACCGCCCTGGAGTTGGCCCAGACGCTGCGCTACCTGCCGGATCTGGTGGTGGTGCTGGCACTGCTGGGCGCCGTTGCGCTGTGCGCGCCCAACCGGGCCTCTTCGCGGTGGCTGGACGCCTCGGTTGCCCGCACCGTGGCGGTGCTCGGGTTGGCGGTGGCGTTCGTGGCCGGCAGCCTGTATTCGACGGCGACGTTCGCCTCCTCTTGGCGCGACAACCCCGCGCAGCCCTATCTGGCCAACGCCCGCCGCGGTCTGGCCGCCGCCCGCGCCGCCTCAGACGCACCACTGCTCGACCAGGAAGTCGACCCTTTGGTACTGGGCCGGGTGGTGCGGCCGGAGAACCTGGCCAGCCACCTGTTCGCACTGGTCCGGGATCGGCCCGAATTCGCCTCGGCCACTCCACAACTGCGCATGCTCGACAGCGCCGGCCGGCTGACCGATGCGCAGGTGACCTGGGTCCGCAGCATCGTCGCGGGCCCGGTGCCGCGCTGCGGCTACCTGGTGCAGCCGGACCACCCGGTGCGCCTCGGCCTGGACGGCCCGCTGCTGCCGGCCGATTGGACCGCTGAGCTGAACTACCTGGCCAACGTCGACGGCGCGCTGACGCTGACGCTCTCCGAGGGGGCATCGGTGCGGGTGCGGGTGCGGCCCGGCCTGAACCGGGTCTTCGTGCGACTGCCCGGCGCCGGCGACGCCGTCACCGCCCGCGCCGACACCGCCGCGCTGTCGGTGTGCATCGCATCCGGACCGGTGGGCTACGTGGCGCCGCTGTAGACCCCCGCGTGCGCGCCCCCTCCCCCGCGTCATCCCCTCCCCCGCGTCACCCCCTCCTCCGCGTCATCCCCTCCCCCGCGTCATCCCCTCCCCCGCGAGCGTGCACAGTTGTACGGGTTTGGCCGCGAAATGCGTACAACTACGCACGGCCGCGATCCGACGGCCACCCGGAGACGAGGTCAGCCGGTGTCCACACCGGCCAGCCCGGCGAGCCGACGGCGAAACCGCCCGCGCTCCGGGCAACGATGCGCGGGCCCCGGACTGCGCTGTTGTCATAGCAGGTCGCCGTGTCCGCGCATAGCGCAGCAGTCCCGACGAGTCGCCAAAGCCGTTGGTAGCGTTGACGAATCTTATGCTCAGGAACGTCGTGACCGCCCGCTTCGACGCGGTGGCGCACCCGCATAACCGGCTCTTCCGGATTTGGAGTGCGTGAGGGGCCAGCGGCAGTGACGTGGTGAGGC
>CAZGGK010000063.1:0-23562 GCA_964525125.1 uncultured Mycobacterium sp.
CGAAGGCCAGTCCGTCGGTGAACACGTCGGCGGTGAGCGCCGAGGCCGGGATCGAGAAGTGTTGCAGCATACCGGGCAGGTCGCAGAATCGGACGTCGACGTACTCGACGTTCTCGTCGGCGACGAGCTTGAGAATGTCATCGGCCGTCTTGTTGGTCACTGAAGCGTCTCCTCCACTGTTAGTAGCCTTGGCTGAAGCTAAGGAGCCGATGTTGCCCATCGATCAACCCGGTATTGCGCGCGCGTTACGACTGCCGGGAGCGACCCGGGCAACGCCGGCAACCCCGATGGGAGGCCAGTCCGCGGATACGGCGACGCTGATGCTTGACATCTGATGCAGTCTTGTAAACCATGAGGTCATGACTCTGAGCGTTGCCGACATCGCGGCGGGCCCGCATGACGCCTCTCTCGATCACGAACGGATCGTTCTGCAGGCGCGCGACGTTCGGTTCGATTGGTCGAACCTGCCCGTGCACTACGTGCCCGGCGAGCCGTTCACCACACACTTCTGCAATGTGCTGCACCTGTTGCTGCCGGCCGGCGAGGAGTTCTTCGTCGACGTGTTCAAGCAGGTGCTGCCGCTGATCAAGGATGACCAACTGCGACTCGATGTGCAGGGTTTCATCGGGCAGGAAGCCATCCACTCCCAGGCGCACGCCGGTGTCGTCGACCATCTCGCCGGCAAGGGCGTCGACATGTCGCCGTTCACCGGCCAGATGCGCTGGTTGTTCGCGAAGCTGCTGGGCGACCGGCCGAAGTGGAGCAAGCGCCGCCAGCAGCGGTGGCTGCTGGAGCGGGTGTCGCTGGTGGCGGCCGTCGAGCACTACACCGCGATCCTGGGGGAGTGGGTTCTGGACTCCCCGGAACTGGATGCGATCGGTGCCGACCCGGTGATGCTCGACATGCTGCGCTGGCACGGTGCCGAAGAGGTCGAGCACAAGGCGGTCGCCTTCGATGTGATGAAACATCTGCGGGCCGGATACTGGCGGCAGCTGCGGACCCAGTTGGCGGTGACCCCGCTGATGCTGTGGCTGTGGGTGCGCGGGCTGCGGTTCATGTACTCGGTGGATCCGGAGCTGCCGCGCGGGGCCAAGCCGCGCTGGCGGGACTGGTTCACCGCGTCGCGCCGCGGCCTGGTGCCGGCGCCGTTCGAGTTCATCCCGGCCATCACCGCCTACTGCAAGCCCGGCTTCCACCCCTCCCAGTTGGGCGGGGTGGAGAAGGCCGTCAACTATCTGGCGGTGTCGCCGGCAGCGCGCGCCGGCTACTGACCGGCGGGGCGTAGGAAGAGATACCGTGCCACGGGATATCTGGACAAGCAGGCCGGCCGATCTGTACGGGCGGCGCAAGCACGACCGGTTCTTGAGCGCACTGTGGGGTGCGGCCACGGTATTCGGCAGCGTTTCGGCGGTCACCCGGTGGCGCCCGTCGCGGGTGCTGCCGGTGCCGCGGACGATCACCGCCGTCGTCACCAAGAGAGAAATGGTCAGCCCCGACGTGATGGCGCTGACGCTGGCCGACCCGGACGGCGGGCTGCTGCCGTCCTGGACGCCCGGCGCCCACATCGACGTGCAGTTGCCGTCCGGGCGGCGGCGCCAGTACTCGCTGTGCGGATTGCCGGGACGCCGCAGTGACTACCGCATCGCGATCCGCCGGCTCGATGACGGCGGCGGCGGCTCGATAGAGATGCACGAGACGTACGCCGTGGGCGACCCACTGGTTTTCGAAGGCCCCCGCAACGCGTTCTACCTGGGCACCGGGGAGGACCGGGCGCTGTTCGTCATCGGCGGTATCGGGGTGACGCCGATCCTGCCGATGATCATCGAAGCACAGCGGCGGGGAATCGACTGGCGCGCAGTATATGCCGGTCGCGGCCGGGCCTACATGCCGCTGCTCGACGAGGTGACGGCGGTGGCACCCGACCGGGTCACGGTGTGGGCGGACGACGAGCACGGTGGATTCGCCGGCATCGACGATCTGCTGGCCGGCGCCGGCCCGGAGACCGCGGTGTATGTCTGCGGGCCGACCGCGATGCTGGAGGCGGTGCGCGCCGCCCGGGGCGAACACTGCGACGCGCCAATGCACTACGAGCGGTTCAGTCCGCCGCCGATCGTCGACGGGGTGCCGTTCGAGTTGGAGCTGGCCCGCTCCGGGCGGGTGCTGGCGGTCCCGGCCGATCGGTCCGCCCTGGCCGTCATGCTCGATGTCGAACCGACCACCCCGTGCTCCTGCCAGCAGGGCTTCTGCGGCACCTGCCGGGTCACGGTGCTGGCCGGCGAGGTGGACCGGCGCGGCCGAACCGCCGAGGGCGACGGCGAAATGCTGGTCTGCGTGTCGCGGGCCGACGGCGGCCGGGTGGTCATCGATGCGTGAGACCGCCTGATCGGCAGCGCTGCCGCGATAGACTGCCCGGATGCCCGGTATCAGCGCGACCCACAAAGCAAGTTTGCTGGCCAGGATCATCTACGCCATCTCCTGGCTGGTGTTGCCACGACTGGTGCGGCGGGTCGTCCAGCGCAGTGCGCGCCGGGCGACACCGGATGTGTTCGTGAAGCTGGGGCGCCGCACCAACACGCTGGCCCGGCTGCAGCGCGTGCGGCCGTTCTTCGGCATCCGGTTCGCCCGCGAGTCGGCGGCCGGGGTGCCCGTCGAAGTGGTCCGCAGAAAGGACAGCGCCGCATCGTTCGGTGACGGCGTGATCCTCTACTTTCACGGCGGCGGCTTTTTCACCGGCGGCTTCGACACCCATCTGCACGTGGCGGTCAGATTGGCCCGGCGCACCGGACTGCCGGTGATGCATGTCGACTACCGGCAGTTCCCGCAGGTTGAGGTCGACGGTTCGGTGGACGACTGCGTCACCGCCTACCGCTGGCTGCTGGACCAGGGCGCTGACCCGGCCAAGACGGTGCTGGCCGGTGACTCCGCGGGCGGATTCTGTGCGTTCGCCACCGCGCTGTCGGCGCAGCAGCGCGGGTTGCCGGCGCCCGCCGGCGTGGTCGGGATCTCGGCGTTGCTGGAGTTGGACGGGGCCGTGCGCAGCGAGCACGAAAACCTGGAGCGCGACGCGTTCGGCATCGGCCTGGGCCTGGCGCAGCTTATCGACCACGTGTGCCCGTCGCCGGCGATGCGGCACGAGTTGTCGCCGATCAACGGACCGCTGGACCTGATGCCCCCGGCGCTGCTGATCGCCGCCGAGTCGGAGGTGCTGCGCTGCGACGCCGACCGGCTCTATCAGGCGCTGCGGCAGCACAATCGGCCCTGCCGCCTGGAGATCTGGGAGGACCAGTTGCACGCGTTCCCGGCGTTGCTGCCGTTCCTGCGGGACAGCCGCCAGGCGGTCGGCGTGATCATCGATTTCGTGGCCGAGTGCCTGACCGACGCCGGCCTGACCGGCGAGAGCCGCGCGTCCTAGGGTGGCGGCTGTGCGAGTGGGAGTGCTTGGCGCCAAGGGCAAAGTCGGTGTGGCGATGGTTGCCGCCGTCGACGCGGCCGAGGACCTGATGCTGTCCGCGGCGGTCGACGCCGGGGACCCGATGAGCCGGCTGACCGACGGCGGCACCGAGGTGGTGATCGACTTCACCCATCCCGATGTCGTGATGGACAACCTGAAGTTCCTGATCGACAACGGGATTCATGCGGTGGTCGGCACCACCGGCTTCACCGCCGAACGCGTGGCGCAGGTCCGGTCCTGGCTGGACTCCAAGCCGGGTGTCGCGGTGCTGATCGCCCCCAATTTTGCCATCGGTGCCGTGCTGACAATGCATTTCGCGGCACAGGCGGCGAGGTTCTACGACTCGGTGGAGATCATCGAACTGCACCACCCGCAGAAGGCCGATGCCCCGTCGGGCACCGCGATCCGGACCGCCGAACTCATCGCGGCAGCCCGAAAAGACCTGCCGCCCAACCCGGACGCCACCAGCACCGCGCTGCCGGGAGCCCGCGGCGCCGACGTCGGCGGTGTGCCGGTGCATTCGGTGCGGCTGGCCGGGCTGGTAGCCCACGAGGAGGTGCTGTTCGGTACCGCGGGGGAGACGCTGACCATCCGGCACGACAGCATGGACCGCACGTCGTTCGTGCCGGGCGTGCTGCTGGCGGTGCGCCGCGTTGCCGAGCGGCCCGGCCTGACGGTGGGTATCGAGCCGCTGCTCGACCTGGGGTGATCGGTGTGTCGCCGGTCGCGCGCATTCAGGCGCTGATCGCGTTCATGTGCCTTGCACTGGTCGCCTATCTGGTGCTGCTCAGCCGCACCGCGGTGCTGTTGATCGGCTCCGGGTCCGCGGTGGGGATCGGTTTGGGTGTGGCGCTGTTGATCCTGCCGATGATCGGGGCCTGGGCGATGGTCGCCACTCTGCGCGACGGGTTCACCCACCAGAGGCTGGCCCGGCTGGTCGCCGCCGACGGGATGGAGCTGGATGTCGGCGCGCTGCCAAGGCGACCGTCCGGGCGTATCGATCATGCTGCGGCCGACGCGCTGTTCCACACCGTCCGGGCCGAGCTGGACGACGACCCGGGCGATTGGCGCCGCTGGTACCGGCTGGCCCGCGCCTACGACTATGCGGGCGACCGGCGCCGTTCCCGCGCGGCGATGAAAACCGCTGTGCAGCTGCGGGAAACCCACTGACCGACGCTATGCCGCATCTTCGTCGTCATCTCCGGTGATGCCGCGCAGCAGCCTCTCCCGGTGGTGGAACCTGTTCACCCGGGGCTGGCCGTCATCCAGATGGGGCGGGGGAATCCATTCGGTGTCGCCGTTGGCGCGTTTGCGGGTCCGCCAGCCGCCCGGGGTGTTGAGGTGGTGGTCGGGCGGGCAGGCGAAGGCAAGTTCGTCGACGTCGGTCCTACCGCTGGTGGCGTAGTCCCCGGCGGCGTGATGTTGACGATGATGCTGACCGGCAGCCCGTTGTGCTGTCCCAGCCTGCCGCTGGCCGGCAGTGCCCGCAGGGCGGTGTTGAGCCCGTCGCGGTCGCGCTGGGCCGTGCTGCGGGTGTCGCTGCCGACGGCGTCCTGGCCCGGTGCCCAGCGCGTCGAACTCGAGCTCCAGCACACCGTCCACCGCGGTGCGCAGCGCAGCGAACGCTGCATCGATCTCCCCGCGGGTGTTTCCAGCCATACCGCTACGCTGGCGAGGGCCTCCGACAAGAAACGCCCGTCTGTGAACAGAGAAACCAAAGTGGCGCAAGAAAATTCTTCTGACTTCAGAAGCGGTCGACCGGTGCCACGGCTGCTGATCGTCCATCACACCCCGTCGCCGTACTGCCAGGCGATGTTCGAGGCGGTGCTGGCCGGGGCCACCGCCCCGGAGATCGAGGGCGTCGAGGTGGTGCGGCGGCCGGCGCTCGGGGTGGCGCCGACCGACATGCTGGAGGCGGACGGCTATCTGCTGGGCAGCCCGGCGAACCTGGGATACGTCAGCGGTGCGCTCAAGCACGCGTTCGACGTCTGCTACTACCCGATCCTGGACGCCACCCGCGGCCGGCCCTTCGGGCTGTACCTGCACGGCAACGAGGGCACTGAGGGCGCCGAGCGGGCCGTCACGTCCATCACGACGGGTCTGGCCTGGGTGAAAGCGGCAGAATACGTGGTGGTTTCGGGAAAGCCGAGCAAAACAGAGCTGGAGGCGTGCTGGGAGCTGGGTGCGACCGTGGCGGCGCAGCTGATGGGTTGAGTGCCGGCGAACCTACACCGGCACCGCGCGCAACGCCGCCGGCAGGCTGGGCAGGAAATGCGCGGTGGCGAACGCGCGGACGGCGTCGGCGCCGTCCAGCGGCTCCCGAGCCGGCAGCAGCAACGCCATCGCCGCGTAGCGCAGGATGGTGTCGGCGAGCTCGGCGACCACCTGTTCGCCGATGCGCTCGGCGAATCCGGCCGGGAAGATGACCCGCAGTGCGCCGGCCATCCGGTCGGCGATCGCGCCGTAGTGCCGTCGGCTCAACTCCAGCACCAGGCCCGGCTCGTCGGTGATCATCCGGTCGAGCACCCGATGCCGGCGAAACTGCACGATCGCCGAGGTGAAGGCTTCGACATAGTAGTTCGACTGCGGCCCGGTCATTTTCAACTCGGCGGCGATGTCGTCGAACAGCGCCGCGTTCTCCCGGTCGATGACCGCGGCGACCAACTCGTCGCGGCCGGCGAATCGCCGATAGATGGTGGTGCGGCTGACTCCGGCGCGCCGGGCCACGTCGTCGAGCGCGACCCGGCGGAAGCCGTGCCGCTCGAACTCGACGGCCGCGGCGTCGAGGATGGCTGTGGCCGCGGGGTCAGCCGCGGGCGTAGCCGGCACGGGCGAATTTGTTGTAGCGCAGCCGCATCGGCAGCCGGTCCCACAAGAAGTTGGCCGGACGCGACCGGCACACCGCCGCGAAGCGCTGATAGCGCCGCTGCTGTCGATCGCTCCACGGCAGGCCCAGTTGCGCGCGGGTGCTCGGCGGCATGCCACCGGTGGTGAGGAAGGCCGCGACCGGGTTGAACACCACGGAGACAACGCGCCACAGCGCCGGTGACACCCCCTTGGGGCGGGGAAAGCCCTTGGTGACGTAGCCGACGCCGTACTTGGCGGTCTTGTGGCCGACCACGACCTCGTCGAGCATCCGGTTCCAGTACTGCTCGAACTGGGCGTAGTCGGCCGGCATCGCACGGTCGCTGACGCCGTAGCGGCGGTACCAGGTCTTCGACTCGAGGTAGATCTGTTCCTTCTCGGCGCGGGTGAGTCGCCTGACGAACGTGTCGGCGAAGTACAGCACCTGCTCGACGAAGGTGGCGTGCGCCCAGAAGTAGGTCTCGGGGTCCAGGGCGTGGTAGCGGCTGCCGTCGGGCATCTGCCCCTTGATGTTGTGGTGAAAGTCGCGCACCTGTTGGCCGGGGTTGTCCGAGTCGGCGCCGTAGACGGTCATGAAGATCGGCGGCAGCGACCGTTTGACGCGAGCAGCGGTGTCGGCGAAGAACACCGAGTGATCCAGCACGCCCTGACCGAGTTCGGCCAGCATGTTCTGCAGCACCGCGGGCCGCGGCCCGATCAGAAACATCCGGTTGTCGCCGAAGTATCGCCACACCAGCGACTGCGGTCCCAGCGGCAGCGCATCGGAATCGATGTCGGTCGGTGCGGGCTGGGCCATGCGGAACAGTGTTACATATTTTGCACGGTGTACCAATTTGCGGGCGACGGCTTGGTTCATCCGCGGGGTGCGGTCGGGCCCGCCGTCGTAGGGTGGCAGCAGCGAAGGCAGAGGGGAGCGAGACGACGATGCCCGGACTGGCCAGCATGGCGTTGGGCGCGGCGCCCATCTTCGGCGGAGTCTTCCTGGCGGCGGCGGCCGGACAGGTCAAGGGCCCCGACATCCGCGGTGTGCTCAAGCAGGACCTCGACCTGCTCGACCGGATACCGCGGGAGCAGACGCTCCGACGCGCGAACCTGCAGCGCACCATCGACGAACGCATCGACGACCTGGTGGCCGCATCCGACCGGCGGCGCGCGTTGCAGAGCGCCATGAGCTCCTATGAAGGCAACTGGCGCGACATCGTGCTGTTCTGCTGCGCGGTGTTGTTCAGCTACGTGTGGTGGCACGTCAACCACCAGCGGGCCGACTGGCTGCCGATGTTCTGTGTGCTGATCCTCGCGTCGGTGATGACCGCCGGCTACGCGCTGCGCGGGATGCGCCGCAGCCTGATCCACCTGCTGCGCCGGACATGACCGGATCACGCGGCGTGAATGAGATCTCCCGCCGGGACAACCCTTTTGCGACAACCGGGGTGTCCCGGGACGTCGATGGCATCATGCGCTACGACCGGTTGCCGGCCAGCCTGGTGGACCTGCTCGCCGAGCAGGTCGAGACCAGGCCGGACAGCGAGGCCGTCGTCGAACTGGGCGGGGATCGGGTCAGCTACCGGCAACTGTGGCAGCGGGCGGGCCGGGTGGCCGGTGGATTGCATGCCGCCGGACTGCGCCGCGGCGACCGGGTCAGCGTGCGATACCCGGCCGGACTGGACTGGGTGCTGGCCTTTTGGGGTGCGCTGATGGCCGGCGGGATACCGGTGGCGGTCAACACCCGGTCGGCTGAACCGGAGATCGAGTTCGTGCTCTCCGATGCCGGTACGCAGATCGACCTGGCGCCGGGCACACCGCTGCCGGACGGTGCGCCCTATCTGGTGGACGGGCTGAGCCGGACCGACACCGCTGCGCTGTTCTACACCTCCGGGACCACCGGGCGTCCCAAGGGGGTGCCCACCACCCACGAGGCGTTTGTGACCAATGCCGAGAACATGGTGCGCTGCATGGGGACATCGCGCACGATCGGCGAGGAACTGCGCACGCTGATCTCGGTGCCGCTGTTCCACGTCACCGGCTGCAACTCGCAGTTGCTGGTCGCGGCCTACACCGGCGGTGCGGCGGTGATCATGCCGACGTTGAACCTCGCCGAACTGATCGCCGCGCTTCCCGCTGAGCGGATCTCGTCGATGGTGACCGTCCCCGCGGTCTACGCGCTGGCGTTGCGGCACCCGGATTTCGGCGGCGCCGACGTGTCCGGCGTCCGGTGGGTGGGTTACGGCGGTGCGCCGACACCGCCGGCGCTGGTGCGCTCGCTGCGCGATGCGTTCGACGTCACGGTGTTCAACGGTTACGGTCTGACCGAAACGGCGTCGCTGATGACGGTGCTGCCGGACTCCGACGCACTCGAGCATGCGGAGTCGGTCGGGTACGCGGTGCCGTCGGGCGAGATCGCGGTGGCCGCCCTCGGCGGTGATCCGGCGACCGGCGAACTGCTGGTGCGCGGCGCCAATGTGATGACCGGCTATTGGAACCGGCCCCAGGCCACCCGGGCCGCCTTCGTCGACGGCTGGCTGCGCACCGGCGACGTGGTCCGCGTCGACGACGCGGGCCGGGTGCACATCATCGACCGGCTCAAGGACATCATCAACCGGGGCGGTGAGAACGTCTCCAGCATCGAGGTGGAAGCAGCGCTGCTGGCCGCCCCGGGCGTGGCCGATGCCTGCGTGCTGGCGGTGCCCGACCAGGTGATGGGCGAGAAGGTCGGTGCGGTACTGGTCGGCGACGCGCAAGACATCGATGTGGCCGGCGTGCTGCGGTATTGCGGCACCCAACTCGCCGATTTCAAGGTTCCGCAATACGTCACGGTGGTCACCGAGGCGCTGCCGCGTACCCCGAGCGGCAAACTGCTCAAAGGGCAACTGCGCGACCAGGTGCAGTGGGGCGCACCGCTGCGATGACCGGCGCCAGGGCGGTGCTGATCGCCAATCGCGGTGAGATCGCGCTGCGGATCGCGCGCACCGCAACCGAATTGGGATTTCGCACGATTGCCGTGTACGCCGACGACGATGCCGAGGGCGTGCACGTTTCGGCCGCCGACGACGCCATCGCCCTACCGGGCGGGGGGCCGCAGGCCTACCTCGATCGCACCGCCGTGCTGGCCGCCGCCGACAAGTGCGGCGCCGAGCTGATCCACCCCGGCTACGGCTTCCTCTCCGAGAATGCCGCTTTCGCGCGTGCCGTCGGCGCCGCCGGGCGTATTTTCGTCGGGCCGGACCCCGGCGTCCTGGAGGTTTTCGGTGACAAATCGGCGGCGCGTCGTGCCGCGATCGCCACCGGACTGCCGGTGCCGGCGGCCACCGACGGGCCGAGCAGCCTCGCGCAGGTGCACGCCTTCCTCGCTGCCCACCCGCACGGGATCATGCTCAAGGCGCTGGCCGGTGGCGGCGGACGCGGGATGCGTGCGGTAAGCGGCGCAGAGCAGCTCGACGACGCCTACCGGCGCTGTGCCGCGGAGGCGCAACTCGGCTTCGGATCCGCGGCGGTGTTCGCCGAGGAGCTGGTCGACGAGGCGCGCCATGTCGAGGTGCAGGTCGTCGCGGACGGCGTCCGGGCACTGGCACTCGGCGACCGCGACTGCAGTATTCAGCGCCACTACCAGAAGCTGATCGAAATCGCCCCCGCGCCGGGCCTTTCCCAGATCATGCGTCGCGATCTGCACCGGTCCGCGGTCCAGCTGTGTGCACAGGTCGGCTACCGGGGGCTGGCCACGGTCGAATTCCTGGTCACCGCGGACGGGTTCACGTTCCTGGAGGTCAATCCGCGGATTCAGGTGGAACACACGGTCACCGAAGCGGTCACCGGGATCGATCTGGTGGCGGTACAGTTCGCGCTGGCCGACGGTGCGGTCTGCGCCGAGCTGCGACTGCCGGACGGGGTGATCGCCGAGGGGCCGCACCTGACCGGGGAACCCACCGCGGCGCGCGGCATCGCGATCCAGTGCCGGGTGAACACCGAGACCGTCGCGGCCGACGGATCGGTGCTGCCGGCCGTCGGCACCCTGACGGCGTTCACCCCGCCGAGTGGTCCGGGCGTGCGTGTCGACACCTGCGGCCGGGTCGGCCTGGTCGTCGATCCCCGCTACGATTCGCTGCTGGCCAAGGTGATCACCCGGGTGCACGGCGACTCGCTTCCGGCGGCGGTGCGCAAGGCACGGACCGCGCTGGCGGAATTCACCGTTGCGGGGGTGGACACCAATATTCCCCTGCTGGTCCGGGTGTTGTCGCAGGCCGCGGACCTCGGCACGACGACAACCGGTTGGCTGGGGCGCCAGCTGCCGGAGTTGCTGCGTGCCCTTCCCGCTCGCCGGATCGAGAATGACGCCGTGCCAACCGATCTGGATCCGGGAGAGGAGGTGCTCTACGCGCCGATGGCCGGCACGGTGGCCGAGGTGACGCCGCGCGGCGTGGTGCTGGAGGCGATGAAGCTGCAGCACGTACTCGCCGCACCGGATGGCAGCGACACCGTTCGCAGCCTGGTGGTGCCCGGGCACGTCGTCGCGGCGGGTGCGCCGCTGCTGGTCTTCACCCGTACCGGTACCGGCGCGGCGGTGAAATCAGCCGGCCGGATCGATCTCGATCGGCGCCGCGAAGACCTCGACGAGGTCGCGCACCGCCACCACCTCACCCGCGACGAAGGGCGCCCCGGCGCCGTCGCCAAGCGGCACCGGCACGGCCGCCGCACCGCGCGGGAGAACATCGCCGACCTGGTGGACCCCGGCAGCTTCGCGGAGTACGGCGCACTGGCACTGGCCGCCCAGCGCAGCCGCCGTTCCGAGGAGGATCTGATCGCCAACACCCCCGCCGACGGTCTGGTCGCCGGGCTGGCGACGATCCGGGGTTGCGAGGCCGTCGTGCTGTCCTACGACTACACCGTGCTGGCCGGCACCCAGGGCATGCGCAACCACGCCAAGACCGACCGGGTCTTCGAGTTGGCCGCCCGCCGGCGGTTGCCGGTGGTGCTGTTCGCCGAGGGGGGTGGCGGCCGGCCCGGCGACACCGATGTCGCCGGGATGGCCGGACTGGACCTGATGACGTTTCGCACGCTGGCCGGCCTGCACGGGCAGGTGCCCTTGGTGTCGATCGTCTCGGGGCGGTGCTTTGCCGGCAACGCCGCGCTGGCCGGGGTGTGCGACGTCATCATCGCGACCCCCGACGCCAACATCGGGATGGGCGGCCCGGCGATGATCGAGGGCGGCGGGCTGGGGGTGCACCGGCCCGAGGAGATCGGCCCGATCGAGGTGCAGCGCCGCAACGGTGTGGTCGGCCTGGTCGCCCGCGACGAGGCGCACGCGGTGGCACTGGCGAAGCGCTACCTGTCGTACTTTCACGGCCGGGTTGGCGAATGGCAGGCGCCGGACCCGAGACTCGCCCGCCAGGTGGTGCCGCAGAATCGGTTGCGCGCCTACGACGTGCACCGGGCGATCGAGTCGATCGTCGACGTCGGCTCGATGCTGGAATTGCGGCCCGACTACGGGATCGGGGTGGTCACCGCGCTGGTCCGGGTCGAGGGAGTGGCCTATGGGCTGCTCGCCAACAGCAGCCGCCACCTGGGCGGTGCCATCGACGCCGAAGCGGCCGACAAGGCCGCCGACTTCCTCGCGCTGTGCGATTCGTTTCACCTCCCGGTGGTCTCCCTTTGCGACACACCGGGTTTCATGGTCGGACCGGACGCCGAGGAGCAGGCAACCGTCCGCCGGTTCGGGCGGATGTTCGTCGCCGGCGCCCAATTGCGCGTCCCGATGGGAATGATCGTGCTGCGCAAGGGCTACGGGCTGGGGGCGATGGCGATGGCCGGCGGGTCGTTCCACGCGCCGCAGTTCACCGTCGCCTGGCCGACCGGGGAGATCGGCGGAATGGGGCTGGAAGGCGCCGTGCGGCTGGGCTTTCGCAAGGAGCTGGCCGACGTCGCCGACCCGGTCGAGCGGCGAGCGCTCTTCGATCGCCTGGTGCAGGCGGCCTACCGGCACGGCCGGGCGCTGAACTCGGCGACCACGTTCGAGCTCGACGACGTCATCGACCCCGCGGAGTCCCGGGCGTGGATCGCCCGGCTCGCGGTCCGCTGATCTGTCGGTACCCGCCGCTACCGTGCCGGTATGGATACCGCGCTGCTGATCGTCCTCGTCATCCTCGTCGCGCTGGTGGTTGCCCTGCAGGTGGTGCGCCGCCCGCAGGGCCGGGCGATTCCGCCCGAACAAGTCGCCGCGCTGCGCGGCGACAGCGAACGGGTGGAGCGCACCCTGCGCGAAGAACAGCGCGCCGGACGCGGCGAGCTGGCGCAGTCCTTCCACCAGTTTCGCGGTCAACTGCAGACGCAACTGGACACGCTGACCACCCAATTGCTCGACGACGCGCGCAAATCCCGTGTCGACGGCCAGGTGACGATGCAGCGGTTCGGAACCAACCTGCAGACGACACTGGAGAGACTGGGCTCCGACAACCAGCAGCGCATCGCGGAGGTCCGCAGCACGTTGGATCGGCAGCTCAAGATCCTGCAGGACGACAACGCCGCGCAACTGGAGAAGATGCGCGCGACCGTCGACGAGAAGCTGCAGGCCACCCTGGAAACCCGGCTTGCCCAGTCGTTCACGCAGATCTCGGAGCGGCTCGAGGCCGTGCAGCGCGGCCTCGGCGAGATGCAGGCGCTGGCGACCGGGGTGGGCGACCTGCAGCGCGTGCTCACCAACGTCAAGACCCGCGGCATCTTCGGCGAGACACAACTGGCGGTACTGCTGGAAGAGACGCTGACGCCCGAACAGTACGAGTGCAATGTCGCCACCGTGCCGGGTTCGAACGCACGTGTCGAGTTCGCGATCCGGCTGCCCGGAACCGATGGCGGCACCGGGGTGCTGTTGCCGATCGACGCCAAGTTTCCGCGCGAGGACTTCGAACGTCTGCTGGACGCCCAGGAGCGGGCCGATGGCACCGGTGCGACCGTCGCGCGCCAGGCGCTGGTCCGGCGGGTTGAAAACGAGGCCGAAGCCATCCGCGCCAAGTACATTGCTGTGCCCCACACCACCGATTTCGCGATCCTGTTCCTGGCCACCGAGAGCCTGTACGCCGAGGTGCTGCGGCAGCCGGGCCTGTTCGAACAGATCCAATCCAGGCACCAGGTGATGCTGGCCGGACCGACCACGCTGCTCGCGATACTCAACAGCCTGCGGATGGGTTTTCGCACTCTGGCAATCGAGAAGCGCAGCAGCGAGGTGTGGGAGATTCTGGGCGCGGTGAAAACCGAGTTCGGCAAATTCGCGACGGTGCTGGAGAGGACCCGCAAACAACTCGACGCCGCGCGCAACACCATCGACAGCGCCGGGGTGCGCACCCGGGCCATCGAACGCAAGCTGCGTTCGGTGGAGTCACTGCCCGCGTCCCAGACGCAGGCTCTGCTCGGTGAGCTTCCCGACGGCGGCGACGGCGGCGACGGCGACGGCGAGGACGGCGGCGACGGCGGCGGCGGCGACCGCGACGAAGGCGGCACCGGCGGCGATGGCAGCGCTGAGGGGGTGGCCGAATTCGCCCTCGACAACGCCTGATCATTCCATGAACTTGACATCGGATTCAGATATAGTGGCGGGATGGCTGTGACCGTTTCCGGTCCGGCGCGGCAGCTGCCGGCGACGGTGCGCGGTGCGCGGACCCGGGCCGCGCTGATCGCGGCGGCCCGGAAGGTGTTCGAGCGGGACGGCTACCTCGACGCCAAGCTCACCGAGATCACCAGGACGGCCCACTGCGCGACCGGATCGTTCTACACCTACTTCGCCAACAAAGAAGAGATCTTCGCCGCCGTGCTCGAGCAGGCGCAGCAGGACATGATGCATCCCGGCATGGGCCGGGTCGGCGGCACCGACGACGCCAATGCGGTGCTCGAGGCCAGCAATCGCGCCTACCTGGAGGCATATCAGCGCAACGCGAAACTGATGGGGCTGCTCGAACAGGTAGCGCAGGTGGACCCGGAGTTCCGCGCTTTCCGGTCCCGGCGGGCCGATGCCTTCATCGCCCGCAACGCCGCCGGCATCGCCGACTTGCAGGAGCGGGGGATCGCCGACCCGGGCGTCGATCCGCTGCTGGCTTCGCGGGCGCTGTCGGGCATGGTCAGCCGGCTGGCCTACAGCGCTTTCGTGCTCGGAGAGGTGCCGCAGGCCGGAGCGGGCGACTTCGAGTCGCTGGTCTTGACGGTCACCCGGCTGTGGGCGAATGCCCTGCGGTTCGGCGACCGCCACGATCAGGCATTGAAGATGAATCCGGATTCAACTAGAGTGGGCCGCGCAGGTTGAGTGGGCCGCGCAGGTTGGGCGCTTCGCGCAGGTTGAGTGCCCCGCGACGACGAGGATGCTTATGAAGGTCGCCCAGAAGGTCGCCATCGTCACCGGTGGTGGCGGCGGTATCGGCGGTGCGCTGGCCGAGAAGCTGACCCAGCAGGGCGCCCGGGTGGTGGTCGCCGACCTGGACTCCGACGCCGCGCGGGCGGTGGCCGGGCGGATCGACGCCGAACGTCCCGGAACCGCCGTCGGCGCCGGCGCCGACGTCTCCGACACCGCCGCGATAAGGCAGTTGATCGATCTCGCCGAGCGCGAATTCGGGCCGGTGGACCTGTATTTCGCCAACGCGGGCATCACCGGACCGGTCGGGTTGGACGTCGGCGACGCCGACTGGGACCGCAGCATCGACGTCAACCTGATGGCGCATGTGCGTGCTGCCCGGCTGCTGGTGCCCGACTGGGTGCGGCGCGGTGGCGGCTATTTCGTCTCCACCGCCTCGGCGGCCGGCCTGCTCACCCAACTCGGCGGGGCGACCTACGCGGTGACCAAGCACGCCGCGGTCGGCTTCGCCGAATGGCTGAACATCAGCTACCGCGATCAGGGCGTGCGAGTCAGCTGCCTGTGCCCGATGGGGGTCAACACCAAGCTGCTCTACGCCGGTGAACAGTCCGGCGACCCGCTCGGTGACCTGGCGACCCGGGCCGTCACCGCGGCCGGCGACGTGCTGGAACCCGCCGCCGTCGCCGACGTGGTGCTGGCGGGGATCGACGCCGAGCAGTTCTTGATCCTGCCGCACCCCGCCGTGCTGGACATGTACCGCCACAAGGCTGCCGACTACGACCGTTGGCTGGCCGGCATGCGCCGCTACCAGCGCGGCCTGCTCGCTTTCGACAACTGAATTCACTCAACACGTAAGGGGTTTCGCATGTCCGTGTTCGACATCTCCGACCGCGCCCGGCAGATCCGGTCCGACCTGCTGGCGTTCATGGATTCGCATGTCTACCCGGCCGAGGCGGTCTACGAGGCTCAGATGCGTGAATCCGGCAACCCGAACTTCCATCCGCCGATCCTCGAGGAACTCAAGGCCGAGGCGCGTAGCCGCGGCCTGTGGAACCTGTTCCACCCGCATCCCGACTGGGGGCCGGGGCTGACCAACTCCGAGTACGCACCGTTGTGCGAGATCATGGGCCGCAGCCCGCATCTGGCGCCGGAGGCGTGCAACTGTAACGCCCCCGACACCGGAAACATGGAGGTGTTCACGCTCTTCGGCACCGACGAGCACAAGGAGAAGTACCTCAAGCCGTTGCTGGATGGCAGGATCCGGTCGGCGTTCGCGATGACCGAACCGCAGGTGGCCAGCTCGGATGCCACCAATGTGCAGTTGTCGATGGTGCGCGACGGCGATCACTACATCCTCAACGGCCGCAAGTGGTTCGCCTCCAACGCACTGCACGCCAACTGCACGGTGATGATCGTGATGGGCAAGACCGACCCGAACACCGCCACCCACCGGCAGCAGTCGATGATGGTCGTCCCGATGGACGCCCCCGGTGTCACGGTGCTGCGCGGGTTGCCGGTCTTCGGCTACCAGGACCGGGAAGGCCACGCCGAGATCGATTTCAAAGATGTGCGGGTGCCGGTCACCGACGTGCTCAAGGGCGAAGGGGAGGGGTTCGCGATCGCCCAGGCCCGGCTCGGGCCGGGCCGCATCCACCACTGCATGCGCGCGATCGGCATGGCCGAGCGGGCCCTGGAGTTGCTCTGCCGCCGGGCGCAATCCCGGGTCGCCTTCGGCAAGCCGATCGCCGACAACGCCAACATCCGGGACTGGATCGCCGAGGCACGCATCGACATCGAGATGATCCGGTTGCTCACCCTCAAGGCCGCCTACCTGATGGACACCGTCGGCAACAAGGCGGCGCAGGTCGAGATCGCCGCGATCAAGGTCGCCGCTCCCGACATCGCGCTGAAGATCGTCGACCGGGCCATCCAGGTGCACGGCGCCGGTGGTGTCACCGACGACTTCCCGCTGGCGGCGTTCTGGGCGCACCTGCGCACGCTGCGCCTGGCCGACGGACCGGATGAGGTGCACAAGCGCGCCATCGCCCGTCAGGAACTGCGCAAGTACCGGGAGGCGTGATGGCCGCCAAGGACTTTGCCGGCCGCACCGCGATCATCACCGGCGGCTCCCGCGGTATCGGGCTGGCGATCGGGCAACGGCTGGCCGCCGCCGGCGCCAACGTGGTGCTGACCTCCCGCAAACAGGACAGCGCCGATGCCGCCGCGGCTCAGATCGGCGGCAGCGCAATCGGTGTCGCCGCCCACGCCGCCGAGGAGGATGCCGCCCAGCGCTGCTTCGACATCGCGCTGGAGCGGTTCGGCAGCGTCGACATCCTGGTCAACAACGCCGGCACCAACCCGGCGTTCGGCCCGCTGATCGACCAGGACCACGGCCGATTCGCCAAGATCTTCGACATCAACCTGTGGGCACCGCTGCTGTGGACCTCGCTGGCGGTGAAACGCTGGATGGGCGAGCACGGCGGCGCGGTCGTCAACATCGCCTCCATCGGGGGCTTGTCGTTCGAAGCCGGCATGGGCCTGTACAACGCCACCAAGGCGGCGCTGATCCACCTGACCAAGCAACAGGCCCTGGAGCTCTCGCCGAAGGTGCGGGTCAACGCCATCTGCCCGGGCGTGGTGCGGACCCGGCTGGCCGAGCTGCTCTGGAAGGAGCACGAGCGGGCGCTGTCGGCGGCCACCGCGCTGGGCCGGATCGGGGAGCCGCCCGACGTGGCCGAAGCGGCCGCATTCCTGGTCTCCGACGCGGCCAGCTGGATCACCGGCGAGATCATGGTGGTCGACGGCGGTCAGGTGCTGGGCGACGCGAAGATGTTCAGATCCGCGAATGGCTAGCGGAGAGCCCCCGGTTGTCGGTCTCGACTGCGCCGCGGTGGCGCGCTGGATTGTCGGCCTCGGCATCCCGGTCACCCGCCCGCTGAGCTTCCAGCGGATCGGCCTGGGACAGTCCAACCTGACCTACCTGGTGTCCGACGCGGACGATCACCGCTGGGTGCTGCGCCGGCCGCCGCTGGGGCACCTGCTGGCGTCGGCACACGACGTGGCCCGCGAAGCGCGCATCCTGTCGGCGCTGGAAGGCGCCGGCGTGCCCACCCCGCGGGTGTACGGGCTGACCCGTGCTGCCGAGGACGTTCCGCTGCTGCTGATGGAGTACGTCGACGGCGTGGTGGTGGACCGATTCTCCGTCGCGGAATCGCTGACGCCGCAACGCCGCCGGCAGATCGGGCTGTCGATGGTCAAGACGCTGGCCAAGATCCACGCCGTCGACATCGACGCGGTGGGCCTGGCCGACCTGGCCAGCCACAAGCCGTACGCGCAGCGTCAGCTCAAACGCTGGGCGGGGCAGTGGGAGCTGTCCAAGACCCGGGAGCTGCCCGGCCTCGACGATCTGACCCGCCGACTGGTCGCCGCCGCACCCGAGCAGCGGGAACTGACGTTGGTGCACGGCGACTTCCACCTGCGCAACGTCATCACCTCGCACACCACCGGGGAGGTGGTGGCGGTGCTGGACTGGGAGCTGTCCACCCTCGGCGACCCGCTGGCCGACATGGGCAGCCTGCTGGCGTACTGGCCGCAGGCCGGTGAGGAAGACACCGCCGGCGACTTCGTCGCTGCCACCCTGGACGGCTTCCCGGACCGCGCCGAACTGGCCCGGGTGTACCTGGAGGAGACCGGACGCGACGCGGCGACGTTGCGGTACTGGCACGCGCTGGGGCTGTGGAAGGTCGCCATCATCGCCGAGGGGGTGATGCGCCGCGCGTTGGACACCCCGGAGAACAGGGCGGCCGCCGGCACGCCGATCATCCGATGGATCGACGCGCTGGTGGCGATGGCCCGTGACGTCGCCGCAACAGCGGGCATCTGAACCGGCGGAGGCAACGCTGGGTGCCGCGGCAGAGGCGAGCGCCGCGGCTCGGGTGCCGGCCGCCGAAGACGATCCGGCTTGGGACACCGACGGGATCGTCGACGGGCGGAAGGTGCGGGCGTCGAACGCGCAGCACGCCCGGGTGGCGCTGCCGGTCGCCCGCACCGACCCCACGGTGCCCGAACGCCGCGGCCCGACCTGCGTCCTGTGCGTCACGACCGCACCGGGCGTCGCGGCCGCCCACTGCGGTGAGGCTGCCGTGCGCGCTGCGGTCGGGGGCAGACCTGATCGTTTCCTGCGACGGCGAGTTGGGCCGAGCGGCGACGGCGACGGGACTGCGGAGGGGACCCTGAGCCGCCGGCACGCCGGTCTCGAGTGAAATCCCGGTTAGGCTCAACCCCGTGAAAGCGATGGCGCAGCGCAGCTGGAACGCGGTCGATCCAATGGAGTTGGTGGAGCTCCCCACACCCGAGCCGCGCAACGGCGAGGTGCGGGTGGCGGTGCAGGCCATCGGGGTGAACCCGGTGGACTGGAAGATGCTCAGCCACGGTCCGCTGCGGCTGGCCGCGCGGGTGCTGGCGCCCAAGCCGCCGGTGGTGGGGGTGGACTTCGCCGGGGTGGTCGACGCTGTCGGAGCGGGTGTGACCGGTTTCGCGCCCGGTGATCGGGTGGTCGGCGGCACAAACTTCGCCCGCGGCCAGCGCGGCTCCTACGCCGACACCGTGGTGGTGCGCGCGGACCAGCTCTGCGGAATCCCGGACTCGATGGACGTCGCCGTGGCCGCCGCCCTGCCGGTGGCGGGCACCACCGCCTGGATGGCGGTGGTGGACCTCGGCCGGATCCGCCGGGTGCCACCCGCCGACCGCCGGGTGCTGGTGCTGGGCGCATCCGGCGGGGTGGGCCAGCTGGCGGTCCAGATCGGCAAGCTGGAAGACGCTTTCGTGGTCGGGGTCTGCTCGACGCAGAACGTGGGCCTGGTCGAGAGCCTCGGGGCCGACGTGGTTCTGGACTACCGGCAGTGCTACCCGCTGGTGCAGGCCCGCGCGCACGGCCCCTTCCACACCGTCATCGACTGCGTGGGCAGCTACTCCGGTGCGGCCTGCCGGTCGCTGCTGTCCGCAGGTGGCCGCCACATCATGGTGGCCGGCGACGAGCCGGGCGCGATCGCGCAGCTGATGGTGCCGCCGTTCACCTCAAAGGCGATCCTGGGCCGGCCGACCGGCGCGCGGCTGGCGCCGTTGGTCGCGGCGGTGGCCACCGGCCGGGTGCGGGTGGCGATCGCGCGGAAGTTGCCGCTCACCGAGGCCGGGGAGGCCCACCGGCTCAGCCAGACCGGCCGGCTGACCGGAAAACTGATCCTGGAGCCGTGAGCTACCCGGTGAGCTTGGCGGCGAACAACTCCCGCAGCGCCGCCCAGTGCCGGCCGGCGGCGACGGCGTCGTAGGGCGGGTTGTCCGGCACCGCGAAGCCGTGCTCGGCCGGATAGGTCTCGATGGTGTGCTCGACGCCGGCCGCGGCCAGCGCCTGTTCCAGCGTCGCGGCCTGCTGCCTGGTGAAGGAGCCGTCGTTCTTCGCCCCGCCCACGTAGACGGCGGCCTGGATCTTCCCGGCCAGCAGGTGCGGGCTGTCCGGCCCGTCGGTGACCAGCCCGCCGCCGTGGAACGACGCCGCCGCCGCCACCCGGTCCGGGACCCGGCCGGCCACCACCAGGCAGGTGCGCCCGCCCATGCAGTAGCCGCAGATCCCGAACCGGTCCCCGCGCACCTCCGGGCGAGACGCCAGGTAGTCGAAGAACGCGCCGGCGTCGGCCGCCATCATGTCGCCGGTGACGCTGTGGATCATCGCCATGATCCGGCCCCGCTGCTTGGGATCGCCGAACGTCGTCGCCATGTCGAAGGGTTCCCAGGCGCCGTGCCGGTAGTAGAAGTCCGGCAACAGCACCGCGTAGCCGAAGTCGGCCAGTGTGGCCGCCATGGCGAAGAAGGTGTCCCGCACACCGCCGGCGTCGGCGTACATGACCACGCCGGGCCACGGGCCGCCGGCGCCGTCCGGGGTGAACAGGCGCACAGGGCAGACGCCGTCGGGGGTGGTGATGGTGTCGGTGATGGTGGGCATGGCATCCGTTCTACCCCGGTAACCCCGACGTAAGCTGGTCGACGTGCCGATCGCCACCCCCTACGAGGATCTGCTGCGCCTGGTGCTCGAGCGGGGCACCGCCAAGGCCGACCGCACCGGCACCGGTACCCGAAGCCTGTTCGGCCACCAGCTGCGCTACGACCTGTCGGCCGGCTTCCCGCTGATCACCACCAAGAAAGTGCACCTCAAGTCGGTGGTCTACGAGCTGCTCTGGTTTCTGCGGGGCGACTCCAACGTCGGCTGGCTGCATCAGAACGGCGTCACCATCTGGGATGAATGGGCTTCGGAGACAGGCGATCTCGGACCGATCTACGGCGTCCAGTGGCGGTCCTGGCCGACCCCGTCCGGCGAGCACGTCGACCAGATCGCCGGCGCGCTGGAACTGCTGCGCACCGACCCCGACTCGCGCCGGATCATCGTCTCGGCGTGGAACGTCGGTGAGATTCCCCGGATGGCGCTGCCGCCGTGTCACGCGTTCTTCCAGTTCTACGTCGCCGGCGGCCGGCTGTCCTGCCAGCTCTATCAGCGCAGCGCGGACCTTTTCCTCGGGGTGCCGTTCAACATCGCCAGCTACGCGCTGCTGACCCACATGATGGCCGCGCAGGCCGGCCTGGGCGTGGGGGAGTTCGTCTGGACCGGCGGGGACTGCCACATCTACGACAACCACGTCGAGCAGGTTGTCGAACAGTTGTCCAGGGAACCCCGACCGTATCCTCGATTGGTTCTGGCGCAACGCGATTCGATCTTCGAATACACCTATGGCGACATCGAGATCGTCGACTACGACCCGCATCCGGCGATCAAGGCGCCGGTTGCCGTATGAGCGAGGTGGGCCTGATCTGGGCGCAGTCCACCTCCGGGGTGATCGGTCGCGATGGCGGCATTCCATGGCGGTTGCCCGAGGACCAGGCCCGCTTCAAACAGCTGACCCTGGGCCAGACCGTGGTGATGGGGCGGCTGACCTGGGAGTCACTGCCGGCCGGTGTGCGCCCGCTGCCGGGGCGGACCAACGTGGTGGTGACCCGGCAGGCCGGTTACGCCGCTGACGGCGCCCACGTGGTGAGTGAACTCGGCGCCGCGCTCGCCGGAGAAGACGTCTGGGTGATCGGCGGCGCGCAGATCTACGCGTCGGCGCTGCCGCTGGCCACCCGGTGCGAAGTCACCGAGATCGACGTCGACCTGCCCCGCCGAGCCGGGGATGCGGTGGCGCCGGCGCTCGACGAGACGTGGCATTCCAGCATCGGGGAGTGGCTGACCAGCAGCACGGGATTGCGCTACCGGTTCTGCGGCTACCGCCGGTAATGGCGTCGTTGAGCGCCGCGCAGGCCCGCCGGATCGCCGTTGCCGCACAGGGATTCGCCGAGCCCGAACCGGCCGGCGCGGTCACCCGCACGCATCTGCGGCGGCTGATCGGGCGAATCCAGGTGCTGCAACTGGATTCGGTGTCGGTAACTGTGCGAGCCCACTATGCGCCGGTGTTCAGCCGGCTCGGCAGCTACGGCCGCGCCGTCGTGGATCGAGCGGCGTGGAGCCGCAGTGCGCGTTCCCCGCGGCTGCTGGTCGAATACTGGGCGCACGAGGCCGCACTGATGGCCGTCGACGACTGGCCGCTGCTGCGCTGGCGGATGCGCCAGTACACCTACGGCCGGTGGGGCACCCACATCGTGCGTGCGAATCCCGGGCTTGCCGACGCCATCGTGGCCGCGGTGGCCGAGCTGGGTCCGGCCACCGCGGGCCGGATCGAGACACACCTGGCAGCTGCGTCGCAACGGAAGGCCAAGGGCCCCTGGTGGAATCGCAGCGACACCAAGTGGGTGGCCGAGGCACTGTTCGCCGCCGGGGTGCTGACCACCGCCACTCGGGTGGGGTTCGCCCGGCACTACGACCTGGTCGAGCGGGTGCTGCCGGCCGACGTCCTCGCCCGGCACGTCGACGACGACGAAGCGGTGCGGCAGTTGGTGTTGCGGTCGGCCACCGCGCTGGGGGTGGGCACCGAGGCGGACATCCGCGACTACTTCCGGTTGTCGGCGGCCCAGGCCAAACCGGCGATCGCGCAGTTGGCGATGGCCGGCGAGTTGGAGCGCGTGGACGTCGAAGGATGGGCTGCGCCGGCGTATCTGCGTGCCGGGCAGTCGATCCCGCGCCGCGACCGCGGCACCGCGCTGTTGTGCCCGTTCGACCCGCTGATCTTCTTTCGGCCGCGGGTGCAGCGGCTCTTCGGCTTTCACTACCGCATCGAGATCTACACCCCGGCGGCTCGGCGCCGCTACGGCTATTACGTGTGGCCGCTGCTGCTCGACGGGCGGCTGGTCGGCCGGGTGGACCTCAAGGCCGACCGGGGCCGCGACGCGCTGCATGTGGTCGGCGCGTTCGCCGAGGACGCACAACCGCGGCAGCGGGTGGCCGCAGCGCTGGCCGGAGAGTTGGAGACCATGGCCTCCTGGCTGGGATTGGGCCGGGTCACCGTGGGTGATCGCGGCGATCTGGCCGATCAGCTGCGCAAGACATAGCTGCGCTGTCGCGCTACATTAGCGCTACGGCGACCATACAGATTCGGGAGATCCCAGAAGACGCCTATGAGGTGATCCGTAAGCGTGCCCGCGCCGCGGGATGCTCCATCCAGTTCTATATGCGGGATTGGGTGGTCGACTTCGCCAACCGGCCGACCACGGGTGAGGCGCTTGGGGAGATGGCCGCGGTGCGGGACACCAGCGACACCGCTGGGGCGACGCGGGACTCGATCCTTGCCGCCCTGGCCGCCGACCGGCGGTGAGCGATGCTGAACGATTACGTCATCGACGCGTCCGCGCTGGTGCTGGCATTGGCCGGGAAAGCGGGCGATGCCAGCTCTTCCGGTTTCAGAGTGCGTTGATCCGTTCTTGAAGTTGGCCGGAGTGGATC
>CAZGGK010000064.1:0-23544 GCA_964525125.1 uncultured Mycobacterium sp.
GTGGCCTACTTTTCAACCGTCGCTACCGGCCTGGAATTGGACCGTCGTCGACACCCGTATCCGACCAGTTCGTGGCAGCGACAACGCTGGCCGAGATCGAGCGCGGCGTGATCGCCAAGGAGCGCACCGACCCGTCCCAGGGTGAGCACCTGCGGCGGTGGTTTGACGACAAGGTGTTGCGCACCTTTTCCGGCCGAACACTGCCGTTCGATCTGTCCGCCGCTCGAATTCTGGCCGCCTACCGGGTGCCAGAGCATGCTCCATATGACGATGCGCTGATCGCCGCCGTCGCCGAGGCCAACGGCAAAATCGTCGTGACACGCAACACCCGACACTTCGAACCGCTCGGCGTGTCATGCCTGGACCCCTGGAGCGGCTGATAACGGATTCGTACCGCGGCTTTCTGCGGTGCGCTCGCGGCAATGACCACGCGGCACCGGCGAGCGGGTGTCGACGACCGGTGGCACAAGAAGGTCAAGGGCGTCGACGGAACCGTCCGCAAGGGGTGCTCCGCGGTCTACGGCAAGGTCACCCGGTGGCGGGTGCGCCGGGTCGATGACGGCGGCACGGAACGCACCAAGGTATTCGAGCGCAGGCCGGACGCGCAGGCCTATCTGGACCGCCTGGCGGCGGACGTTCAACGCGGCGAATACGTCGATCCGCGCAAGAGCGCCGAGGTGTTCGCAACAGTCGCCGAGGAATGGTTCTCAACGAAGCAGCATCGACAGCCCAAGACGATCGCCGGGTACCGCTCGCTGCTGGACACCGTGGTGCTGCCCCGATGGGGTGATGTCCCGCTGAAGAAGATCGACTACGGCTCATACCGCACCTGGCTGGGTTCCCTCGCGGTCGACGGATCGCAAACCGGAAAAGGGCTGTCCGCCAGCCGAATCACCCAGGCGCACCAGCTCGTCGGGGCCGTGCTCAAGTACGCCGTGCGCACCGGCAGAATCGCCAAGAACGTCGCTGCCGAGGTGAATCGCACCGAAGACCTGCCCCAGCAGCCCGAACGCGAGCGGCGCTACCTGTCCCACACCGAGCTGTTGCAGCTTGCCCGGGCCGCGGGCCGGTTCGAGACACGGACTCTCGTCCTCGGGTATTGCGGACTGCGATTCGGTGAGGCGGCAGCACTTCGCCGCAAGCATGTGGGGGACCGGGAGCTGACGAGCAGGGCGTCGGCCACGCACGTCACCGGCAAGGGCATCGTGGAATCGGCGACGAAGACCAAGCGGACCCGGCACATCCCTGTTCCCGGGCCGGTCTGGGAGCGGCTGAAGGACGAACTGCCCGACGATCCGAACACGCTGGTGTTCCCGCGCCGCCGCGGCGGGTTGCTCCCCATCGAGGAGTACCGGCGCGATTTCGGCAAGGCGTGTGCCGAGGTCGGCATCGATGGACTGGTCCCGCACGGTCTGAGGCACACCACGGCGTCGCTGGCCATCAGTGCGGGCGCTAATGTCAAGGTCGTGCAACGCATGCTTGGCCACGCGACAGCGGCGATGACCCTCGACCGGCACGGGCATCTGCTGGACGACGATCTGTCCGGCGTGGCTGCCGCGCTGGGTGCCGCGATTGACAGTGTTGCGGTATCACTGCGGTATGCGGAACCGAAGTCGACGGACAAGGGGAGCGTATCCGCAGCTAGTTGACCTAGGGGCGGTAGCTCAGTTGGTTAGAGCCGCGGACTCATAATCCGTTGGTCGCGGGTTCGAGCCCCGCCCGCCCCACCGACCACCGGCGAGAACGCACGCCTACTCGACGGGGACGGGCCGGTGTCCGGCCGCTTCCTGTTTGACGATCCGGAGCCCGGCGGCCACGCCGTCCATCCATATCTCGACGGTGTAGCCGCTCGACTCCGGGTGACCGGCCGGTTGGAGCTGCCTGCCGAATTTCTGCACCCGGCCGTATGCGAGGTTCTGGAAGTCGGGATCGTCCAGCTCCGGGAACTCCTCGTATTGACTGCACAGTTCGGCGCTCTCGAGGTCGGCGTACACGGCCTCCGGCAGCGATCTCGGCCGGCCACCGGCGTGTCTCTCGCCGGTCAGCTGCAGCCCGGTCTCCAGGCCGTCGACCCAGATCAACCCCATCACGTCGAGCACCGACTCGTGGCTGGGCGGCAGCACGAGCTGGGTCAGCTTCGCGACGCGGGTGCTGGCCAGTCGCTGCAGGCTCCGGTCGTTCACCATGGGGACTTCGATCCGATCGCCACGACTGTCATGTCACTCCTCCGGGCCGGCGGAAATGCGGTAACCGCTATCCGATCAGGAGAGGCGACCGGATAAAAGGGACTTAAGCCATCAATTTAGCCCGGTGCAGCCGTTCCCGCCAGCCCTGGCCGGCGTTCTGCGGCGGTACCCGCGGTAGCGGCCGGTCGGCCACCCGGTTCTCGGGGGAGCTATCGGGTCACAGCGCGCCGGCGTCGAGCAGCCACGGCAGCTCGACGTTCGACGCGGCGTCGGAGGCGAAGAAGTGGCCGCCCGCCAACACGGTGGCGTCGAGCGGCAACGGCAGTTCGGAGCCGGCCGCGGGGGCCGGCAGCGGCGGGTCGGTCGGTGCGATGACCCCCGAGCCGGTCAGGTACCCGACCCCCCGGGCCAGCGCGTCGGTCGCGCCGACCACCAGCCCGCCGCTGATCTCGACGATCTGCTGGGTGAGTCCGGCCAGCCCACTGATCAGGAAGATGTCCTGGTCGATGATCGACTGCAGGAACTTGCTGATGTCGGTGACGACACCGTCGAGCACGTAGGGGACGGTGGCGAAGACGGTGCGGACGCCCAGGGAGATGTCGTTGCCGATATTGGGGTATCCGAACATCGAGATCGCGTCGCTGAGTGCCTGCTGGAGGTTGACCGGTGCGACGATGCTGTTCAGGATGGCCGGGTCGAGCTGCATCGGCACGCCGTCGAAGTCCGACCGCAGCGGGACCCCGAGCAGCGACAGGATCGTCGGCGTGATGTCGGGCGTGAAGTAGTTCAGGTTCTGCATCCCGGCGTGCGCGTGATCACCGGCCTGGTCGAAGATGACGAACGACGACGTCTCGTTGGGCGACTGGAAGCCGTGGCCGAAACCGTGCGACTGCTGGTGGCCGTGGTCGGTGGTGACGATGACCGTCCAGTCGTCGCCGGTGGCCGCCTTGGCCTGGGCGATCGCAGCCATGATCTGCTCGAGGTTGGCTCCGACGTTGACAACGGCCTGCGCGTACTCGGGCGACCCGCCGCCGTACCCGTGTCCGGCCTCGTCGACCTGGACCTGGTAGGAGAACATGAAGCTCGAGACATCCGGATTGGTCGTGGTCCCCAGGATCCGGGCGACGGTTTCGGCGGTGACCTGCGCGTCGGTGTCGGCCCAGCTGTTCTGGAACGGCACGTAGACGTTGTGGTCGGCCGGGTAGCCGCCCGCGGCGCCGATGTCGTTGATGTACTTCCAGTCGGCGATCACCGAGGTGTCGATCTCCGGCTTGTGGTACTCGAGCAGGTTGAACACCGTCGGCCAGTCCGTGTACGGCTCGGCCCGGAACAGGTTGTTGATCACGCCGGTCTTCCAGTCCCACACCCCGGTGAGGATCGTCGACCACGACGGACCGGAGATCGTGGTGTGGTTGACCATGGTGGTGGCTCCGGTGATGCCCTGGTCCATCAGCGTCTTGAACCCGCTGTCGTCGTTGTAGGCGTACTGCAGGATCTTGGCCAGGTTGGTGCCGTCGACCCCGATCAGCAGCACGTGCTCGGCGGCGAGCACCCAGTCGGCGGTGCTCGGCGTGGACGGCGCCACGGCGGCGATCGGCGTCCCGACCGCCGGCCCGGCTCCGGCAACCAGGCCGGCGACGGCCGCACCACACAGGAATTGCTTGATTGTTGTCACGGTCGTCTTCCCTCATCCAGGTTGTGTGGGCGAACTGGCCGCAACACTAGTGACCGTTTAGGGAAAGCTCAGGGTTTTCGACAGATTCGTAATATCGATATGGCGTAATGCTAAGAAAGCCTATGGAATAGCCGGCGTCGGCGGCGGTCACGACGAGCCCGGCGGACGCAACCGGCAGGTGGATCGACCCGTGCACCGCCTGAGCCGGGGCTCACCGCTGGGGCAGTGAACGCACCTTGTTGCTGTGCCCGGACACGTAGACGGTGTCGAGGTTGTCGACCGCCAGACCCCAGGGGGTGCTGAGCCCGGTGAAGTCCAGCTGAATCTGCTTGTTGGAACCGACCGGGAGTTTGAGCACCCGGTTGTTCCCGCTGTCGGTGACGTAGACGTTGCCCTTGTTGTCGACGGTCACGCCACCCGGGTCCTTGAGGCCGGTGAACGGAAGTTCGGACTGCGTGCCGAGGTTGGCGGGCAGCGCCAGCACCCGGTTGTTGCCGCCGTCGGCGACGTACACCGTTCCCTTGTCGTCGACCACCACTCCGGTGGGCGCGTTCAGGCCGGTGAACGGCAGCACGGTTTGATTCTTGGAGTGCGCGTCCAGCGCCACCACCCGGTTGTTCTCGGTGTCGGTGACGTAGACGGTGCGGCTGCCGTCCACGGTCACGCCGGTCGGGTTGCCCAGGCCGGTGAAGGGCAGTTCGGTCTGCTTCGTCGAGCCGGCGGGAAGCACCACCACCCGCTTGTTTCCGGCGTCGGTGACGTAGACGTTGCCGCTGTTGTCGGCCGTCACCCCGGTCGGGAAGTTGAGTCCGGTGAACGGCAGGGTTGCCGGCGCGGTGGCGCCCGCCGGCAGTGCCAGCACCCGGTCGTGCATGGTGTCGGCGACGTAGACCGTTCCGCCGAGGTCGACCGAGACGCCCTGGGGTGCCCGCAGGCCGGGGAAGGGCAGGATCACCTCGCCGCCCCCGCCGCCTCCGCCGCCCTGATGGCCCACGGCCAGACCCGCGGCGGTTCCGATCACGCCGAGGGTCAGTGCGGCGGCGGCCGAGACGATGGTGACTTTGCGACGCCACCAGGGCTGCGCCGGTGCCTGCGGCGCCGACGTCGGTGAGGAAAACGACGGTACCGAGTGCTGGGGTACGGACTGCGGGGGTACCGACTGCGGGGGTACCGAGTGCCGGGGTACCGACTGCGGGGGTACCGAGTGCCGGGGTACCGACTGCGGGGGTACCGAGTGCCGGGGCATCGACTGCTGGGGTATCGACTGCGGGGGTATCGACGCCGGAGCCGAGTTCGGGTTGCGGATCGGGTATCCGACCGGATTCGACTGCTGAGCGTAGGCATAGGACTGCGGCGTGCTGACCGGAGTGCTCAGCGCCTCCCGTACCGCCCGGGCGAACTCCAGGGCGTTGGGGTAGCGGTCCTCGGGGTTTTTCGCCATTCCCCGCGCGATCACCACGTCGAAGCCGGCGGGAAGCCTGGGGTTGTTGAGCGACGGCCGTGGTGGCGGTGTGATCAGGTGGCTCCTGATCTGCTGCTCCATGCTGTCGCCGGGGAACGGATACTCCCCGGTCAGGCATTCGTAGAGTACGCAGGCCAGCGAGTAGATGTCCGAGCGCGCATCGACCGGCCGGCCATCGGTGTCGAACCGCTCCGGGCTCATGTACTGCACGGTCCCGACCACGGTGTTCACCGCGGTCAGGTGCAGGTCGTCGGCCGCGCGCGCGATGCCGAAGTCGATCAGGTACGCGAAGTCGTCGTCGTCGAGCAGGATGTTGGAGGGTTTGATGTCGCGATGCAGCAGGTCCACCTGGTGGGTGGCGTACAGCGCCTTGGCGATCTGCTCGACGATGTAGACGGCTCGCGCCGGCGGCAACGGCCCCTGTTGCAGCACGGACGCCAGGTCACGGCCCTTGACGAGCTTCATGTCAACGAACAGGTGCCCGTTGATCTCCCCGTAGTTGTGGATGGGTATCACGTGCGGGCTGTCTACCAGCGTTGCGGCATGGGCCTCGCGACGGAATCGCTCCTGAAACGAGGTATCCCGGGAGATTTCGGCGCCGAGCATCTTGATCGCGACAGTGCGACGGATGACGGTGTCATAGGCGAGCCACACCTCGCCCATGCCGCCTCGGCCCTGCAGCGTGATCAGTCGGTACTTGCCGAACTGAGTTCCTTCCAACGAGCCCTCCAGCAGCAGCACCGCGCACCATTACCTGCCCACAATAGCGGCCGCGCAACAACCTGGCAGTCTGAACGGCATGCCGAAGTGAACGACATATGTCCTAGAAGATACATCGAAGGCGACAGGAGCATAATTTTTGTGGACCTCAGGGCGACGCGGAGGTAGACCGCGGGCGAACCCGGCATGTCGGGCGGGTGGATTCCGGTCCGCACCAGGGGCGTCAGTGGCTGCTCAGGTTGCTGATCTGCAGGATCTCGACCTCCCGGTAGGGGCGGCCGTCGGCGTGCAGCAGGTCGTGAAACCAGACCTCCGGAGCGGTGGAATACGGGTGCTCCCAGGAGTCCCAGGGCAGGTAGGTCTGAGTCTTTCCGGCCACGAAACCCCAGCTGTAGCCGCCCACGCCGGAGCGCTTCATGATCGGCAGGATGGTGTCGATGGCATTGCCGCGGGTCCGGGCCAGGTACTCGGTGCACAGCATCGGCCGCCCGAATATGGAGAGGTCCTCGATCAGCGTTAGAAAGCGCGCGGGGGGGTCGTAGGAGTGGAAGCTGATCACGTCGGAGTTCTGCAGCTGGGTGTTGACAATGCCGGTGCCCACCTGGGAGCCCTCCCACACCCCGCTGGTCACGGGTTGGGCGGGGTCGACCGACCTGGCCCACCGGAACACCCGCGGCAGCAGCTCGGCGACCCGCTGCAGCTTGTCGGAGCGCTCGACGCGCGAGTACTCGCGGGCCAGGTTGTCCGGCTCGTTCCACAGGTCCCAGCCCAGAACGCGCGAATCGTAACGAAACTGGGTCATCACACCGGTGACGTAGTCCTCCAGCACCGGCAGGTACCGGTGGTCGCCGAGGCGTTCGGCGCCCGGGCTCTGCACCCACCGGGAGTTGTGCACCCCCGGCATCGGCGGACGCTGCCGGCCCGCCTTGGGCAACGGGTCCCAGCAGGAGTCGAAGAAGACGAACATCGGCTTGATCCGGTTGCGGGCCGCGATGGCGACGAACTCGGCGAGACGGTACTGAAACCCCCGCTGGTCCTCGACCCAGAGCAGGTCGTGCAGGAAGACCCGCACGGTGTTGAACCCGCAGCCGCGAGCCCAGCCGAGTTCGACGTCGATGCGCGCGGGGTCGAACGTCTCGGCGTGGAACATCTCCAGCTGGTTGACCGCGGTGGAGGTGATGTAGTTGACACCGATCGGCCAGCCCTGGGCCCGGTACCAGCGCTTGACCCGGTCGACCGGCCACCGGCCGGGCTCGGCGACGGCCCGCGGCGCCAGGCTCATCGCGGCACCGGTGGCGACCAGCACCGGCAGCCCCAGCACCGTTCGACGCTTCACGCAGCGACCATAACCGGCCGGAGATACAACCGGTCCGTGTTCTGGATACGGTGAATGCCATGTCACATCACCTGGCCGACAAGGTCATCGTCGTCACCGGCGCCGCCGGCGGTTTCGGCAGGCTGATCGCCGAGAAGTGCGCGGCGGCCGGCGCCCGGGTCGTGGGCATCGACGTCGACGCGGAAAACCTGGCGGCGGTCTTCGGGCAGATCCGCGCGAACGGTCTGGCCGCCATCGATCACCTCGCCGACGTCACCAACCTGGATCAGATGAAAGCCGCTGTGCGACAGGCGGTGGCGCAGTTCGGAGCGGTCGACGTCATCGTCAACAACGCGGGCGTGATGCCGCTGGCGTACTTCGCCGATCACGAGCGGGCCTGGCAGAAATGGCATCGCGCCATCGACATCAACATCAAGGGTGTGCTGAACGGGATCACCGCCGTCTACGACCAGATGATCGACCAGGGCCGCGGACACGTGGTGAACATCTCCTCGATCTACGGCAACGCCGGCGTAGAGGGTGCCGGCGTCTACAGCGCGACCAAGGCCGCCGTCACGGCGCTCTCCGATGCGTTGCGGGTCGAGGCCAAGGGCAGGATCAAGGTCACCACCGTCAAACCGACCGGTGTGCTCGGCACCAACCTGGCCAGCTGGGTCGTCAACCCCGAAGCGGGACTGGGGATCGTCGGCCGGCGGGCCGAGGCCTACGCCGCGTCCATCGGGGCCTTCCTGGGCGGCACGCTGCGCGCCGAGCAGACCGATGTCGATTCGGTGCGCTACTGGCTGATCACCCCCGACGACCTCGCCGACGCCGTGGTGCACGTCATCGACCAGCCGTGGGGGATCAGCATCAGCGACATCACGGTGCGGGCCAGCGGCGAAGACTACATCTACTGAAGGGACGTGACGATGTTCCCGGGCAGCCATGCTCGAACCACGCCGGACAAGCCGGCGATCATCATGGCCGACACCGGCGAAACCGTCAGCTACGCCCAACTGGACACCCGATCGCACCGCTTCGCCCGGCACCTCTACGACTGCGGGGTACGCCGCGGCGATCACATCGCGGTGCTCTGCGACAACCAGCCCCGAGCGCTGGAGATCTACTGGGCGGCAATGCGGTCTGGGCTCTACATCACCCTGATCAATTCGCATCTGAGTGCTGACGAGGTCGCCTACATCGTCAACGACAGCGATGCGCAGACGTTCATCGCGGCCGAAAGGTACGCCCCGATCATGCACCGCGTGGTGGCGAAGACACCGCGGGCCGAACGCCGGATCGTGCTGGGCGGTCCCGGCGGCTTCGATGCCTTCGATGCCTTCGATGACTACGAGGCGATTCTCGACGCCGCCTCGGACGAGCCGCTGCCGGCCCAGCCCTGCGGCGCGGACATGCTGTACTCGTCGGGCACCACCGGGTTTCCCAAGGGCATCGTGGTCCCACTGCCCGACTACGCCGTCGACCAGCCGGGGGACCGGATCACCGGACTGTTCGGCGCGGTGCTGGGCATGGACGCCGACTCGGTCTACCTGTCGCCGGCGCCGGTCTACCACGCCGCGCCGCTGCGGTTCATGGCGATGACGCACCGGATCGGCGGCACCGTCGTGATGATGCGCAAGTTCGACGCGCAGGACGCGCTGCGGTTCATCGAGCGCTACCGGGTCACCCACAGCCAGTGGGTGCCGACGATGTTCGTCCGGATGCTCAAGCTGGACCGGCAGCTGCGGGAGTCCTATGACGTGTCGTCGCAACGCAGCGCGGTGCACGCCGCTGCGCCCTGCCCGGTCGAGGTCAAGCGGGCGATGATCGACTGGTGGGGGCCGATCCTGCTGGAGTACTACTCCTCGACCGAGGCCAGCGGCGCCACCATGATCGACAGCCACGACTGGCTGCGGCACCCGGGATCGGTGGGCAGGCCGATGCTGGGCGTCGCGCACATCTGCGACGACAACGGCGAGGAGGTCGCGACCGGGGATATCGGAACCATCTACTTCGAGCTGCCGGTGGCGCCGTTCGAATACCACAACGACCCGCAGCGCACCGCGGAGACCCGGCACCGGAGTCATCCGAACTGGACGACCACCGGTGACGTCGGCCATCTCGACGCCGACGGCTACCTGTATCTGACCGACCGCAAGTCGTTCATGATCATCTCCGGCGGCGTCAACATCTATCCGCAGGAGATCGAGAACGCACTGGCCCTGCACCCGGCGGTGCTCGACGTCGCCGTCGTCGGAGTGCCCGACGAGGAGATGGGCGAATCGGTTCTCGCCGTGGTGCATCCGGCGCCCGGAGCCGATGCGTCCCGGGACGAGCTGGCGAGCACCCTGGACGCCTTCCTGCGCGATCGGATCGCACACTACAAGCTGCCCCGCCGCTACGAATTCACCGATGAGTTGCCCCGCACCCCGACCGGAAAGCTGGTCAAGGGCCGGCTGCGGGAGCGGTATGGCTGAGGCGGCCGGCGGCGAGGCCGCCCGCTACTACGCCGCCGGCTGGTGGTCGACGACGACGCTCTCGGATGCGGTGCGGCGCAACGCGCAGCGCTCGCCCGATCGCGCCGGCTACATCGACCATCCCGGTGCCGCGCTGAGCTGGGGTGAATTCGACGTCGCGGCAAGCACTCTGGCGCAACGGCTGGCCGGAGCCGGGGTAGCGCCCGGCGACCGGGTGGCGGTCTGGCACGGCGACTCGGCTGCGATCCATGTGCTGTTGGTGGCCGTCGAACGCTGTGGCGCCGTGGTGGTCGGTATCGGCGCGCGGGCCGGCACCCGTGAGGTCGTCGCGATCCTGCACGGCGCGCAACCGAAGATCCTGGTCTGTGATTCACAGCGCCGGGAGCCGGCCGCCGGCCTGCCGGTCGAGTCGATGGTCCTCGACGGGATCGAGCTCGGCGTCGCGGTCGAACCGGGGATGCCGGGACCGGGGCTCGGCCCCGACGACGTCTTCCTGATCAATTCCACCTCCGGCACCACCGGGCTGCCCAAATGCGTGGTGCACACCCAGAACCGGTGGTACTACTTCCACCAGAAGGCCGTCGCCAACGGGCTGCTGACCGCCGGCGACGTCTTCCTGCCGGTCATCCCGACCCCGTTCGGCTTCGGAATCTGGACCAGTCACTTCACGCCGATCCACCTCGGCGCCACCGCGGTGATCCTGGATCGGTTCAGCGCGGTCGCGGCAGCCGAAGCGATCGCCCGGCACCGGGTCGGTGTGCTGTGCTGTGTGAGTACCCAGTTGACGATGCTGATGGCCGATCCCGCCTGTCGCGACTACGACCTGAGCTCACTGCGGGTGGTGTTCACCGGCGGTGAGGCGCTGCCGTACCGGCCGGCCGCCGAATTCGAGGAACTCACCGGCGCGACGATCCTGCAGTTCTACGGCTCCAACGAAACCGGGCTGCTCAGCGGGACAACCGTGCACGACCCCCCGGAGCGGCGGCTGCGCACCGGCGGGCGGGTGGTGCCGGAGATGGCGGTGCGGCTCTTCGACGGCGAGCAGGACGTGACCGCGACCGGGCGGGGTCAGCCCGCGTGCCGGGGGCCGGCGACCAGCCTGGGCTATCTGGGCGGCGCCGACCACGACAAGCTGTTCACCCGTGACGGGTGGATGCGGATGGGTGACATCTGCGAGATCGACGCGGACGGCTATCTGACCGTCGTCGGGCGGATTTCGGACTTCATCGTGCGCGGCGGCAAGAACATCAGCGCGGCCGAGGTGGAGGAGGCCGTGATGACCCATCCGGCGATCGCGGTGGCGGCGGCCGTAGCGATGCCCGACCCGGTGTTCGGCGAAAAGGTGTGCGTCTACGTCGAGCCGGCCGGCACGGCGGCGGTGGACCTGCCCGGCCTGGTAGAGCACCTGCTGGCGCTGGGGGTTTCCAAGGAGCTGCTGCCGGAACGGCTCGTCGTCGTCGACGAACTGCCCCGGTCCTCGGGCGGCAAGATCGCCAAGGGCGCGTTGCGCGATCAGGCGGCCGCGGTCAGGTCGCCGCGTGCCACGATGTGACCGGTCGCGGGGTCGTGGTGTCCCCGCCCGTTCGCACGCCGCAGCCCGGTCTCGCCCGTCCGCGAGATGGCGCACACGTTGGACACGTTCGAGTGGCCGCCTGCCCGACCGCAGCCGCGCCGGGCCGATGCGGCGCCTCGGGCGGGCCGCCGGCGGGCCGGCCCACCGGTGAAGTCGGCGGCGATCCAGCCGACCCCGCACAGCGCCAGTGCGACGCCGAACTGCAGCGGGGAGCCGACGACGAACGCCACCAGGGCCAGGGCCCCGGTCAGCACGACACCCGCGATGGCCCCGGCATGGACGATGCCGATACGCGGGCGTCGGGCCTGCCGCGGTTCAACAGGTGTAGCCATGGCTCCTCCTGTCCGGTCGATCACTCAACTCTGACCGTTCGGCCACCGCACGGGCAAGGGGCGAAAGTCCCTGGATGGGTGCAGGTGGGGCGGGTGGACGGCACGGTAGATTCGGTGGCTGTGCCGTCGAAGGGAATCGTATGAACGCGCGCGTGGAGCAGTTGGAGTTTCAGGCCGAGGCCCGGCAACTGCTGGATCTGATGATCCACTCGGTCTACTCCAACAAGGAGGCGTTTCTGCGCGAGCTAATCTCCAACGCCTCCGACGCCCTGGACAAGCTGCGGCTGGAGGCGTTCCGGAACAAGGACCTGCACGCCGACACCTCCGATCTGCACATCGAGATCGAGGTGGACCCCGGCGCCCGCACGCTCACCGTGCGCGACAACGGCATCGGCATGACGCGCGACGAGGTGGTGGGGCTGATCGGCACGCTGGCCAAATCCGGCACCGCCGAACTCCGCCAGCAGTTGCGCGAGGCCGGGAACGCCGAGAACGCCGGGGCCTCAGAGGAGCTGATCGGCCAGTTCGGCATCGGTTTCTACGCCAGCTTCATGGTTGCCGACAAGGTCGAGTTGCTCACCCGCAAGGCCGGCGAGAGCGCGGCCACCCGATGGGAGTCCAGCGGCGAGGGCAGCTACACCATCACCGACGTCGACAACGCCGATCACGTCCCGCAGGGCACCTCGGTCACCCTGCACCTCAAGCCCGAGGACGCCGAGGACGAGCTGCACGACTACACCGCGGAGTGGACGATCCGAGGTCTGGTCAAGAAGTACTCCGACTTCATCGCCTGGCCGATCCGGATGCAGGTCGAGCGCCGCACCCCGGCTGCCGAAGAGGGCGGCGAGGAAGTCGTCACGGTGGAGACCGAGACCCTCAACTCGCGCAAAGCGCTGTGGGCCAAGTCCAAGGACGAGGTTTCGGAACAGGAATACAGCGAGTTCTACAAGCACATCGCCCACGCCTGGGACGAGCCGCTCGAGGTCATCGCGATGCGGGCCGAGGGCACCTTCGAATACCAAGCGCTGCTGTTCATTCCGTCGCATGCACCGTTCGACCTATTCAACCGGGACGCCCACGTCGGCGTGCAACTGTACGTCAAACGGGTATTCATCATGGGTGACTGCGATCAGCTGATGCCCGAGTACCTGCGGTTCGTCAAGGGCGTCGTCGACGCGGCGGACATGTCGCTCAACGTTTCCCGCGAGATCCTGCAGCAGGACCGCCAGATCAACGCCATCCGCCGGCGGCTGACCAAGAAGGTGCTCGCCACCATCAAGGAATTGCAGTCCGATCGGCCGGACGACTACCGAACCTTCTGGACGCAGTTCGGCCGGGTCGTCAAAGAGGGGCTGCTCGGCGATTTCGACAACCAGGAGACCCTGCTGGGCATCTGCTCGTTCGCCTCGACGCACAGCGACTCCGAACCCACCACGCTGGCCCAGTACGTGGGACGGATGAAAGAGGGGCAGCAGCAGATCTTCTACGCCACCGGGGAGACCCGAGCGCAACTGCTCAAGTCGCCGCACCTGGAGGCGTTCAAGGCCAAGGGCTACGAGGTGCTGCTGCTCACCGACCCGGTCGACGAGGTCTGGGTGGGAGCGGTGAGCGAGTTCGACGGCAAACCGCTGCAGTCGGTGGCCAAGGGCGAGGTGGACCTGGACTCCGAGGAGGAGAAGTCCGCGCACGAGGCCGAGCGGGCCGAGCAGCACAAGGATTTCGCCGTCCTGCTGTCCTGGTTGCAGGAGACGCTGGGTGAACACGTCAAGGAGGTGCGGCTGTCGACCCGGTTGACCGAGTCGCCGGCCTGCCTGATCACCGACGCGTTCGGGATCACCCCGGCGCTGGCCCGGATCTATCAGGCCTCCGGGCAGGAGGTGCCGGTCGGCAAGCGGATTTTGGAGGTCAACCCCGGGCATCCGCTGATCACCGGGCTGCGGCAGGCGCATGCCGATCGCCCCGACGACCCGGGCGTCGCCGAGACGGCGGAATTACTTTATGGCACAGCGCTTCTGGCCGAAGGTGGAGCGCTGGAGGATCCGGCCCGATTCGCCGAACTGCTGGCGCACCGGCTGGCGCGCAGCGTGTAGAAGACTCACCCGTGCCGGGCCAGGAAGCCCAGGACCGCGTCGGCGAAGACATCGTTGCGGTCCCCGGCCACCATGTGGCCGGCGCCACGCACGTCGACGAATTCGATTGCCGGGAAACGCGACAGGAATGCCTCGGCACGGTCCTGGCTGACCAGGTCGCTCATCTGGCCGCGGACCAGCAGCATGGGCACGCCGTCGCGCAGGATCGCCGCGACCGCGGCGTTGAGCCGGTCGACCTCGGTGACCTCGATCGGGGGCAGTGCCGCCGTGCCGCTGATGAACTGCGGATCCCAGTGCCAGTACCAGCGATCACCGCGGCGGCGCAGGTTGGCGGTCAGACCGGCCAGGTCGGTGGGGCGGGGGCGGTGCGGGTTGTAGGCGGCGATCGCGTCGGCGACCTCGTCGAGCGAGTCGAACCCGGACTCCATCCGCTCGGCCATGAAGGCGTGTATCCGGTTGGCCCCGGACGGGTCCATGTCGGGCACGATGTCGACCAGCACGACCGCGCCGGCGCTGCCGGGGGAGAGTTCGCCGGCCAGCAGCATCGTGGTGAACCCGCCCAGCGAGGCGCCCACCAGCACGGGGTCTTCCGGCAGTCGGCGCAGCACCTCCTCGACGTCGGCGGCGAAACTGACCACCCGGTAGTCGCCGTCGGCCGACCAGTCCGATTCGCCGTGGCCGCGCAGGTCGACGGTGACGGCCTGCCAGCCCCGCTGCGCCACCGCGGCCGCGGCGCGACCCCAGGAGCGGCGGGTCTGCCCGCCGCCGTGCAGGAACACCACCGCGCGGGCGTCCGGGTCGCCCAGTCGGTCGGCGACAATGCGAACGCCGCCGGGGCCGTGGGCGAGGAACGTCTCGGGGGCCGTGGGCGTGCACGCCATGGTGGCATCCTAAAGGCCGCCCCGGCGCCGGCCCGGCAAGGTATTTCCGGCAATTTTCGCAGGCCGCGCAGCTCGGCGCGTTACTGTCACGGCAGGCACGGCCAACGACCCCGGGAGCGCTCATGACTGCCTATCGGACGGTGGTGGTCGGCACCGACGGCTCGGCGTCGTCGCTACTCGCCGTCGACCGCGCCGCCGCCATCGCCGCGGAGTCGAACGCGAAGCTGATCATCGCGACCGGCTACCTCCCGCACAAGGACGACGCGCGCGCCTCCGACGCCCTCGGGCCGGACAGCTACCAGGTGCACGGCAGCGCCCCGGCCTACGCGCTGCTGCGGGAGGCCGCCCGCCGGGCCAGGGCCGCCGGGGCGACCGACGTCGAGGAGCGGGCGATCCAGGACGCCCCGGTGGACGCGCTGGTCGACCTCGCCGGAGAAGTCAGCGCCGACCTGCTGGTCATCGGCAATGTCGGCCTCAACGCGCGGTCCGCACTCATCGGGCGGGTATTTTCCATCCCGGGCGGTATCGCCACCCGGGCCGGGGTCGATCTGCTCATCGTCCACACCACCGGTTGATCCCGCCGCGGATCGGCCGGCCTGTACCGCTGCATCAGAACCGAGGTAACCACATGCCCGCACCCACCGACACCGACATCGCCAAGCAGTTCGCCGACATCGTCGGCGAGGCGCACCTGCTGACCGGTGAGCGGATCGGTCCGGACTATCGCCACGACGAGGCGCTGGTGGGCGCCCCGGCAGCGCCGCGCTGGGTGGCCCGCCCGCAGGCCGCCGAGCAGGTCGCCGCGTTGCTGGCCGCCGCGGGCAGTGCCGGGATCCCGGTGACCGCCCGCGGGTCGGGAACCGGCCTGTCGGGGGCGGCGCGGCCCTGTCCGGACGGGCTGCTGATCTCCTTCGAGCGGATGAACCAGATTCTCGAGGTCGACACCGACAACCAGGTCGCGGTGGTGCAGCCCGGGGTCACCCTGGCCGACCTCGACACCGTCACCGCCGCGGAAGGGTTGGTGTACACGGTCTTCCCCGGCGAGCTGAGCGCCAGCCTGGGCGGCAACGTCGCCACCAACGCCGGCGGGATGCGCGCCATCAAATACGGGGTGACCCGCCACAACGTGCTCGGGTTGCAGGCCGCGCTGCCGACCGGTGAGCTGATCCGCACCGGCGGCAGGATCACCAAACTGTCCACCGGCTACGACCTCACCCAGCTGATCATCGGTTCGGAGGGCACCCTGGCGCTGGCCACCGAGGTCACCGTGCGGCTCTACCCGCGACTGGCGTACGCGGCCACCCTGCTGGTTCCGTTCGAGGACCTGCCCGCGGTGATGCGTGCCGTCCCGGCGGTGGTGCGCAGCGGGGTGGATCCCAACATCTGCGAATACGTCGACAAGCTCACGCTGGCCGCGATCAGCTACTCGCAGAACCTGACCCTGGGCATACCCGACAGCATCCGCGATGCCGCCGAGGCACACCTGGTGATCGGCGTGGAGAACCGCGACCGGGACCGCCTCGACGACGACATCGCCATGCTCGGCGAGTTGCTCGACTCGCTCGGTGCGATGGATCTCTATGTGCTGGAGGGGAACTCCGCGCACGCCCTGATCGAGGCGCGGGAGAAGGCGTTCTGGACCGCCAAGGCGGCCGGCGCCAACGACGTCATCGACACCGTGGTTCCGCGCGCCCAGATGCACCAGTTCCTCACCCGGGCACAGGAACTCGCGCAGCAGGCGGGAGCGGGTCTGGTCGGCTGCGGGCACGCCGGCGACGGCAACGTGCACATGGCGGTGTTCTGCGCCGACGACGACGTCCGGCACCGGTTGCTGGGCGAGATCTTCGCCGCGGCGATGTCTCTGGGCGGGGCGATCTCCGGCGAACACGGCCTGGGCCGGGTCAAGATGGGACACTTCCTGGAGTTGGAGGATCCGGTCAAGATCGCGTTGATGCGCCGCATCAAGGACTCGTTCGATCCGGCCGGCATCCTCAACCCCGGCGTGCTGCTATAAGTACGACTGCCGCGGGTGTGCGGTTTCATACGTCGGCCACGGCGTGGCGAGCATGAAACCGCACAGTCGGGGCCGACCAGAAAGGTGACCCGATGACCAACGGTGCACAGGCACTGATCAGCACCCTCGTCGACTGCGGCGTGCAGGTGTGCTTCGCCAACCCCGGCACCTCGGAGATGCACTTCGTGGCCGCGCTGGACGCGGTGCCGCAGATGCACGGCGTGCTCTGCCTGTTCGAGGGAGTGGTCACCGGCGCCGCCGACGGGTACGCCCGCATCGCCGGGAAGCCGGCCGCCACCCTGCTGCATCTGGGCCCCGGCCTGGGCAACGGACTGGCGAACCTGCACAACGCCCGCCGGGCACACGTGCCGGTGGTCAACGTCATCGGCGACCACGCCACCTACCACAAGAAGTACGACGCGCCACTGGAATCCGACATCGAGCCGCTGACCGATTGGACCCACGGCTGGACCCGGCGCACCGGCTCCGGGGCGGACATCGGCCGCGACGCCGCCGAAGCGGTGGCCGCGTCGATGGCCAGCCCGGCGCGGGTCGCCAACCTGATCCTGCCCGCCGACATCTCCTGGGACGACGGCGCCGAGCCGGCCGGCCCGGTGCGGCCGGACCCGCCCGCCGCCCCGGACGAGCGTGCCGTTGCCGAGGTCGCCGACGTGCTGCGCTCGGGCGAGTCGACGGTGCTGCTGATCGGCGGCCCGGCCACCGGTGTGCGGGGGATCGAGGCGGCCGACCGGATCGCCACGGCCACCGGGGCGCGAGTGCTGGTCGAGACGTTCCCGGCGCGCTTGACCCGGGGCGCCGGCGTCCCGGCGCTGGACCGGCTGGGCTACCTGGCCGAGCAGGCCGCCTACCAACTCGACGGAATCAAGCACCTGGTGGTCGCGGGCACCCGGGCGCCGGTGTCGTTCTTCGCCTACCCCGGCAAGCCCAGCGACCTGGTGCCCGAGGGTGCGAAAGTGCACAACCTGGCCGGTCTGGAGACCGACGTGGTGGGAGCACTGGAGCAACTGGCCGGCCTGCTGGCCCCCGGCGTCGAGCCACGGATGGCGCCGTCGGCCGTTCCGGACCTGCCGACGGGGGAGCTGACCCCGCAGAACTGGGTGCAGGTGATCGGCGCGCTGCTGCCCCGGGATGCGATCGTCTCCGATGAGTCCAACACCTCCGGCCTGCTGCTGCCGGCGGCTACCGCCGGCTCGGCACGTCATGATCTGCTCAGCCTGACCGGGGGCGCGATCGGGCAGGGTCTGCCGGTCGCGCTGGGTGCGGCCATCGCCGCGCCGGAGCGCCCGGTGATCGCCTTGCAGGCCGACGGCAGTGCGGCCTACACGATTTCGGCGCTGTGGACGATGGCGCGGGAGAACGCCAATGTCACCGTCGTGCTGATCAACAACAGCGCGTACGCCATCCTGCGGTTGGAACTGTCCCGGGTCGGCGCCGGCGCCGGCGGTCCCAGAGCCGACGAGCTGCTCGACTTGTCAAGGCCGAACATGGATTTCGCCAAGATCGCCGAAGGATTCGGAGTGCCGGCCAGTGTGGCGACGACCTGCGAGGAGTTGGCCGACCAGTTCCGTGCGGCACTGGAGAACCCCGGACCGCATCTGATCGACGCGCGGGTGCCGACGCTGTTCTAGGGTGCTGTCAGCCACTCGCCGACGTCATGGGAGAGCCCCGATGACGGTGAGTAGGTGACCTTGACCGGTGTGACGCCCGGCGGGAGCGCGAACGACACACAACCGGTCGCCGACTGGCCCGGGGCCAGCAGGAAACCGCCGTAGGTGAAGTTCTGGCATTCGGCGACTCCGGCCAGCGCGGCCCTGTAGGTCTGCTCGTCGGAACCGAGGACGGACACATCGTTGTTGGCATCGCCCACGATGGTCGACCCGCCGGTGTTGGCGATGGTCAACAGGGTTGCGGCATAGGCCTTGCCGGGTTCGGCGACGAAGCTCGAGACGGTCGCCGGGTCGATGACCCGCACCAGGGTCACCGCGATCCGGCCGTCGCCGATGCGCGCGAGATCGAGCGTTGCGCCGATGCGCGCGGGTGGCTTTGGCGTGCGCGACGGCTGTGCCGAGGGGGTGTTCGCCGGCCGGTTCGGTTCGGCGGGCTGCGCCGAGCAGGCCGCCGTGCACAACGCGGCGGCCAGGGCGCAGACCGCCAGCCGTTCTGTTCGCACGGTTGCCAACATACCCGTGGCGATCATCTCGGCAGCGAGGCGAACGGCAGGCCGGGCGCCGATGCAAGGACCGGCGGGATCGCCGCCAGCGGTGGTGGCGCGGCGTTCGGCAGCGGCGAGGTCGGTGCCGGCGCACCGGTCCAGTTGCCGTCGCCACCGCCGGCGTAGGCCAGCCAGACGCGGTCGGCGCCGGCCTGTGCCTTGGCCGTCTTCAGCAGTTCGTTCTGATAGCCGTTGCGCGGCACCGAGAAGGCACTGCCCGGGAATGCGGTGGCGCAGGCCGTCGCCCCGCCGCCGGCTTCACCGAGTGCCGGGGTGACATGCCAGCCGTCGGCGCCGTGGCAGGCGTAGGACACGAACTGTCCGCAGGCCTCGGCCTGGAACCGGCCGTCGCCGTTGTGGATCGCGCACTGCTGGGTCGGACCCGACAGCGGCTGGCCGTAGGCCCAGCTCCAGACGAAGCCTTCCAGCTGGCCGGTCTGCGGATCCAGGAAATTGGGCGACGGCATGTTCACCCCGCAGCGCGTCATGGTGTGGATCTGCGCCGGTGACATCAACTGCCCGCTGCCGCCACCGGCGAGCGCGTCGACCAGGGTGCTGGAGTCGAAGAAGCGGGTCCACTTGGTCTCATACTGCTCGCGGGTGTACGTGCAGTCCGGGTACTGGATCGTGAGTGGGTCGCCGCTCTCCAACACATTGCTGTCGTTGAAGAAGATCGCGTCCCAGCCCGCGTCGAGGCCGCAACCGCTGTTGGTGTACAGCAGTACCTGCTTGCCGGTCGCATGAACCTGCGCGAAGCTCACATCGAGGGGAATCGGCTGGGTGGCGCAGCTGGCGCCGGCGCCGAGCTGGGCGGGCCGGAAAATGATGTCGCGCGCCGAATTACGGCCCAGCGTGCTCTCGATGACCGCGGTGCCGGCCGGGAAGGACTTGCTCACGTCATCGACCGGATCATCGAGGCGATTCTCGACGTAGAGCATGATCACGGCTTCGGGATGGGCGTCGAGCCAGCCACGGATCTCCTGCAGACCCGAGGCGGCGGTGCGCTCGAAGGTGCAGCCGAGATGGTTGGTGAAGCCGTGGCAGAGGATCGGCGTGTACCCGCCGGGGGCGCCCAGGTGCGGGAACCAGTGCATGTCGATCTCCAGGGCGCGCAGGTCCATGTCGAGTTGCCGGGTCATCGAATACAGCTGGTCGGGGTCCATGCCCGACAGTGTCGGCGGGGTGTTGGCGTTGGTGGAGTTGAACGAGTTGTGGGTGGCCGGCAGCAGCGCGTCGCGCAACGGCAGCGTCAGGCCGAGTTGGTTCTGCTGCTGCAGGGCCTTGTGCACCGGCCCGGCCAGGTAGCTGCGGATGGTGGGGTCGCCGATGGCGCTGCCGCTGTAGAGGGCGCAGTAATCGGTTGGCGCGTTGACCACCCGGCATTGGCTGGCGACCAGTTGCGCGGCGGTGTCAATCGCCTTGCACGCCACCGCGAGTTGGCCGGTGATGACGTCGAAGCAGGCACTGACCAGTCCGTGCTTGTTGCCGCCGAGCGTGCTGCAGGCATCGAGCGGGGCCACCGCGCTGCACGTCTGCACCAGCGGTGTGGTGACATCGGAGATGGCCGCGCAGACCGGGGTGAACGCCGGACCCAGGTCGGTGCAGGCGGTGCCCAGCGAGGGCGGGGCGACGGCGGTGGACAGCACCTGCACGTCGACGGTCGCCGGGACGGGGCTGGCTTCTCCTGCCACCACGTAGTGGAAGGCGTCCGCTCCGACATAGCCGGGGGCCGGCGTATAGGTGAAGGTGCCGACGCCTACCGTGACCGTGCCGTGTGCGGGATTGTCGATGATCGCGAACTGCGTTGCGGGACTGGCGGGCTGGGCGATGAGTCCGGCGGTCACCGCGGTGTTGGCCGAGGTCACCGCCTGCACACCCTGCGCTTGGGCTACCGCCGCCGACGGAACCGGCGGCAGGCCGGCGGCGGTGCCGGCGAGCCCGCCGGCCCACACGGTGAGTGTCAGGGCGATCGAGAGGAAACGCCGCAGTCGGGCAGCCGTTGCGGCATCACCGAGGCCCGAAGTCACCGGTGTAACAGTGCTATTTCATGATCACGGTTGCGGCACGACACGATCACGGATCAAATTCTCTGAATCCGCTTACTTCCCTTGGGGTTCTCTTAGTTTGACGTGCGGTGGTCCAGTCGGGGCTTCGATGATGCGGGGTCATCGGCGGTCGGTGTGTCACCGGTCCCTAGCCGGGGAGTCCCCTTTTGACGGCCGCGTCCTGCTTCTGGCCCACGTCGGTGACGAAGTCCGGCGGCGCAAGCTGGCCGGCAGGGCCGTCGAACTCCAGGGTGACGAACGCCCTGCCCCGGGTGAACCGCAAGATCGTCACCGACTGGGTGCCGTCGGCGGATTCCCCGGAGATGTGCGTGCCGCCGGTGCCGATGTCGATGGCCGCCGGCGCTCCGATAGCGGAACCGGGAACCTGGTCCCTTGCCGCATCGAGTGCGGCGGTCGCGGCGGCGGCATCCGGCAGGATCAGGATGGTGTCGACAATGACGTGGCTGCTGTCCTCGTTGCGGAATGTCGTCGACACACCCTCGCGGCCATCGGGGTTGCGGATGGTCGAGGTCGCGGTGAAGGCCTCCGGTGCGTTGAGATCTTCGGCCCGAATCAGCAGTTCGGCGAGGTCGGAGGGCTGGGTCGGCGCCGAGGTGAGCGCTGCGCTCTGGCTGGCGGAGGCCGTAGCAGTCGGTTCCGACGTCGCGGCCGGCGATGCCGACTTGCCGTGGCAGCCCGCCGCCGGCAGGGAAATCAGCGTCACCGCCAGCGCAAGCCCGGCCTTTGTCGTCAATGAGCTTCGCATGGCCTTCTGCTCCTTCGCAGGCGCTGATGTCGGCATATGACGGCGGCAACTATAACCGCGGATAGCGCGGTCCCGCTGTCTTTCGCAGGCGAATCAGCAGCCGGAAGGTCGGCCGCGCAAACGCGGTCGGCGCCTGGCGGCTCCGGTGCCGGTTCGGTTCCCGCCGGAACTATTGGAAAAGGTCCGGCGGGCAGCCGAAGCTGACGAGCGGTCCGGATCGGCGTGGATACGGCGAGCGGTGGAGCACGAACTACGCACGGGCTGATGAGCGCTGTGCCGACGGCACACCAATAACCAGGTGTGCATCAAACCCGGGGGATGATTCACTGTTCGCCGCAGTCGCGCGAGTGTCCGAACCAGCCCTGTCTACAACCGATGCGCGGCGTAGGCCGCGCCCTGATCGACCATCCCGTCTTCGGCGTAGGTGTTGTGGGCGGCGAAGTTCAAGCCCTCGGAGCAGACCGGGTCTTCGGGTGTGCACAGCTGGATGGTCTTGCCCGCATACAACGATCCGACGACGACCGGGGGTTGGCCGAGGAAGTTCATCGCGCGTTCGTTGGGCGTGCCGAACAGCACGACCGCAGCGACGTGGTTGGCCACCTCGGGCGGCATGGGCTGAGGTACCTCAGCCGGATCGACGCCGTCCGGTATCGCGCTGGAGGTGACGAAGCCCATGACGGCTGCGCCCTGGGAGAAGCCGCCGAGCACCATTCGGGTGTTGGGGCACGTTGCCGCCACGGACTGGATATGGGCACTGGCGTCCCTGATGCCGTCGATGCCGGTAGGCCAGTCATTGGTGGCCGGGTAGTTGACCGCATAGGCCTCAACCGATTTGGCGCCGACCCTGGAACGCAGTGAGTCGACAAACGTCTGGCCGGTCGGGCCGAGGCCAGGGTCTTCGTCGGTGCCGCGCGCAAACACGGCTTCGATATCGGGGCAGGGTTGAGCGGTGGCGGGCGTGGTGGACGCGGTCGCGATCGGCAGCGCCCAGACGGTCAGTGCGGCGGCGGTGAAGTGACGAGTCAGCTGTCGTGTTTTCACGCATCCATGCTGGCACATTGTGGGTCGGTAGCGGGGGACATACACGGCCACAACGCATCTCGTATGCGCTTTGTGTCGATGTTCGAATTCGGTGCACTATCGGTCGTCCATGGTTCACCTCGGTGGCGGACGGGTTGGCGGCGGGAAGTCGGTGTCGAGACACCGCAAAACGAATCCGGCGTGGCCAACGGCGTGGTGTCACCGGCCGGTGTCTCCTTTATATCGGTTCGATAACCGCCGGATCTGTCGCTTGAGCAAAGCTGACGCGTCGCTAACGTTTGGTCCGTCAACGTAAGACAGATTTCGAGGAAAGCGATGTCAAAGACCACCAATCGCGTAGTCGTCACCGCGCTTGCGACTTCGGGGTTCTACGGCCTGATGTGCGCGCTTTCTTCAGCGTCGATGCCGGCCTCGGCTCTGCCTGGGCTGCAAGGGATTCCGTGCGTGAACGCCGTCGAGGGGATGGTGACTTCTCCTGGTGGCATTCCCAGCATGATGCAGAACCTCGGCAATGCGACCGCCGCGGCGATGCCGGCAAACCCCGAAGAACTACTGGTGCCGCTGAGCGGTATCGGCGCCGGGGGACTGCCGCCCCTGCCGCCGGTCCCGCCGGTGCCGGCAGCCAGTGCGATTCCCGGCGCGCTGCCGCCGATACCAGGTGGGCCGGGTGCCGGGGTTCTCCTTCCCTCCGACAACGTGGTGCCGCCGTTGCCGGGTGGCCCGGGTGTTCCGGT
>CAZGGK010000065.1:0-22933 GCA_964525125.1 uncultured Mycobacterium sp.
CGCAGCCACCCGCGCCGCCGTCTTACCCGAGACCACCAACGTGCTCACCGCCGGCGGGGCCGCCGGGGCCACGGCAGCCGGCCCGACAGGTTCGTGGGCCGGTGCCGACTCCACCACCACGTGGGCGTTGGTGCCGCTGACCCCGAACGACGACACCCCGGCCCGGCGCGGCCGGTCCACCGCCGGCCACGCCATGCCCTGGACCGGAATGGTGAACCGCGACGCGCCCGCGCTCATCTTCGGGTTGAGTTCGGTGAAGTTGAGGTGCTTGGGGATGTAGCCGTGCTGCACGCTGAGCACGGTCTTGATGAAACCGGCGATGCCGGCCGCCGACTCCAGGTGCCCCAGGTTGGTCTTGACCGACCCCACCACCAGCGGCGCCGAGTCCTTGCGGTCGGCGAACACCTGGCTGAGCGCATCCAGCTCGATCGGATCGCCCAGCGCCGTGCCGGTGCCGTGCGCCTCCAGGTAATCGATCTCGGAAGCCTCCAACCGCGCCGCGGTCAGCGCTGCCCGCAGCACCGACTGCTGGGCCGGCCCGTTGGGCACGGTCTGCCCGCTGCTGGCCCCGTCCTGGTTGACCGCCGAACCCCGCACCACCGCCAGCACCCGGTCCCCGGCCGCCCGGGCGTCGGAGAGCCGCTTGAGCACCACCACCCCGGCGCCCTCACTGCGCACATAGCCGTCGGCACCGGCATCGAAGGTCTTGCACCGGCCGTTCGGCGAGAGCATCCCCCACCGCGAGGTGACAATGCTGTTCTCCGGGCTGAGCATCAGGTTCACCCCGGCCGCCAGCGCCTGATCGCTCTCCCGCCGGCGCAGGCTCTGGCAGGCCAGATGGATCGAGACCAGCGACGACGAACACGCGGTGTCGATCACCACCGCCGGACCGTGCAGCCCCAGGAAGTACGACAGCCGGCCGGCCGCGAAATTCGGCGCGTTCCCGAACGGCAGGTAGGGGTCGATGTCCTCGGGCCGCAGCCCGCCGGCGAACGTCAGCGCGTAGTCGTTGGTGGTCAGGCCCACGAAGACCGCGGTGCGCGAACCGCGGATCGCCTGACCGGTGATGCCGGCGTGCTCCAGCGCCTCCCAGGAGACCTCCAGCAGCAACCGCTGCTGGGGATCCATCGCGTCGGCCTCCCGCGGCGAGATCCCGAAGAACTCGGCATCGAACTCATCGGGCCGCCACGACGTCAGGAACCCGCCATCCCGATTGCAGATCTTTCCCGGCGCGGTGTGGTCCGCCGAGTAATAGAAGTCGGCGTCCCAGCGTTCGGCCGGCACCCGCACGATGCCCTGGTCGCCGTCGGACAGCAGCCGCCAGAACTGCTCGGGGTTGCTCACCCCGCCCGGCAGCCGGCACCCGATCCCCACCACGGCGATCGGCTCGACATCGGCCTTTTCGGCGATCTCCAGCCGCGCGGTCAGATCATCGATCTTGCGCAGCGCGTCGGCGACGATCGACCGACGATCCGGCGGTGCAACAGTCATCTGGTCAAGCCCAGCCTCTCCGAGGGTTGCTGAAAAAATCCGTCATCGGCTTGAGGGATCACACCTGGGTATCCACCCTGGTGAATCCTCCCTGCCGATAGAGGTCGCCGCAAGACGAGCGGCGGATCTTGCCACTGGTGGTGATCGGGATGGACCCGGCCGGCACCAGCACCACATCGGAGACCTGCACACCGTGCAACTTCGACACCGCCGCCGTCACCTCGCGCTTCAGGGCCTGCAGCCGCTCCTGGGCCTCCTCCTCGGTGGCGCCCCGCTTCTTGACCTCGACGACGGTGACAAGCCGTTCGGTTTCCTCGTCGGCGACCGAAATCGCGGCCACCCGGCCGGCGCTGATCTCCTGGATCGTCGCCTCGATGTCGTCGGGGTAGTGGTTGCGGCCGTCGACGATCAGCAGGTCCTTGATGCGGCCGACGATGAACAGTTCGCCGTCCGAGAGGACACCCAGGTCGCCGGTGCGCAGCCACGGCCCCTGCGGTGTGCCCGGCGAGGGGTCCACCAGCTGGCCGCCGAAGGTCCGCTCCGTCTGCTCCGGGTTCCGCCAGTAGCCGCTGCAGACGTTGTCGCCCCGCGTCCAGATCTCGCCGACCTGGCCGGCCGGGTTCTCGGTCCGGGCCTCCGGGTCGACGATCAGCACGGTGCAGGCCCGGGGTATGCCGTTGCTGACGAACGCCACGCCGGAATCGCCCTCGACCCGCGTCGCGTAGCCGTCCGAGAGCTTCTCGTAGTCGAACCGGACGATCCGCGGTGCGCTCGGAATCTCCAGCGACGACAGGTAGACGGTCGCCTCGGCCAGGCCGTAGCCCGGTCGCAGCGCGTTCTTGGGCAGCCCCAGTGGTTCGAAGCGCTCGGTGAACCGCTTGACCGTGGCGGGTTGCACCCGTTCGGCGCCGCTGGCGATGAGGTGCACGTTGCCCAGGTCGAGCCCGGCCAGGTCGGCATCGGAGGTGCGTCGCACCGCCAGCTCGAAGGCGAAATTCGGCGCACCGGAGAACGTCATCGGGTAGCTGGCCAGCATCTGCATCCACCGGGCCGGCTTGGCCAGGAACGACAGCGGGCTGGTCAACACGGCACGGACGTCGGCCAGGAGCGGATAGAAGATGGCGAACTGCAAACCCAGGTCGTGGTAGAAGGGCAGCCACGACGCCACCGTGGTGTCCCGCGGCACGTTCGCCGGGCCGCCGTAATGGTCGGACATCACCTGGTCGAGGTTGGCGATGATGTTGCGGTGGCTGACCACCACGCCGGCCGGGTGCCGGGTGGAGCCGGAGGTGTACTGCAGCAGTGCCGTCGTGGTCTGCGCGGCGGTTGCCGGCGAAGCCGCCGCCGCCTGCCAGTCGAGCGCATCCATCTCGATAACCGTCGGCGTCAGCCCGCCGACTCCGTTCACGCAGGTGACGACATCGTCGACGACCGTCGATGTGACCAGGACCGCGGCTGGCGAACTGTCCCGCAACGCACCGGTGACCCGTTCGTCGTGCACCCCGAACATCGGTGGCGACAGCGGGACCCCGATGAAACCGGCCTCCAGCGCGCCGAGCATCCCGACGATGTACTCCAGGCCCTGCGGGGCGCAGATCGCCACCCGATCGCCGGGCGACCCGCAGGCGGCGAGCTCGGCCGCGACGACCTGCGCGCGCTTGAGCACCTGCGACCAGGTCAGGGTCTCGGCGTAGCCGGTGGGGTCGACCTCGTAGTCGAGAAACGTGTACGCGGGCGCATCCGGCTTCTGCTGGGCGCGCTGCCGCAGCACCGCGGGGAGGAATGACTCGGTCACAGGTATTAGCTCACCTTTCGTCTACCTATCACGTGCCGCACACTGATCGCCCCGAGCGGACACCCGGGCGATTGCCCGCGGCCCCGCCGGACGCAGCAACGGGGTCCCCCAAAGACTCCGCACCGTCGCAGATCGGCGTAATGGACGGTAGCACGAACAGCTCCGAAAATCGACGCCGCTAATCGAAGGTTAACCTCGATAATGCGGGTGTAACATCGCGCACTCCGAGAATCTAAGATTCCACTTAATAGGTATTCTAACTAGACCATTAGCCGACTTATGGAGAGCATCGGTCCAGACTGTGGTATCGCCACCCCGCCGGGTCCACTGCACCCCGGTCGGGGCGGGTTCGTACCCGGTCGCCGACGCGGCCCGCGGTGCGTCAGCTCCGGCAGCACGCCAGGATCTTGCCCTCGACATCGCTGACCAGCTCCGATAGGTGATCGTTGAGATAGAAGTGATGGCCTGGGAACATCCTGGCGCTGAATTCGGCCGTGGTGCGCTCCGCCCACGGCGCCACCTTCTCCGCGGTCGCAACCGGGTCGTCGTCGCCGTGGTACGCGAAGATCGGGCAGCTCACTTTCGCGTCGGGTGGGCATTCGTAGTTCGCGATGGCCTTCAATCCGCGCAGCGTCGGCAGGATCTTCGCGGCAAATTCTTCATTCTCTAAGAACTCGGGGTTCACCCCGGTCATCTCGCTGACGGCGTCGAGCAATCCGCGGTCGGATTCGCCGATGTGGTCGTATCCGACCCGGCCCGGCGCACCGGACGCGGACACGAACAGCGCGGCGACGGGATTTCCCGCCTCGTCGAACCGGCGGGCGACCTCGAACGACAGCAGGGCGCCCATGCTATGGCCGAAGAACGCGACCCGGCCATTCGATTGGTCCAGCGGTCCGAGCATGGCGCACACCCGGTCGGCGAGGTCTTCGATGCTGGTGAAGGCGCCGAGGTCATGGCTGCCGCCACGGCCGGGGTACTGTACGGCGATGCGCTTGATGTCGCTGGTGAACGCCTTGGCGAACGGAACGTAATACTGCGCCGAACCCCCGGCGTGCGGAAAGATGTAGAGCTTCGGCGTGTGCTCGGTCACCCGGCCACCTTAAGCGGCGGTCGCAAGCGCGGCGAAGCCGGGCGGCGCGGGCCGCCGCCACCGGCACCGCCCGCCGTGGGCATCGCCGCGGAACTATCCGGCGGCCACACCGCGCTCGGCGAACGGCGCCCCGAAATTCGGGACCCGCTGGTAGCCGTGTTTGCGGGCCCCGGCGACGCCGCGGCGGATCAGCGCATTGGTGGCGACGAATCCGGCCTGGTCGGTGACGACGAACGGGGTCAGCAAGCGGTTGTGCACGAACCCGAACGCCAGCCCGCTCGCCGGGTCGGCCCAGCCGAGCGACCCGCCCAGCCCGACGTGGCCGAAGCCGGGCATCACCCCCGGCACCGGCACGGCGTGGTAGCCCAGGTGGAAGGCCAGCGGCACCCCGATGTTGCGGTCCGGCCGCAGGTTCTGCCGGCCGGAGAGACCGGCAACGACCTCGCGGGACAGAAACCGGACGCCGTCTATCTGCCCGCCGTTGGCGATGGCCCCGTACATCCGGGCCAGCCCGCGCGCCGTCGTCACCCCGTTGACCGCAGCGGCTTCCGTATCGAGCAGCGGAATCTCGCCCTGCACCACGCCCCGAACACCCGGGAAGTACATGGCGCCGAAGCCGGCGCTCAACCGCCATGCGGCGATCCTGGGCGCCAGGTAGTCGAAGACCGGGTTGGCCAGGGTGCGCTGCGGCATGATGATCTGCGCCGCGGTGGTCGGGGCGCCGGCGGGCGGCCGGCCCAGGTGCAGGCCGTCGATGTCCAGCGGCGCCGCCAGCTCCTGGCGGATCAGTTCGCGCATGCCCTTACCGGTGACGGCACGGGCCAGCCCCGACATCAGCCAGCCGAATGTCAGCGCGTGATAGGCCGGCTTGCCCAGCCAGCGGTTGGCCGGGGCGGCGGCCAGCCGTCGCTCCATTCGCTCGTGGTCGAGCAACTCCGCTCTGCTGGCGCCCTGCAGCCCGGACAAGCCGGCGCGGTGCCGCATCAGGTCGCGCACGGTGATGCCCGCCTTGCCGTTGGCGCCGAACTCCCGCCAGTACTCGGCGACCGGGGCGCTGTAGTCGACCAGCCCCCGGTCGGCCAACCGGTGAATGACGGTGGCGGCCATCCCCTTGGTTGCCGAGAACACCATGGCGCCGGTGGCCGCCGCCCAGGGCACCCGGCCGGCCCGGTCGGCATACCCGGTCCAGACGTCGACAACCGGCTCGCCGTCGAGGTACACCGCCAGCGCACCGCCGCCGAAACGCCCGCCCGGAAACATCGCAGCAAAGCTGCGTACCGCGCAGGCGAAGTTGCGATCCGCCGCGCCGTGCACGTTTGCCGGCAGGACCATCTGGTGATCAGTAACGCTGCGCGCGCCCATGGCAGAAGAATTTACTCCGCCGCCCGGCAAACAGAACTAAAGTTATCTAACTGTTAGCCATATGCCGCGCGGAGTATTCGCTGTGCGGCCAGGGCCGGGGTCAGCTCGCCGGCCATCACCTGGTGCTCCACCTCGGCTCTGGCTTTGCGGACCGCTGGATCGGACAGCACCCGCTCCAGTACGGCGTCGCGGACCAGCTGCCGGGTCCAGTCGACCTGCTGCGCCCGGCGGCGGGACTCGAATTCGCCGGCGCCGATGAGCACCTCGCGGTGCCGCTCGACGGCCTGCCACAACTCGACCAGCCCGGTTCCCTCGATCGCGCTCATCGTCAGCACCGGGGGCCGCCACAGCGTCTCGCGCGGATAGATCAACCGGATCACCCCGGCCAGCTCCCGGGCCGCCACCCGGGCCTCGACCAGGTGGTCGCCGTCGGCCTTGTTCACCACCACGATGTCGGCCAGCTCCAGCACACCCTTCTTGATGCCCTGCAACTGGTCACCGGTGCGCGCCAGTGTCAGGAAGACGAAGGTGTCGACCATGTTGGCCACCGTCACCTCGGACTGCCCGACGCCGACGGTCTCGACCAGGATCACGTCGAACCCGGCCGCCTCCAGCAGCACGATGGTTTCCCGGGTGGCCTTGGCCACCCCGCCCAGGGTGCCCGACGTGGGCGAGGGACGGACGTAGGCGCAGGCGTGCACCGACAGCCTTTGCATCCGGGTCTTGTCGCCCAGGATCGACCCGCCGGTGCGGGTCGACGACGGGTCGACGGCCAGCACCGCCACCCGGTGACCCCGCTCGATCAGGTACATGCCGAGCGCCTCGATCGTCGTCGACTTGCCGGCGCCGGGAACCCCGGTGATGCCCACCCGCAGCGCGCCCCCGGAATCCGGCATCAGCAGCTGCAGCAGCTGCTGGGCCCGCTGGTGATGGTCGGCGCGGGTGGATTCGACCAGGGTGATGGCCCGCGCCAGCGCCGAGCGGTCGCGGGCGCGGACCGCCTCGGCCAGCTCCGTCACGGCGGTGTCGGCTCGGCCGGCCTGGCCGGCGGTGTCGGGGTCGGCCATCTAGCGCAGGTCGTAGCCGAGCCGCTCGGCGAGGGTGCCCAGCAGACCGATGGCGGCCTCGGCGATCACCGTGCCGGGCGGAAAGATCGCGGTCGCGCCCGCCGCGTAGAGCTCGTCGAAGTCGCCGGGTGGAATCACCCCGCCCACCACGATCATGATGTCGGGCCGGCCCGCCGCCGCCAGGGCGTCCCGCAGCGCCGGCACCAGGGTCAGATGGCCGGCGGCCAGCGACGAGACGCCGACCACGTGCACGTCGTTGTCGGCGGCCTGGCGGGCCACCTCGTCGGGCGTGGAGAACAGCGCGCCGACGTCGACGTCGAACCCGATGTCGGCGAACGCGGTGGCGATCACCTTCTGGCCGCGGTCGTGGCCGTCCTGGCCCATCTTGGCGACCAGAATCCGGGGCCGGCGGCCGTCGGCGTCGGCGAACTTCTGCACCAATTCGTTGGCGCGGGCGAAAGCGGAAACCTTGTCACCCCCTCCGGCTCCTGCGGCTCCCTCGGCCTCGTCACGGTAGACCCCGGCGATGGTACGGATCTCGGCCTGGTGGCGCCCGTACACCCGCTCCAGCGCATCGGAGATCTCCCCGAGGGTGGCTTTGGCGCGGGCGGCGTCGATGGCCAGCGCCATCAGGTTGTTGCCCAGCCCGTCTGCACCCGCCGGACCCGCGGCCCCCGCGGCGCGGGTCAGCTGGGCCAGTGCGGCCCGGCAGGCCGCCTCGTCGCGCTCGGCGCGCAACTGCTGCAGTTTGGCCAGCTGCTCGGCGCGCACCCGGCTGTTCTCGACCTTGAGCACCTCGATCGACTGGTCCTCGGTGACCTGGTACTTGTTGACGCCGATCAGCGGCTGGCGCCCGGAGTCGATGCGGGCCTGGGTGCGCGCGGCGGCCTCCTCGATGCGCAGCTTCGGGATGCCCTCGCTGATCGCCTGGGCCATCCCGCCGTGCTCGGCCACCTCGGCGATGTGCGCCCGGGCGCGCTGCGCCAGCTGATGGGTGAGCCACTCCACGTAGTAGGAGCCGCCCCACGGGTCGATCGGCCGGGTGGTGCCGGACTCCTGCTGCAGCAGCAGCTGGGTGTTGCGGGCGATGCGCGCCGAGAAGTCGGTGGGCAGTGCCAGCGCCTCGTCCAGGGCGTTGGTGTGCAGCGACTGGGTGTGGCCCTGGGTGGCCGCCATCGCCTCCACGCAGGTGCGGGCGACGTTGTTGTAGACGTCCTGAGCGGTCAGCGACCAGCCGGAGGTCTGCGAGTGGGTGCGCAGCGACAGGCTCTTGGCGCTCTTCGGGTTGAAGCCGCCGACCAGCTCACTCCAGAGCAGCCGGCCGGCCCGCAGCTTGGCGACCTCCATGAAGAAGTTCATCCCGATGCCCCAGAAGAACGACAGCCGGGGTGCGAACTTGTCGATGTCCAGCCCGGCGTCCAGGCCGGCCTGGATGTAGTCCACGCCGTCGGCCAGGGTGTAGGCCAGCTCGAGATCCGCGGTGGCCCCGGCCTCCTGGATGTGGTAGCCGGAGATCGAGATCGAGTTGAACTTCGGCATCTTCGCGCTGGTGTAGCCGAAGATGTCGGAGATGATCCGCATCGACGGCTTCGGCGGGTAGATGTAGGTGTTGCGGACCATGAACTCTTTGAGGATGTCGTTCTGGATGGTGCCGGCCAGCTTCTCCGGCGGCACGCCCTGCTCCTCGGCGGCCACCACGTACAGCGCCAGGATCGGCAGCACCGCCCCGTTCATCGTCATCGAGACGCTGACCGCGCCCAGATCGATGCCGTCGAAGAGCTGGCGCATGTCCAGGATGGAGTCGATCGCCACCCCGGCCATCCCGACGTCGCCCTGCACCCGCGGGTGATCGGAGTCATAACCGCGGTGGGTGGCCAGGTCGAACGCCACCGACAGGCCCTTCTGCCCGGCGGCCAGGTTGCGCCGGTAGAACGCATTGGACTCGGCGGCGGTGGAGAACCCGGCGTACTGGCGGATGGTCCACGGCTGGTTGACGTACATCGTCGGGTAGGGGCCGCGCAGGAACGGGGACTCGCCCGGGAAGCTGTCCAGCGGGTAGCCGTCGGCGACCGCCGCGGCGCGGTCCGCGGCGGTGTAGACCGGTCTGACCGGGATGCCTTCGGGGGTGTGCCACTCCAGTTGGTCGGGGGTGTAACCGTGCGCCGCCGCGGCCGCGGCGACGTGCTCGGCGACGGCGGCCGCCGTGACCGGCGCAGTGCCGGTGTCGCCGTGCAGCGGGACATCGGCGAAGCTGCCGAGGGTTCCCGGTGCGTCAGATGTGCCGGCGGTCATCGTGATCAGGCCCCCAATCGGCTGAGCAGGTCCGACAGCACCCGCACCGCGTCGATCTTCATGGTCAGATAGTCATCGGGTTTCGGGTCGGAGTCGGCGACGGCTCCGGCCGGACCGGCCAGCAGGACCCGCGCGACCCCGGCGGCGCGGGCCGCGGCGATGACGCCGGCAGCCTCTTCGCGATAGCGTGCGTCGGTACCGCACAGCACGGCCACCCCCGGCGATCCCGCCGCGGCGACCGCGGCCGCGACCCCGGCGGCGTCCACCGTTGCGGGGTCGACGGCCTCGATTCCGCCGGAGGCCAGCAAGTTGGCCGCGAACGTGGTCCGGATGTTGTGTTCGGCCAGCGGTCCCAACGGCAGCAACAGCACCTGCGGGCGGGCGCCGGTGCGGGCCAGGTGGGCATCCGAACGGTCCCGCAGCTCCTCGAACTGTGCCGCGTAGCGGCGCACCGCGCCGGCCGGGGCCGACGGCGGCAGCGCCGGCTCGGCCAGGTTCGGGTATTCGTTCACCCCGGTGATCGCGGTGCGCCGGTGGGCGACGTCGTCGGCGCGGTGCGCGGCGACCGCGCCGATCCGCTCGGCGATCCAGTCCCGGGCGGCCGCGAAGCCGCCTTCGGCGGCGCGCGCCTCGGCGTCCTGGAAACGCTGCCAGGCCTGTTGCGCCAACCGTTCGGTGAGATCCTCGATGAACCAGGATCCACCGCCCGGGTCGAGCACCCGGCCCAGGTTGGACTCCTCGAGCAGCAGCAACTGGGTGTTGCGGGCGATCCGCCGGGTGAAGGCGACCGGGGTGTCCGGCAGGCCGCCGGCGATCGCGACGTCGAACGGCCACACCAGCACGCTGTCGGCGCCCCCAATCCCGGCGCCGAACGCCGCCAGTGTGGTGCGCAGCATGTTCACCCACGGATCGCGCTGGGTCATCATCGCCAGCGAGGTCTCCGCGTGCAGCACTGCCGCGCCGGCCTGCGGCGCCCCGGCCACCTCGGCCACCCGCGCCCACAGCTGGCGGGCCGCCCGCAGCTTGGCGATCGTCATGAACTGGTCGTCGTCGACGGCGAGCCGGAAACCGATCTGGCCCAGCGCATCGGCCACCGGCAGGCCGGCCTTGCCGAGCAGCCGCAGGTAGGTCACCGCGGTCGTCAGGGCGCCGGCCAGCTCCCAGGCCGCGGTGGCGCCCCGGTTGTGCAGCGCCGGGCCGTCGACGGTGATCGCCCGCACCCCGGGCGTCCCGGCGGCCCGGCGGGCGACAGCGGTCACCTCGTCGATCGGGGGCGCCGGCCGCCCGGCGAGCGCCGCGGTGAGCGGGTCGGCGCCCAGGTCCACCGAGAGCGTCGCGCGTTTGCGGCTGTCCAGCCGGCCGGCCAGCGCGAAGACCGTGTCGGCGGCAACGGTGTAGTCGCCCGGACCGGCGTCGCCGAGGATGATCGGCGCCAGCTCCAGGTGGACACCGTCGAGCGCTGAGGCCAGCTCGGCGGCCGGCACCCCGCCCGGCCCGACCCGCAGCGTCAGCGCGCTCACCCCGTCGCCGAGGGCGCCGAGCAGCGCGTTGTTGGCCTCCGCTCCCGAGGCCGCGCCGTCCGCCGGGAACACCTCGGTGACCTTCCAGCCGGCGTTGACGTCACGCAGCGGGTCGGCGCCGCGCAGATAGGGCCAGACGCCCGGCAGTGGCTGTTCTGGCCGGGCGTCGAACGCGGTGTAGAGCGGGCGGACGGCGAACCCCGCCGAGCCGTCCAGGTTCTCCACCGGCGTGTCCAGCAGCCGCTCGGGCTCTCCGCCGGTTTCGCGGTCGAGTTCGGCCGGGTCGCGGCGCGCGCTCTTGGCCAGCACCGCGGCTACCGCGGTGCGCCAGCGGGCACGGGCCCGCTCCAGGTCGGCGGGTACCTCGACTGACACCGGCAACTCCTGTTTTCGCAGCATGTGGCAGGGACCCATGACAAAGGCCTGTAACAGGGGCCCGCCGAGAAAAGTCGACAATCAGGCTAATTGATGCACCTGGGCGTCCGGCCGGCCAGGTCGCCCGGCCGCGGCGCGGGCGGATGGTTTGGGACGCCACCCGGGCGACATCCGCGGCAGTCGCTGTCAGCCACTGTTAACCATTCCCCCGTAACCTCGATCCCTGTGCGCAGCCCGACAGTCCGCGAACCCACCCGCCCGCCGGCCGGCTGGCGGATGGCCGCGACGGGTGCGGCGGTGGCCGCCCTGATCGCGGTAGCGCTGCTGGTTCGAGTGCCCACCGCCGTGCAGCTGCGGGACTGGGCGAGTGCGGCCGGGCCGTGGTTTCCGCTGGCGTTCCTGGCCGCGCATGTCGTCGTCACGGTGCTGCCCTTCCCGCGCACCGCGTTCACGCTGGCCGCCGGGCTGCTCTTCGGGCCCTGGCTGGGCGTCGTGCTGGCGGTGGCGGCCAGCGCGCTGAGCGCCCTGGCCGCCCTGCTGCTGATGCGCGGCCTGGGCTGGCAGCTCAACCGGTTGGTTCGCCACCCGGGGATCGGCGCACTGGACGCCCGGCTGGGCCGGCGCGGCTGGCCGGCGGTGGTGTCGCTGCGGCTGATCCCGGCCATCCCGTTCTCGGTGATCAACTACGCGGCCGGCGCATCGGCCGTGCGGCCACTGCCCTACACCCTGGCCACCCTGGCCGGCCTGCTGCCGGGCACCGCTGCGGTGGTGGTGCTCGGCAACGCGCTCACCGGCGACATCAGCCCGCTGCTGTACCTGGTTTCGCTGGTCACCGCCGGTGTCGGGGTGGCACTGCTGGTCTACGAGGTGCGCAGCCACCGGCGGTCACCGGCCGGACGGCCCGGGAATCAGAACTGCACCTGCGGCGGCGCCTGCTGACCCTCGGGGGCCTGGTAGAACGGCCGCTCATGCACCCCGGCCAGACCCGCGAAGAACATCCACGGAATCGTGACGACCCGCTGGTTCAGGGTGGCCACGGCGTCGTTGTAGTACTGCCGGGCGAACGCCAGCTGGTTCTCGGTGTCGGTGAGCTGTTCCTGGAGCTGCAGGAAGTTGACGGAAGCCTTCAGGTCGGGGTAGTTCTCGGCGATCGCGAGCACGTTGGCGATGGACCGGTTCAGCCGGGCCTCGGCCTGCGCCTTCTCGTCGACGGTGCCGGACTGGGCGGCCCGGGCCACCCCGGCGCGAGCCGCGGTGACCTCCTCGAAGACCGACTTCTCATGCGCCGCATAACCTTTGACGGAGTTGACCAGGTTGGGCACCAGGTCGGCGCGCCGGGTCAGCTGGACGTCGATACCACCCAGAGCCTCCTTGGCCTTGACGTCGAGCGTGCGCAGCGAGTTGAACCCGACGACGACGAACCCGGCCAGACCGACCAGGATCACCGCGGTCGCGATGACGATACCGATGCTCATCAGCTTGTCTCATTTCTCTTCGATGGTGCTGGTTGTTCTGCTCGGATCTGCCGGGTCACCAGGTGCCCCCGCCGCCGCCTCCGCCACCGCCCCAGCTGCCGCCGCCGCTGGAGAAGCTCGATCCACCCGATCCGCTCGAACTCGACGTGGCGCTCTTGTAGGCGCCGATCGACGCGGCCAGCGCGGTGTTGAAGCCGGCGAACCCGCCGGACGAGTACAGCTTGGAGGCGCCGCCCGAGGAGTGCGCCGGGTACCAGGTCGGGATGGGCGGCTCCTGCCCGGTGGCGGTGCGGTACTTGGCCGCCCAGCGGTCGGCGACGCCGAACGCCACGGCATACGGGATGTAGGCGGTGAACAGGTCCTTGCGCGCCGAGAAGTCGAATCGGTCTTCGCTGGACGGCGTGGACAGCAGCCGTTCGAAGCCGGCCGCCCGCGACCAGACGGCACGCCCGGATTCGGTGCGCCGGGTGCCCACGCCGGTGGCCAGCAGCCCGCGGCCGGCGATGGCGAACACGGCGAACGGCAGGCCCCACATGGTGAGGGTGAACAACCCCCAGAAGCCCGCGATCGCCAGCAGGAAGGCGACAACCACCGCGATCCGGCCGGCCCGCTCCCACCCGACCTTCACCACCAGTCCCTGGTCGCGGGCCCAGGACGAGCTGCTGGGTGTCAGCTCCGTCGTCGCGGACGACAGCTTCTCGCCGGCTTTCGCACTGGCACTCGCGCGGAAGACCTCGCCCACGGCGGTGAGCCCCAGCGCATCCCCGACCCGCCGGGTCACCGGGTCGATGGCCGCCCACTGCTCGGGGGTGCCGGCGCCGGTGATGGTCCAGTTGTGCGAACCGCCGCCGGCCAGCCGCACCAGCCCCCGCTCGGCCAGGTACAGCAGCGTGGCGGCCAGTGCGTGGCTGCCGGTCGTCTCGTTGCAGATGTAGACGGTCTGCACCGGTCCGAGCCCTTCCGGTGGGGCATACATCACCGGGTGCCCGGGTGACGGCTCTCGAGACCGGCGGGCCCACACCGATCCCGACACCGCGGCGAGCAGCGTCAGCACGACCATCAGACCGGTCGCCGGCAGTGACCGGCCCAGGATCTTGTCGAACCGGGTCGACCACGGCAGCGTGGCCCGGTCCGGCAGCGGCACCTGCAGGTCGACGCGGACGGTGACGGGGTTCTGCGGCGGCAGGTCGGCGGCGGTCACCGTCACCCGGTCGGTGCCGGCGCCCGCCAGCGTGCACGGCAGCGCACCGGTCCTGTCGGCGGCGCACTGCACCAACCCGGCCGGGCCGGGCAGTTCGATGACCACGTGGGCGGTGGTCGCCTTCATCGCCCAGAACCCGAAGACGTTGTAGTAGAACGACGCGGTGGGCGGGCCCGGGTTGGCCCCGGCGTGACCGGTGAAGGTGCCCATCGCGGTCGGCGGCCGCACCAGCACACCGTCGATGGCGTAGTCGATCGTGTAGGTGTGCGGGCCCGGGCCCACCGTATGGTCGGGATCGCCGATCTGTGCGACGTAGAAGGTGCGGTCGTCGTGCCAGGAGTAACTGACCGGCACCGGTCGGCCGTCCATGGTTATGCCGGTGACGGTGGGGATCAGCCGCGCATGCGGATCGGTGGGGTCGGCCGCCGGGAAGTACCGGAAGATGCCGTGCCGGTCGCTGGGCAGGTCCACGGTCAGCACCTCGGTCGCCACCAGGCGTCCGTCGGCCGAGACCCGGTAGGTGGCGTCGTAGTCCTCGATCGTCGACGACCGGTCGATCGCCGCCTCGTGCGTGGCGGCGGCCCCGTTCGCCTCGTAGATCTGATGCAGCAGGGGCCACGACACACCCAGGGCAGCGAGCACAACCAGCAACGTCAGCCCGATCAGCTTTCTGACCAGCACCCGCGTCCTCCCTCCGCAACGACGGTCGATGCACGAACACTGCCGCGGGTCCACTCTCGGGTTCGAGGCAGGTGAAGATTCTCACACACCGCCGGAACGTCGGCGACCGATCCGGGCCTGCGGCCCGGTCGCAGTGCACCCGGCGGCTACGGGTCGACGAGGACGCCCGGGTTGAGCACCCCGGCCGGGTCCAGGGCGTGCTTGGCTGCGCGCAGTGCTTCGGCGAATGGTTCCGGGCGCTGCGCGTCATACCAGGGCCGGTGGTCGCGGCCCACCGCATGGTGGTGCGTGATAGTGGCTCCGTGATCGCAGAGCACCTGCGAGACAGCGGCTTTGATGTCGTCCCACTGCTCTGCCGTACTCCCCCACCGCCCCGCGGCGTACACACCGAAGTACGGCGCCGGGCCGTCGGGATAGACGTGGGTGAACCGACAGGTCAGCACGCCGGTGATGCGCAGCGCGGCCATCGCGTCGGTGGCCGCCTCGGTGACGGCCGCACGCAATTCGTCGAAGCGGTCCCAGGTGCAGGCGGTTTCGAAAGTCTCGACGATCATCGAATGCTGCGCCAGCACGTCGCGCTGGTACGGCATCCGGATGAACGACGAACGCCAGGTATCGGCGGCACCGGCAGCCGGGTTGGCGGTCGCCTCATCGTCCCGGCTGTCGCGGTAGCGCACGCCGTCGGGCAGCGTGCCGCCGTGATCGCCGACGATCTCGACCGCACGTGCCAGCCACGGCTGCACCGGGTGGTCCGCGGACTCGAAGCCCAGCACCAGCACCCCGCCGGCTGTCGCGACGCCGGCGTTGAGCAGCGCCTCCATCGGGTCCAGCAACCGGCAGTTGGTGGGAAACAGGCCCGACTGAGCCAGGACCCGCGTCGCCGCGACCGCCCGACCGTAGTCGGCGAAGACGACCGACGCCGCGGCCCGCCACCGCGGCCGGTCCTGCACGCGCATCCACGCCTCGGTGATCACCCCGAGCGTTCCCTCCGACCCCAGAAACATCCGATCCGGAGAAGGGCCGGCGCCGGACCCGGGCAGCCGCCGGGATTCGCTGATGCCGCGCGGCGTGACCACCCGCATCGATTCGGTGAGGTCGTCGATGTGGGTGTAGCCGGTGGCGAAGTGACCGCCGGCGCGGGTGGCCAGCCAGCCACCGAGCGTGGAGAACTCGAACGACTGCGGGAAATGCCGCAGCGAGTAGCCGTGGCCGCGCAACTGGTCCTCCAGCACCGGGCCGAGCGCACCCGCCTGGATTCGGGCGGCGCGGCTCACCGGGTCGATTTCCAGCACCCGGTCCAGCCCGGTGAGATCGAGTGCGACGACGCCGGGATAGTCTGCGGCACAACGCGGTTCGATTCCGCCGACCACCGAGCTGCCGCCACCGAACGGAATCACCGCGATCCGCTCCCGGGTGCACCAGTCCAGCACGTCGACGACGTCGTTCTCGGTGCCCGGGCGCAACACCGCGTCCACCACCGGATCCACCCGGCCCAGCAGGCAGCGCACCACGTCCCGGAACGCCCGGCCGTAGCTGTGCCGCAGCCGATCGGCGGTCTCGATCGAGGCCAGGGCCGCCAGCGACGCCGGAGCCGTCACCCGTGGAGCCGGCACGGCGAGGCTCTCCACCGCGGGCGGTTCGTGCGGCGTCAGGTCGGCGTCGGGCAGTAGCTGCCGTACCCGGTGCAGCAGCGACTTCCGCTCGTCGGGGCCGACCGCGTCCTCGACATTGCCCCAGCCCCACCATGATCGCGTTCTCACCGGCATGGCCTCACCCTACGAGCAGCGGCGTTCAGAACGGTTCCTCGGCGCCACCGGGATTGCAACCGGTGGCGAGCATGACCACGGTGCTGACGACCGGACGCCACGGCTCCAGGTTCCAGCTGGTCTTGCCCGGCTCGACGTGCTCGGCGAACTGCCAGTGACACAGGAACTGTTCGCGCATGCCCGGTGTGTCGGCGTTCGGGTTCTGCTTCACCACCTCGGTCCACGCCTGTTCGCCGGCGCGGACGGTGCCGAACTCACCGGCCTCCGCCCGGCCGGTGCCGGTCGGGTAGACCCGCAGGCTGGACATGCCGTCCCACCGCACCCATTCGGTGCGGTCGACATAGGGCGGCGCGCTGGTGCCGGCGATGCCCAGCCACCCGCCGTCACCGGCGACGCCGCCGGCACCGCCCGCCCCGCCCTGACCGCCGTCCCCGCCGCGGCCGAACAGCAGCCCACCGACACCGCCGGCGCCGCCGGCGCCACCGTCACCACCGGTCCCGCCGACGCCGCCGATGCCCAGGAACCAGCCGCCGGCGCCGCCGGCACCGCCGTCTGCACCGGCGGCGCCCATCCCCCCGGCACCGCCGTTGCCGAGGAACCCGGCGGCCCCGCCGACGCCACCGGCACCGTCGAGCGCGTCGATGCCCGCGCCGCCGTCGCCGAACAGGAAGCCGCCGTCGCCGGCGTCGCCGAACCAGCCCAGCCGGCCGAAGACGCTGTCGTTGGCGCCGTCGAAGCGGTCGATGCCGTCACCGATCAGGTCGCGACCGAACGCGAGGGCGAACGGGGCGTTGAGCACGCCGTCGACCAGCCCCCCGAACGGGCTGGCCAGCCACGCCGCCATCGCCGTGTGCAGCGGGTTGTAGACGAACTGCCCCAGCAGACCGGAGAAGTCGATCGGCTGGCCGGGTCCCAGCGGTGTCAGCACCGCGTCGACCACGACCGAGAGCTGGGCCAGGATTGCCGGATCGAGCTCGGCGACCCACGCCCGGGCCAGCTCGATCAGGCCGGACACACCGACGCCGGCCACCGCCGCCGGCTCCGACGCGCCGACCGCCCAATCGCCGTCCGCATGTGCCGGCGGGGCCGTCGTCGTCGGGGTCATCGCGAACGCGAACACGCCCACCGCGGTCACGGCAGCGGTCCGATCGAAGCGGCGCATGGGTTAGCGACCTCCGTGCTGACGACCGGCCGACCGGACTGACAGGATTCTCACAAGGCTCTCTAAGCTAACACCGCGCCAGGCATCACGGCCAACCTTTCCGACCGCCCCCCGGCAGCCGATGTGGACAGTAGAGTTCTGTGCAGTTCGTTTCGCTGCCCGTCGGATGGGAGACCGAGTTGATGGCTGGCCAGGCCCCGGCGAAGCGCAGGTACCTCACCGAGTTGATCGGCACATTCCTGTTCACGTTCGCGGTGATCGGAATTCTGGCCACCCCGGGATGTGGCACGGTCGGCTCCGCCCTCGGTGTCGGCGCCGCGCTGATGGTGATGGTGTATGCCAGCGGGCATGTCTCCGGCGGCCACCTGAACCCGTCGGTCTCCATCGCCGCCTACCTGCGGGGCGCGCTCTCCCTCGACGACCTCGGCCCCTACATCGCCGCCCAGTTGCTGGGGGCGCTCGCGGCATTCGGGGCGGGGTCGATCCTCTGGCACGACAAGTACTTCGGCCAATCGGTAGACCTCGGCGGCAAGCTCTTGGCGGCCCTGGTCGCCGAACTGATCTTCACGTTCGCGCTGTGCTACATCGTCTTGCACACCGCCACCAGCAAAGACACCGCCGGCAACAGCTTCTACGGCCTGGCCATCGGGTTCGTCGTGACGGTCGGGGTGTTGGCCGTCGGCGGTGTCTCCGGCGCCTCGTTCAACCCCGCGATCACCTTCGGCCTGATGCTGGCCGGCATGTTCTCCTGGAAGTTCGTCTGGGTGTACCTGCTGGCCGAGGTGCTCGGCGCGACGTTGGCCGCCTACGCCTACCGGGCAACCGCCCTGGACGGCCACCGGGGCGGTGCGCCAGCCGGATTCCGCCGCAGGTAGCCGGGCTATTCCGGTGCCGGCCCCCGGGCCGTCATGGTGGCGAACAGCACCAGCAGCGCCGCCGCGGGAGCGGTGTTGACCAACCGGTTGCGCACCCGGAGGTGCAGCGCGGTCGCGACGGTGAAATACACCGTCAGCGCCGCCGTGGTGAGCCGCGCCAGGCCCGGGAACCGAAACACCGACAGCAGACCGAGTGCCACCGCGGCCTTCAGCACCGGGATCAGCCACCGGAGCCGTGTCGGCACCCCCAGCGTGTCCATGGTCCTGGCGACGTAGGGCACCGGAATCGCCGACGCCACCGCGTCACCGGCCAGGAACGCGGCCAGCGCGGCGTAGGCCCACCGCGACGTCAGGGCCGCCACTGGGTTCCGGGGTCGAGGTGCCGGGGCCCGTCGGCGCCCTCCACGGGCTTGCGGGCGTCGGCCTCGGCGCTGGCCACCGCCCGGGCAATGGCCGGATCGGTCTGGGTGGTGAACCAGGCGGCGACCTCATCGGTGTCGTCCTCGGGGCGGGGCAGGCGGTCCTCGACCGGCGACGGCTGGTACCGGAAGACCCCGTCCTCCCCCGGCGCACCGAGCAACTTGGTGAAGCCCTGCAGGGCGGAACCGAAGTCGCTGGGCACCAGCCACACCTTGTTCGCCTCGCCCCTGGCCATCTCCGGCAGCACCTGCAGATACTGGTAGGCCAGCAGCTCCGGGGTGGGGCGACCGGCCTTGATCGCGGCGAACGTCTTCTCGATGGCCTTGGCCTGACCCTGGGCCTGCAGGTATGCCGCGGCACGCTCGCCCTGGGCGCGCAGCATCCGGGACTGGCGGTCTGCCTCGGCGGCCAGGATCGCCGCCTGCTTGGCGCCTTCGGCCTCCAGGATCTGTGCCTGCTTCTGCCCCTCGGCCTGCTTGATGGCCGACTCCCGCTGGCCTTCGGCGGTCAGGATCATCGCCCGCTTCTCCCGGTCGGCCTTCATCTGCTTCTCCATCGACGCCTGAATCGACGGCGGCGGGTCGATGCTGCGCAACTCGACCCGGGCCACCCGCAGCCCCCAGCGGCCGGTCGCCTCGTCCAGCACCCCGCGCAGCTGTTGGTTGATCTGATCGCGCGAGGTGAAAGTCTGCTCCAGGGTCATACCGCCGACCACGTTGCGCAGGGTGGTGGTGGTCAACTGCTCGACGCCGACGATGTAATTGCTGATCTCGTAGACCGCGGCCTGCGGGTTGGTGACCTGGAAGTAGACCACGGTGTCGATGGCCAGGGTCAGGTTGTCCTCGGTGATCACCGGCTGCGGCGGAAACGACACCACCCGCTCGCGCAGGTCGATTCGGGCCCGGATGCGGTCGATGAACGGCACCAACAGCGTCAGCTGGCCGCTGACCGTGCGACTGTAGCGACCCAGCCGTTCGATCACCGCGGCCTCGGCCTGCGGGATCAGCGCGATCGACTTGGCCACCACGATGATCGCGAAGATCACCAGCACAGCCAGCAGCACCAGACCGGTAACCGCACCCTCCATGATCAGTCCCTTCATCAGATGTTCTTCCAGACCACCGCGGTCGCGCCGTCGATGCGCAGCACGGTGACCCGATCACCGGGTTCGTAGACGTCGCCGTCGTTGAGCGGCCGCGCCGTCCAGTCCTGGCCGCCCAGTTTCACCCGGCCGGCATCGCGGGCGACCCGGTCGAGCACCAGAGCGCTCTTGCCCTCCAGTGCCCGCACGCCGGTTTCCAGGCCCGCCGCCGGGGTCAGCCGCCGCCGCAGCGCCGGACGCACCAGCACCAGCAGCAGCACCGAGACCACCAGGAACACCACCCCGTCGGACCACAGCGGCCAGTCCGTCAGCCAACTGGCCCCGGCCGCCGACAGCGCGCCGCCGCCGAGCATGAGCAGAAACATGTCACCGGTCAGCGCCTCGGCGCCGGTGAGCCCCAGTGCGACGATCAACCAGACCACGGCCGCGGACATGCCGCCAGGATAGCGGTAGATCCACTGGCATCCGCCGGTACTCGCGTTGCGCAACTACACTGCCAGCATCATGTGGTGTCCGAGCGCAACGCTGTCGGTGTGGGCCAATGCCTGGCTCGCCGGCCGAGCCGCGCCGGACGACGTGCTGGACGCGCTATCACTTTGGGCGCCAACGCAATCGGTGGCCGCCCACGACGCCGTCGCAGCGGGCGACACCGGCCTGCCGTGGCCGGACGCACGCGACACCGGCGCGGTCTCACTGCTGTCGACCGTGCGCGGCACCGCCCGGGCCCGGGCCGCTGCCACCATCCACCCGGTGTCACCGGCGCCCGGCGATGTGCGCGGGCTGCCGGCCGGTACCGAATTCGCCCGGTACGCGCTGGCGGCCGGCGAGGCGGTGATCATCGCCGACCGCGAGGCCGCGATCGGGTTGGTGCCCGAGCTCCGCCCCGACGGCGCCGACGCGGTGAGCACCCTGTGCTGGACGGTGTACGCACTGCCCGCCCCGCCGCCGACCGAACAGCACGACCTGGGCCAGGCGGAGTACGCGATGCGGTCCGCGGTGCGATCGGCCGCCGATGCGCTGACCACGCTGGGGGCGCGGTACACCGGCCCGGACGATCCCCGGTCGCTGATCGAGCAACTGCTGGAATGCGCTCGCCAACACCGGATTCCAGACCATGCGCCACAGCGTGCGGTGCGGGTGCTGCAGAGCGCGGCGCACATCGACGCGATCGCCGCGGTTGGCGCCGGGGTGATCGGCGCCGAAACGCTGCGACCGCTGGCCGCCGTGGTGCGGTCAGCCCGATCGGCCGCGCTGGACACGATCCTGCGCTCCGCGTGGAGCGCTTGAAGCCGGCCCGCCGCTCACTCGTTCTGCCAGCCGCCCTTACCACCGTGACCACCCGAGCCGCCGGTCCCGGCCTTGCCCCCGGTGCTGCCCGTCGGCGCACCGCCGGGGCCGCCGGAGTTGCCGGCGCCCCCGGTTTGGCCGTGGGTACCATCGCCGCCGGTGCCGCCGGTGCCGCCGGTGCCGGCGATGCCACCGCCGCCACCGCTGCCACCGCTGCCGCCGTCGGTGCCGGAGCCGCCGACCCCGCCGCTACCGCCGGCCCCGCCGGTGGCGCCGTCAGCGCCGGCGACCTTGGGGTTGGTGGCGTCGCCGCCGGCCCCGCCCTGGGCACCGGGGCCGCCGGTGCCGCCCGCGCCCCCGTTGCCGCCGCCGACGCCGCCGATACCGGCCCCGCCGGCGCCGCCGTTGCCGCCGGTTCCGCCGGGGCCGCCGGTCTGGCCGGTCGTGGGGTTGGCGGCAGGCGGGCTGTCGCTGCCGGGTGCGCCCGCACCACCGGCACCGCCGCTGCCACCGGTGCCGCCGGTGCCGTTGTTGCCGCCGGACCCGCCGCTGCCGGCATTGCCCGCGGTGCCGGCGGAACCACCGGCGCCGCCGTTGCCGCCGTTGCCGCCGCCGGTGCCGTTGTGGACCACCTTGCCGGTGCCGTCGCCGCCACCGCTGCCACCGGCGCCGCCGGTGCCACCGCTGCCGGCGACACCGCCATTGCCGCCGTCGCCGCCGCCGGCACCACCGGTGCCCCCGTTGCCCGCAGCGCCGCCGGTACCGCCGTCGCCGCCGTTGCCGCCGCCGTTGATACCGGAACCACCGACACCGCCGGTGCCGCCGTCGCTGCCCTTGCCGCCGTTTCCACCGGCAGAAGCGGTGCCGCCGCCGGCGCCGTTGCCGCCGTTGCCGCCGGTGGCACCGTTGCCGCCGTTACCCCCGGTTCCGGCGGTGCCGCCGACCGCGGCGGTCCCGGCTGCACCGGCGCCACCGGCACCGGCGGTACCCGCGTCACCGCCGCTGCCGGCGCTTCCGGCTTTGCCGGTGGCGCCTGCCGATCCGTTGGCCGCACCGCCGCCGGCACCGCCGTTGCCGGCGTTACCGCCGGTGCCACCGCCGCCGGCGTTGCCACCGGTGCCACCGGTGCCGGTGCCGCCGTTGTCGAACGACCCGGTCACACCGGTCGCGCCGTTACCGCCGGTACCACCACCGGCACCGTTGCCACCGGCACCGCCGTTGCCGGCGTTGCCCGACACCGACCCGCCGTTGCCGCCGGCGCCGCCGTTGCCGCCGTGACCGCCGCTGCCGCCGGTGTTGCCGCTGTCGCCGGGGTTGGTGCCGCCGGCACCCGCGCCACCGGCGTTGCCGTTGCCGCCGGTGCCACCGTTGGCGCCGTTGCCGTGATCACCGCCGTTGCCACCCGCGCCGCCGTCACCGCCGGAGGCACCGGTGCCATCGGCCAGGGTGCCGGTGCCGGCACCGCCCTGACCACCGGCACCGCCGTCACCGTGCGGGGCCGTCCCGGGTGCAATGATCGGTGCGCCGACGTTGCCCCCGGTGCCGCCGGTGCCGCCGTCGCCACCGCCGAGTGCGCCGTCGCCACCGGCGCCGCCGGCCCCGCCGTCACCGGCCGCACCGCCGTAATTGGTGCCACCGCTACCCACATGCGCCCCGAACAGGCCGCTGCCGCCGCCCCGGCCGCCGTCGCCGCCGTTGCCGCCGGCGCCACCGTCGCCACCGACACCGGACGCGTTGCCACCACCGGTTCCGCCGGCGCCACCGGTACCGCCGCTGCCACCGACACCGCCGCTGCCGACGAACCAGCCACCGCCGCCACCGGCGCCACCGTTACCGCCGGCGGTGCCGGCCGCACCGGCGCCACCGTTGCCGGGGTCACCGGCCGGGGCGCTGAAACCGGCCCCGCCGGCCCCGCCGGCGCCGCCGTTGCCGAAGCCCAGCAACCCGGCGCTGCCCCCGGCGCCGCCAC
>CAZGGK010000066.1:0-22434 GCA_964525125.1 uncultured Mycobacterium sp.
GTCATCACCGTCGAGGAGTCCAACACCTTCGGCCTGCAGCTGGAGCTCACCGAGGGCATGCGCTTCGACAAGGGCTACATCTCGGGCTACTTCGTCACCGACGCCGACCGTCAGGAAGCCGTCCTGGAGGACCCCTACATCCTGCTGGTCAGCTCCAAGGTGTCCACCGTCAAGGACCTGCTGCCGCTGCTGGAGAAGGTCATTCAGGGTGGCAAGCCGCTGCTGATCATCGCCGAGGACGTCGAGGGCGAGGCGTTGTCCACGCTGGTCGTCAACAAGATCCGCGGCACCTTCAAGTCGGTCGCGGTCAAGGCGCCCGGCTTCGGTGACCGCCGCAAGGCGATGCTGCAGGACATGGCGATCCTGACCGGTGGCCAGGTGATCAGCGAGGAGGTCGGCCTCTCGCTGGAGAACGCCGACCTGACCCTGCTGGGCAAGGCCCGCAAGATCGTCGTCACCAAGGACGAGACCACCATCGTCGAGGGCGCCGGTGACTCCGACGCCATCGCCGGGCGGGTGGCCCAGATCCGTGCCGAGATCGAGAACAGTGATTCCGACTACGACCGGGAGAAGCTGCAGGAGCGGCTGGCCAAGCTGGCCGGCGGCGTCGCGGTGATCAAGGCCGGGGCCGCCACCGAGGTGGAGCTCAAGGAGCGCAAGCACCGCATCGAGGACGCGGTGCGCAACGCCAAGGCCGCCGTCGAGGAGGGCATCGTCGCCGGTGGCGGCGTGACCCTGCTGCAGGTGGCGCCTTCGCTGGACGAGCTCAAGCTCGAGGGCGACGAGGCCACCGGTGCCAACATCGTCAAGGTGGCGCTGTCGGCCCCGCTGAAGCAGATCGCCTTCAACGCCGGCCTGGAGCCGGGCGTTGTCGCCGAGAAGGTGTCCAACCTGCCCGCCGGCAGCGGCCTGAACGCCGCCACCGGGGTGTACGAGGACCTGCTCAAGGCCGGCGTCGCCGACCCGGTCAAGGTCACCCGCTCGGCGCTGCAGAACGCGGCGTCCATCGCGGCGCTGTTCCTGACCACCGAGGCGGTTGTCGCCGACAAGCCGGAGAAGGCGGCCGCTCCGGCGGGCGACCCGACCGGCGGTATGGGCGGTATGGACTTCTAAGTCCCGAGCAGACGACAGGGCCCGGGCCGCTTCGCGGCCCGGGCCTTTGTCGTCTACGTTGGCTCTGCGTCCAGCAGGCAGAAGTTCGAGTGGGTTGCCTGGTCGGCGCAGAGTCAACGGGGAGGGTGGAGTGGAGATCCTGCTGCTGGGCACCGGCAGCGCCGATGGTTGGCCCAACCCGTTCTGCGGCTGCGACTCCTGCCGGTGGGCCGCCCGGGCCGGTGAGATCAGGGGCCAGACCGCCGCGCTGGTCGACGACACCCTGCTGCTGGACTGCGGACCGGAGGCGCCGCGGGCCGCGGCCCGCTACGGCCGGTCGCTGGCCGGGGTCCGGCACATCCTGTTCACGCACGGCCACTTCGACCACGTGGAGCCGGCGGCGCTACTGATCCGGCAATGGGCCCAGCCCAGTCAGCTGCTGGACGTGGTCGGGCCCCACGGGGTGCTGAGCCAGTGCCGCGACTGGGTCGGGCCGGGGGATTCGGTGCGGTTCGTCGAGGTGCATGCCGGTGACGAGTTGGAACTGAGCGGCTACCGGGTGCGGGTGCTGGCCGCGGCGCACGGGTCGGACCTCGGCGACCAAGCGGTGCTCTATGACCTGGAGACCGGAGACGGCCGCATCCTCTGGGCCACCGACACCGGTCCGCTGCCCGAGGCTACCCATGCCGTCATCGCCGGTGCGGCGTTCGGTGCGGTGTTCCTGGAGGAGACCTTCGGCGGCTACGCCGACCACGGCACCGAACACCACGACCTGACGGCTTTCGCCGACACCGTGGCGCAGCTGCGCCGCTCCGGCGCCGCCACCGACGCCACCGACGTGCTTGCGGTGCACCTGAGTCACCACAACCCGCCGGAGCCGGAACTGACTGCGGCACTGGCTGATTCAGGAGCGCGACCGGGCCGGGACGGTGAACTGGTGACAGTCGGCGGGACGCGGCGGCATCGGACGCTGGTGACCGGGGGAGCGCGGTCGGGCAAGTCGGCGTATGCCGAGGCGCTGCTGGCCGGCTCGGCCAGCGTGACCTATCTGGCCACCGGCGGCACCCGCGAGGGCGACCCGGAGTGGGCCGAACGCCTGCGCCGGCACCGGGAGCGCCGGCCGGCGTCCTGGCACACCGTCGAAACCAGGGATATCGCGCCGCTGCTGCGGGAAGCCGAGGCGCCGCTGCTGGTCGACTGCCTGGGCACCTGGCTGACCGCCCGGATGGACCTGCACCGGGTCTGGGACGGTGGCCCGCTGAACGACGTGCGCACCGACATCGACGAGTTGGTGGCGGCCTGGGCTGCCTGCCCGGTGCCGGTGGTCGCGGTGAGCAACGAGGTGGGCAGCGGGGTGGTGCCGGGAACCTCGTCCGGGCGGCTGTTCCGTGATCTGCTCGGCGAGCTCAACGCGCGCATCGCCGATGTGTCCGATGAGGTGGTGCTGATGGTGGCCGGCCGGCCGCTCAGGCTCCCTGCGGGGCCAGCTTGAGGTCCATGCAGTCGCTGTAGCAGGGGGTCTCGCCGGGTGACGCCGGGGTGGCGACCCGGATCAGCACCGCGCGGGTCGGCACGAAGGTCAGGCTGGCGAGCGCGTCGTCGCCGGGTGTGCCCGGGTCGGTCACCTCGGCCACCCCGTCGGCGATCACCGTGTAGCCGCCGGGGGTGACCGGCGGCCACAGCACCGTGACGTCCTTGCTGCGGGCCAGGTTGGCCCGGCTCTTGCGGCCGCCGATCGCGGTGATCGTCACGGTGTCCCCGCGCAGCACCGGCATCACCGGAATCGGGTTCGGGTGTCCGCTGTCCATGACCGTGATCAGGTAGGCGTAGTCGCGGCCGGCGAGCTTTTCGGCGAGTTGAGCGAAATCGACGTTGCTGGTCATGGTGCCCGAGCATAGTGGCGAAAACTGCTCATTCACTGAGCACTACGCAGTCGTAGACCGGACCCGGATCGGCGGCTATCGGGCGGTGCAGCAGTGCGCGGCCGGGTGTCACCAGCACCGGGCCGGCCGGGTCGTCGGGCAGCTCGGCGTGGCCGTCGACGATCAGCGAGTACTCGCTGACCTCGCGGGGCGGCCAGATCAGGGTGACGTCGCGGCGGATCGACAGGTTCGCCCGCCCATGCCGGCCGATTGGGCCGATATCCAGCCGCCCGGAGGCGTATGCCGGCGTGACGGTGGTGGTGTGCGGGCGGTAGTCGTCGCCGACGGTGACCAGGAACGCGAACCGGTAGTCGCGCAGCACATCGGTCAGCCGGCCCAGATCGATGGCTTTGCTCATGGTGTCGAGGATAGGGCCCCGGTTGGCGCCGGTTGGGGCATCGAAAGGCGCTGGTCAAATGGGTGCGAACGGATTGGTCAACCGCACTCCCTCGATGACCTGGCAGTCGCTGAGATCTTCGGTCCATAAAACGTCGCAGCGCAGTTCGGCGGCGCTGCGAACAATCATGGCGTCCCAGAAGGAAAGTCGATGACGATCCGACAGCGTCGCTGCGGCGATGACGTCATCGGGCAGCGGTGAATGGACACGCCAGCGCGCCAAGCTTTGGAGCCGGGCGACCGCAGCCACCGGATCGATCGCCTGGGCGACCTTTCGCGTCGCGTTCACGTAGAACTCCTGGAGGACCTGGACGCTAAGCGCCCCACGCCGCTCACGCCAGAGCCGATCGACGAGCGTGCTGGCCGCTTCGTGTCTTGTGCCGGCCGTCACGTCATAGGCGTAGAGCAAGATGTTGGTGTCGACGAACTCCATCGTCAGCGCGCGTGCAACTCGTCGCGGGACCAGGTGATCGGACCGACCCGCAGGCCAAGCCCCAAGCTCATCGCTTGCCGCTCCGCCTCGGCCACCTCGTCGTAATCGCGCACCTCGCCGACGAGTTGCTCGAGCAATCGCGCAACCAGACTCGATACCGACATGTCACGCTGTGCCGCCAGCACCTTCGCGCGCCGGACCAACTCCTCCGGCATCGAAAGAGTGATGTTCTTCGTTGGCATGTGATTCAGTGTAGCGCTGAATCACAGAGCTGTTTCGCGGGTCCGAAGCAATCCGCTGACGCCCCGTCAACGGATGCCGCCCCAGGAATATCTGAAGTCTTCCGACTTCTCAACCGCCCGGGCGGGTAGTTGAGTCAAGATAACCCGGTGACAACTCCGATGGTCCCGATCACCCAAACCGTTGAAACCGTCTGTCCGCACGGTCCGCTCTGATGGAATTCCGCTACCTGGGCAACTCCGGCTTGCAGATCTCCGAGATCACCTACGGCAACTGGCTCACCCATGGTTCGCAGGTCGAGAACGACGTCGCGACCGCCTGTGTGCGTGCCGCGCTGGACGCCGGCATCACCACGTTCGACACCGCCGACGTCTACGCCAACGGCCGCGCGGAAGAGGTGCTCGGGGCGGCGCTGGCCGGCCAGCGCCGCGAGTCGCTGGAGATCTTCACCAAGGTGTACTGGCCGGTCGGGCCGAATCCCTTGGGCCGCAACGATATGGGACTGTCCCGCAAACACGTCATGGAGGGCATCGACGGGTCGCTGCGCCGGTTGGGCACCGACTACGTCGACCTGTATCAGGCCCACCGGTATGACTCCTTCACCCCGCTGGAGGAGACCATGCAGGCGTTCGCCGACATCGTCCGGGCCGGCAAGGCGCTCTACATCGGGGTCAGCGAGTGGACCGCCGAGCAGATCCGCGCCGCCCACGCGCTGGCCCGCCAGCTCGGAATCTCGCTGATCTCCAGCCAGCCGCAGTATTCGATGCTGTGGCGGATCATCGAACCCGAGGTGGTCCCGGTCTGCCGCGAACTGGGCCTGGGCCAGATCGTCTGGTCGCCGATGGCGCAGGGGGTGCTGTCCGGCAAGTACCGGGCCGGTCAGGCGCCGCCGGCCGGGTCGCGGGCCACCGACGAGAAGGGCGGGGCGAACTTCATCAAACGGTTCATGACCGACGACGTGCTGGACCGGGTGCAGCAGTTGCGCCCGATCGCCGACGATCTGGACCTGTCGATGGCGCAGCTGGCGATCGCCTGGGTGCTGCAGAACGACAACGTGGCCGCGGCCCTGGTCGGGGCGTCACGGCCGGAGCAGGTGACCGAGAACGTGCGGGCGGCCGGGGTGCGCATCCCGGCCGAGGCGTTAGCGCGAATCGACGACGTGCTGGGCGACGCGGTGACCCGCGACCCGACGCTGGTGGCGAAGTCCACCCCGCCGAACCGGCTGCTCTGAGGGAGCTGACCCCACCCGGATGTGAACACCGGCTGTGCGGTTTCGTCCGCAACACGCCGCTGCCGGCGTATCGATCCGCACAGCCGACGCCTGACAAGCGCCGGTCAGCAGGGCGCGGGTTGGCGGCCCCGCACCAGTCGGCCGGGCCGGGCCGCCGTCGGAACCCCGTTCTCCGCGATCACCGCACCGGAGACGATGGTCGCCACATACCCTTCGGCGGTCTGATCCAGCCGCCGTCCGCCGGCCGGCAGGTCGTAGCTGACCACCGGCTTGTGCAGTCGCAGCCGCGGGTGGTCGATGACGTTGAGGTCGGCCTTGTAGCCGACGGCGATGCGACCCCGGTCGGCCAATCCCGCGACTCCGGCCGGCACCGAAGTCAGTTGGCGGACGGCCTCCGGCACGCTGATCCGCCCGGCCTCCCGGTCGCGCGCCCAGTGCGTCAGCAGGTAGGTGGGAAAGCTCGAGTCGCAGATCATTCCGTAGTGCGCGCCCCCGTCGCCCAGGCCGAGCACGACATCGTCGCGGCGCAGCAGGGCGCCGACGGTGTCCAGCGAATGGCCGGGGAAGTTGGCCATCGCGCCGAGCAGCACGGCGTGTCCGCCGTCGTCGAGCAGCCGGTCATAGACTTCCTCGAGCGGCGACACCCCGCGCGCCCGGGCCCGGGCTGCGATGCTGTTCGACGCATCCGGCTCGTAGTCGGGGTGATCGCCGAGTGGGAAGATCCAGTCCCAGGCCTGAGCCAGGTAGAACAGTGGATTGGTTGCGGCCTCGGTCGGCCGGTCGGCCAGGATGCGGGCGCGCACGTCGGGTCTGTGCATCGCGGCGACCCGTTCGGCCAGCGGCAACCCGGCGAGCTGCCGGTAGCTGGGATAGAGCATGAACGGGTTGACGGTGAGATCCAGGCCGATCATCAGGCCGACCGGGCGGGGCAGCACCTGGGCCGTCACCGCACCGCCGGACCCGTTGGCCTTCTCCACCATGGTCAGCGCGTCCTCCCACACCGGGTCGCCGGCGTTGCCGACGATCAGGGTGAAGGTGACCGGCAGGCCGGCATCGGCGGCCGCGTCGAACACCTGCTGCAGCACCGGCTGATACCCGCCGGCCGGGATGTCGGGCACGAACTGGATCAGCCCGCCGCCGCCGTCGGCGATGCCCCGGCCGATCTCGAGGATTTCCCGGTAGGCGGCGTTGTAGCTGGGGATCTGGGTGCCGCCCCGGGTGCGGTGGGTGGCCAGCCGCGACGACGAGAAGCCCAGTGCGCCGGCTGCGGCGGCCTCCCTGGCCAGTTCCCGCATCCGGGCCAGATCTTCCGGGGTGGCCGGTTCCCGCTCGACCCCGCGCCGGCCCATCACATAGACCCGCAGCGGGGAGTGCGGCAGATAGGCGGCCACATCGATGTCGCGCCGTCGCGCCGCCACCGCGTCCAGAAACTCCCCGAAGGTCTCCCAGGTCCACGGCAGGCCGTCGGTCATCACGACACCGGGGATGTCCTCGACACCGGCCATCACGTCGACGAGCACGTCGTGGTCGGCGCTGCGGCACGGCGCGAAACCCACCCCGCAGTTGCCCATCACCGCCGTGGTCACCCCGTGGGCCGACGACGGGTTCATCCGATCCGACCAGATGGACTGTCCGTCGTAGTGGGTGTGCAGGTCGACGAAGCCCGGGGTGACCAGCAGCCCGGTCGCGTCGATCTCCCGCTTCCCGGATCCGCCGACGTCGCCGACCGCCACGATGACACCGCCCCGCACCGCGACGTCACCGACATACGGTTTGCCGCCCAGGCCGTCGACGACCGTGCCGTTGCGGATCGCGAGGTCGTAGCTCACCTGGCAAATCTACGGCGGCATCGGTGCTCCGTGCCAGCCTGAGCTGCCCGGTGAGCGTCATGCGCGATCGGCGTGCAACCGCTACCATCCACGACGTGACCGATACTCCTACCGAACCAGCAGCACCGAAGCCGTCGCCGAAAGCCGACGTGGCCGAGCGTCAACAGGGGAGGTGGTCGATTCCGGCCTGGCCGGCGGTCGCTCTGGTCAGCGTCGGCATCACCGTCGGGGTGATCGCCTTCGTCTTGCTCCGGATGGTGCTGGATCGCGATTCCGCGCCGAAGTACAACGACGAGCAGGTCGCACAGGCCAAGACGAAGATCTGCACCGAGTACCAGAAGGTGCGGCAGGGGGTCGTGCTCAACACCGGACGCAACATCGGCGAGGATCCCGCGGCCGTCTTCGCGACCGCTGCCAATGCGCGGATGGCGCTCTTCGACGGCAGCGCATTCATGTTGACGAAGCTGGCCGAGGAGCCGGCCACCCCGGCCGAGCTCGCGGCCGCGGTCCGGTCGGTCGCCGACGTTTCGCAGCAGCTGACGATCGACTACCTGGCCGAGTTGCCGGACCTGGACACCCAGGCTTCGTTGACCGCGGTGGACACCGCGAGTGCCAAGGTGTTCGAGATCTGCAACCAGTGACGGTGCGCTAGCCCACGCGGAACCGTACGGTTGCCGGTATGCCCAGCGGCGATGCTGCCCTCCAGGAGCTACTCCGGGATGCCTTCACCCGGTTGATCGAGCACGTCGAGGATCTCGCCGACGGCCTCACCGACGGTGTGGCGAACTTCCGGCCCACCCCCACCGCCAACAGCATCGCCTGGCTGCTCTGGCACAGCGCGCGGGTGCAGGACATCCAGGTCGCCCAGATCGCCGGCGTCGAGCAGGCCTGGACCCGCGACGGCTGGGCGGACCGATTCGGCCTGGACCTGCCGCGCGGCGACAGCGGCTACGGGCACAGCGGCACCGATGTGGCCAAGGTGCGCGCCCCCGCCGAGTTGCTGGCCGGCTACTACCGCGCGGTGCACCGGCTGACGCTCGACTATGTGGCGCGGGTGACCGTTGGGGAACTGGCCCGAATCGTCGACACCCACTGGGATCCGCCGGTGACGGCGAGCGTGCGACTGGTCAGCATCGTCGACGACTGCGCCCAGCATCTGGGCCAGGCCGCCTACCTGCGGGGTATCGCCGCTAGCATGGCCAGATGACCGCCACCAGCCCCGTCACGTCAGAGTTCTCCGGCACCGGCACGGTGCTCAGCCCCGCCACCGGCGCGGTGGCCGGGCAGGTGCAGTGGACCGACCCGGCCGATATCGAGCAGATCGCCGCCGGACTGCGTACCGCGCAGCGGGAGTGGGAGCGACTCGGCGCCGGAGGACGGGCCAAGGCACTGGCCCGCTACGCGGTCTGGCTGGGTGACCACCGCGACGAGATCGAAGAGTTGCTGATCGCCGAGACCGGCAAGTCGGCCACCGACGCCGCACAGGAGGTGCCGCTGCTGATCATGATCCTGTCCTACGTCATCAAGACGATGGACAAGGCGCTGGCGCCGGAACGCCGGCCCGCGCCGCTGCCGATCCTGGCGATCAAGAAGATCACCGTGTACTACCGGCCGCGTCCGGTGGTCGGGGTCATCGCGCCGTGGAACTATCCGGTGGCCAACGCGCTGATGGATGCGATCGGGGCGCTGGCGGCCGGCTGCGCGGTGCTGCTCAAGCCCTCCGAGCGCACCCCGCTCACCGCCGAAGTGCTGCGGCGCGGCTGGCGCGAGTCCGGCGCTCCGGACGTGCTCGCGGTGGTGCAGGGTGCCCGCGAGGTGGCCGAAGCGGTCGTCGACAACGTCGACTACGTCCAGTTCACCGGATCCACCGCGACCGGCCGCAAGGTGGCCGAACGTGCCGCGCGCCGGCTCGTCCCGGTCAGCCTGGAGTTGGGCGGTAAGGACCCGATGATCGTCTGTGAGGACGCCGACGTCGAGTTGGCCGCGCATGCCGCGGTGTGGGGGGCGATGTTCAACGCCGGCCAGACCTGTGTGTCGGTGGAGCGGGTGTATGCCCTGGCGCCGGTCTACGACGCGTTTGTCGCCGCGGTGGTGCGCGATGTGCAGAACCTGCAGATGGGTGTCGGTGCGGGCAATCACTTCGGTGCGCTCATCGACGACCGGCAATTGGCCGTCACCGAACAACACGTCGCGCAGGCACTGGCCGCCGGGGCGCGGGCACTGACCGGCGGGGCCCGTCAGGGTGGGCCGGGCAGCTTCTACCCGCCCACCGTGCTGGTCGACGTCGACCACTCGATGGCCTGCATGACCGAGGAGACCTTCGGCCCGACGCTGCCGATCATGAAGGTCGCCAGCGTCGCCGAAGCGATCAAGCTGGCCAACGACAGCCCCTACGGGCTGAGCGCCTCGGTCTTCTCCCGTGACGTAGCGCGTGCCAAAGACATTGCAGTGCAGCTTGATTGCGGTGCGGTCAACATCAACGACGTGATCTCCAACCTGATGTGCACCACCGCGCCGATGGGTGGTTGGAAAACATCGGGCATCGGTGCCCGGTTCGGCGGCGCCGACGGACTGCGGAAGTTCTGCCGGCAGGAAGCCGTCGTCGCGCCGCGCACCAAGGCCGGTGCCGGTGGGAACTACTACCACAATTCGCTCAAGGCACTGGCCCGAATGAACCGGCTGATGACGAAGCTGGCATCGGCGCGCCCGCGCCGCACGGCCAGATAAGCGTGCGGACCCTGACGGCGCTGCTGTCGTGGCTGGTCGCCACGGCGATGCTGGCGGTGGTCGTCCCGACCGCCTGGGCGCAGCGCACCCTGGTCGACATCGACGGCTTTGCGGCACTGGCGCAGCGGGCGGCCGGCGACCCGGGGCTGCAGCGGGCGGCTGCCGGTGAGATCACCGCCGAGATGGTGCAGTTGATCCGGGCCCGCGGATTCGACGTCGACCCGGCTCTGGTGCGCGGAGTCGCCACCGCGTACACGGCGGGCCCGGAGTTTCCGCCGAAGTTCGCCGACATCAGCCGCCAGACACATCGGGATGCGTTCTCCGCCAACGGCACCGACGAGTGGGCGCTCGATCTGGGGCCGATGCTGCGGGACACGGTGTTTCAGCAACTGCTCGGTGGCGACGGCATGTCCGAATCGCCGGCGCTGACGGTGTCCGTGCCGGAGTCGCTGCGGGACGGGAAGTTGCGGACCCTGGCCGGCTGGAACCGATGGGGGAGTCTGGGCGCCGGGGTGCTCGGCGTCATCGCGGCATTGTCGACGCTGTTGGCTGCCCGCCGTCGCGGCAAGGCGCTGGCCGGCCTGGGCGTTTCGGCGCTGCTGGCGGGGGCGGCCGGCTGGGTGGGCATCGAGGTGGTCCGCCACGATCTCACCGCGGTGTTCGGTGCCGCCGGGGGCACCGGGACCGATATCTCGCAGGTCGCCGACGTGCTGGTGGCCTACGGCATCGACAGCCTGCACCACTGGCTCAACGCGACGCTGGCCGCCGGAGGGGTGCTGGTGGTCGCCGGCGTCTTCGCGGCGATGCTGGGCGGGATGCGGAAGTCCTGAGTGCGTTCAGAACACCTCCACTTGCGCCCGGTGACCGCCGGCGCGGCCCAGTCGGCGATCGCAGGTCACCAGCGGGACTTCGAGTGCCTCCGCCAGCGCGATGAACGCTGCGTCGTAGGCGGTCAGGTGCTGGCGTAGGTCCCACACCCGGTCGGCGAGCGAACCGAGCGGGTAACGAGTCAACGCGATCTCGCGGATATCGGTGCGGGCATCGTCCAGTCGGGTCTCGGGTACGGCGGCGGTTGGTGCCAGTCGCCGCAGCGCATGCAGAATCTCGACATCGATCAGGTGCGGGGCGTGCAGATCCCCGTCATCGGCGAGTCGGGTCAGCAAGGCGGGCTTGGCCGGGCGGCCCAGCACCGCGTCGATGAGCGCCGAGGTGTCGACAACGATCACCGGTCGCGTCCGGCCCGGACCGCCGCAACGATCGCCCTGGAGCCGACCCCACCGCTGCGTCGGTTTGCCTGCGCCAGGACATCGGCAACCGCGGGTCTATCCGCCACCCGGGCCAGCTCATCGAGGACATAGTCCGACAGCGACACGCCGGCCGCTGCCGCACGGGCACGCAGGGTGCGGTGTACATCGTCGGGGACATTGCGAACCTGAATGACCTTCATCGGCCAAGGTTACACCCAATATGGGTGTGTTACACCTCAGTCGCGTTTCTCGGCGCCGCCCAGCGTCCGCCACAGGAACTCGATGCTCAGGGCCGCTTTGAAAGCGGCCTGTGCGTTATCGGCAGCACCGCCGTGCCCGCCCTCGATGTTCTCGTAATACCAGACCCGGTGCCCGGCCGCCTCCAGTGCCGCGGTCATCTTGCGGGCGTGCCCCGGATGCACCCGGTCGTCGCGGGTGGAGGTGGTGATCAGCACCGGTGGGTACTGTGCATCCGCCGAAATGTGGTGGTACGGCGAGTATTCGGAGATGAACTTCCAGTCGTCCGGGTTGTCCGGGTCGCCGTACTCGGCCACCCAGGACGCGCCGGCCAGCAGCAGGTGGAAGCGGCGCATGTCCAGCAGCGGAACCTGGCACACCAGCGCGCCGAACAGCTGCGGATACCGGGTCAGCATGATCCCCATCAGCAGCCCGCCGTTGCTGCCGCCCTGCGCCCCGAGCCGGTCCACGGTGGTGATGCCGCGATTCACCAGATCGGTTGCCACCGCGGCGAAGTCCTCGGCGACCAGGTGCCGGCCCTCGCGCATCGCCTGGGTGTGCCAGCCGGGGCCGTACTCGCCGCCGCCGCGGATGTTGGCCAGCACGTAGCTGCCGCCGCGGGCCAGCCACAGCCGGCCCAGCACGCCGTCGTAGCCGGGGGTGCGGGCCACCTCGAACCCGCCGTAGCCGCCCAGCAGTGTCGCCCCGGTGGCGTTGCGGGGCCGGACCACGAAGTAGGGGATCGACGTGCCGTCCTCGGACGTCGCGAAATGCTGGCTGACGCCGATGCCCTCGGCGTCGAAGAATGCGGGGGCGGCCTTGATCTGCGCCAGCGGCCCACCGGCGGCGCCGTGCAGCAGTCGTGACGGGGCGTCGAATCCGCTGGAGTCCAGGAAGATCTCGTCACCGGTGTCATCCGTGGCAGCGATCACCGTGTTGGTGTTGGCCGGCACGTCGGTGACCGGCCGGCGTTGCCAACTGCCCGGGGTGACGACCTCCACCCGGCTGGCCACGTCACAGAGCGTGACCAGCACCAGTCGGTCGCGGGTCCAGGCGTAGTGGTACATCGCGGTGTGCGCGTCGGGCACGAAGACGACCGCCAATTCGGCGGTTCCGGCCAGGAAGGCGTCGTAGTCGGCAGCCAGCAGCGAGCCGGCGGTATATGATCCGGTGCCGGTGAACCAGTCGGTGCGCAGGTCGATCAAGAGCCACTGCCGGTGCACCGAAACCGTTGCGTCGGTAGGGGAGTCGATACGGATGAGCTCACCCTGGCGCAACTCGTAGACCTCTTCGTTGAAGAAGTCGACGGCCCGGGACACCAGCGTGCGCTCGAAGCCGGGGGTGCGGTCCACGCCGGCGGCGACGACGACATCGCCGCGGGTGCCGCTGAACACCGTCTCGGCGTCGGCCAGCGGCTGGCCCCGGCGCCACCGCTTGACCACCCGCGGGTAGCCGGACTCGGTCAGCGAGTCGGGACCGAAGTCGGTGCCGACCAGGACGGTGTCCTCGTCCTCCCAGCTGATCCGGGTCTTAGCCTCCGGCAGGGTGAAGCCGTCGGCCAAGAATTCCCTTGCAAGCATGTCGAATTCGCGGACCACCACCGCGTCGGAACCGCCGCGGGACAGCGAGACCAACGCGCGGGTGTGTTCGGGCTCGATGACGTTCGCACCCGACCACACCCAGTTTTCGCGGTCGACGCGGCTGAGTTCATCCAAGTCGATCAGCACGTCCCAGCTCGGGCTGTCGCTGCGGTAGCGCTCCAGCGTGGTGCGCCGCCACAGCCCGCGCGGGTTGGCGGCGTCGCGCCAGAAGTTGTAGAGGTGATCGCCGCGGCGGCGCACATAGGGGATGCGGGTGTCGGTGTCGAGCACGTCGAGCGCCTCGGCCCGCATCGCCTCGAAGCGTTCGCCGGAGAGCTCCGCGACGGTGGGTTCGTTGTGGGCGCGCACCCAGTCGAGTGCGTCGTCGCCGGTGATGTCCTCGAGCCAGAGGTAGGGGTCGGTGCTCACGCAGACCATTGTGTTCATGCCGCTCACCGCGGCCTGAATGTGGTCCCGATCACGCGGCAACCCGGCAATCGTGATCTTACTGTGACTCGCATACACAGATAAACTTTTAGAATGCCCTTATGAACCACGGCGGGCTCACGACTTCCGCATGGCTGCCGGGCGATGTACGGCTCGGCGCCTACCTCGACTCCGAGGGCCATGTCGCCATACCGGACGGCATCACGCTGATCAGCGAGATCGACCGCAACGTCGCCGGACTGGCCGACACGGTGTGCTACCGCTACCTCGACTACGGTCACGGCTCGCAGGCCGAGCCGATCGAGTTGACCTGGGCGCAACTCGGTGTCCGGATGCGAGCGGTGGCCGCGCGACTGCAGCAGGTCGGCAAGCCGGGCGACCGGGTTGCCATCCTGGCGCCGCAGGGCATCGACTACGTGGTCGGGTTCTTCGCGGCAATCGCCGCCGGCGCCATCGCGGTGCCGTTGTCGGCCCCGGAGTTCCCCGGCCACGCCGAACGACTGCGGGCGGTGCTGACCGACGCCGAACCGGCGGTGGTGCTGACCACGACCGCCGCCGCCGAGGCCGTCCAGCCGGTGGTCCGCAGTCTGCCGCACCGGTCGCGGCCCAGGGTCGTCGCCATCGACGCGGTGCCCGAACCGGTGGGGCGAACCTTCGTCGCCGGGCCGCGCAGCGCCGACGACATCGCGTACCTGCAGTACACCTCGGGTTCCACCCGGACCCCCGCCGGCGTCGAGATCAGCCATCGCGGTGTCTGCACGAATGTGGTGCAGATGATCATCGCGCTCGGTCTGGATGCGACGAACCGCTGCGTGAGCTGGCTGCCGCTCTTCCACGACATGGGGCTGCTGATGATCGTGTTCCCGGCGCTCTGCGGTGGGCAGGTGACGCTGATGTCGCCGACCGCGTTCGTGCGCCGGCCGCACCGCTGGATCCGTGAGCTGGCGGAGCAGTCCCGGCACGGCCGCACCTTCGCCGCGGCCCCCAACTTCGCCTTCGACCTGGCCGCCCAGCGTGGCCTGCCCGGCCCCGGCGAGCCACTCGACCTCAGCAACGTCGCCGGTCTGATCAACGGCTCCGAACCGGTCAGCAGCACGTCGGTGGCGAGGTTCGCCGCTGCCTTCGCGCCGTTCGGGTTGTCGGCCACCGCGATCAAGCCGTCCTACGGGATGGCCGAGGCGACATTGTTCGTCTCGACCATCTCCCCCGGCAGCGCGCCCAGCGTGGTCCATCTGGACCGCGAACGACTCGGCGCCGGGTACGCGGTGCCGGTGGCGCCGGATGCGCCCGGCGCCGTGCCGCAGGTCTCCTGCGGGCGGGTGGCGCGCAGCCTGTGGGCGGTCATCATCGACTCCGCGACCGAGGCGGAACTGCCCGACGGCCGGGTCGGCGAGATCTGGCTGCACGGCGACAACGTCGGCCGCGGCTACTGGGGGCGCGCAAAGGAGAGCGAACTGGCGTTTGCCAACAAGTTGCAGTCCCGGCTGGAATTCGGCAGCCACGCCGAGGGGTCCGCGGTCGGCGGCGCCTGGTTCCGCACCGGCGATCTGGGGGTGTATCTCGACGGCGAGCTCTACATCGTCGGGCGCAGCAAGGACCTGGTGATCGTCGACGGCCGCAACCACTACCCGCAGGACATCGAGGCCACGGTCAGCGATGCGTCGAAGGCGGTCCGGGCGGGTTACGTCGCCGCTTTCGCGGTGCCCGGCAAGACCGGCGAGACCACCGGTGAACGGCTGGTGATCGTCGCCGAACGCGCACCCGGCGCGGGCAGGGTCGACCCTTCCCCGATCGTCGACACCATCCGCGCCGCGGTGTCGCGCCGGCATGCGCTGCACCTGGCCGATCTGCGGTTGGTGCCGGCCGGCCGGATCCCGCGAACCACCAGTGGAAAACTGGCCCGGACCGAATGCCGCGCCCGCTATCTGGCCGGCGACCTCTGACGCGGCTCGGCACCCACCCGGCCCGCCGGTAGTGTTGGGTGCATTACACCGCTATCTGAGGGGTTCAACCGATGACGGTCTTCGCGCGCCCGGGTTCGGCGAACGCTCTGATGAGCTACGAGTCCCGCTACGGCAACTTCATCGGCGGGCAGTGGACGGCGCCGGCCGGCGGCGAGTACTTCGAGAACGTCACACCGGTGACCGGCCAGCCGTTCTGCGAGGTGGCCCGCTCCACCGCGGCCGACATCGAGCACGCGCTGGACGCCGCCCACGCCGCCGCGCCGGCCTGGGGCAAGACGTCCCCGGCCCATCGGGCCGCGATCCTGAACCAGATCGCCGACCGCATCGACGCGCACCGCGAAGCGCTGGCGGTGGCCGAGACCTGGGACAACGGCAAGCCGATCCGCGAGACGCTGACCGCCGACATCCCGTTGGCCGCAGACCATTTCCGCTACTTCGCCGCCGCGATCCGTGCTCAGGAAGGGTCGCTCGGCCAGCTCGACGACGACACCGTCGCCTACCACTTCCGCGAGCCGCTGGGGGTGGTGGGCCAGATCATCCCGTGGAACTTCCCGATCCTGATGGCCGCCTGGAAGCTGGCGCCCGCGCTGGCCGCCGGCAATGCGGTGGTGCTCAAACCCGCCGAGCAGACCCCGGCGTCGATCCTGTACCTGATGAGCCTGATCGGCGACCTGTTGCCGGCCGGGGTGCTCAACGTGGTCAACGGATTCGGCGCCGAGGCCGGCAAGCCGCTGGCGTCGAGCGACCGGATCGCCAAGATCGCGTTCACCGGCGAGACCACCACCGGCCGGCTGATCATGCAGTACGCCAGCCACAACATCATCCCGGTCACGCTGGAACTGGGCGGCAAGAGCCCCAACATCTTCTTCTCCGACGTGCTCGCCGCGGATGACGACTTCTGCGACAAGGCGCTGGAGGGCTTCGCCGGCTTCGCGCTGAACCAGGGCGAGGTCTGCACCTGCCCGTCGCGGTCGCTGATCCAGGCCGACATCTACGACGAGTTCCTGGAGCTGGCGACGATCCGCACCAAGGCCATCCGGCAGGGCGATCCGCTGGACTCCACCACGATGATCGGCGCGCAGGCCTCCAACGACCAGCTGGAGAAGATCCTGTCCTACATCGAGATCGGCAAAGGCGAAGGGGCCAAGCCGATTACCGGCGGTGAGCGGGCCGAACTCGGCGGCGACCTGTCCGGCGGCTACTACGTGCAGCCGACGATCTTCGCCGGCAACAACAAGATGCGGATCTTCCAGGAGGAGATCTTCGGCCCGGTGGTGGCGGTCACCTCGTTCACCGACTACGACGACGCCATCGCACAGGGCAACGACACCCTCTACGGGCTGGCCGCCGGCGTGTGGAGCCGCGATGGCAACACCGCCTACCGGGCCGGCCGCGACATCCAGGCCGGCCGGGTCTGGGTCAACTGCTACCACGTCTACCCGGCACACGCCGCGTTCGGCGGCTACAAGCAGTCCGGCATCGGCCGGGAGAACCACAAGATGATGCTGGACCACTACCAGCAGACCAAGAACCTGTTGGTGTCCTACAGCGAGAAGGCGGCAGGCCTGTTCTGATGGGCGCTCCGGACCGGGTGGTGATCACCGCCGCGGCCGCCGACCTGCTGGTGCGGCTGATCGGGCGGCACGGCCCGGTGATGTTCCACCAGTCCGGCGGCTGCTGCGACGGGTCCGCCCCGATGTGCTACCCGGACGGCGACTTCATCGTCGGCGACCACGACGTGCTGCTCGGTGTGCTCGCCGTCGGCGACGGGGTACCGGTGTGGATCTCCGGTTCGCAGTACCAGGCGTGGAAACACACCCAGTTGATCATCGACGTGGTCGCCGGCCGCGGTGGCGGCTTCAGCCTGGAAGCCCCCGAGGGGGTGCGGTTCCTGTCGCGCGGCCGGGCCTTCGGTGCCGCCGAGAACACACGGTTGACCGCCGACCCGGTCATCACCGGGGCCGGTTACGGGCATGGCCAACGCCCGGACCGGCACAGTGCGGTCATCGCCGAAACACCGGTCGGGCGCGCCGACGCGGTACCGCGGTGAGCGGGGCCGGCCACCGTAGACTTCCCTGCTGTGATCCCGCTACCGCGGCCGTGGCTGTTGAGCAGCGCCATGCTGGTCGGAGTGGCGGCGGGAATGATGCTGGGAGTCGGTGCCACCCTGCTGATCTCGACGCGACTGCGCCCGGATGTCGTGATCGCCCTGGTGCTCGGCGCGCCCAGTGTCGCCGGGCTGGCGTTGATCCTGCTTTCGTCGCGGCGGTGGGCGACCGCGCTGGGCGCCTTCCTGCTCGCACTGGCGCCCGGCTGGTTCGGGGTGCTGGTGGCGATCCAGGCGGTGTCCGGTGCTTGACCGTGACCGCACCGACACCGGAGCACTGGCCCAGACCGAACCGCACTCGGCACCGATCTTCGACACCGGTCCCCACCCGCAACCGCTGCCCCCGCTGGAAGTCAAGCGGGCGGTGGCGGTCATCGACTCCGATCCGCGGGCGGTGCCGCCGGCGTCGTTGAGCGTGCAGAGCCGGTACCGGTTCCTGAAATGGTGGAAGCTGGCTGCGGTGCTTGTCGCGGTGTGGATTCCGGCGGCCGGGGTGGGAGTCGCGATGTTCTCCTGGTGGTTCTCGCTGGCCGACAAGACGCCGGCGGTCTTGGCGGTTCTGGTCTATGTCGTGGTGTGCACGGTCTGCGGACTCATTCTGGCGATGGCCGGTGAGCGGCCGCTGTTCTCGGCGTTGGCGATCGCGGTGCTTTCGGCGGTGTTCGCCTCCGCCGTCGCCGCGGCGCCGCTCTACGGCCACCGCTACTGCCAGGTCAAGAGCCCCTGCATCGCCGGAATCATCCCGTACTGAAGTCGCATGCTCACCTCACCCGCCGCGCTGACCGCCGCGGAACTGGCATTGCGGGAACAGGTTCGGACATTCCTGGCCGAGCGGCTGCCGCCGGGGACATTCGAGCCGGGCCTGGGCATGGGCGCCGCCGTGGACCCGGCGTTCTCTGCCGAGCTGGGCTCCCGGGGCTGGGTCGGCATGGCCGTCCCGGCGCGTTACGGCGGGTGTGACGCCACCGCCGTCGACCGCTTCGTCGTCGTCGAGGAGCTGCTGCGCTGGGGCGCACCGGTCGGGCAGCACTGGGTGGCCGACCGGCAGATCGCGCCGGTGCTGCTGCGCTATGGCACCGAGCGGCAGAAGCAGTGGCTGCTGCCGCGAATCTGCCGGGGCGAGTTGTGTTTCTGCATCGGCATGAGTGAGCCAGACGCCGGCAGCGACCTCGCGGCGGTGCGCACTCGCGGCGTCCGCACCCCCGGGGGCTGGGCGGTCTCCGGTGTCAAGGTTTGGACCACCAACGCGATGCACGCCGACTTCATGATCGTGCTGTGCCGGACCGGGGAGGGCGTCCGGCACGAGGGACTCAGCCGGCTGCTGATCGATATGCACAGCCCCGGGGTTACGGTCAGGCCGATCCCGTATCTGGACGGCGGCACCGACCATTTCGCCGAAGTGGTCCTCGACGGGGTGTCGGTCTCCGACGAGATGGTGGTGGGTGAGATCGGGCAGGGCTGGGCGCAGAACACCACCGAGTTGGCCTTCGAGCGCAGCGGACCGGACCGGTGGATCTCCACCTTCCTGTTGGTCCAGGAGTTCATCCGGGAGTGGCCGGAGCTGGCTGGCGGTCCCGCCGGCAGTCGGCTGATCGGGGAACTGGCGGCCCGGTACTGGGTGCTGCGCCGGCTCTCGCTCGCCGTAGCCAGAGCGATCGACTCCGGCGGCGCGCCTTCGGCCGAAGCCGCACTCATCAAGGAGCTGGGCACCCGGTTCGAACAGGATGTGGTGACCGCGCTGCGCGAGCTGTTGGACCGGGAACTGGTGTGCGGCCAGGAGCAGGCGCAACAGCCGTCGCTGTTCGAGCGGCTGCTGCGGCGTGCCGTGCTGGACGCGCCGTCGTTCACGATCCGGGGCGGCACCAACGAGGTGCTGCGCTCGGTTGTCGCCAGGGCCCTGATGTGACCGACTCCACGCTTCACGACGCCGCCACCACGCTCTTCGACGAGCACAGCCGATGGGCGGACGTCGGCGCGGCCGAGTCCTCCGGGTGGGCTGAACCGCTCTGGGATGCGTTGCAGCAGGGTGGATTCATCGATGTCCCGATTCCCGAGGAACTGGGTGGAGCGGGCGGTGGGGTGGCCGACGCGGTGCAGTTGCTCCGGGTCGCGGGGGCACACGCGGCCCCGGTGCCGCTGGCCGAGGCCGGCCTGGTCGCCGGCTGGCTGCTGACCGCCGCCGGGCTGACCGCGCCCGCCGGCGTCCGCACGGTGCTGCCGCCGGCCGGCGGGCGGTTGCGGCTCGACGGCGACCGGCTGTTCGGCACGGCGCCGGGCGTGCCGTGGGGCTGCCGCGCCGACCATCTGGTCGGGCTGGTCGACGGCGCCGTGCTGCTGGCGCCCGGACCGGCCGCGCAATCCGGCGGCCCGGCCGTTCACCGCGGCGTCAATCTGGCCGGCGAGCCCAGGGACACCGTGCATTTCGACGGTGTGCCGGTCGCCGCATGGGTCGCTGCGCCGGCGGATGTCACCGGACAGGCGCTGTGGGAGCGGATGGCGTTGGGGCGGGTGGCGTTGACGGCCGGCGCGCTGGCCGCCGTCGCCGCGATGACCCTGCGCTACACCGGGGAGCGGGAACAGTTCGGCCGCCCGATCGGGCGTTTCCAGGCCGTGCAAGCCCATCTGGTCACCCTCCACCAGCAGGCCGCGATCGTCGCATCCGCTGTCGACGGCGCCGTCGAGGCGGTCGAACTCGGCCGGGGCGGCTTCGAAATCGCTTGCGCCAAAACGCTTGCCGACTCCGCTGCACAGCTGGCAACCCGTGCGGCCCACCAGGCGCACGGCGCCATCGGCATGACCAGGGAGTACCCGCTGCACTACCTCACCCGCCGGCTCTGGGCCTGGCCCGACGAAGCCGGCGGAAGGCATCGCTGGTCGCAGCGCCTCGGCAGTGCGCTGGTGGCGGCCGGGCCCGACGCGCTGTACCCGGCGATCCAGAGCGGATCGGAGGCGATGGCATGAGACTGCGACGGCCGGACGGGGTCACGCTGGCATACCGGGTGCACAACCCGCAGTCGCCCGGCGTGCCGCTGCTGCTCAGCCATGGCTTTGGCGCGACCGCAGCGATGTGGGACCGCAATGTCGAGGCCCTGGCCGCGCATCGGCCGGTGATCGTCTGGGATCAGCGTGGGCACGGTGGCAGTGACGCGCCGGCCGATCTGACCCGCTACAGCGAGGAGATCGCCGTCGCCGACATGGCGGCCATCCTGGACGCCGCCGGTGCCCGCCGGGCCGTGCTCGGCGGGATGTCGCTGGGCGGCTACCTGTCGCTGGCGTTTCACCTGGCGCACCCGGAGCGGGTGGCCGGGCTGCTGCTCGTTGACACCGGACCCGGCTACCGCAGCGACGAGGCGCGCGCCAAGTGGAACGCGTGGGTGGAGCGGCGTGCGCAGAAACTCGAGCGTGGGGAGACCCCCGCCGCTTCGTCCGAGCTCGGGTATGGCACCCACGAGCATCCCGAGGGGCTGCCACGCGCCGCCCGCCGGGTGATGGCCCAGCACGACGCCCGGGTGATCGACTCGCTCGGCGGCATCTCGGTGCCCACCCTGGTGATCGTCGGCGCCCGGGACACCGACTTCCTGGGCGCGGCGGACTACCTGCAGCGCAAGATCCGCGGCGCCCGCAAGGTCGTCATCGCCGACGCCGGGCACGCGGCGAACATGGACCAGCCCGCGGCGTTCAACGCTGCCGCTGCACAGCTGCTGGACCGGCTGTGAACGGTCCGGCATCGCCGGCCGGCCGGCCGGCGATGCCGGACCACCGGCTGTCGCGGCCCGATGGTGCGCGCCGGTTCTCGGCGGTGGTCGGCCGTGGTTGGATCTGCGGCGCACCCGATAAGGTGGGCGGGTGACCCACTATGACTCCCACCATGACTCGCACTACGACGTGGTCGTCCTCGGAGCCGGCCCCGGCGGGTACGTCGCGGCCATTCGCGCCGCCCAACTGGGCCTGAACACCGCCATCGTCGAACCCAGGTACTGGGGCGGCGTGTGTCTGAACGTCGGCTGCATCCCGTCCAAGGCGCTGCTGCGCAATGCCGAACTGGCCCATATCTTTTCGCGTGAGGCCAAGACGTTCGGGATCAGCGGCGAGGTGACGTTCGACTACGGGGCGGCGTTCGACCGCAGCCGCAAGGTGGCCGAGGGCCGGGTGGCGGGCGTGCACTTCCTGATGAAGAAGAACAAGATCACCGAGATCCACGGCTACGGGAAGTTCACCGACGCCGGCACGCTCTCGGTCGCACTGAATGAGGGTGGGACCGAAACCGTCAGCTTCGGCAACGCCATCATCGCCACCGGGTCCAGCACCCGGCTGGTGCCCGGTACGTCGCTGTCGAAGAACGTGGTCACCTACGAGCAGTTGATCCTGACCCGCGAGTTGCCGTCGTCGATCGTCATCGCCGGTGCCGGTGCCATCGGCATGGAGTTCGGCTACGTGCTGGCCAACTACGGCGTCGACGTGACCATCGTGGAGTTCTTGCCCCGCGCGCTGCCCAACGAGGACGCCGAGGTGTCCAAGGAGATCGAGAAGCAGTTCAAGAAGCTGGGCGTGAAGATCCGCACCGCAACCTTGGTGGAGTCGATCGTGGACAGTGGGGCCGACCGGTCCGCGGTCACCGTCACCGTCAGCAAGGATGGCCAGACCGAACAGATCCAAGCCGACAAAGTGTTGCAGGCCATCGGATTCGCGCCCAACGTGGACGGCTACGGGCTGGATGCTGCCGGAGTGGCGCTGACCGACCGCAGGGCCATCCGGGTCGACGACAACATGCGCACCAGTGTCGGGAACATCTACGCCATCGGCGACGTCACCGGGCTGCTGCAACTGGCCCATGTCGCCGAGGCCCAGGGCGTGGTGGCCGCCGAAACCATCGCCGGCGCGGAGACTTTGCCGCTCGGCGACTACCGGATGATGCCCCGGGCCACGTTCTGCCAGCCGCAGGTGGCCAGCTTCGGGCTCACCGAGGAGCAGGCCCGCGCCGA
>CAZGGK010000067.1:0-22068 GCA_964525125.1 uncultured Mycobacterium sp.
CACCGTCACCCTGGTGTGGCTGGGGCAGCGCCGCATCCCCGGGATCGACTCGGGCCGCACGCTGCGGGTGCGCGGCCGGCTGGGCAAGCTGGAGAACGGCGCCAAGGCGATCTACAACCCCCATTACGAAATCCAGCAGTGAACGTGGCCGACCGGCAACTCAGCGGCGCCCAGGGGCCGCAGCGACTGTTGGAGCAGGCCGGCGGTGTGCCCGGGCTGATCTACTCGTCATTGCCGGTGGTGGTGTTCGTGCCCGTCTCGAGCGCCTTCGGCCTGCGGGCGGCGATCGGGGCGGCCCTGGCGGTGGCGGCGGCCGTGCTCGGGTGGCGGCTGGTCCGGCGGGAATCCGCGCAGCCTGCCGTCTCCGGGTTCTTCGGGGTCGGTGTCTGCGTATTGATCGCCTACCTGATGGGCGAGTCCCGGGGGTACTTTCTGCTGGGCATCTGGGCGTCGCTGCTGTGGGCGGCGGTATTCGCGGCGTCGGTGCTGATCCGCCGGCCGGCGGTGGGCTACCTGTGGAGTTGGGCCACGGGCCAGGGCCGCGATTGGCGCCGGGTGCGCCGCGCGGTGTACGTCTTCGACGTCGCCACGCTGACCTGGGTGCTGGTGTTCGGGTCGCGCTTCGCGGTGCAGCGCCTGCTGTACGACGCCGGCGAAACCGGCTGGCTGGGGGTGGCGCGGATCGCGATGGGCTGGCCGCTGACCGCGCTGGCAGCTGTGGCCACCTACCTTGCGGTCAAAGCCGTTCAGCGCATCCTGCCGCCGGAGCGGCCGGCCGTCGACGAGCCGCAATCGGAGTCAGTGGGCCGGTAGCAGCAGTTCCCGCAGTCGGTCTTCGACCTCGGCGGCCGCGACGAACAGCAATTCGTCGCCGCCCTCCAGCGGTTCGTCGTCCTGCGGGATGATCACCCGCGACCCGCGCAGGATCGTGACCAGCGCGGCGTCCCGCGGCAACGCCAACTTGCGCACCGCCTTGCCACCCCAGGGGGTGTCGTCGGGCAGCGTGATCTCCAGCAGGTTGGCCTGGCCCTTGCGGAACTCCATCAACCGCACCAGGTCACCGACCGCAACCGCCTCCTCGACCAGGGAGGCCAGAATGCGCGGGGTGGACACCGCGACGTCCACCCCCCAGGCGTCGGTGAAGAGCCATTCGTTGCGGGGATCGTTGACCCGGGCCACCACCCGCGGGACCGCGAACTCGGTCTTGGCCAGCAGGGCGAACACCACATTGGCCTTGTCGTCGCCGGTGGCGGCGATCACCACGTCGAACTCCTCCAGGTGTACCGACTCCAGCAGGCTGAGCTCGCAGGCGTCGCCGAGTTGCCACTGCGCCTCGGCAATCGCCTCGAGGTCGACATGGTCGGGATTGCGCTCGATCAGGGTCACCTGGTGGCCGCTGTCGAGCAGTTCGCGGCCGATGGAGCGTCCGACGGCGCCGGCCCCGGCGATCGCCACCTTCATTTGCGCCGCTCCGTACCGTCGAGGTCTTCGGCCGGCGGCAGGGTGGCGATCGCCATCGCCTCGGCGGCGTGGCCGGAGACCGCGGCGATGTAGACCTGGTCGCTGGCCTGGATGACGGTCTTCGGTTCGGGCAGCACCCCGGTGCCGAACCGGATCAGGAAGGCCACCCGCGACCCGGTTGCGGCTTCCAGGTCGGTTACCCGGCGACCGATCCAGTCCTCGTGCAGGACGACCTCGGCGACGGCGACGGTGCCGGTCGGGTCGCGCCACTTGGTGGTCTCGGTCTCGCGGGTGAGGGCGTTGAGCAGCCGGTCGGTGGTCCACGGCACGGTGGCGACGGTGGGGATGCCGAGCCGCTCGTAGACCGCGGCACGCTTGGCGTCATAGATCCGTGCGACGACCCGGGGCACGCCGAAGGTTTCCCGGGCCAGTCGAGCCGCGATGATGTTGGAGTTGTCGCCGGAGGAGACCGCGGCGAAGGCTCCGGCATCCTCGATGCCGGAACGCAGCAGCACGTCGCGGTCGAATCCCATGCCCAGCACCCGCTCGCCGGTGAACTCCGGGCTGAGCCGGTTGAACGCGGTGCTGTCGCGGTCGATGATCGCGACGTCGTGGCCGATCCGGGCCAGCCCGTCGGCCACCGAAGCGCCGACCCGGCCGCAACCCATCACTACTACCCGCACCTGGAGGTCCTTTCGGCTGGGTGGTGTCCGTGCCGTGCCTGTGTTCGGTGAACGCTACCGCCAGTGGCCGGGGGGCTTACTCTTGGCTCTCGTGTCCAAACTTTCGACCGCCGCGCGTCGACTGGTCATCGGCCGGCCGTTCCGCAGCGACCGGTTGAGCCACACCCTGTTGCCCAAGCGCATCGCGCTGCCGGTGTTCGCCTCCGATGCGCTGTCCTCGGTGGCCTATGGACCCGAAGAGATCTTCCTGGTGCTGTCGGTTGCCGGCATCGCCGCCTACCGGATGACGCTCTGGGTCGGCCTGGCGGTTGCCGCGGTGTTCATCACGGTGGTGGCGAGCTATCGGCAGAACGTCCACGCCTACCCGTCCGGCGGCGGTGACTATGAAGTGGTCACCACCAACCTCGGCGGCACCGCGGGCCTGACCGTGGCCAGCGCCCTGATGGTGGACTACGTTCTGACGGTTGCCGTGTCGATCTCTTCCGGGGTGGCCAACATCGGTTCTGCGGTGCCGTTCATCGCCGACCACAAGGTGGTGTTCGCGGTGGGCACGGTCGCGGTGATCGCCGCGGCCAACCTGCGTGGCATCCGCGAGTCGGGCACGGCCTTCGCCTTCCCTACCTACGCGTTCATGGTGGGCGTCTTGCTCATGCTGGGCTGGGGGCTGTTTCAGATCTTCGCGCTGGGCCATCCGCTGCAAGCAGAGTCGGCGGCGTTGGAGATCCATTCCGCGCACGGTGAGGTGGTCGGCTTCGCGCTGGTATTCCTGGTGGCGCGGTCGTTCTCGTCCGGTTGCGCCGCCCTGACCGGGGTCGAGGCGATCAGCAACGGCGTGCCCGCGTTTCGCAAACCGAAGTCGCGCAACGCGGCCACCACCCTGCTGATGCTCGGGGTGATCGCGGTGACACTGCTGATGGGCATCATCGTGCTGGCCCAGCAGACCGGGGTGAAAATCGCGGCCCGGCCGCACGAGCAGTTGATCGGGGCCAGCCCGGACTACAACCAGAAGACCCTGCTCGCCCAGCTCGCCGAGACGGTGTTCCACGGCTTCCCGCCCGGGTTGTGGGCCATCTCCGGCGTCACCGCGCTGATCCTGGCGCTGGCGGCCAACACCGCGTTCAACGGTTTTCCGGTGCTGGGGTCGATCCTGGCCCAGGATTCCTATCTGCCCCGCCAACTGCACACCCGCGGCGACCGGCTGGCGTTCTCCAACGGGATCGTGGGCCTGGCGGTGGTGGCGATCGTGTTCATCGTGGCCTTCGGCGCCGAGGTCACCGCGTTGATCCAGCTCTACATCGTCGGGGTGTTCGTGTCGTTCACGCTGAGCCAGATCGGCATGGTCCGGCACTGGAACCGGTTTCTGCGCACCGAGACCGATCCGCAGCAACGCCGTACGATGATGCGTTCCCGGGTGGTCAACACGATCGGCTTCCTGATGACCGGGACGGTGCTGATCGTCGTGGTGATCACCAAGTTCGCGGCCGGGGCGTGGATCGCGATCCTGGCCATGTCGGTGCTGTTCGTGTTGATGAAGCTGATCCGCCGGCACTACCAGGCGGTGAACCGGGAGTTGGCCGAGCAGTCCGCCGCCGAGGAGGATCATTCGGTGCTGCCCAGCCGCAACCACGCCCTGGTCCTGGTGTCGAAGCTGCACCTGCCTACCCGGCGGGCGCTGGCCTATGCGCGGGCGACCCGGCCGGACCTGCTGGAGGCCATCACGGTCAGCGTCGACGACGCCGAGGCCCGGCAGCTGGTCCACGACTGGGAGCAGAGCGATATCACCGTGCCGCTCAAGGTCATCGCCTCGCCGTACCGCGAGGTCACCCGGCCGGTGCTGGACTACGTCAAGCGGATCAGCAAGGCCTCGCCGCGCACCGTGGTGACGGTGTTCATCCCGGAATACGTGGTCGGCCACTGGTGGGAGCAGCTGCTGCACAACCAGAGTGCGCTGCGGCTCAAGACCCGGCTGCTTTTCATGCCGGGGGTGATGGTGACATCGGTGCCCTGGCAGTTGAATTCGTCCGAGCGGCGCAAGACGCTGCAGCCCCACATTGCGCCGGGCGACACCCGGCGCGGCTTCCTGGACTGATCGCCCGTGACGGCTACCGAACTGATCCTGGGCATCGGCCCCCCGGCCAACGGCGGCAGCTGCGTGGCGCGGCATGACGGGCGGGTCGTGTTCGTCCGCTACGCGCTGCCCGGTGAGCTGGTCCGGGCGCGGGTCACCGCGGACCGCGGAAAGTACTGGCACGCCGAGTGCGTCGAGGTGATCACACCGTCCGCCGACCGGGTCGCGTCACAGTGCCCGATCGCCGGGGTGCACGGTGCGGGCTGCTGCGACCTGGCATTCGCCGAGCCGGTGGCGGCGCGGGCGCTCAAGGCCGAGGTGGTGGCCAACCAGCTGGCCCGGCTCGGCGGTCAGGACTGGGCCGGTACGGCCGAGCCGCTGGGCGATGTGGGTCCGACCGGTTGGCGCACCCGGGTCCGGTTGGACGTCGGCGCCGACGGCCGCGCCGGCTTTCACCGCTACCACAGCGACGAACTGGTCGCCGACCTGCGTTGCGGCCAGTTGCCGCCGGGGATGCTCGCGGGCCTGCCGGATGATTTCCGGCCCGGCGACCAGGTCCACGTGGTGGTCGACGACGACGGTGTGCGGCATGTGGTGACCACCGGTCGGCACCGCCGCCCGCAGGTCGTCGAGGGCGACTACTACGCGACGCAGCGGGTGGCCGGCCGGCGCTGGCGGGTCCCGGTGACCGCGTTCTGGCAGGCGCACCGCGCCGCGGCCGGGTTCTACAGCGCACTGGTGGCCGACTGGGCCCGGCCCGGTGCCGGGATGGTCGCCTGGGACCTCTACGGCGGGGCGGGGGTGTTCGCCGCGGTGCTGGGCGAGGCGGTGGGCGAGTCGGGACGGGTGGTGTCGGTCGACACCGCGCGGGCCGCGTCGGCTGCCGGGCGGGCGGCACTGGCCGATCTGGCGCAGGTGCAGGTGGTGGCCGATTCGGTGCGCCGCGCCCTGCGGGGGCAGCGGATCGGCGCCGACGTGGCGGTGCTGGACCCGCCGCGGGCCGGGGCCGGGCGTGAGGTGATCGACCTGCTGTCGGCCGCCGGGGTACCCCGGGTGGTGCACATCGGTTGCGAAGCAGCGTCTTTCGCCCGCGACATCGGCCTGTACCGCGGGCACGGCTACACCGTCGAGCGGCTGCGGGTGTTCGATGCGTTCCCGCTGACCCACCATGTGGAGTGCGTGGCGCTTCTCACCCGCTGACTTCCGGCGGCCGGTGCTCAGCCGAGCACGAAGTAGCGCAGCCACAGATAGAGCGCCGAGAGTGCGACCGAGACCGCGGTCACCACGACGCCTTTGCGGGTGAACTCCCAGAACGAGATCGGATTGCCGGCGCGCCGGGCGATGCCCAGCATCACCACGTTGGCGCTGGCGCCCACCGCGGTGAGGTTGCCGCCGAAGTCCGCCCCGAGCGCCAGCGCCCACCACAGCACGTCCGGGTGCAGCTGGTGCGGGATGGCGGCGCTGAGTTCGGCGACGATCGGCGTCATGGTGGCGACGTAGGGGATATTGTCGATGACCCCCGACACCGGTGCCGAGACGCCGAGGATGCCCATCGTGGCGAGCAGCGCGTCACCGCCGGTCACGTCGGCCGCCGCCTTTGCCAGATCGGCGACCACGCCGGTCTTGACCAGGGCGCCGACCATGACGAACAGGCCGGCGAAGAACAGCAGGGTCTCCCACTCCACGCCGGACAGGTAGTCGGAGCGCTGCAGCTTGGAGGTCACGATCAGCAGGCCGGCACCGAGCAGCGCCACCACGGACGGTTCCATGTGCACCGCGGCATGGCCGATGAAGGCGGCGAATACCAGCGCCAGCACCACGCCGCACTTGACCAGCAGCCGCCGGTCGCGGATCGCCTCGCCTTCGGTCAACGCCATCACATCGGCGACCCGGGCCGGGTCGACGGTGAAGGATCCCGGGAACAGCCGGGGGAGCAGCACCACGAAGACGACCAGGACGATGACCACGATCGGTGCCAGGTGCACCAAAAACGCGTTGAAGCTCAGCCCGGCCCGGCTGGCGATGATGATGTTGGGCGGATCGCCCACCAGGGTGGCCGCGCCGCCGATGTTGGACGCGAACACCTCGGCCATCAGGAAGGGCGCGGCGCCGATCGCCAGCCGGTCGCAGACCAGCAGCGTGACCGGGGCGATCAGCAGCACCGTGGTGACGTTGTCCAGCAGCGCCGACGCGACCGCGGTGACCATGACCAGCAGCACCATGATCCGCAGCGGGGAACCGCCTGCGCGCTTGGCTGCCCAGATCGCGATGTACTCGAACACGCCGGTCTGACGCAGCACGCTGACGATGATCATCATGCCGAACAGCAGAAAGATGACGTCCCAGTCGATGCCGGTAGCCCGGGAGTAGAAGACGTCATCGGAGCTGACCACCGGCAGGACGACGACGGCTGCCGCGCCGGCGAGTGCCACCAGGGTCTTGTTGACCCGGTCGGCGGCGATGAACCCGTAGGCGATCACGAACACCGCGATCGCGATGAAAGTCATCGGTGGCACCAGGTCAGTGTTTCAGGGCTGCGGCCAGCAGCCGCGACGCGGTGATCACGCCGAGCAGGGTGCCGTCGCGCACCACGGCGATCAGTGGGGTCCGCAGTCGCGCCATGGCGGCGGCCACCTCGATGATGGTGTCATCGGCGTGCGCGGCGGGCACGTTGCGCAGGTGTTCGGGCAACACGTCGCGAACGGTTTTTCCGCCCAGCCGATCGGCGGCCCGATCGGCCATGGACTCGTCGAGCACGCCGGCCAGCGCCGGGTCGTCCTGGACGTAGCCCGGCAGGATGAAGCGGACCACCTGGGAGGCCGGCAGCACGGCGTACGGCTCGCCGCCGACATCGGTCACCACGATGCCGGGCAGCCGATGTTCGGCCAGCAGGCGGGCGGCGTCCAGCGCGTCGGAGTCGACGGTCACCACCGGAAAGTCCTCGGCGATGTCTTCGGCGTGCATGACCGAACCCTACTTGGCCGGTCACCGGATGCGAATGCGGTAAACCGCACCGAGGGAATGCGTAGACTGGCTGGATGCTTGAACGGATCCGCGGACCCGCCGATCTGCAGCACCTGACCCAACCGCAGCTGACCGATCTGGCTCGCGAGATCCGCGAGTTCCTGATCCACAAGGTCGCGGCCACCGGGGGGCATCTGGGGCCCAACCTCGGCGTCGTGGAGTTGACGCTGGCGTTGCACCGGGTCTTCGACTCGCCGCACGACCCGATCATCTTCGACACCGGGCACCAGGCGTACGTGCACAAGATGCTGACCGGCCGGTGCCCGGACTTCGACACCCTGCGCCGCAAGGGCGGGCTGTCGGGCTATCCCGCCCGCGCCGAAAGCGAACACGACTGGGTGGAGTCCAGCCATGCCAGCGCGGCGCTGTCCTATGCCGACGGGCTGGCCAAGGCGTTCGAGCTGACCGGGCACCGCAACCGGCACGTGGTGGCGGTGGTCGGTGACGGTGCACTGACCGGCGGCATGTGCTGGGAGGCCCTGAACAACATCGCCGCGGCGCGCCGGCCGGTGATCGTGGTGGTCAACGACAACGGCCGCAGCTACGCCCCGACCATCGGCGGGTTCGCCGACCACCTGGCCACGCTGCGGTTGCAGCCGGGCTACGAACGACTGCTGGAGCGCGGCCGCAGGGCGATGCGCGGCATGCCGATCGTCGGCAAGTTCGGCTACCAGGTGATCCACAGCGTCAAGGCCGGGCTGAAGGACGCGCTGTCGCCGCAACCGCTCTTCACCGACCTGGGGCTGAAATATCTGGGCCCGGTCGACGGCCACGACGAAGCCGCGGTGGAGTCCGCGCTGCGCCGGGCCAGGGGCTTCGGTGGTCCGGTGATCGTGCATGCGGTCACCCGCAAAGGCATGGGTTACGGACCTGCCGAAAACGACGAAGCCGAGCAGATGCACTCCTGCGGCGTCATCGACCCGCTGACCGGGTATGCCGCCCAGTCCGGCGGGCGGGGCTGGACGTCGGTGTTCTCCGAGGCGCTGATCGAATACGGCGCCAAGCGCCGCGACGTCGTCGCGATCACCGCGGCGATGCCCGGCCCGACCGGGCTGGCGCCGTTCGGACAGCGTTTTCCGGATCGGATGTTCGACGTGGGCATCGCCGAGCAGCACGCGATCACCTCGGCGGCCGGGCTGGCGATGGGTGGCCTGCACCCGGTGGTGGCCATCTATTCGACCTTCCTCAACCGCGCGTTCGACCAGATCGTGATGGATGTGGCGCTGCACCAACTGCCGGTGACGCTGGTGCTGGACCGGGCCGGGGTCACCGGCCCGGACGGCGCCAGCCACAACGGCACGTGGGACCTGTCGATACTGGGGGTGGTGCCCGGCATGCGGGTGGCCGCACCGCGCGACGGCAGCCGGCTGCGGGAAGAACTCGGCGAAGCACTCGACGTCGACGACGGGCCCACCGCGATCCGTTTCCCCAAAGGTGAAGTGGGCGAGGATATTCCGGCGGTCGAACGACGCGCCGGGGTGGACGTGCTGGCGGTGCCGGCCGACGGGCTGGCCGCAGACGTGCTGCTGGTCGCGGTCGGGGTGTTCGCGGGAATGGCGCTGGCGGTCGCCGAGCGGTTGCACAACCAGGGCATCGGGGTCACCGTGATCGACCCGCGCTGGGTGCTGCCGGTGCCGCCGGCGGTGCGGGATCTGGCGGGGGCGCACAAACTCGTCGTCACGCTGGAGGACAACGGGGTGCGCGGCGGCGCGGGGTCGGCGGTGTCGGCCGCGTTGCGGGCCGCCGAGATCGACGTCCCGTGTCGTGACGTCGGGGTGCCGCAACGGTTCTACCAGCACGCCTCCCGGGGCGAGGTGCTTGCCGAGGCGGGGTTGACCGAACAGGACGTGGCCCGCCAGATCACCGGCTGGGTGGCGGCGATGGGTGCGTGCAGTTGCGTCGCGGAGGTCAGCGAGCAGTTGGACGAGCATCTGGACTGAGGGCTTCGGCCAGCACCGGCACCACCAGGAACCGCTGCCAGGACCGGGCCCGCCCGGCGCTCAGGGACTGTTCGACGGCGCCGGCGGCATCGGTGGTTTCGGCATCCCAGTCCCAGCACAGCCGTCGGACCAGGTCGGGCGCCACCAGGTTCTCCACCGGCACCGACACCTGTTGGGAGAGCTCGCTCAGCGCCGCCCGGACCGCCTCCAACCGGATGGCGGCCTCGGGTTTGCGTCTTCCCCACCGCACGGTGGGCGGTGGGCCGTCATAGGGCTCGACGACCTCGGGCGGCTCGGGGTTCGCTCGCGCCGCGGCCAGCGCGGCCAGCCAGGTCTGGGCGTGGCGGCGCTGCCTGGGGCCGCCGAACACCGGCAGCTCCACCAGCTTGTCGACGGTGCCCGGGTCGGCGACGGCGGCGGCGACGATAGCCGAATCGGGCAGGATGCGGCCCGGCGCGATGTCGCGGCGCTGCGCGATCTGGTCGCGCACCAGCCACAGCTCCCGGACCGCGGCCAGCCCCCGCTGGTCGCGCACCTTGTGAATGCCGGATGTGCGCCGCCACCGGTCCCGCCGGGTGACCGTCGGCGCGGCTGCTGCACCCGCCTCCCGCAGATGATCGAATTCCTGCGCGGCCCAATCGCTTTTGTCTTGCTCGGCCAGTACCGCCGCGATCGCCTGACGCAGTTCGATCAGCACTTCGACGTCCAGTGCCGCGTAGTTGAGCCACGCCGCCGGCAACGGCCGCTTCGACCAGTCGGCGGCGCCGTGCCCCTTGGCCAGACCCAGCCCCAGCAGGCGCTGCACCATCGTCGCCAGGTTGACCCGGTCGAAGCCGGCCAGCCGGCCGGCCAGTTCGGTGTCGTACAGCGCAGGTGGCCGCATGCCGAGTTCGCCCAGGCACGGCAGATCCTGGTCGGCGGCGTGCAGGATCCACTCGTCTGCCCGCAGCACCGCGGCGATCGGCGCCAGCACCGTGACCGGGTCGCCGCCGTCGCCGACCGGGTCGATGAGCACCGTCCCGGCGCCGGCGCGGCGGATCTGGATCAGGTAGGCCCGGTTGGAGTAGCGGAAGCCCGAAGCCCGCTCGGCGTCCACCGCGAACGGGCCGTGGCCGCGGGCCAGCAGTTCGGCGGCCGAACCGATCTCGCCGGCGCTGACCGATACCGCCGGGACACCGCCGGCCGGGTGGGACAGTGGGACCGGTTCGGGCTCGCCGGCGACCGGTTCCGGGGGTTCGGACACCATCTCAGGCGCGGGTCCGGGAGCCCAGGTCGGTCACACCGACCGGTGGTAGGCCCGCGGCGTGCTCCAGCACCTCGCAGAATGCCTGGACATGCGCCCCGAGTTCGGGGGTGGTCGCGGTCCAGGACGCGCGCAACTCCAACTGGTGGGCGCGCGGTGGCCCGGAGATGTCGCCGTAGCGCACCGAGGTGGTCGCGGTGACGGTGCCGCCCAGTGCGGTGACGTGCTCGGTCCGCGACTCCAGCGCCTCGACCAGCCAACTCCAGGCCACCTCGGGCAGCAGCGGGTCGGCGGCTTCCTGCGAGTCGATGTCGGCCTGGATGTAGGCCACCAGTCGCATGGTGCCGTCCCAGGCATCGGACCCGTCCGGGTCGTACAGCAGGATCAACCGGCCGAACGCCTCCTTGTCCGGTTCCTCGCCCTGCGGCGGGGTGATGTCGGCTTCCGGCCGGTTGACCTCGGCGCCCAGCGCATAGCTGTACGGCGCGAGGCGCTGCGGCGGCGGGATGGGGGACAGCTCGATCTCCGACCGCACCGCCGCAACGGTCATCGTCGCGACCGCGTCGCGGAAGATGGCCGGTTCGGGCGGTGTCATCGGCACCGCCCCACCGCGTCGCTGTCGTCGGGCGTGCAGGTCACAGCGCTTCACGGTAGACCCATCGGCTGACATGCCGGGACAGGCGCGCCGACCCCGGATCGGCGCCGTGGCAGCATTGAGCCCGATGAGCATCCGTCGTGACCTGCCCGATTCGCCCTACCTGGCCGCCGCGGCCGGCCGCCAGCCGCACCGAGTGCCGGTCTGGTTCATGCGGCAGGCCGGTCGCTCGCTGCCGGAATACCGGGCGCTGCGGGCGCAAACCAGCATGTTGGCGGCCTGCCTGGACGCCGAGTTGGCCTGTGAGATCACCCTGCAGCCGGTGCGCCGGCACGGCGTCGACGCCGCCATCCTGTTCTCCGACATCGTGGTGCCACTGCTCGGGGCCGGGGTCGACCTGGACATCGTCGCCGACGTCGGGCCGGTGATCGCCGCCCCGGTGCGCAGCAGGGCCGACATCGCGGCCCTGCGACCGCTTGATCCCGAACACGTCCGGGCGGTGGCGACGGCGGTGTCGCTGCTGGTCGGCGCTCTCGGCGAGGTGCCGCTGATCGGTTTCGCCGGGGCCCCGTTCACCCTGGCCTCCTACCTGGTCGAAGGCGGGCCCAGCCGCAACCATGCCCGGACCAAGGCGATGATGCTCGGCGATCCGGACAGCTGGCATGCGCTGATGGCCAAGCTGACGGACCTGACCGTCGCGTTCCTGGAGTTGCAGCTCGATGCCGGGGTGGACGCGGTGCAGCTGTTCGACTCCTGGGCCGGGACGCTGTCGCTGGCCGACTACCGCAGCCATGTGCTGCCGCACAGCTCGCGGATATTCGCCGCGCTGGCCGGTCGCGGCGTGCCGATGACCCACTTCGGGGTGGGCACCGCCGAACTGCTCGGTGCGATGTCGGCTGCCGGCGCGACCGCGGTCGGAGTGGACTGGCGGACCTCGCTGACCGCTGCCGCCGGGCGGGTGCGGCCCGGCACCGCGCTGCAGGGCAACCTGGACCCGGCGGTGCTGCTGGCCGGCTGGCCGGTGGTGCAGCGTGCCGCGCTCGGGGTGATCGAGGAAGGCCGGCGCGCGGTCGACGCCGGCGCGGCCGGCCACGTCTTCAATCTGGGGCACGGGGTGCTGCCCGACACCGATCCCGGCATCCTCACCGACCTGGTGTCGCTGGTGCACTCGCTGTGACCCGGTCGTATTGCGTTGTCGGGGGCGGAATCTCGGGTCTGGTAGCCGCCCACCGGCTGCGTGCCGCGGTGGGCGACGGCGCCGACATCACGCTGTTCGATCCGGCCGACCGGCTCGGCGGGACGCTGTGCACCGAGACCCTCGGGGGTATCCCGATGGACACCGGTGCCGAGGCGTTCGTGGTGCGCCGCCCGGAGATCCCCGCGCTGCTGTCCGAGCTGGGCCTGGCCGACCGGCAGCTGACCCCGGCGCCGGTGCGACCGCTGATCTACAGCCGCCGCCGACTGCACCCGCTGCCGCCGGACACGCTGTTCGGGATCCCGTCGTCGCCGGAGACCATGGCCGGTTTGGTCGACCCCGAGACGATCGCCCGCATCCACGCCGAGCCGGCCCGCCCGCTGAATTGGCGACCCGGCAGCGATCCGACGCTGGCCCAGCTGGTGGCCGACCGGTTCGGCGAGCAGGTTGTCACCCGTTCGGTCGATCCGCTGATCAGCGGGGTGTATGCGGGCTCGGCAGCGACGATCGGCGTCCGCTCGGCGGTTCCGGCGCTGGCTGCCGAACTCGACCGTGGCGCCCCGAACCTCACCGCGGCCGTCCGCCGGGTGCTGCCGGTTGCCACCGGAGCGCCGGTGTTCGGTGCGGTGGCCGGTGGCTACGGCGTATTGGTCGACGCACTGGTCCGGCGCAGCCGGCTGCGCTGGGTGCAGGCGGCGGTGGTGCAGGTCGACCGGGGACCCACCGACTGGAAGCTGCGGGACGCCACCGGCCGTAACTGGCACGCCGACGGACTGGTGCTGGCGGTTCCCGCGCCCGGGCTGGCCCGGCTGGCCACCGGGGTGGCGCCGCGCACCGCGGCGCTCGCCAGCCGGATCGGCAGTGCGTCCGTCGCGGTGGTGGCGCTGGCGGTGCCCGCCGGTACCGCGTTCCCGGACAACTCCGGAGTGCTGGTGGCCACCGGGGAGCAGTTGCGGGCCAAGGCGGTCACCTTGTCTTCGCGCAAGTGGGGCGGCTGGGGTTACGGCGGCAAGCTGGAGCTGTTGCGGTTGTCGTTCGGCCGCTTCGGCGACCCCACAGGGACCGCGAGCCGGGCGACCGATCACGAGCTGCTGAACTGGTCGGTGCACGATCTCGGCACCATCTTCGGTGTCGCCGTCGACCCTGTCGAGGTGCGGGTGCGGCGCTGGACCGCAGCACTGCCGCAGTACCGGCCGGGGCACGCCGAACTGGTAGCCGAACTGCGCGCCGGGCTGCCGCCGACGCTGGCGGTCGCGGGCAACTATCTGGACGGGATCGGGGTGCCGGCCTGCGTCGCGGCGGCCGGCCGGGCCGTCGAGACTGTGACCAGCGCCATGCCCGGGGAGTAACGGTGCATGGCACGATAGCCCTATGGCCCGCCTCGACTATGACGCACTCAACTCCACCGACCACTACGTGATGCTGTCGGTGTTCTCGGCTGAACCCGGCGCACTCGACGAAGGACACACTCGCGAGGAGGTGGCGGCCGAGGCTGCGGCCTACCTCAAGCAGCAGGAGGAACGCGGCGTGGTGGTCCGCGGGCTCTACGACGTCGCGGGCCTGCGTGCCGACGCTGACTTCATGATCTGGACCCACGCCGAGCGGGTCGAGGCGCTGCAGGCCACCTACGCAGACTTCCGGCGCACCACCGTACTGGGCCGGTCCTGCATGCCGGTGTGGAGCAACGTGGGCATCCACCGGCCCGCCGAGTTCAACAAGAGCCACGTCCCGGCGTTCGTCGCCGGCGAGGACCCGGGCGCCTACATCTGCGTCTACCCGTTCGTGCGGTCCTACGAATGGTATGTGCTGCCCGAGGATGAGCGCCGCCAGATGCTGGCCGAGCACGGCCGGAAAGCCCGGGTCTACAAAGATGTTCGCACCAACACCACCCAGGCGTTCGCGCTCGGCGACTACGAGTTCCTCCTGGCGTTCGAGGCCCCGGAACTGGGCCAGATCGTCGACCTGATGCGCGACCTGCGCGACACCCAGGCGCGCCTGCACGTCCGCGAGGAGATCCCGTTCTTCACCGGGCCGCGGGTGGACGTCGAGCAGTTGGTGCAGTCGCTGCCGTAATGGACCAACCCGAGGACGCCGAGCGCTTCGAGCAGATCTACCGCGACGAGCGCGCCCCCACACCGTGGGACATCGGTGGCCCGCAGCCGGTGGTGCGGCGACTGGTGGCGCTGGGGGCCGTCAAGGGCGAGGTGCTCGACCCGGGGACCGGTCCCGGGCATCACGCCATCCACCTCGCCGCCAACGGATTCCCGACGACCGGCATCGACGTGTCCGCCACCGCGATCGAACGCGCCCGGCGCAACGCGGCGAACGCCGGTGTCGCCGTCGACTTCGTCGTAGCCGACGCCAAGAAGCTCGACGGTTTCCAGAACCGCTTCGACACCGTCGTCGACACCGCGTTCTACAACACCTTCGCCGACGATCCCGACGCCCAGCACGACTACCTGCGGGCGCTGCACCGAGCCACCAGGCCGGGGGCGCGGCTGTACCTGATCGAAGCGGCCGACTACAACATCAACGGATTCTTCATGCCGCCGGCGATGTCGCAGGCAGACTTTCGCCGGGGGCTGCCGGCTGCCGGCTGGGGGATCGACTACCTGGGGCCGACCACCTACCAGGTCAACGTGAGTGTGGCGGGATTCGAGGCGATGATCGCGCAGAACCCCGCGGCACCGCCGCGAATCCGGGCCATCGTGCAGCGACTGCGGGCCATCGAGCCGTTTCTCGACGGCGAGCTGGTGCACGCCCCGTTCTGGGAGGTCCACGCCACCCGGGCGGACTGACAGGCTTCCTCGGTTCAGCGTGTTGCCGGCACCAGTCGCAGGCAGATCGAGTTGATGCAGTACCGCTGGTCGGTGGGGGTGGGATAGCCCTCGCCGGCGAACACATGCCCCAGGTGGCTGTGGCAATCAGCACACAGCACCTCGGTACGCACCATGCCCAGGGAGTCGTCGGAACGCAGGATCACCGCGTCGGAGGCCGCCGGGTCGAAGAACGACGGCCAGCCGCAGTGCGAGTGGAACTTCTCGGTGCTGCGGAACAATTCGGCACCGCACGCCCGGCACTCGTAGACGCCGTCGGCGGTGGTGTCGGTGTACTCGCCGGTGAACGGGCGCTCGGTACCGGCCCGGCGCAGTACGGCGAACTCCTCCGGGGTGAGTCTGGCCCGCCATTCGTCGTCGGTGAGAACCAGTCTCGGCTGCGCGGCGGTCATGTGTCCACGCTAGCGCTGTTCCTCGCGCGTCAGCCAGGCCGGGTCGATGCCGCCGTCCAGCCGGTTCTCGGCGCGCGCGTCCAGGTAGCGGAAGCACAGCACGGTGCAGGTCGCTATCAGCACCAGGGACCAGCCGTAGGTGATCTTCAAGTACTCCAGCGGACGGCCGATGTACATCCAGTTGAACAGCAGCCAGCGGTCCAGCGTCATGAAGCCGTAGATACCCAGCCACGCCGGCCAGTTGCGCAGCACCGAGTTGGGCAGCACCACCGTCATCAGGAACGGGAACAGCACCATCGAGTAGTAGCCCTGGCCCAGCGACAGCACCAGGAACGACGCGATCAGCAGCACCCCGGAGGACGTCGTCACCCAGAACAGTGGGTCGCGGGTGCGGTAATAGCGGTACAGCAGCCAGATGCTGACCGCGGCGATCAGCGTGAACAACACCCGCAGGAACAGGATCAGCGCCGGCGGCAGGCCGAAGTACACACCGTTGCCCAGGATCGAGCTGTTGAAGTAGTCCCGGGTGCCGAGCATGTAGGGCACGGTGCCGGTGAGGTAGTCCACCGGGTCGCTCACCAGCGGCCAGGCCACCAGGTTGAACGCCAGCGGAACCCCGAACGCGGGCACCAGCGGTCGCCACTGGCGGTTGCACAGCGGCAGCAGCAGCAGCGGTGCCAGCACCGGCTTGACCACCAGGGTCAGGCCGATCGCGATGCCCGACCACCACTGCCGCCCTGCTCGCCCGTCCAGCAGCCAGCGCAGGAACAGCACCTCGGCCAGCAGGATGACCCCGTTGATGTTGGTGAACACCAGGGTGTTGGTCACGCTCTCGGTGAGAAACATGGCCAGCAGCAGAGCCGGGGCCGCCACCGAGGCCAGGGTGTAGCCGAACAGCCGCAGCAGCAGATAGGCGGCGATCACGATCGCGATCGCGTTGGTCAGGATGAACGCGTACCGCGACACCGTCTCGCCCAGGAACCCGAACGGGGCCATCAGCAGGGTTCCGCCGGGCGGGTACAGGTAGTGCGGGTCGACGTAGTCGAAGTGCTCGTTGTAGATGTCCAGGCCGTGCCGGAAGTTTCGCACCGCCCGGTACACCGGCTTGAAGTCGTCGGTGATGTTGCCGTTGGTGGTCAGTACGACGACACGGTGGATCACCGACATGATCGCCACCGGCCACAGCACCGAGCGCAGCACGGTCGCCGTGCCGGGTGCGCTGGTGGGGGGGCGGAGGGCGGCCAGCAGGCCGGCCCGAATGTCAGCTGGCGTCACCAGCGAACCGTACCGCAGGCCAGACCGGCCGGCGGGAAGCGAGCTTCCCGCCCGAAGTGGCCCGGGCCGGATCAGGCCGGGCAGTAGGTGTCGGTGTCGGGCAGCTTGCCGCTGTCGAGGTATCCGATCAGCGGTGGCACCGCGCACGAGGAGTAGACGGCCGCGCCGTGGCCGATGCCCTGCCACATCACCCGCTTGCTGGCCGCGCCGGCGTTGATGACGGCCGCGGCGGAAGCCGCGACCCCCTCGGCGCCGACGACCGGGTCGTTTTGCACACCGAGCAGCAGGACGTCGATCTTGAGCTCTTTCGGCTGCTCCGGCGTCGAACTGCTCGGCCAGCTCAGGCACTTCACCAGGTCCAGGGCGGCGACGGTGCCGAACTGCGGGTACAGCTTGCCCCAGGCGACCACCAATTCCCGGATCCGGTCCGGGGTGGCGCGGTTCAGGGCGTCGGCGCAGGAGTTGACGAACCGGCCGTCGCTGCCCTGGGTGCCCTGAGCCCGGTTGATCAGGTTGGTCAGCAGGTTGGTGTCACCGGAACGCGCGGACGCCAGCGCGGCGGCCAGCTCGGCGGTGCTGCCCACCCGGCCGCCGGTGGGGTAACCCAGGGCGACGGTGATGGCATGGGCGATCGAGGCGACCGAGGCACCGCCGGGACCGTTACCCGACCTTGCGGCGTCCAGCACTGCGCTGACGGCACCCTTCGGGTCGGGGCCGAGGGCGCAGTTCACCGCCACGCACTGCGCGGCGAATGCATCCAGGGCGGCCTGCTGGCCCTTCACCCGCTGCTCGGCGGCGGCCTCGGCGCCCACCCCCAGGGCGATCGGCGAGTCGAGTACCAGCCGGGCCACCTTGTCCGGGTGTGATCCGGCGTAGGTCAGCGCGACCTGGGCGCCGTTGCCGATACCTATCAGCGCCAGCGCCGGCACGTCCCAGATGCTGCGCAACCCCTCGATGTCGGCGGCGGCGTGCGTGTTGTCGTAGGACGACTCGCCCGGCGAAATGCTGTCGGTGCAGTCGGTGGTGGCGGTCGTCGAGACGTCGCCCAGTCGCGCCACCGGGTCGTCGCCCGGCTGAAACTGCGCCTGGTCCCACATCTCGTCGCGCTGGGTGCGGTCCCGGCAATCGACCGCGCTCGACATGCCGGTCCCACGCCGGTCCACCGCGACGACCGGATGACTTTTCAGCACGTCGGCCCCGGCGCGGGACAGCCAGACCGGCAGCTGCAGTGACGACGGCAGGTCCCAGCCGGTGGTGAACACCACCGGACCGGCATCGCCCGGGGTCTGCACCGAGCGGGCCCGGACCACGCCGATGCTCACCATCGCCGATCCGCCGCCGAACGGGTCGACATCGGCGTCGTAGCTGGCGCAATCCAGCACGACCCCCGGTGTGGCCGGGACACCGGCGTCGCTGAAGATCCGCGACGTGCAGTCGCGCCAGGGCAGCTTGTTCTTGGGCGGCTCGATCGCGGGCGGGCCCGCCGACTCCGGCGTCGTGGCCGGCTGGCCCTGCGGCCCGGCCCCGGAGTTGGTGGCGAAGCGCGGGTTGGCCGCCAGACCGGCGGGGGCGCAACCGGTCAGCAGCGTGATCGCCGCGAACAGCAGCGTGGCGAACGTGGCGTGCCGACTCATAGCAGTCACCTTATCGGCACCCTTTCGGCACCGCCCCTGACGTAGCGGGCGTAGAGGTAGCCGGCGTCGTCGGTGAGCAGGTGGGCGCAGCGCATCGGGGTGCGTACCTGCCCGGGACCGGTGGCGATACGACGCGCCGGGCCGCCGACCAGGTAGGGCGCCACGGTCAGGCACAGCTCGTCGAGCAGGTCGGCCTCGATGAGCGAACCCAGTAGGGTGGGTCCGCCCTCGGTCAGCACCCGGCGCTGACCCCGGGCGGCCAGGGCGGCCAGCGCGGTGGGCTCGTCGACCCGGTCGGGGTCGCCGTCCGAGCAGTCGACCACCTCGGCCAGGCCGGCGAGCAGCTCCCGGGCCTGAGCCGTGGCCGTCGCGCAGGTCAGCACGAGCGGCGGCACCTCGGTGCGGGTGAACACCGGCATGTCCCGGTCCAGGCGGCCGGATCGGGTGACGATCGCCAACTGGGGGACCTCGGCCTGCCCGCGGTCCCGGCGGTGCTGGCGCTGGGTCGCGGTCAGGTGCGCCCCGGCGTAGTTCTCGACGCGCACCGTGCCGGCGCCGACCATGATGACGTCGGACAGGGCGCGCAACAGGTGAAACACCGCCCGGTCGCCGGGTCCGGCCAGTCCACCGGAGCGGCCCGCCACGGTGGCGCCGCCGTCGATGCTGGCGATGAAATTCGCCCGGACCCAGTCGGTACGGCCCTCGGGGTAGGCGTAGAGCCGGGCGAGTTCATCGTCGGAGATCCCGCGGGCGGACCCGAGCAGGGTGAGCGGTGTCTCAGTGGTCTGGTGCGGGCCGGGCTCGGACATGACCATCAGTGCACCACACCGTGGGGGGTGAGGGCGCCGTACCGATCACAGGTTCCACTGGGCCAGGTGCGTGCCGTCGTTGCGGCTGGTCAATACCACGTTGGTGACCAGGCCGCGATAGACGTCCCAGTACACGCCGCCGTTGACGGTGGAGCCCTGCGGCGCCCTGGTCAGCGCGAAGTCCAGCCCGGTGGGGTCGTCGGTGTGCTTGGGGACATAGGCGTCCGCGCCCGGGGTGACGCCGTTGAAGTTGAAGGTGACGGCCAGCACGTACGGGTTGGGCACGGTGATGGGGTGCACGGTCACATTGGCCCGCCACGGGCCGCCCTGCGCACGCCAGCGCGGGGTGCCGTTCCAGCCCCAGCCGGGTGGGATCTCACTGGGGACGACGTCGTGCACGGTCACGTCGGCGACGATCGGGCCGACCGCGGGGTCGTCGTAGGACACCCGCAGGGTGTCGCCCAACCGGCCGATCGGGGCGTCCTGACTGGTGGTCGGCCCAGCCTGCGCGACGGGCGGGGCTATCACGGTGACCAGCACGGTTACTACGGCCAGGAGCCAGCGGTACATCATGTCCCTCTTCGGTTGCTTGTCGGCATGATGGCACATCCCGGGGGCCGGTGTCGCGGGGTTCGCGCGGGTTTCGGGTGGGTTTCGGGGGGGTCAGGAAACCTGCCACTCACCGGAGTCGCCGGCGAACCCCGCCGACGGCCTGTACTGCACTGTGACGGGGGTGACGCCGTGCGGCAGCGCGAACACGACGCAGCCGGTCGCAGATTTGCCGGCTTCCAGGTGGAACGTCCCCATGTCGAAGTTCGGACATTCGGTCACGTCGTTCAAATCCGCGCTGTAGCTCTGCTTGTCGGAGCCGATGACGGAGACGTTGACGTTGACGTCGCCCTCGATTGCCGTCGTGCCGGTGTCGGTGAGCTTCAACTCGGTTGCCACATAGGTCTTGCCGGCCTCGCCCCGGCCGTGCGCGACGGTGGCCGGGTTGATGACCTGCACCAGGGTCACGGCGATCGTGCTGCCGTCCGCGCGGGTCAGATCCAGCTGTTCGCCAAGGCGCGCAGTCGATTTCGCTGCGGCGGGCTGTTCGGCTGGCTGTTCGGCGGCCTGTTCGGCGGGCTGCGGGGAGCAGGCGGCGGCCAGTACTGCGAGCGCCGATACCGCGACGATGGATCGCTTCATCTGGATCACCTTCCGCTACGCCGACGCGCCGAAAATCACCGTTACCGGTAACCCTACCGGGCTGGTACCGGGTCGCCGCCGGGCGTCGCACCGCCGGTGACCCTCGGTCATGGCGCGGACTCCAGCGCGGGCTCGTCGGAGATCAGCTGGCCGTCGTGCACGATGCGAAGGCCGTGGTGGGTGACCTCGTAGCTGGTCGGATCGGCGTAGTTGATCGCCACGAAACCGACTGGGCTGCGTTCGACGTCGGTGAGCTCGATGGTGGCACCGTCGCTGCTGCGCGCACCGCGGTAGTACAACTGCTGCGCCGGGGTGGCGCAGACGACCGCAGTCGAGTAGGCGGTGCGCAGCACCAGTTCGGCCCGGTCGCCGGTGCGGCAGCGGGCACCGCCGGTCAGGAAGCCCTGTTCGTCGGCGTCGGGCAGCAGCATCCGCGGCGATGGCGTCGGCGATGGCGTCGGCGATGCGGTGTCCGGGCGGGGCGAGGCGGTGACGGTCGGCGGGTAGAGATGGATCGGCGTCGAAGGGGGAGTCGCGGTGGTGGCGGCGGTCGTGCCGCGGTCGCGGCCGACCAGGTGCAGTCCGAACCACAGCAGCACGCCGGCCAACGCCGCGCCGGCCACCACCAGCCCGACGACGGCCGCCACCGGGAGGGACCGCCGCGACGTCGGCGGGGGCTGCGGTGGGGACGGCGGGTGGGCCTGGGCCGGTCGCGGCGGTGCCGCCCGAGTCGGCTGTCCGGCACCGACGTGCAGGGCCGCGGCGAAGTCCTGGCAGGTGCGGAACCGGTCGGCTGGATTCTTTGCCAGGGCGCGGGCGAACACGGCGTCGAGCGCGGCGAGCTCCGGGCGGATCGCGGAGATCGGTGGCACCGGGCTGTACAGCTGGCGGCTGATCACCACCGCCGGACTCGGATCGTCGAACGGGGCGGACCCGGTCAGCAGCTGATAGGCGGTGGCCGCAAGTGCGTACTGGTCGGCGCGGCCGTCGATGCGGTCGCCGGCCAGTTGTTCGGGTGCGCAATAGCTGAGTGTCCCCAGTGTCATGCTGGTGGCGGTAAGCCGGTTGGTGTCGTTGACATCGCGAGCGATCCCGAAGTCCGCCAACAGAATTCGTCGTGTCCCCGTCTCGGGTCGGGTCAGCAAAATGTTGGCCGGCTTGACATCGCGGTGCAGCAGGCCGCGCTGGTGGGCGAAGTCCAGCGCCGCACCGATTGCGGCGACGATCTCGGCGACCTCGTCGATCGGCATCCCGTTCGGGTAGCGACTGCGGCACAGCTCGGCGGCGTCGGTCCCGTCGACGTAGTCCATCGAGATCCAGAGTTGGCCGTCGAACTCGCCCCGGTCGTGCACGCCGACGATGTCCGGATGCCACAGGGCCGCCGCCAGATCGGCTTCCCGCTCGAAACGGCGACGGAAATCGCCGTCGGACGACAGTCGGGCCGGCAGGATCTTCAGCGCGTCGTGACGGTTCAGTCGCGGGTGCTTGGCCAGGTACACCTCGCCCATACCGCCGGCGCCCAGCAGTCGCACGATGGTGTAGCCGGCGAAGTCGTCACCGGCGGAGAGCGGCATGGGCCGGAGCGTACCGGGGCCGTGCTCGGTGCCGATGAGCGGGCGAAGGGGGGGAGGATTGGCGCACTTACCGCGCGCAAGCCGGTTTCCGGGCTTAGAAACGCACCCTGACCTGCGGTAATACTGGTGCGCGGTACTGGGATTGAA
>CAZGGK010000068.1:0-20158 GCA_964525125.1 uncultured Mycobacterium sp.
TCGCGCCGTTGCCGGCCGCGGCGGGTGGTGTGCCGGTGGGTGGTGCGACGCCGCCGTTGCCCGGGGGGCCGGGTGCTCCGGTGGCCGCACCAGCGGGTGCGGCCGTACCGCCCGCATCGCCTGCGCCCGGTGGCCTGATCTTGACTCCGGTGGGGGGTGCGACACCGCCGGCACTGGGCGTGCCGGGTAGCCCGGTGGCCTCGCCTGCGGGTGGGGTGGGGTCTCCGGTGTTGCCGTTGCCGGGTAGCCCGGTGGCCTCGCCTGCGGGTGGGGTGGGGTCTCCGGTGTTGCCGTTGCCGGGTAGCCCGGTGGCCTCGCCTGCGGGTGGGGTGGGGTCTCCGTTGCCGGGTGGACCAGGTGGGCTCATCGGTGCCCCGGTGGGGGCACTGACACCGCCCCTTCCCGGCGTTCCGGGTGTCCCCACGGGTGCCGGCGGGAGCGTTCCGTCCACCATCATTCCGCCGCTGGAAGGAATCACCTCCGCGCTGTCCAACCTGCTGCCGCCGGTGCCGTCACCGGCGCTGCCCCCGGAGGCGGCAGCAGCGGCGGACGCCCTGCAGGCGCCGCTGTCCGACCTGATTGCGCCGCTGGCGACCGGGGCGTCCTCACTGGTGACGCCGCCGTCACTGGACGGGCTGTGCCCGCCCGACGATCTGTACTCGGCATCGGCGAGTGGCCTGGGTGCAGTGTCGTCGCCCACTCCGGGATGGGCGCTGGCGCCTCAACCGACCGCTGAGCGCAGCCGGAACACCGGCATTGCGAGCAACCCGAGGAACTGAACGCAGGCCATCACAAGCGCTGGGGCTCCGATGGGGATGTCGTGAAGCCGGCCGGTGCGTGCGCTGCCAACCGCGGCGGGCACAGCCACCCGGTGGCGAACACCCGGTAGGGACTGGCCCGGCGCGAGGGGGCCACCGGGTCGGCGCCCATCGCGGGCGCATCGATCACCAGCGCGCCGGCCACCCAGGGGGAGCCCACGATGCCCGGTGCCGGAACCGTCACCACGGTCAGTGCAGAGCCGGCAATGGTCCTGGCCCAGAACCACCGCGCCCGGTCGGCCGACGGTCCCGACGCCAGCCTCAGGCCGGGCGCCGGGACCTCCCCGAGGCCGGTTACCGCGCCGACGACGCCGATCACCGTGAAGAACCGTCGGGCGCCGCAGGGGCCGGGAGACCCGATCCGGGGCGGTTGACCACCGTCTCGCCAGCGGTGCGGGATCAGAAGCCAGGGCGTGTGCCGAGGATCCGGCTCGGCCCGGACCGGCGCCGACGATCGGGACGACGCTGCAACATCCGCTGGACAATGCCCGGAAAACGGCGGATTTGCCGATAAATTGTAGTAACTGGCGTGTAATCGCAGGCCGCTGAGAGCCCGGGATTGGACAACATGGCGGACGAAACGAGACCGGCGATAGGTATGTCGGTGGGGGCTACCGCGCTGGCGGCGGTTACCGCCGAACGCGCCATCACCCGCCGGCCGGTGCTGACGCTGTACCCCGACCGGCCACCTCAGATCGGGGTGCCGACTGAGAATCCCGACATCGGCGAGCCGGGGCTGGTGATCACCGGGTTCGTGGATCAGGTCGGCGTGTCGGCGCCGGTGCTGGCATCGGATGGATCGGCCCACCGCGGTGAGCAGTTGCTGGCCGACGGATTGCACGCACTGGCCTACAGTGCCACCGAAGGCCGCCCGTTGCCGCCCGCGGTGGCGGTGACCTATCCCGCGCACTGGCCGCAGACGGCTGTGGACGCACTGCGCGCCGCGCTGAGCCGGGTACCGGAATGGTCCCAGCATCCGGTGTTGTTGATCTCGGACGCTTCCGCGGCACTGACTGCGCTGCAGGCCAATCCGGGCCTACCGGCCGGCGGGGTCATCGCGGTGTGCGACTTCGGTGGCAGCGGGAGCAGTATCACCCTGGTTGATGCCGCGAATCACTGTGAACCCATCGATGTCACGGTGCGCCACACCGGCTTTTCCGGCGATCTGATCGACCAGGCGTTGCTGGACCACGTTATTGCCGACCTTACCGCGGAAGGTTCGCTGGAGGGCGCTTCGGCGATCGGCTCGCTGGCCCGGTTGCGCGACCAGTGTCGCAACGCCAAAGAGCAGTTGTCGACGAACACGGTGACCGAACTGCCCGTCGATCTGCCCGGCTTTCACAGCGGTGTCTGGCTGACCCGGGCGGAGCTCGAAGAGGTGATCCGCGAGCCGTTCGACCGCTTTCTCGAAGTGGTGCGCAACGCCTTGGACCGCAACGGTATCCAGCCGGCAGCACTGGCGGCCGTGGTATCGGTGGGGGGCGGGGCGAACATCCCGGCTCTCACCAACGGGCTGTCGGAGCGCTTCGGGGTCGTCGTCAGTTCGCCTCGACCGCACTTGACGGCGGCTATCGGTGCCGCTTTGAGAGTCGCCGGCGACCCAGCCGGGACCGTCGCGCCAACGCCGATCACCCCGGCCGTCCCGGCGGCAGAACCGGTCGCGCCGCCGCCCCCGATGCCACCCGAAGCGGCGCCGGCCTGGCCTGTTCCGGCACCCGTTCCGGGCCCACCCGAGATCACCCCGGCGGCAACCGACACCGCGCCGATTCCGCATGCGGCGGCGCTGCCCGGTCCCGCGGTGGACTACCAGCCCTTCCCCGACGATTCCGGTCGCGCCGCCGCCTCCTGGTACCGGCAGCCCATGCCGGTGATCCTGGCCATTGCGCTGGCGGTGCTGATCGCCGGCATCATCGCGGTGATTGCGCTGCGGCATGCCGCCGACAGCGAGCCCGCGACGTCGACCGTGACCTCGGAACCCTCGGAACCCTCGGAACCCGCCGGGCCCACGGTGGCCGGGGTGCCCCCCGTCGAACCGCCGACGGGGACGGCCCCGGAGGCACCCGCCCCGAGCGAGGAGCGGGCATCACCGGGGGAACCGGCCCATCAGCCGACGCCCGAGAACCCGGAGACGCCGACGACTCCGTAGCTCGCGGTCCTGCGTGACAGACTTCGGTCATGAAAATCGGTAGGTCTGGTTCGGGGACCGTCCTGGGGGTCTCGATCGCCCTGCTGGTGCTGTCCATCCTGGGGTTCGTCGGTGGGCTGCTGGTCAACGCGTTCCTGCTGGACAAGTACGACGCCTACGGCGAGGTCGCGGTCCCCGGTTCGGGCACCCTGCACCTGCCGGCCGGTGAGGTCACCGTCAGTTTCCACACCAGGATCATCGGGAGCACCGGCGGCCTGGGGCTTCCGGTGCCCGAACTTCAGCTGGGGATCGTTCCGCCACCCGGCGTGGCGGACCCTGCGGCGATCGAAAGCATCGGCACCACAACCACCGTCAACAACGACGCGCGCATCCGGGTGTGGGTGCTGCACGTGGTGACCGAAGGCGACTATGAGATCACCGCGGACGGCAAGGTCAGTGCCTTCATCGGCCCGCGGTTGGCGTTCGGCTACCGCAGTTCGGCCGGCCGCTGGATCTGGGGCTTCGCCGCACTGTTCGTGGTCGGTCTGGTCGGCATCGTCGTGTCGGTGGTCGGCAAAGCGCGTGCCGTGCGGGATTCCTGGGGAGCGTTGGCCGTGCCCTCGGATGCCGAAGACGTTCCGGACCCCGGACTCGCCGAGTCGACCGTGCCGAGCGACGAGCGGATCAGGCTTGAACAGCTCAAAACCATAGCCGCACTGCGGGATTCCGGTGCGCTGACCGACGCGGAATTCGAGGCCGAGAAGCGCCGGATTCTGCGCGGTCACTAGTCCCGCTAGTGACCGCGGGCCACCCAGTCGTCGTAGTGCACCAGTTCGTCGCCGATCCGGGTGCGCTCACCGTGGCCGGTGTAGACGACGGTGTCGGCCGGCAGGTTGCCGAGCCGTCCCGAGATCGACGCCAGGATGGTCGGGAAGTCCGAGAAGGATCGTCCGGTCGCACCCGGCCCGCCGTGGAACAGGGTGTCGCCGCTGAACACCGCACCCAGTTCGGGGGCGTACCAGCACACCGACCCGGGGGAGTGGCCGGGGGTGTGCAATGCGTGCAGCTCCAGGCCGGCGACCCGCAGCACGTCGTCATCGGCGACGGCGCGAAACTCCTTGCCCGGGTGGGTCATCTGCCACAGCACGTCATCGGCGGGGTGCAGCAGCACCGGCGCGTCGAGGGCCTCGCCGAGTTCCGGCGCGACCGTGACATGGTCGTTGTGGCCGTGGGTGCAGACCACCGCGACCACCTTGCGGCCGCCGACCGCATCCAGGATCGGCGCGGCGGTGTGGGCGGCGTCGAAGACCACCACCTCGGAGTCGTCGCCGACGATCCAGATGTTGTTGTCGACTTCCCAACTGCCACCGTCGAGTTCGAAGGTGCCGTGGGTGACCACCCGCTGGATCACAGCACCACCACCGAGCGCAGCACCTTGCCGCCGTGCATCTTGCGGAAGGCTTCTTCGACGCCGTCCAGGCCGATGCGTTCGGAGACGAACCGCTCCAGCGGCAGCCGGCCCTGCAGATACAGGCTGATCAGGGTGGGGAAGTCCCGCTCGGGCAGGCAGTCGCCGTACCAGGACGACTTCAGTGCGCCCCCGCGCGAGAAGAAGTCCAGCAGCGGCATGTCCAACCGCATCTCGGGTGTCGGAACCCCTACCAGCACAACGGTTCCGGCCAGGTCGCGGCCGTAGAACGCCTGCTTCCAGGTCTCCGGGCGGCCGACCGCGTCGATCACCACGTCCGCGCCGAAGCCGTCGGTGAGATCCTGGATGGCCTGCACCGCGTCGGCCGAACGGGCGTTGACGGTGTGGGTGGCGCCGAAGTCGCGGGCCCAGGCCAGTTTGGTGTCGTCGGTGTCGACGGCGATGATCCGCCGGGCACCGACGAGTGCCGCACCGGCGATGGCGGCGTCGCCCACGCCGCCGCAGCCGATCACCGCGACGGTGTCGTCGCGGGTCACCGCGCCGGTGTTGACCGCCGCGCCCAGCCCGGCCATCACCCCGCAGCCCAGCAGGCCGGCCACCGCCGGGTCGGCGGCGGGGTCGACCAGGGTGGCCTGACCGGCGTGCACCAGGGTTTTCTCCGCGAACGCGCCGATGCCCAGCGCCGGGGTGAGTATGGTGCCGTCGGTCAGCGTCATCGGTTGCGAGGCGTTGAAGGTGTCGAAGCAGTACTGCGGCCGGCCGCGCTTGCATGCCCGGCACTGCCCGCAGACCGCCCGCCAGTTGAGAATCACGAAATCACCGGGCGCCACCGAGGTCACCCCCGGCCCGACGGACTCCACGGTGCCCGCCGCCTCATGGCCGAGCAGGAACGGGTAGTCGTCGTTGATGCCGCCGTCGCGGTAGGTCAGGTCGGTGTGGCAGACCCCGCAGGCGGCCACGTTCACCACCACGTCACCCGGCCCGGGGTCGGGGATGACGATGTCCGCCAGTTCGACCGGTTCGCTCTTCTTGCGGGCAATCACCCCGCGCACTGTCTGACTCATGGGGCCAACCCTATGTTCTCGGTGCGGCGACCGTCGCGGCCCCCACGACGGCGGGTGTGCGGGTGCCGGCGCGCAGGAAACCTCCGGTGCGTTGCGCGCCGAGCACGTCGGTGGGCGCTCCGTCGGCGAATACCGCGCGCCCCGAGACGAAGACGGCGCTGACGGCGTCGTCGTTACGGTTGACCATCCGCGACAATCCGCCGTACTGCTCGACGGTCTCCTCGGCGTAGGAGTCCAGCGCGGAGTCGAGGTGGGCGGGGTCGACGACGACGAGGTCGGCGCGATCGCCCATCCGCAGGTGGCCGGCGTCGAGGCCGTACCAGTCGGCCAGTTCGCCGGTGAGCCGGTGCACGGCCCGCTCGACCGACATGAACGGCGTGCCGGCCCGCTCGGCGTCGCGGACGTGGCGCAGCAACCGCAGGCCCATGTTGTAGAAGGCCATGTTGCGCAGATGCGCGCCGGCATCGGAGAAGCCCATCTGGACTCCCGGCTCGCAGGCAATCTTCTTGAGCACCTCGGGCCGGTGGTTGGAGATCGTGGTGCGCCACCGCAGTTCGGTGCCGTGCTCGAGCACCAGATCCAGGAACGCGTCGACCGGGTGGACACCGCCGCGGTCCACCCCGACCTGCCCGAAGGACTTTCCGATCACCGAGGCATCGGGGCACTGCACGATCTGGGCGTCGAAGAAGTCGCGGTGCCAGACCCGCGGCCCGTACTTGCGGTCGTAGTCCTTGCGGAACCGGCGCCGATTCCGAGAGCGCCGGAGCGGCCAGCACCTCGACGTCGTAGTGGGTGTGGATGTCGAGCATCCCGGGCAGCACCCACTTGCCGGCGGCGTCGATGACCTGCGGGCAACCCGACTCATCGAGCGGCTGGGCGCTGATGGCGGCGACGTGCCCGGCGCGGATACCGATGTTGCGGACCGCCGAGGGGGCGCCGGTGCCGTCGAACCATCGGCCGTCGCGAATCACGGTGTCAAACGTCATGGGTGGGTTCCTTCCGGTGCGGTCCCTGCCATCATGGGGGTCCGGCACCGCCGAAGTCTTGACATCTGCGGATGATTATTTGATATTTGCGGACATGTCGGTGGTGCGGGGGACGGCGCTCTCCGGTTATCGGGATCTGGTCACCGAGCTGGGCGGTGACCCCGTGGGACTGCTTCGGGCGGCGGGCATCCCGGCCGCAGCGGTCGATGCGGACGAGGTGTTCGTGCCGTACCGCGCGGTGATTCTGGCCGTGGAAGCCGGGGCGGATGCGACCGCGTGTCCGGATTTCGGCCGCCGGCTGGCGCTGCGGCAGGGCATCGAGATCTTCGGGCCGCTGGGGGTGGCCGCTCGCACCGCCGCCACCGTCGGCGACGCGCTGGCGATCGTCGAGAGGTTCCTGTCCGCCTACAGTCCGGCGATCTCGGCGCGGATCATCCCCGGCGCCGACAGTCGCGAACTGTTCTACGCATTCGAGGTGCTGATCGAGCGGGCGCCGCCGCACCCGCAGACCACCGAACTGTCCCTGGGCGTCTCGCTGCGGATTCTGCGCCTGCTGTTCGATGCGCCCTACGCCCCGCTGTCGGTGCATCTGCCGCACGGACCGCTCACCCCGGCCCGGGACTACCTGGCGTATTTCGGCTGCCGGCCGTACTTCGCCCAGCCGATGGCCGGCTTCACGTTCCGGGCGGCCGACCTCGATCGCCCGCTGCACCGCGACGATCTGGCTCATCAGGCTGTGGTGCGATACCTCACCGGCATCGCCGCCCCGGCGGTCGGCATGACGCCGTCGGTCCGCACCATGGCCCGCCAGTTGCTGCCCACCGGCACGGTGAGCCTGGAGGTGATCGCACGCGAACTCGGGCTGCACCCCAAGGCGCTGCACCGTCGGCTGGCCGCCGAGGGCACCACGTTCGCGGCGCTGATCGACGGCATCCGCAGGGACGCGGCCGGCCGCTATCTGCGCGACACCGACATCAGCCTGTCCCATCTGGCCCGCGAACTGGGCTACGCCGAGCAAAGCGTGCTCAGCCGTTCGTGTCAGCGCTGGTTCGGCTGCAGTGCCCGCAGCTATCGCAAGGCGGTTCGCGCCGGGAGCGTCCCGGACGACGGCCGGCCGGCCGGGACGCCAGGCTAACCTGGGCGTGATGACCGCCGCCGGGGAGAACCAATCCGCCGAGACCGCCAAGCAGTTCGCGGCCCGGATGATCGAGACCATCGACAACGCGGCGGCGACGCTGCTGATCAGCATCGGCCATCAGACGCACCTGTTCGAAACCCTGGCCCACCTGCCGCCGAGCACCAGTGCGGGGGTGGCCGAGGCCGCCGGACTCAACGAACGCTACGTGCGGGAATGGCTGGGCGGCATGGTCACCGCGCGCATCGTCGACTACGACCCCGCCGCGGCGACCTACCGGCTGCCGGCGCACCGCGCCGCGGCGCTCACCCGGGTGGCCGCCGAGCGCAACCTGGCGGCGATCGCGCAGTACATCCCGCTGCTGGCCGAGGTCGAGCAGGGCATCATCGGGTGTTTCCGCGACGGCGGCGGACTGCCCTACAGCGCATTCCCGCGCTTTCACACGGTGATGGCCGAACGCAGCGGGCTGACCTTCGACGCCGCCCTGATCGACACGGTGCTGCCGCTGGTCGAGGGCCTGCCGGAGCGGCTGCGGTCCGGCGCCGAGGTTGCCGACGTCGGCTGCGGCAGCGGCCACGCGGTCAACCTGATGGCGCGGGCGTTTCCGGCCAGCCGGTTCACCGGGCTGGACTTCTCTGCAGAGGCCGTCGCCGCCGGGATCGCCGAGGCCACCCGGCTGGGCCTGTCGAATGCGGCCTTCGCGCAGGCCGACCTGACCCGGCTCGAGGACGAGGCGGTCTACGACGTGATCACCGCTTTCGACACCATCCACGACCAGGCCCAGCCGAGGCGGGTGCTGGCCAACATCTTTCGCGCGCTGCGCCCCGGCGGCATCTTTCTGATGGCCGACTCCAGGGCGTCGAGCAAGCTGGAGGAGAACATCGACCTGCCGCTGTCGACGTGGATGTACACCGTCTCGACGATGCACTGCATGACGGTGTCACTGGCCTACGACGGCGAGGGACTGGGCACCGCCTGGGGCCGCCAGCTCGCCGTGGCCATGCTGGGCGACGCCGGGTTCGCCGACGTGCGGGTCGAGGAGATCCGCGGCGACCCGCGCAACTACTACTACATCGCCCGCAGGTGAGCGCACTCGATCTGCTGGACGACTGGCCGGTCGGGCATGCCGCGGCCGCGGTGGTCGGCCCGGCCGGCACGCTGGCGGGCCACGGCGACACCCGGCGCGGTTTCTTCCTGGCGTCGGTGACCAAGCCGCTGGTGGCCCGGGCCGTGCAGGTCGCCGTCGAGGAGGGCGCCGTCGAGTTGGACACCGCGGCGGGCCCGCCCGGGGCGACGGTGCGGCATCTGCTGGCGCACGCGTCCGGGCTGTCGATGCACTCCGAGAAGATCATGGCCAAACCCGGCACCCGCCGGGTGTACTCCAACTACGGGTTCAGTGTGCTGGCCGAAACCGTGCAGCAAGAAACCGGCATCGAGTTCGGCCGCTACCTATCCGAGGCGGTGTTCGAGCCGCTCGGCATGGCGACCACCCGACTGGACGGCGGCGTGGCGGCGGCCGGGTTCGGGGTCACCTCGACGGTCGCCGATCTGGTGGCGTTCGCCGGTGACCTGCTGGTGCCGGCGACGGTTTCGGCGCAATTGCATTCCGAAGCGATCACCGTGCAGTTTCCCGGGCTGAACGGGGTGCTGCCCGGTTACGGCGTGCAACGGCCCAACGACTGGGGGCTGGGCTTCGAGATCAAAGCCGGCAAGTCGCCGCACTGGACCGGTGTGTCCAACTCGCCGCGAAGCTACGGCCATTTCGGCCAGTCCGGCACCCTGATCTGGGCAGATCCGGTGGCGCAGCTGGCGCTCGTGGTGCTGACCGACCGCGATTTCGGGGACTGGGCGAAGCCACTGTGGCCGGTGCTGGCCGACACGGTGCTCGCGGAGTATCGCCAGGACTAGCGCAACAGGTACCTCACGAGGCACAATAGACACAGATCGACACAGCAGCATCAGCAGCATCGTTACTCAACCGGGTCCACCAGGTCGTTGGGGAAGACGTCCCTCGTGGAGCCGAAGGAGCAACTGATGCGTGCGTCGAACCAATTCGCCGACGCGACCGGCGGCGTGGTGTACATCCATGCCTCACCCGCGGCGGTGTGCCCTCATGTCGAGTGGGCGTTGAGCTCGACCCTGGACGCGAGGGCAAAACTGCACTGGACGCCGCAACCGGCGATGCCCGGTCAGCTGCGTGCGGTGATCAACTGGGTGGGACCGGTCGGCACCGGGGCACGGCTGGCCAATGCGCTGCGTTCCTGGTCGGTGCTGCGGTTCGAGGTGACCGAGGATCCCAGCCCCGGTGTCGACGGCCAGCGCTTCAGCCACACCCCGCAGCTGGGGTTGTGGAGCGGTGCGATGAGCGCCAACGGCGACGTGATGGTCGGCGAGATGCGGCTGCGCACGCTGATGGCCGCCGGTGCGGACACCCTGGCGGCCGAACTGGACACCGTGCTGGGCACGGCCTGGGACGATGCGCTGGAGGGCTACCGTGACGGTGGCGACGGCGCCGACGTCTCCTGGCTCACCCGCGGCGTGGGCTGACGGCCGGGGCGCAGTATCCGCAGGGCAGCGGGGACCACGCTGATCTCGGCCGGGAGCGGGCAGGCGTAGTCGCCGTCGGCGTAGACGTTGATCCCGGGGCACTCCACGTAGATCGAACCCGCCCGCGCGGTGCTCACCTCGTCGAGCCCGATGTGGGTGCCCTTGAACACGGTGGGAAACAGCCGGATCAACTTGGTGCGGGATCCCGAACACACCATGGTGATATCGAGCAGGCCGTCGGCGTGGTCGGCGCCGGGGCAGATCAGCATGCCGCCGCCGTAGCTGCGGGTGTTGCCGAATGCCGCCAGGGTCAGGTCGGCGGCGATCTCGCGGGTGCCGTCGAGCACCAGCCGGAACGGCAGTGGGCGAAGTTTCGACAGCTCGGCGAGGATGGCCAGGTTGTAGCGCATCCGGCCGTGCGGCCAGCGCATCCGGTTGGTGCGGTCGCTGACCAGTGAGTCGAAACCCGTCGCCGCGACCGTGCCGAACCACTTCGCGGCGCCGTGCTCCGGGCGGATCAGGCCCAGATCCACGGTCTCGGCCCAGCCTTCGGCGACGACGTCGGCGGCGGCTTCGGGATCGGCTGTGGGCAGCCCGTATTCGCGGGCGTGGTCGTTGCCGGTGCCGGCCGGGACGATCCCCAGCGGAATTCCGGATTGTGCCAGCGACTGCAGCGCCAGCGCGATGACGCCGTCGCCGCCGGCGACCACCAGCGCATCGGTGCCCCGCTGGACCGCCTGCTCGACCAGCAGACCGGCGTGGGCGGCGTCGGTCCCGACGATCTCGGTGACGTCCACACCGCGCTGCCGCAGCCGGGCGATGGCCCGCTCGGCGGTGTGCGCGGCACGGCCGTGCCCGGCTGCAGGGTTGGTCAGCACGGTGGCGGTGCGGACCGCGCACTGCTGCCAGTCGGTCACGGAATCAGCTTGCCCGGGTTGAGGATTCCGGCTGGGTCGAGTACCGACTTCACCGCTCGCAGCACCGCGACACCCAGCTCGCCCACTTCCTCGCTCATCCAGGGCCGGTGATCGGCGCCGACGGCGTGGTGGTGGGTGATGGTGCCGCCGGTGGCCATGATCGCGTCGCAGGCGGCCGCTTTGGCCTTGCGCCACTGCTCGATCGGATTGCCGCGCTGCCCGGCCACGACGGTGAAGTACAGCGAAGCGCCGGTCTGGTACACGTGCGAGATGTGGCACATCACCAGTGCGGGCGTGCCCGACTCGGCCAGCGCCGACGTCAGCGCCTCGGTGACCGCCGCCTTGAGCGTGGCGACATTGGACCAGTTGGTCGCGGTCTCCAGCGTCTCGCACAGCGCGCCGGCGGCCAGCAGCGAGTCCCGCAGGTAGGGCGCGGCGAACCGGCCGTGCTGCCAGGCCCGCGCCGGCGCCTCGCCCAGCGAGGTGCCGCCGTTCGCCGCGAGCACCGCCCGGGTCTCGGCGTGCCTGGACTCGGTGTGTGCCGGCGTGCCCTCGAACAGTGTGATCGCCAGGCAGCCGCCGGTGATCTGCTGCTCGCCGATGGCGTCGGTGGTGGCCAGGTTGATCCCGGTCTCGGCCTCGTCGGAGAGTCGGACGACGGTGGGGCCGGTGCCGATCTGGGTGACCGCCCGCAGTGCCGCGGCGCCGGTGGGGAAGTCGGGGAACGACCACGCCTCGTAGCGGGTGGTCTCCGGCACCGGGTGCACGTGCAGCCGGACCCGGGTGATCACGCCGAAGACCCCCTCGGAGCCGATCAGCAACTCGCGCAGGTCCGGTCCGGCCGCGGACTGCGGCGCCCGGCCCAGGTCCAGCACCCCGGCCGGGGTGACGACGCGCAGCCAGCGGACCATGTCGTCGAACCGGCCGTAGCCGGCGGAGTTCTGCCCGGACGAACGGGTCGCCGCGAAGCCGCCGATGGTGGCGTACTGGAAGCTCTGCGGGAACTGCCCGAGCGAGAAGCCCCGTTCGCCGAGCAGTCGCTCGGCATCCGGACCGGTGACTCCGGCCTCCAGTTCGGCTTCGCCGGACACCTCGTCGAGGGCCAGCAGCCGATCCAGCCGGCGCAGGTCCAGCGCCACCGCGGCGCCGAAGGCGCCACGGATGGGGTCCACCCCGCCGACCACGCTGGTGCCACCACCGAAGGGGACGACGGCGATGCCGTGCTGCGAGCAGTGCCGCAGCACCGCGGCCACCTCGTCCTCGCTGCCGGGCAGCAGCACCGCGTCGGGGGCGTCCTGAACGCCGGTGTCCTTGCGCCGCAGCAGATCCGGGGTGGACTTGCCGCCGGCGTGCAGCAACCGGTCGCGGTGGCCGGTGCGGCAGTGGTCGGCGCCGACGATCGCGGCCAGTGCTTCCCGGTCGGCGTCGGCCAGCGCGCAGGGGCGCAGCTGCACCGCATCGGGATCGAGCTCGGCGGTAGCGGAATCGTCAATGCCGAGCGCCTGTTTGAGCAGACTGCGAATGCCGTCGGAGAGTGGCTTGGCGGATTGCGGGTCGCCCCAGGCATTCCACTTCATCGGCGGCAGCAGACCTTCGGAATGTGTCACGCGTTACAGTATTGCCCAGTGCACACCACTTTCGGCTCCGCTTGCCTCAACGTCGCCCGGCGGCGTGCCGAACTGACCGGTCTGGCCGACGGCGAACGCCTCGACGTGGCGGTGATCGGCGGCGGTATCACCGGTGCCGGGATCGCGCTGGACGCGGCGTCTCGCGGGCTGAGCGTGGCCCTGGTGGAGAAGCAGGACCTGGCGTTCGGCACCAGCCGGTGGAGTTCCAAGCTGGTACACGGCGGTCTGCGCTACCTGGCCACCGGCAACGTCGGCATCGCCCGGCGCAGCGCCGTCGAGCGGGGAATCCTGATGACGCGCACCGCTCCGCACCTGGTGCACGCGATGCCGCAGCTGGTCCCGCTGCTGGGGTCGATGCCCCGCGCCAACCGGGCACTGGTGCGGGCCGGGTTCCTGGCCGGGGACGTGCTGCGCCGGCTGGCCGGCACGACGTCGGCCGTCCTGCCGCGGTCGCGGCGGGTCTCGTCGCAGCGCGTCATCGACCTGGTGCCCACCGTGCGGCGCGACGGACTCGACGGCGGACTGCTGGCCTACGACGGGCAGCTGATCGACGACGCCCGGCTGGTGGCGGCGGTGGCCCGGACGGCCGCACAGTACGGTGCGCGGGTTCTCACCTACGTGGCGGCGTCGCGGGCCACCGGCACCTCGGTGCGGTTGACCGACCAGCGGAGCGGCGACTCGTTCGACGTGGCCGCCCGTGCCGTGATCAACGCGACCGGCGTCTGGGCCGCCGACATCGACCCGGCGTTGCGGCTGCGGCCCAGCCGCGGCACCCACCTGGTCTTCGACGCGGCCGCCTTCGGGGATCCGACCGCGGCGCTGACGGTGCCGATACCCGGGGAGCTCAACCGATTCGTGTTCGCCATGCCCGAACAGCTCGGCCGGGTCTATCTCGGGCTGACCGACGAGGACGCGCCGGGACCGATACCCGATGTGCCACGGCCGGACTCGACAGAAATCGGCTTCCTGCTGGACACCGTGAACACCGCGCTGGGCACCGCGCTGAGCGCGGCCGACGTGATCGGCTCCTATGCCGGGCTGCGGCCGCTGGTGGACGCCGGCGGCGGGCGCACCGCCGACGTCTCGCGCAACCACGCCATCATCGAGTCGGACACCGGGGTGATCAGCGTCATCGGCGGCAAGCTGACCGAGTACCGGTACATGGCCCAGGACGTGCTGGACCGGGCGGTGCGGCTGCGCGGGCTCTCCGCGGCGCCGTGCCGGACGCGGGAGCTGCCGCTGATCGGTGCGCCGGCCAACCCGGGGCGGGTGGCGCCGTTGGCCGACCTGCCGGCATCGCTGGTGGCGCGCTACGGCGCGGAAGCGGCCAACGTGCTGGCCGCGGCGACCTGCGAACGCCCCACCGAGCCGGTGGCCGAGGGCATCGACGTGCTGCGTGCGGAGTTCGAGTACGCGGTCAGCAACGAGGGCGCGCTGACCGCCGACGACATCCTGGACCGCCGCACCCGGATCGGCCTGGTCGACGCCGACCGCGACCGGGCGGCCGGGGCTGCCGAGGAGTTCCTGACCTAGCCCCGGCGAGCAGACACAAAAGCCCCCTATTCAAGGTACGCAAAGGGTTCCGTGGCGTCTGCTCGCCGAGGTCGCTACAGCGGGATGTTCTTGTGGCGGCCGCGGCGGGCGGGCGCCTCGGCCAGCGCCTGGGTGAGCTTGCTGCGGGTGTGCGCCGGGTCGATCTTCTCGTCGACGACACCGATGTCGACGGCGGCGTCCACCCCGCCGGCGATCCGCTCGTGCTCGGCGGCCAGCTCCTCGTGCAGCGCGTCGCGCTCATGGTCGGCGGCGGCGGCCAGCTTGCGCTTGTGCAGGATGCCGACCGCGGCCTTGGCGCCCATCACCGCGACTTCGGCGTCCGGCCAGGCGAACACCTTGGTGGCGCCCAGTGACCGGGAGTTCATCGCGATGTAGGCGCCGCCGTAGATCTTCCGGGTCACCAGGGTGACTCGCGGCACGGTGGCCTCGCCGAACGCGTGCAGCAGCTTGGCGCCGCGGCGCACCACGCCGCCCCATTCCTGGTCGACGCCCGGAAGATACCCGGGCACGTCGACGATCACCACCAGCGGAATCCCGAACGCATCGCACAGTCGCACGAAACGCGCTGCCTTCTCGGCGCTTTCGGAGTTCAGGCAGCCGCCCAGGCGCAGCGGGTTGTTGGCCAGCACCCCCACGGTGCGGCCGGACAGCCGGCCCAGGCCGACCACCATCGACGGCGCCCAGCGGGCCTGGAACTCCTCGAAGTCGTTGTTGTCCAGCAGCTCGTTCACCAGCGGGTGCACGTCGTAGGCGCGGCGCGGCGACTCCGGCAGCAGCGCGTGCAGGTCGGTGTCGCCGGCTTCGGCCTTGGCGCGGTCGAAATGGCCCTGCTGACAGAACAATCCGACCAGCCGCCGGCCGCGCTCGTAGGCGTCGCGCTCGTCGTCGGCGACGATGTGGCACACCCCGGACTTGCGGTGGTGGGTGTCCGGGCCGCCCAGCGACGCCATGTCGACGTCCTCACCGGTGACGCTGCGCACCACGTCGGGTCCGGTGACGAAGACCCGGCTCTCGGGCGCCATCACGATGACGTCGGTCAGCGCCGGCCCGTAGGCGGCGCCGCCGGCGGCGAAGCCGACCACCACCGAGATCTGCGGGATGTAGCCGGACGCCCGGATCATCGCCTCGAAGACCAGCCCGACCGCGTGCAGCGCCCGCACGCCTTCGGCCAGTCGCGCGCCGCCGGAGTGCCAGATGCCCACGATCGGGCTCTGCTCGGCGATCGCGGTGTCATAGGCGTTGACGATGTGGGTGCAGCCCTCGATGCCCATCGCGCCGCCCATCACGGTGCCGTCGGTGCAGAACGCGATGGTGCGCACCCCGTTGACGGTGCCGGCGGCGGCCAGCACGCCGGACCGGTCGCGGTCGTGCAGCAACTCCACGCTGTCGTCGTCGAAGAAGGTGCGCAGCCGCAGCAGCGGGTCGCGCGGGTCGAGCGATTCGTCAACCGTGTCAGGGACCATGGCCGTCATCACGGGTCTCCATTCTGATCAGTACCGGCCGAAGACGAGCGCGACGTTGTGCCCACCGAAGCCGAACGAGTTGTTGATCGCGTACTGGTAGTTGCCCGGGCGTGACTTGTCGGCCACCACATCCAGGTCGACCTCCGGGTCGAGGTTGACCAGGTTCAGGGTCGGCGGCACCACCTGATCGCGCAGCGTGAGCACGGTCAGGATGGACTCCACCGCACCGACCGCGCCGACCGAGTGGCCCAGCGCGGACTTCGGCGCGTAGACGGCCGCGTTGCCACCGTGCGGGCCGAGGGCGTTGTTGATGGCCCGGCCTTCGGCCACGTCGCCCACCGAGGTTCCGGTGGCGTGCGCGTTGACGTGGTCGATATCGCCGGGGGCGAGGCCCGCCACCCGGACTGCCTGCGCCATCGCCCGGCCCGCGCTCTCGCCGTCGGGATCGGGCGCCACGATGTGGTAGCCGTCGGAGGTGATGGACGCCCCCATGACACGGGCAATGATGTTGGCGCCGCGGGCTCTTGCGTGCTCCTCGGTTTCGATGACGAGCAACGCGCCAGCCTCGCCGAAGACGAAGCCGTTGCGGTCCCGGTCGAACGGGCGGCACGCCCCGGCCGGGTCGTCGTTGGTGTTGGACAGCACGATGCGCATCTGGGCGAAGCCGGCGATCGGCACCGCCTCGATCTTGGTCTCCACCCCGCCGCAGATCGCGATGTCGGCCTCACCGAGCACGATCTGCTGCCAGGCGTGGGCGATGCCCTCGGACCCGGATGCGCATGCCGACACCGGGGTGAGCACCCCGGCCTTGGCCTTGCGGTCCAGCCCGACGGCCGCCGACGCGCCGTTGGGCATGTACTTCTGCACCACCAGTGGCGAGACCGCCTTCAGCCCGCGCTCCCGCATCCCGTCGTAGGCCCAGATGAGTTCCTCACTGGAGCCCAGGCCGGTGCCGATGGAGACCATCAGCCGCCGGTTGTCGACCTCGGGGGAGCCGGCGTGCGCCCAGGCTCGCCGGCTCAGCACCAGGGCCAGCTTCTGCAGGTAGGACAGCCGGCGCAGTTCGGTCCGGCTCAGCCCTTCGTCGAACGACTCCACCGTCTCGACCAGGTGCCCGCCGATGCGGACCGGCAGATCGTACTCCTCGATGAACGAATCGGTGAGCAGGCGAATCCCGCTCTGGCCGTCGAGCAGCTTCTGCCAGGTGGTTTCGGCGTCGGCGGCCAGAGCGGTCGTCATGGCAAAGCCGGTGACGACGACGTTGGGAAAACCGTTTCCGGTAGCGAGCGTTGACATCGGTTGCGCGAATATCCCTTTCCGATCTGGGGCGTCAGTACCGCCCAAAGGCGAGCGCGACGTTGTGCCCACCGAATCCGAATGAGTTGTTGATGGCGTACCGGTAGTCGCCGTACCGGGGCTCACCGGCGACCACGTCCAGGTCGATCTCCGGGTCCGGCGTCTCGTAGTTGAGCGTCGGCGGGATGACCCCGTCGCGCAGCGTCAGCACCGTCAGTATCGACTCCAGTGCGCCGACCGCGCCGATGGAGTGCCCCAGCGCCGACTTGGGTGCGTACACCGCGGCGTGCTCGCAGCCGGCCACCCGGATGGCGTTGGCCTCGGCGCTGTCACCGATCGGGGTGGCCGTGCCGTGTGCGTTGATGTGGTCGATGTCCTTGGCGGACAGCCCGGCCAGTTCCATCGACCGGGTCATCGCCCGGCCGGCCCGGATCCCGTCGGGGCCGGGAGCCACCATGTGGTAGGCGTCGGAGGTGATCCCGGCGCCCATCAGCCGGGCCAGCGGCTTGGCGCCGCGGGCCAGGGCGTGCTCCTCGGTCTCGATGATCATCATCGCGCCGGCCTCGCCGAACACGAACCCGTCCCGGTTCTTGTCGAACGGCCGCGACGCCCCCTCGGGGTCGTCGTTGCGGGTCGACATGGCGCGCATCATCGAGAACGCCGCGATCGGCAGCGCCTCGATGCCGCCTTCCACGCCGCCGCAGACGGCGAAGTCGGCGTCACCCATGACGATCTGCCGCCAGGCGTGGGCGATCGCCTCCGAGCCCGACGAACACGCCGACACCGGGGTGATGACCCCGGCGCGGGCGCCGAGCTGCAGGCCGACCACCGCGGCGGCGCCGTTGGGCATGATCATCTGCACGGCCAGCGGCGACACCTTGCGTGGGCCGCCCTCGTTCATCAGGTCGTAGGTCTCGACGATCTTCTCGCCGCCGCCCAGGCCGGTGCCGATGACCACGGCGAACCGGTCCGGGTCGACCTCGGGGGTCCCGGCGTTCGCCCAGAGCCGGCCGGCGACCAGCTTGGCCATCCGCTGGACATACGACATCCGCCGCAGGTCCAGCCGGCCCATGTGGTCGTCGACCGGGTCCTTGAGGTGCCCGCCGATCTTGACCGGCAGGTCCCACTTGGTGACGAACTCGTCCTCCAGGACATGGATGCCGCTCTCGCCGGCCAGCAGACCCTTCCAGGTGCCCTCGACGTCCGCCGCTAGCGACGTCGTGGCCTCGACGGCGGTTACCACCACATTGGGGTAACCGCCGTTGAGGGTAGAGGGTGCAGAAGACACCGTCACTTGTTCTCCGCGAACTTCTCGCGCAGGGCGGCCGCGGCCTCGGGATTCTCGGCCTCGAGCTTCTGGATGTAGTCGACCACGTCGCCGACGGTGCGCAGCCCGGCCAGGTCCTCGTCGGGGATCTTCACGCCGTACTTGTCCTCGGTCTGCACCGCGATCTCGACCATCGACAGCGAGTCGATGTCCAGGTCGTCGACGAACGACTTCTCCATCGTGACCTCGGACGGCTCGATACCGGTCACCTCTTCGATGATCTCGGCGATGCCGGCGATGATTTGTTGCTGCTCGGGGGTGGTGGCCACTACGGCTCCTCTTTTCATCGGTTGTGCTACTTGAAAACGGTCGTGCGCTATGTGGTTGTACTGGCGGGAGAGTCGGCTCTAGAGCCCTAGAGCTTCGTCAGCCCGTCCAGGTCCGCGGGGGATTTCACGGCGTGTGCCGGAACCCCCCGAAGTTCGCGTTTGGCGATGCCGGCCAGCGCTCCCGCGGGCGGGAACTCCACGATGGCCGTGACATCGCGGTCACGGAGTGTCTGCATGCACAGGTCCCAGCGCACCGGCCGGGTCATCTGGGCGACCAGTTGCTCCATGGCGGCGCCCGCCGAGGTCACCGGCCGGCCGTCGAGGTTGGACAGCAGCACGGTGGCCGGCTCGGCGGCGCTCACCGCCGCGGCGGCGGCGGCGTAGCCGTCCAGCGCCGGGGCCATGAACTCGGTGTGGAAGGCGCCGGCGGTGGCCAGCTTGCGCACCCGCGCCCTGGCCGGCGGGTCCTCGGCCAGCTTGTCCAGTGCGGTCAGCCGGCCGGCGGCGACGATCTGGCCGACGGCGTTGCGGTTGGCCGGCACCAGGTCGAGCTGTTCCAGCCGGGCCAGCACCTCGGCCTCGTCGCCGCCGAGCACCGCGGCCATGCCGGTCGGCTCGACCGCGCAGGCCCGGGCCATCTCGCGGCCCCGGGTGGCCGCCAGCATGACGGCGTCGTCGGCGCTGATCACGCCCGCGATGGCGTAGGCGGCAAGCTCGCCGACGGAGTGGCCGGCGACGATGGTCTGGCGGCCGGTCTCGGCGCCGGACAGCAGGTTCTGCTTGACCAGCTCGGCGTGCGCCAGCAGGGTGGCCGCCACCACCAGCGGCTGGGTGACCGCGGTGTCGGTGATCTCCTCGGCCGTCGCGGTGCTGCCCAGCCGCGCCAGGTCCACGCCGCTGATCTGCGACCACGCATCGATCTGGGCGGCCGCACCGGGCAACTCCAGCCACGGCGCCAGCATGCCGGGAGTCTGGGAGCCCTGTCCGGGTGCGAGCAAAGCAATCACGTCTTTAAGAGAACATTGTGAACGGCGATTTGCATGGTGTAACAGATCATGAACATCGTCTTATTATTTTGTGGAAACCATACAAAATGGGTGGTTGACGCGATCTGTTCGAGACCGGGCCGCGACATCGCGCCGGTCGGGTGTCGGCCATCCGGGCGTCGTTTGCCCCGCTCAAGCGGGGTTTCCGGGCGTCAAGTGAGTTGTGTAACAGCACCGCCGGACAGGGTGGCGTGCTGCTCGGTATTGGCCAGCCGGCCCACCGTGGTGGCGACCCGCAGCACGTAGGCGTCCCGTGGTTGGGTGGGGTCGCGGCCGGTGAAGTCGGCTATCCGCTTGAGCCGGTAGCGCACGGTGTTTGGATGAACGAACAACTTGCGGGCGCAGGCTTCGATCGCGCCGCCGCAGTCCAGGTAGACGTCCAGGGTCTCGGTGAGCGCCGGCCCGGCGTCGGCCAGTGGTCGCATCACGTCGGTGTGCAGTGCGGCGATCGCGGAGGCGTCACCGGCCAGCGCGCGCTCGGGCAGCAGTTCGCGGGCCGGCACCGGCCGCGGCGCCCCGGTCCAGCCGGTGACGGCGTTCATGCCGGAGATCGC
>CAZGGK010000069.1:0-20134 GCA_964525125.1 uncultured Mycobacterium sp.
GATAGAGCATCTGACTACGGATCAGAAGGTTGGGGGTTCGAATCCCTTCGGGCGCGCTTTTCTGCCACCGTCGCCGGGCACGCTCAGGCCGAGGCCTGCGGCGGCACCCGCTGCGACGGGAGGGTGTCATCCGGCGTGAACCAGGCGACCTTGGCCCGCCAGGACTGCGCCGACGCGTAGGCGAAGATCGCCACCGCCAGGCAGGCGCAGAGCCAGACCACCGGGGTGGCGTCGAGCGCCGTCCACGCGGTGGCCATCTGCAGCACGCTGGCCGTCACCCCGAAACCGGCCGAGATCAGGTAGCGGTCGACGGTCGCCGTCGCCCGCGGATCGGTCCGCAGGATCAGCAGCAGCCGGCCGGAGTAGATGCTCAGGTAGATCAGCAGGCTCCCGGTCACCAGCCAGTAGGCCGTCAGCCAGATGTCACTGTTGGCCACCGCGAACAGATCCTCGTGGTAGCCCTCGTCGGCGATGACGAACGTCGCCGCCAGCAGCAGCACCCCGAACCGGATCGGCACCCTCACATAGACCCGGAACAACAGCCGCACCTGCTCCTCGTCGGCGAGTCGCACCAGGACGTGATAGGTGATTGCGGCCACCGCGGCGATCAGGCACAGATGCCCCAGCACGTGCTGGAGGTTCCACAGCCCGGCGACATCATGCAGTGCCGGCCCGAGCAGTTCGGATGCCCAGGGCGACATCAGCACCAGCGCGCAGCCCTCGGTGGCGATGGCGGCCGTGGCGCCGACCTCCCAGCGGGATCGCCAGGTGCGCCGGCGCACCCACAGGCTGTACAGCACGACAGCCAGGGTGGTCGTGATGAGAACCGGCGTCATGGCTCGGGTGGCTTTCCTCTCGGGGCTACCGCTTCCGCCGCCTTCAGACGGGCGGCTTGCTCCGGTCGGGGCGCAGCTCGGCCAGTCGCGGCAGCCTGCGCCGCGACTCCAGGTACTCGGTGACCGCCTCGGGTTCGATCAGCCCGAAACGCACCTGCAGGTCCACCGGGTTCAGGCCGAAGTGCCGGGCCACCCGGAGCATGTTGTTGGCGGTGACGAGCCGGCCTTCGTGGGCCGCCTTGTAGTAGGCGGACTTGCGGTAGCCGAAGGCCTCATACACCTCGGTGGCGACGAGCGGTCGGCCCACCAGGTAGGGCAGCACTACGGTCGGGTCCTTGTAGCGGTCATCCATAACCGTGAACAGTAGCCGCTGCCGGGGACGCCGGGACAGGGTAAAAGGTAATTTGCATGACCGCGACCCACTTATCGTCGGCCTCAGCGCCAAGACGCCCGACGGTGACATCGGGTGTCTTTGGGCGCTGCGCGCTAGATCGGTGGCCGGCTGCCGTCGGCGTGCAGGTCGGCCAGTCGCGTGGTCCGGTTCTTTGACTCCACGTACTCGGTGACCGACTCGGGCTCGATCAGCCCGAAACGCACCTGCAGGTCGATCGGGTTCAACCCGAAGTATTTGGCAACCTTGATCAGGTTGTTCGCGCTCACCAGCCGGCCTTCGTGGGCCGCCTTGTAGTAGGCGGACTTGCGGTAGCCGAATGCCTCATAAACCTCGGTGGCGACAAGTGGCCGGCCTACCAGATAGGGCAGCACCACCGTTGGGTCTTTATCACGATCGTCCACAACTATCGACAGTAGCCCCGCGATGTGGACGTGGCAACAGGGAGCAAGAACCTCACAGCAACACGACAGTAATGCCTAAACCGCCGGGCCCAGCAATTCGAGCATGGCGTGACTGGCGACCTTGACGCCGAACGGGATCGCGGCCGGATCGACGACGTAGTCCGGCGCGTGCGGCGCGTACGGGAACAGCCTGCCGGCCGCTGCCGCGTCGGCGCATACCTGCTGGTCGGCGACCCCGACCAGCAGGTAGGCCAGCGGTACGTCGTGGTGCGGTCCCTTGAGCAGGTGGCAGTCCTCCGAGCCGGTCAGCGCCGGCAGCGCCGTCACCACATTGCCGGCGCCGAACACCCCGCCGAGCATCGACGCCAGCCGGCCGGTCAGCCCGGCGTCGTTGACCAGCGGGGTGGCCCCGCCGCCGAGGGTGATCACCGGCAGCTGATCGTCGGGCATCCCGTAGCCGCGGGCGATGCCCTCGCAGATGTTCGTGATCCCGGCGAGCAACTGCTCACGGACGTACGGGTCGAACCAGCGCAGGTTCACCTTGAGCAGGGCCCGGTCCGGGATGACGTTGTAGGCGGATCCGGCCTGTATCGAACCCACCGTGAGCACCGCGGTCTCGCTCGGGGCGATGGCGCGGCTGATGACGCTCTGGAACTCCACCACGGCCAGCGCGGCCATCAGCACCGGGTCGCGCGCCAGCTGCGGCATCGACCCGTGCCCGCCGACGCCGCGGAACACGATGTCGAGCTGATCGGTACCGGCCATCCGTTCGCCGCCGACGGCGCCCACCATGCCCACCGGGACCGGCGCGGTGTGCATCGCGACGAACGCGTCCGGGACCGGCGCGACGTCGTAGAGCCCGTCGTCGACCATGGCCCGCGCCCCGGCGATCAGCTCCTCAGCGGGCTGTCCGACCAGCACCGCGGTGCCCGACCAGGCATCGGTGGTCTGCGCCAGCACCCGGGCCATCCCGAGCATCCAGGTCACGTGGGCGTCGTGACCGCACAGGTGCGCCACCGGCACGTCCTCGCCGTCGCGGGTGACCCGCACCGTGCTCGCGTAATCCAGCCCGGTGGCCTCCTCGACGGGCAGCGCGTCCATGTCGGCGCGGTAGAGCACCGTCGGCCCGGGACCGTTCTCGAGGGTGGCCACCACCCCGGTGCGGCCGACCCCGGTGGTCACCGTGAACCGCAGGTCGGTCAGCGCCTGTGCGACGGTCCGGGCGGTGTGGACTTCGGCGAAGCCCAGCTCGGGGTTGCGGTGCAGCTGCTTGAACACCTCGACCAGGCGCGGTGTGTCGGCGGCGACGAGTGCGTCGACCCGTTCGGTCAGCCGGTCCGTCATGGCGCTCCTTCCATCAGCATCAGGGCACGCTGGAACAGCCAGACCGCCGCGGCGTGCAACTGGTCGCCGACCTCTTGCTGGGCCAGGCCCGCCGACGCCCGCGCCAGCGTGCCCTCGATGACGATGCCGAGCTTGAAGCAGGCCAGCACCGTGTACCAGTTGATGTGGGTCAGGTCGCGGGTGGTGTTCGCGGCGTAGCGCGCGAGCAGTTCGTCGGTGCCGGCCAGGCCGCTCAGCGCGGTCAGGGCGTGGCCGAACACGCTGGAACCGTCGTCCTGGCGCCAGGTGGCCAGCAGCCAGCCCAGGTCCAGCAGCGGGTCGCCGATGGTGCACATCTCCCAGTCGACGATGGCCACCACCTCGGGTGAGGTGCGGGAGAACATCACGTTGGCGGCGTGGTAGTCGCCGTGCATGATGCCCGGCGTCCACGACGACGGCCGGTGCTGCTCCAGCCAGGTCGCCACGGCGTCGATGCCGGGCAGTTCGGGGCCGGGATAGTCGGGAAACTGCCGGTAGGACTCCAGCTCGTGCAGCCAGCGCGGCACCTGCCGTTCCAGGAAGCCGTCCGGCTTGCCGAAGTCGGCCAGCCCGACCGCGACGTGGTCGACGGCGCCGAGCCGGGCCAGCGCATCGGCCATCGACAGCCCCATGCCGTAGCGGACGTCGGCGTTCCCGGCGTGCAATTCCGGCAGCTCCTCGCCGGCGTTGAATCCGTCGACCGGCTCCATCAGGTAGAACACCGCGTCGCCGAGCACCGCCGGGTCGTCGCAGACCGCGATCAGCCGCGGATGCGGCACGTCGCTGCCGGCCAGCGCGGCCAGCACCCGGGTCTCCCGCAGGATCACGGTGTTGCTGTGCGGCCGCGGATGCCGCGGCCCGCGCCGCAGCACGTAGCCCCGACCGGTGCGGCTGAACCGCAGCATGATGTTCTGGGTTCCGCCGGTCAGCTCGGCGACGTCGTCCAGCGGGCCGGTGCCCAGGCCCTGGCCGGACATCCATGTCGCTACCGCATCGAGGTGTTCGGGGTCCACGTCGCAGAACCTACCGTCCCGCGCCACAACCGCGCCGAGTGCGCAATCCACGACGCCGCACCGGCGTGTCACGTCGGGCGATTCACACCCGCACGGGGGTTGGCCGACTCAGCCCCTGGGCTGTACCACCTGGGCGATCGTCTGCACCCGGATCACGTCGCCGCCGAACACGAAGGTGTCGATGCCGTCGACGCGGGCGGCCGGCGAGTCCAGCACCCACTCCAGCAGCAGCACGTCGCCGTCGTAGGTCTGGGATTTCACGTCGAACACCGCGTTGGCCAGTGCGCCGGACAACTGGTGAAAAGCGACCCGGATGCCGTCGCGGCCGCGGGCCACACCGGCCGGGGTGATCAGCACCGAGTCGTCGGCGTAGTCGGCGAGCAGGCCGTCGATGTCGCCGGCGACCAGCGCCTGCAGATGGTGGGCGAAGATCTCCTGCGGTGTGCGTGCCATGCGACGACGATAACGCCGGCTTCACAGCGGGTGCATAGTGTCGATACAGGATCGGCCCATGGCGGTCGACATACTGGAACGCGATGACCCAGTCGCGTGCGCCCATCGACCGTGTGACGATGGCGCGCGCCGACGGCAAGCCGATCCACGTACTGGTGGTCGACGACGAGGCCGTGCTGGCCGAGATGGTCGCGATGGCGCTGCGCTACGAGGGCTGGAACACCACCACCGCCGGTGACGGCGCCGCCGCGGTCAGGGCGGCCAAGGCCGAACGGCCCGACGTGGTGGTGCTCGACGTGATGCTGCCCGACATCAGCGGGCTCGACGTCATCGGCAGACTGCGCCAGGAGAACCCGACGCTGCCGGTGCTGTTCCTGACCGCCAGGGACGCGTTGGAGGACCGCATCGCCGGCCTCACCGCCGGCGGCGATGACTACGTCACCAAGCCGTTCAGCATCGAGGAGGTGGTGCTGCGGCTCCGGGCGCTGCTGCGGCGCACCGGGGTGAGCGCCGCCGATGCCGGCGCCCAACTCGTCGTCGGCGATCTGGTGCTCGACGAGGACAGCCATGAGGTCACCCGGGCCGGCGACCCGATCACGTTGACCTCCACCGAGTTCGAGCTGCTGCGGTTCCTGATGCGCAACGCCAGGCGGGTGCTGTCCAAGGCGCAGATCCTGGACCGGGTGTGGAGCTACGACTTCGGCGGCCGGTCCAACATCGTCGAGCTCTACATCTCCTACCTGCGCAAGAAGATCGACAGCGGCCGCGCCCCGATGATCCACACCCTGCGCGGTGCCGGCTATGTGCTCAAGCCGGCGTCCTAGCCGGTCGCTGCGGGCCCGGTTGCTCGCCGGCCAGATCGTGCTGCTGGCCGCCGCCTGCATCGGGATAGCCGCGGTGACCGAACTGGCCCTGCACCGGTACCTGGTCGGTCAGCTCGACGACCAGGTGCGCGACGCCGCACACCGGTCGGCGCGGATCCACGACCGCCCGCCGCCCGGCCAGCGCCACCACCACTCGCCCCGGCCGGGCCCGGGCCCGGACTTCCTGGAGGCCCCCGGCCAGCCGGCCGGCCTGGCCGGCGCCGTGCTCAGCGGTGGCGCGCCGGTCGATGCCGGCTACCTGACCGCCAGCGGCTTCCGGGAAGCCGTGAACAGCAGCGCCGCAGCGCAATTGGCGCAAACCGCCGCCACCGCGGGGCCGGTGACCCGTGACCTGGACGGCATCGGCCGCTACCGGGTGGTCGCCACACCGGCCTGGCACAGCGGCGACACCGTGGTGGTCGGGCTGCCGCTGGCCGGTGTGGACGCCACCATGATCCGGGTGCTGCTCATCTTCGGCGTGGTCACGCTGTTCGCGGTGGCCGCGGCCGCGGCGGCCGGCAGCGTCGCCATCCGGCGGGCGCTGGCGCCGCTGCGCCGGGTCGCCCAGACCGCCGGCGAAGTCGTCGACCTGCCGCTCGACCGCGGTGAGGTGGCGTTGCCGGTGCGGGTGCCCGAACCCGACGCCGATCCCCGCACCGAGGTGGGCCAGCTCGGTGCGGCGGTGAACCGGATGCTCGACCACATCGCCGCGGCGCTGTCGGCACGGCAGGCCAGCGAGACCCGAGTGCGCCAGTTCGTCGCCGACGCCAGCCACGAGTTGCGCACCCCGCTGACCGCGATCCGCGGGTACACCGAACTCGCCCAGCGAGCCGGGGTCGCCGGCGACGCCGCCGCCCAAGCGCTGAGCCGGGTGCGTTCGGAGACCGAGCGGATGACCCGGCTGCTGGAGGACCTGCTGCTGCTGGCCCGGCTGGACTCCGGCCGGCCGCTGGAGCGCAAACCGGTGGACCTGTCCCGGCTGGCCGCCGACGCGGTCACCGACGCCCACGTCGCCGGGCCAGATCAGCGGTGGCGCCTCGACCTGCCCGCCGAACCGGTGATCGTCACCGGCGACGCGGCCCGCCTGCACCAGGTGCTGGCCAACCTGCTCAGCAACGCCCGCGTCCACACCGGCGCCGGCACCGTGGTGACCACCAGCCTGAGCGCCGACGCGACGCAGGCGGTGCTGAGCGTGGCCGACAACGGCCCCGGCATTCCCGAGGCACTGCGCTCGGAGGTGTTCGAGCGGTTCGCCCGCGGCGACACCTCCCGGTCCCGCAAAGCCGGCAGCACCGGCCTGGGCCTGGCGATCGCCGCGGCGGTGGTGCAGGCCCATCACGGCAGCATCGACGCGCACAGCGAACCCGGCAGCACCGAGTTCACCGTCCGGCTGCCCCGCTAGCCGGACGGTGCTCGGTGAGTCGCTACGGGCAGGTCACGTCGATCTCGAAGGGCTTCTTCACCACTTCCGTCGGCTTGGTCATGTCGATCCCGGTCGCGTCGCCGGTGATCTTGTACTTGTTGCCGTCCTTGGTCGCCTTGGCGTCGCCGTCGCCGCCCTGGGCGTAGCCCAGCGTCACGCCATTGACGTTGCCCAGCGCGACCGACGTCACCCCGGGCGGGTCGGCGTCGGTGAGCACGGCGCCGATGCCGGTGCCCTGTTCGCCGATCGCGATGCTGACCTGGCCGCCGGCGGTGGCGCAGGTGACCGTGCCGTGGATCTCCTGGTCCTTGCCGTCGATGAGAACCTTCGCATCCGACCCACCGGTCGACGCGCTGACCGATCCGCCGGGCGCGCTCACCGACACGCTGGCCGGGTGCGACGTCGTCTCAGTGCCGCCGGTCTTGCCCTTGTCGCTGGAACAGCCGGAGAGGCCCGCCGCCAACACGGCGGCGCCGCCGACGGCGATCACAATTCCACGCTTCACCTAGATCCTCCTTAGCCGGTGTGAACTGGCCCGTCGTCGCTGACGAACCCTGGGGGCAGTATGCGGCCAAATGCCGGAGGGGACAGCTGAATCGCGAATTAATGGCCCGTGGTTCATCGAATGCGCAGAGTTCTGCGGGCCGGCGCGATCGATGGCAGTGTCATGCCGATGAACGCCAAGCATCCGATCCCGGCCGTCGAAGCGGCGCATCGAGACCACCTCGGCGCCCTGCCGTTCGGCGATACGACGGATTTCGACGACGCCGACCGCGGGTTCATCGCCGCGCTGTCCCCGTGCGTCATCGCCGCCGCCGACGGCACGGTGGTGTGGGACAACGACAGCTACGCATTTCTGGCCGGGGAACCGCCTACGTCGGTGCACCCCAGCCTGTGGCGGCAGTGCCGGCTGGCCGCCAAGCAGGGGCTCTACGAGGTGGTCGAGGGTATCTACCAGGTGCGCGGCCTGGACCTGTCCAACGTCACCTTCGTCGAGGGCGACAGCGGCGTCATCGTGATCGACCCGCTGATCTCCACCGAGGTCGCCGCCGCCGCCCTGGGCCTGTACCGCGCGCACCGGGGCGATCGAGCCGTCAAAGCCGTTGTCTACACCCACAGCCACATCGACCACTTCGGCGGCGTGCTGGGCGTGACCTCGCAGGCCGACGTCGACGCCGGGCGGGTCGCGGTCATCGCGCCGGAGGGGTTCATCGAGCACGCCGTCCAGGAGAACGTCTACGCCGGCACGGCGATGGCCCGCCGCGCCACCTACATGTACGGCACCGGGCTGCCCCGCGGCCCGCGCGGGCAGGTCGGCTGCGGCCTCGGCCAGACGGCGTCCACCGGGGAGGCGGCCGTCATCGTCCCGACCGTCACCATCGCCGGCACCGGCCAGACCCATACCGTCGACGGCGTCGAGATCGAGTTCCAGTTGGCGCCCGGCACCGAGGCGCCGGCCGAGATGCACTTCTACTTCCCGCGGTTCCGGGCGTTGTGCATGGCCGAGAACGCCACCCACAACCTGCACAACCTGCTGACGCTGCGCGGCGCGCTGGTGCGTGACCCACACGCCTGGGCGGGGTATCTGACCGAGGCGATCGACGCCTTCGCCGATCGCAGCGAGGTGGTGTTCGCCTCGCACCACTGGCCGACCTGGGGCCGCGACCGGGTGGCGGAATTCCTTGCGCTGCAGCGCGATCTGTACGCCTACCTGCACGACCAGACGCTGCGGCTGCTCAACCAGGGGTACACCGGGACCGAGATCGCCGAGGGCTTCGCGCTGCCGCCGGCGCTGGACCGGGCCTGGCACACCCGCGGCTACTACGGGTCGGTGAGCCACAACGTCAAGGCGATCTACCAGCGCTACATGGGCTGGTTCGACGGGAACCCGGCGCGACTGTGGCCGCACCCGCCGCAGCCGCTGGCCGGCCGCTACGTGGCGGCGATGGGCGGGGTCGACCGGGTGGTCGAACTGGCCGGCAAGGCCTTCGGCGAGGGCGATCTGCGCTGGGCGGCGACGCTGCTCGACCACGCGGTGTTCGTCGACGAGGACCACGCGCCGGCTCGCGAGCTCTACGCCGACACGTTGGAGCAGTTGGCCTACGGCGCCGAGAACGCGACCTGGCGCAACTTCTTCCTCAGCGGCGCCGCCGAACTGCGCGGCGCGCACCTGGGCACCGCCGCGCCGACCCTGTCGCTTTCGCTGCTGTCCCAACTCACCGCCGAGCAGATCTTCGACGGCCTGGCGATCAGCGTCAACGGGCCGCGCGCCTGGGGCCTGGACCTGACGCTGGACGTGTCGTTCGCCGACTCCGGCGCCGACTACCGGATCACGCTGCGCAACGGGGTGCTGGTGTACCGCAAGGCGCCCGGCGATCCGGGGACGGCGCAGGCCACCGTGACGTTCGACGGCAGGGTCCGGCTGCTGGCGGCGGCGGCCGGCGACCTGGCCTCACCCGGGCTGACGGTGACCGGCGACGCCTCGGTGCTGCAGGCGCTGCTGGGGGTGCTGGACGCACCGGACCCGGCGTTCAGCATTGTCACGCCCTGACCCTTGGCGGGGCTTGGCGACCGCATCAGATGTCGATGACGACCTTCCCGATCGCCTTGCGGTCGGCGACGTAGCGCAGCGCCGCGGCGGTGTCGGCCAGTTCGAACCGGGCGCCGATGTAGGGGCGGACCCGGCCGTCGGCGAACAGCCGCGCCAACTCGGCCAGGTCGCGCTCGTTCTCGGCGGGATGGTCGCCGGCGAACGTGCGGATCTCCATGCCCACCACGGTGATCCCCTTGAGCATCACCAGGTTCAGCGGAATCGCGGGGATCGAGCCGGCGGCATAGCCGAGCGTGACGAACACCCCGCCGCGGGCCAGGCTGCGCAGCGCCGGCTCGGAGTAACGCCCGCCGACCGGGTCCAGCACCGCCTGCGCCCCGGCGCCGGTGATGTCGCGGATGCGCTGCTTGAGGTCCTCGCGGTCGTAGTCGACGGTGGCCTGCGCGCCCCGCTCGGCGCAGACCGCCAGCTTCTCGGGGCTGGAGGCCGCGGCGAGCACCTTGGCGCCCAGCGCCACCGCCAGGTCCACCGCGGCCAGCCCGACGCCGCCGGCCGCGCCCAGCACCACCACCCAGTCACCCGGACGCACCCGGGCCACCGAGCGCAGCGCGTGGTAGGCGGTGCGGTAGGTGACCCCGAAAGCGGCGGCGGCGGCGTAGTCGACACCCTCCGGGATCGGCGACAGCGCTTCGGCGCCCAGCAGCGCCTGCTCGGCGAACGCACCGACGAACGACGCGCCGCTGACCCGGTCCCCGGGCTGCAGTGCGACGCCGGCTCCGACGGCGACCACGTCGCCGGCCAGTTCGCTGCCCGGGGTGAACGGCACCGGCACCTTCAACTGATATCTGCCTTCGATCAGCAGCACGTCGGGAAAGTTCACCGCCGCGGCCCGCACCCGCACCAGCACCTGGCCGGGGCCGGGCACCGGGACGGCAATGTGCTCCAGCGCCAGGCGTTCGGGCGGGCCGTAGCGACGGCACATGATCGCGCGCATCAGCACATCATGGCACCGCGGGAATCCGGTCGGCCAGATCGCCGTATCTGGCCCGGGCCGCCGCGATCCGGTTGTCCGGCGCGGGCCGGTCGGCGCTCATCGCGAGCTCCTCATTCTCGCGAGCGAGAATAACATTCTTCAGCCGCCGGGCCATAGGGTGGCATGCGTGCAGTTACTTCTGGTTCGCCATGCGCTGCCGCTGCGCAGCGAACACGGCCAGGGCGCCGACCCCGACCTGTCCGAAACCGGGATCGAGCAGGCGCTGCGGCTGCCGGACGCACTGGCCCGGTACCCGATCGCGCGGGTGATCAGCAGCCCGCAGCGCCGCGCCGTCCAGACCGCCGAGCCCGTCGCCAAAGACCGCGGCCTGACCATCGACGTCGACGAGCGGTTCGCCGAATACGATCGGGACCTGCACGCCTACGTGCCGATCGAACACATCCGCGACGAGCAGCCCGAGGCGTGGGCGCGGATGGCCGCCGGTCATCTGCCGCCCGGTGTGGACGAGGACGCGTTCTGCGCGCGGGTCGGCGCCGCGGTCGCCGACACCGTCGCCGGCGCCGACCCCGGCCAGACGGTCGCGGTGTTCAGCCACGGCGGGGTGATCAACGTGGTGCTGCACCAGATCCTGGGCACCGCGCGGCTGCTGTCGGTGCCGATCGACTACGTCTCGGTGACCCGGCTGCTGTTCTCGCGGTCGGGTCGGGCCACGGTGGTGTCGACCAACGGCACCGAGCACGTGTGGGATCTGTTGCCCCGCAACCAGCGCTGGTGACGGTATCGGCGACCCTCAGCGCCGCGCCGCCAGCGTCTTCTTCGCGGCCCGGCGCAACTGGACGATGCGCACCGTGCCGGCCAGCACCGTGACCAGGCCGCCGCCCACCGCGGCCAGCAGGATCGATACCCCCAGGGGCAGGCTCCAGTGCCAGCCCAGGAAGGTGAGCTGCGTCGACTCGGGGTTCTGGGCGACGAAGACCAGCAGCACGGCAAGGACCAGGAAGCCGGCGATCAGCGCGCTCCACAATGCGGCGGCGCGGGTGAACACGACCGACTCATGGGGCGGCACCGAACCGCCGGCCGGCCGCTGGGCATGGTCGGCCGATTCGGGATGGTCGCTGCTCATGGTTGCCATCTTGCCGGTTCGGATCGGCAAATGGTCCAGATCACAGCCGTGTTCGGGTGATACTTGCCGTCCGTGCTGACGATCGGGGATCGGTGGCCTAACGTTGTCGTGTGAGCGTTACCTCGACTGAACCGAGACTCGGCGGCTGGCCGGCGATCCTGACCTGGCGTGCGCCCGATACCTCGCGGATGGAATCGGTGCGGGTTCAGTTGTCCGGCAACCGGATTCGGGCGCTGGGCCGGTTGGTGTCCGCCGCGTCCGGACCGTTTCCCGCGTTCAGCGCCTACTACGATCTGCTCACCGACGACGCCGGTGCCACCCGGCGGCTGGGGCTGGGGGTCAGCCTGGCCGATCGGGAGCGTCATCTGTCCATCGCACGCGACGAAGAGAACATGTGGCTGGTGACCGACAACCGCGGCGAGTCGCGGTCCGGCTATGACGGCGCACTGGACGTCGACGTGCTGCTGAGCCCGTTCTTCAACGCGCTGCCCATCCGTCGCGCCGGCCTGCACGAGCGGGCGGCGTCGATCACGGTGCCGACCATCTACGTGCGACTGCCCGAGCTGTCGGTCACCGCCGCTCCCGCCAGTTACCTCAGCACCGATGCCGGCCAGTTCGCCGGTGTCACCGTGCAGTCGCCGGGCACCACCGAGGCGGGCGCCACCCTCACCGTCGACTCCGACGGGTTCATCGTGAATTACCCAGGACTGGCAGAGCGGATCTGATCACCCCGCCGGCCCGTCCGGCCGCGGCCAGTTCATTGCGCCAGTTGTCGGCGCCGACGAGCACGGTGACGATCTCGTGCCGCGGAAAGCTCTCGTAGCGGGTGCGCGCGGAGTGCCCCATCTCGACCAGGTCGGCCACCGAGTCGGCGGCGGCCAGCGAGCCCCGTGCGCCGGTGAGCAACTCCAGGGCGTGATCCAGCGCCGGCAGCAGTTGCGGCGCATTGGCCTCACACATCGCCCGCACCAGGTCCGGTGCGGTGCCCGCGACCCGGGTACCGTCCCGGAACGACCCGGCGGCCAGTGCGAACGCCAGCGGAACCTCAGCGGCCATCACCGCCAGCGTCTCGGCCAGCAGGTGCGGCAGATGCGAGATGACGGCGGCGGCCGCGTCGTGCTCGTCGGAGCGGGCCGGCACCGCCAGCGATCCGCAGTCCAGCACCAGGTCCAGCACCGTCGACCACACCGCCGGATCGACGTGGTCGTCGACGCTGATCACCCAGGGTGCGCCGGTGAACAGCTGAGCGTGCCCGGCCGGCCATCCGGAGTGCGCGGTGCCGGCCATCGGGTGGCCGCCGACGAACCGGTCGCGCAGGCCCGCGGCGGTCACCTCGTCCAACACCACGGCCTTGACGCTGGTGACGTCGGTCAGCGGACAGCCCGGGGCCAGCCGGCGCACCTGGTCCAGCATCGACGGCAGTGCCGGCACCGGCACGGCGAGCACGATCAGCGCATCGGCGGCCCCGGCCCGGCGCAGCGCACCCTCGAGGTCGGTGGTGGCGTCGAAGCCGTCGGCCGCCGCGGCGTGCATGCCGTCCGCCGACCTGTTGTAGCCGAACACCTCCCGGCCGGCCGCGGCGGCCGCCCGGAGCACCGACCCGCCGATCAAGCCCAGCCCGAGCACGCACACCGGTGTCTTCGCGTTTGCCGCCATCGTTCCAGGTTGGCATATTCACCGGCGGTGCGCGGTCAGGCTGGGGTCGGCCGGCGGTCAGGCTGATCTTCTGGCAAACGTTCCGGCGGGCGACTAGCGTAGGCGCCCATGGGAGCACGCGAAGCCGCCGCGTCGGGCCGGCCGGCCGAGACGCTGGACGGCTTCGGGGTGGCCGTGGTGCGTGAAGACGGCAAGTGGCGCTGTTCGCCGATGCGGGCGGCGGCGCTGACCAGCCTGACGGTGGCCGAGACGGAGCTTCGCGAGCTGCGCAGCGCCGGGGCCGTCTTCGGCCTGCTCGACGTCGATGAGGAGTTCTTCGTGATCGTCCGGCCGGCGCCGGCGGGCACCCGGTTGCTGCTGTCGGATGCGACGGCAGCGCTGGACTACGACATCGCCGACGAGGTGCTGGACAAGCTGGACGCCGACATCGATGCCGAGGACCTCGAAGACGTCGAGCCCTTCGAGGAGGGCGACCTGGGGTTGCTGGCCGACATCGGGCTGCCCGAGGCGGTGCTGGGCGTCATCCTCGACGAGTCCGATCTGGAGGTCGACGAGCAGCTGCTGCGGATCGCCCGGGAGATGGGGTTCGACGAGCAGTTGGCCGCGGCGCTGCACCGGCTCGGTCGGTGACTGGCGGCTCGGCCGGCGACGAAGCCCTGATCCGCGCCGCGCTGGCGGCCGCCGCCGCCGCGGATCCGCGCGACGTCCCGGTGGGTGCGGTGGTGGTCGGCGCCGACGGCACCGTGCTGGCCGCCGCCGCCAACGCCCGGGAGGCGCTCGGCGACCCGACCGCACACGCGGAGATCCTGGCGATACGGCAGGCGGCCGCCGTGCGCGGCGACGGCTGGCGGCTGGAGGGCGCGACGCTGGCCGTCACCCTCGAGCCGTGCACCATGTGCGCGGGTGCGCTGGTGGCCGCCCGGGTGGCGCGACTGGTGTTCGGTGCCTTCGAGCCGAAGACCGGCGCGGTCGGCTCGCTCTGGGATGTGGTGCGCGACCGCCGGCTCAACCACCGGCCCGCGGTGCGTGGCGGCGTGCTGGCCGACGAGTGCGCCGCCGGGCTGGCGGATTTCTTCGCCCGGCAGCGATTGGGCTGAGCCGGTACCGGTTGGGTAGGCTGTCCGGCGGTGGCGTGTCCGAGCGGCCTAAGGAGCACGCCTCGAAAGCGTGTGAGGGGTAACCCCCCTCCGAGGGTTCAAATCCCTCCGCCACCGCCACACCGTTCCCCGCATCGACCGTGCGGGGACGGTGCATGAAATCCATCGCAGCGTCTCACCACCAGTGAGGGGGACCGTGCGACTCCTGCTGGCGATCTTCGGCGTGTCCGTCCTGGTCGGATTCGCCGGGCCCGCACGCGGGGACCCCGACGTAGGCGGCACGGCCGATCCCGCCGCCGCCTTCCTGGCGTCGCTGCGCGCGGCGGGCATCACCTACAGCAGCCTGGAACAGACCATCGCCACCGCCCAAGGGGTGTGCAGGCTCATCCGCAGCGGCAAGCCGGGGCCGCAGATACTGGCCGACCTGCAGGCCCGCAATCCCGGTCTGACCACCGAGCATGCGGCGCAGTTCAGCGCGATCGCGGCGCGGTCGTACTGCCCGGACCAACTGGTGCCGGCCGGCCCCGGGATCGGGGATGGCTGACTCTCGTCGCGCCGGATGCACAGTGAACGCCGTGGCTGCACACTCAGCCGGGCCGGGCGCGGTGCCGGGCCGGTCCATCAGCTCTGGCAGCGTTTGATTGTGCGCCAACGGCGTTCACTGTGCGGTCACACTCAATCGAGCCCGGCCTATGGCACCGGGCGCCGGCTCAGCGCACCCCGAGCGCCGGGCCGATGGTGGTGTTCCAGGATTCCTGCATCTCCGACTCGAACAGGCCCCAGGTGTGGGAGCCGTCGGGCCGCACGACGTAGGTGACCGGCACCCCGGCCGCCGCTGCGGTGTCGGCGAACTGCTTGGTGCTGTCGGCGATGATGCGCTCGACGAGCCCACCGGTGAAGTTGGGGCCGAAGCCTTCGGGCAGCCGATCGACCTCGCCCACGCTGCCGCTGGCGGATGCGGCGACGTAGACGGCCACACCGCGCAGCTTTTCCACGTTCTTCGACGGGTCGTGCGCCACCCACAGCGGACCGCCCGACGGGCCCCACATGTTCTCCGCGCTCGCGCCACCGCTCATCAGCGTCAACTGCACCTGTTGAGGGCTTTCGGCCGGCGTCAGCAGACCGCTGTAGGAACCGACGGCCCGGTACGTTCCCGGCGCCTGGATGGCGTAGTCGACGGCGGTCCCGCCGGTGCTGGACAGCCCGCCCACCGCGTTGCGGCCGTTGGTGTTGTATTGGGCGTTGATCACCGCCGGCAGTTCCTGGGTCATGTAGGTCTGGTACTGCTTGCTGTGGTCGTTGATCCAGTCGGTGAACCAGCTGAACTGCCCACCCAGCGGCGAGACGACGTTGACGTTCTTGTTGGCGAAGAACCCCTGGATGTCGGTCATGCCGAACCAGCTCTTGGAGCCCGGCGGAAAGTTCCCGCCCGGGTCGATGTTGTCGCCGCCGTCGATACCGGGCAGCAGGTAGAACGTGGGCGCGCCGCTGACCGGGGCCTTGAACACGTCGTTGACGATCACCTTGTCCATCGATGGCGAGTACACCGAGACCTTGTCCCAGCGGTCGGTAACCTTTTCGATACCGGTGATATGCGCGGCGGCGGCGGCGGCGGGGTGCATGGGCGCGGCCACCAGCAGGCCGAACACGGTGGCGAGCAGCGGGACGAGCCGGGGGACGAGCCGGGGGACGAGGAAGCGTATCCGAGCTGAGCGAGTAGTCATCCGGATATTTATAGAGACAATGAAAGAACAATTCAAGCTTTTGTTCACCTGATGTTCCGGGGGCCCGGGCGCTGCCCGGTCACCGTGGCCGGTCGACCTCGTAGGTCCCGGCGTCGTCGGAGAACACCACGGTCACCTGCCGTGCGGCGCCGTCGACGCTGACCTGGCAGGTGAAGCTGTCGCCCGGCTTGACGGTCGGGTTCTTGCCGCCGTTGCACTGCACGGCGCTGACGTTGTCACGCCCGTAGCCGTTGATCGGATCGGTGAGGACCTGCTGGACCCCGGCCTGCACCTGGTTGACGTCGAGCTCGGTGGGGCCGCTGATCGTCAGGGCTCCCGACATCTTCAGTCCCACCACCAGGATCGGTGCCGCGAGGAGAAGCGCGGCGAGTCCGCCCCCGACCAACAGCCAGCGCTTGGCAGCGCCCGGTCCGGTGGCCGGCTGCACGGGTGGGGGCGGCACTGCCGGCGGGGCGCCCGGCGGCACCGGCCGGTACGGGGGTGACGAGGGCCCGGCTGCCTGCGCCGGATACCGGGGCGACGGTGGCGGGGGGCCGGGCGACCAGGTCCGGCGCGGCTCCATCGGCCGCTGCGGGGTCTGCTGCCACCACTGCGGTTCCTCGGCCGGCCGGCGGGCCGGTGGCGCCGGCGGATACGGCTGGCGGGGGACGGTCGGCGCAGGGCCGCCACCCGGCGGGGGGCCGGGACGCTGCGGGGGGCCGGGCCGCTGCGGCGGACCGGGCCGCTGCGGCGGACCGGGCCGCTGCGGCGGACCGGGGGGTGGGCCCGGATGCGCTTGCGGACCCGGATGTGGCAGCGGAGGACGGCCGGGATACTCCGGCTGGTCGGGTCGGCGCGGACCGCTCATACCCGCTATTAAACTGCCTGACCGCCCGGGCCGGCAGCCAACCCGTCAGGGAAACCGTTGGAAGCACTGATCGGTGTCGCTGTGCAACCCGGAGCGGTAGGCCAGGATGCGGGTGAAGCCGGCCGGCACCGTGTTGCCGTTGACGTCGCTGGCGGCCAGCCCGTTGAGCAGCAGGCCGGTGATGGCCTCGTCGAGGTCGCCGCCGCCGAGGACCAGCCCGCCGCCGGACGGCAGCGTGATCGATTCGGCCATCCGGCGCTGGGCCACCCCGGTCAGGCACGCGGTGCGCATCGCCGCCGTGGCCGATTCCAGCCCCACGCCGCGCTCGTGTTGCACGGCAAGCGCATAGCGGGAGGTGACGACCGAAAGCGCGGTGTTGTCGCCCTGCGGCAGGTCGTTGGCCGACTGGTCGTTCGGTGCGGCCAGCTCCTGCAGTGCGGGCAGGTCGACGACGACGGTGTTGGACGCGACGCAGTAGGCGGCCGGGTCGGCCTTCTGGCCGCTGGCGCAGTCGCCGGGACTGGTGGACAGTGTGGGCGGGCTGGCCGGGGTGAAGATCTGGCCCAGCTCCTCCATCAGCGTCGAGAGCACCCCGGCGTCCACGGTGAGGTCGCTCTGCTCGCTGTTCTCGAACAGCGACGACGGCAGGTCGCCGCGGCGCTTCTCGATCTCGGCCATGTCGATCGCGGCACACAGTTCGGTGCCGCCGTCGAATCCGGTCTGGAAGGCGCTGACCCGGTCCAGCGCGGTGCCGTGCGCATCGGAGATCGACACCTCGTTCTCCGCCGTCGAGATCGGGTCGCGGATCACGATCAGCCCGGCGAGCAGATGGTTGAGACCGTCGCCGGTGCTCAGGATGTTGCGCGGCGAACTTCCGGCGGCCACCCACTGCAGATACACCCCGGCCAGACAGTCGGCCTGCTGCTCGTGCACCAGCACCGGCGTCGAGTCGTCGACCAGCCCGGCCTGGTACTGCAGCGCATGACCGTACTCATGGGCCAGGGTTCCGTGGATCGACATGTCGCCGAAGTATTTACGAGCCGTGGCCAGGAACTTTCCGCGATCCCAGGCCATGATGTCGTCGCGGTGGCAGTACATCGCGTTGGGCAGCTGATAGGTCCGCGCGCCGCACACCTTCGGGCTGGACGGGCTGGTGGAGTCGTAGGAGACCAGGGTGGAGACCGGCGTGAACGTGCCGCGCAGCGACTGGCTGTAGTGCTGGGTCCAGAAGTCCTCGATGTCGTCGATCGCCAGCAGTGCCAACCGGTCGATCTCGCCGTCGTCGCTGTGTTCCACCCTGGCGGTGACCGCCGGTACCGTGCCGCGTGCGCCGCTGGGCCCGTCGGTGGCTTGCAGGCCACCCACCCGCGCGGGGTTGTACAGCATCGACACCGCGCGACCGGGCACCACGGTGGGGCCCGCGGTGGTGCACCCGGCCAACAGCATCATGCAAACGAACGCGACGGCGCCGGAGACTGCACGGTGCATCGCGAAAGGTTAGCAAGCGGACCGGCGGGCTGTCCGGTGTAATGGACCGATGAAGCTGATTGCGCCCGCCGATGCGGTATTCCTGCTGGGCGAATCCCGCGAACACCCCATGCACGTCGGCGGCTTGATGCTGTTCGAGCCGCCGGCCGGTGCCGGCCGTGAATTCGTCGGCGAGATCTACCATGCGATGCTGGCACACCGCGACTTCCAGCCCACCTTCCGCAAACACCCGGCCACCGTCTTCGGTGGCATCACCAACGTGGGCTGGGCCTACGACGACGACGCCGACATCGACGTCGACTACCACCTGCGGCGATCGGCGCTGCCGGTGCCGGGACGGGTGCGCGACCTGCTGGAGATGACGTCCCGGCTGCATGGCAGCCTGCTCGACCGGCATCGGCCGCTGTGGGAGGCCCATCTGGTGGAGGGCCTCGACGACGGCCGGTTCGCGGTGTACGTCAAGATCCACCACGCCCTCATCGACGGCGTCTCGCTGCTGCGCCTCATCGGGCGCATGCTCTCGACCGACCCGCGTGATCACGAGGTGCGGGTGCCGTGGGCGCTGCCGCCGCGACAGCGCTCCCAGCCCAGCCCGGCAGCTCCGCTGCGGGAACTGGCAGGGCTGGTGAAAGGCCTTGCCGCGCTGGGGCCGTCGACGCTTTCGCTGGCCCGATCGGCACTACTGCAACAGCAGCTGACGCTGCCGTTCGAAGCGCCGCGCACCATGCTCAACGTCAAGATCGGCGGGGCCCGCCGGTGCGCCGCCCAGTCCTGGCCGGTGCACCGCGTCAAGAAGGTCAAGCTGGCCGCCGGGGTGACGGTCAACGACGTCGTGCTGGCGATGTGCGCCGGGGCGCTGCGGCAGTACCTCGCCGATCAGCAGGCGCTGCCGGACCGCCCACTGGTGGCGATGGTGCCGGTCAGCCTGCGCAGTGACGCCGAGGCGGACAGTGGCGGCAACATGGTCGGAACCATCCTGTGCAACCTGGGCACCGACATCGAGGACCCGGCCGACCGGCTGGCGACGATCAGCGATTCGATGCGCCGCAACAAGAAGGTCTTCGCCGAACTTCCGCGGGCGCAGGCGCTGGCGCTGTCGGCGGCGAACATGGCCCCGCTGCTGATGGCGGCGATCCCGGGCGTCGCCGGCTCGGTCCCGCCGCCGTTCAACATCGTCATCTCGAACGTGCCGGGGCCGGCCGAGCCACTGTACTGGCGGGGCGCGCGCCTCGACGGCAACTACCCGATGTCGATCGCACTGGACTGGCTGGCGCTGAACATCACCGTGGTCAGCAACGCCGGCAACCTCGACTTCGGCCTGGTCGGCTGCCGGCGTTCGGTTCCGCACCTGCAGCGGCTGCTGGCCTACCTGGAGACCGCGCTGGCCGACCTGGAACGCGCGGTGGGCGTGTAAGAGCCGTGCCCAGTCGCAGCGCCGGGCTGCTGCTGTACCGGTTCCGCGAGACCGCCGTCGAGGTGCTGATCGCCCACCCGGGCGGCCCGTACTGGGCCCGGCGGGACGACGGGGTCTGGTCGATCCCCAAGGGCGAGTACGCCGCCGGCGAAGACCCGTGGGCCGCCGCGCGCCGGGAGTTCGCCGAGGAGGTCGGGGTGGCGGCACCGGACGGGCCGCTTATCGAGCTGGGCGAGCTCAAGCAGCCCGGCGGCAAGCGGGTCACCGCCTTCGCCGTGCTCGGTGACCTGGATGTCACCGGCGCGCAAAGCAATACGTTCGAGCTGGAGTGGCCGCCGCACTCCGGTCAGCTGCGGGAGTTCGCCGAAGTCGACCGTGTCGGCTGGTTCACCGCGGCGCAGGCCCGTACCAAGCTGCTGGCCGGGCAGCGGCCGTTCCTGGACCGGTTGCTGGCGCACCCGGGGGTGGCCGGGC
>CAZGGK010000070.1:0-19029 GCA_964525125.1 uncultured Mycobacterium sp.
GACCGAGCCGGGCGGCGGCAGCGACCTGCAGAACATGGCGACCACCGCGCTGCCCGGCGATCCGGGCACGCTGATGATCAACGGGTCCAAGACCTGGATCTCCAACGCCCGGCACTCCGGGCTGATCGCGCTGTTGTGCAAGACCGACCCGAACGCGATGCCCCGGCACCAGGGGATTTCGGTTGTGCTGGTGGAGAATCCACGCCCGGGGCTGACCGTGTCGCGCGATCTGCCGAAGCTGGGGTACAAGGGCGTCGAGTCGTGCGAGCTGCACTTCGCCGACTGCCGGGTGCCGACGGCGGCGGTGCTGGGCGAGACGCCCGGAAGAGGTTTCGCGCAGATGATGAAAGGCCTGGAGACCGGCCGCATCCAGGTCGCGGCGCGGGCGCTCGGGGTGGCTACCGCGGCACTCGAGGACGCGCTGGCCTACGCCCAGCAGCGGGAGAGCTTCGGCCGGCCGATCTGGAAACACCAGTCGGTGGGCAACTACCTGGCCGACATGGCGACCAAGCTGACCGCCGCCCGCCAGCTCACCCGGTACGCGGCCGAACGCTACGACAGCGGGGACCGTTGCGACATGGAAGCCGGGATGGCCAAGCTGTTCGCCTCCGAGGTCGCCATGGAGATCGCGCTGAACGCGGTGCGGATCCACGGCGGCTACGGGTATTCATGCGAGTACGACGTGGAACGCTACTTCCGCGACGCCCCGCTGATGATCGTCGGTGAAGGCACCAACGAGATCCAGCGCAACGTGATCGCCGCGCAACTGGTGGCCCGCGGCGAGCTCTGAGCCGCCACCCGTTCAGGCGAAAACCGACGCTGCGGTTGCGTCTAGGCGGTACGCTGACCTGGCTTCGGCCCCGGCGCGGCGGCACCCAACTCCATCGGCCTGCTGTCTTCAGGGAAGGCGGACATCATGAGTCATCCACCGGCCCCGCCACCCGGCGGGCCCTCGAATTGGCAGGGCCAACAACCCAATTGGCAGGGCCCTCCCGTTTGGCAAGGCCAACCGGAGCCGAACAACCACCTCGCCATGGCGATCATCGTCACGCTGCTCTGCTGCTGGCCGCTCGGGATTCCCGCGATCGTGAATGCCACCAAAGTGTCCAGGCTGTGGAGCCAGGGCCGCTACGACGAAGCGCAGCAGTCCGCGAACCGGGCTCGAACCTGGTCGATCGTCGCCCTGTGCGGAGCCGCTGTCTGGGTCATCGGGATATTGATTTACATTGCGATATTCGGCCTCGCGGTCTTCGAGGGCATCCAGGACACCGTTCCCAGCACCACCTACACCCCGGCTTACTGAGCCGGCCATGGTGACGGCGTTCGGCGTCACGGCACCGCGGGGCTTGCGCCGGCGGCTTGCCGAGCCGTCGATGCTCGCCGCCGCGGCAATCGTCGGATGCGTGGCGATCCGGCTGGGCAACCCGACCGTTCCCGGTGGTTTTCTGCCACTGTGCCCGCTCAAGGCGCTGTTCGGCATCGACTGCCCGGGCTGCGGCGGGCTGCGGATGATGTATTCGCTGCTGCGCGGCGACGTGGGGGCCGCGCTGCATTTCAACGCCCTGGGACTGGTTGCCGTGCTGCTGCTGGCGTGGTCCTTCGCGGCGTGGACCTACGGCCGGGTGGCCGACCGGCGGGTGCGCAGCTGGCAGCACTGGCGGTGGGCGGCACCGGTGACGCTGGCGCTGGTGGCGATCTGGTTCGTCGTGCGCAACCTGGGTTTCGCACCGTTCGCCGGCCTGTACGTCTGACCGGCCGGCCTCGCCGGGCGTGGTAATCCGCCCGAAAGATCAGCGGATTTTTCGGCGTCAGAACACGTTCGGCGCAGGAATATCAGCCCAGGCGGTGCTTGAGGGCGTCGAGCTCGTCGCGCAGCCCGCTGGGCAGCTTGTCGCCGATGAACTCGAACCACTCCTCGATCTGCGGCAACTCGGCCCGCCACTCGTCGGCGTTCACCGCCAGCGCCTGGGCTACGTCGGCAGCGTCGACGTTCAGCCCGGCCAGTTCCAGGTCGGATGCCTCCGGCACCGTGCCGATCGGGGTCTCCTGGCCGCCGGCGCGGCCCTCGACACGGTCGACGACCCACTTCAGCACCCGGCTGTTCTCGCCGAACCCCGGCCACAGGAAGCGGCCGTCGTCGCCGCGGCGGAACCAGTTGACGAAGAACACCTTCGGCAGCTTGGACTCGTCGGAATTCTTGCCCACGTCGATCCAGTGCGCCATGTAGTCGCCGACGTTGTAGCCGATGAACGGCAGCATCGCCATCGGGTCACGGCGGACCTTGCCGACGGTCCCTTCGGCGGCCGCGGTCTGCTCCGAGCCCATGGTGGCGCCGATGAACACCCCGTGCTGCCAGTCGCGGGCCTGGCTCACCAGGGGAACGGTGGTCTTGCGGCGGGCGCCGAACAGGATCGCCGAGATCGGCACGCCGGCCGGGTCGTCCCACTCCGGCGCCAGGATCGGGCACTGCGACATCGGGGTGCAGTACCGCGAGTTCGGGTGCGAGCTCGGGGTCTCGGTCTTACCGCCGTACCAGTCGTTGCCCTTCCAGTCGATCAGGTGCCCGGGCGCCTCATCGCTCATGGCTTCCCACCACACGTCGTTGTCGTCGGTGTGCGCCACGTTGGTGTAGATGGTGTTGCCGGCTTCCAGCGTCGTCATCGCGTTCGGGTTCGAACTGCGGCTGGTGCCCGGCGCCACCCCGAAGAAACCGGCCTCCGGGTTTACCGCGTAGAGCCGGCCGTCCTTGCCGAACCGCATCCAGGCGATGTCGTCACCGAGGGTCTCCGCGCGCCAGCCGGGAATGGTCGGGGAGATCATGGCCAGGTTGGTCTTGCCGCACGCCGACGGGAACGCTGCCGCGATGTAGTAGGCCTTGTTCTCCGGGGAGATCAGCTTGAGGATCAGCATGTGCTCGGCCAGCCAGCCCTCGTCGTGGGCCATCGCCGAGGCGATCCGCAGCGCGTAGCACTTCTTGCCCAGCAGCGCGTTGCCCCCGTAGCCCGAGCCGTAGCTCCAGATCTCCCGAGTCTCCGGGAAGTGGGTGATGTACTTGGTCTCGTTGCACGGCCAAGCCACGTCTTTCTGGCCCTCGGCCAGCGGGGCCCCCACCGAGTGCAGGCCCTTGACGAAGTCGCCGTCGGTGCCGATCTTCTCCAGCGCCGCGCTGCCCATCCGGGTCATGATCTTCATCGACGCCACCACGTACGGCGAGTCGCTGATCTCGACACCCAGCTTGGGGTCGTCGGCGCCGAGCGGGCCCATGCAGAACGGGATCACGTACATGGTGCGGCCGCGCATACAACCGCGGTACAGCTCGGTCATGGTGGCCCGCATCTCGGCGGGGTCCATCCAGTTGTTGGTGGGCCCGGCGCCCGCCTCGGTGGCGCTGCAGATGTAGGTCCGTGACTCGACCCGGGCCACGTCGGCCGGGTCGGAGAGCACCAGGTAGGAATTGGGCTTCTTGGCGTCATCGAGCTTGACGGCGGTCCCGGCGTCCACCAGCTGGGTCATCAGCCGGTCCCACTCCGCGTTCGAGCCGTCCGACCACTCCACCCGATCGGGCTGGGTCAACGCTGCGACCTCTTGCACCCAGGACAGCAGACCCTGGTGCTTCGTCGGCGCGGCGTCCAGACCCGGAATGGTCGCTGAGGTCATCGAAACTCTCCTGTGATCATGTTTTTGCAGCGAACGCATCCGTCGCCCACCCGTACCATTTGTTAACTGAAGGTTACCGCGAACGGGGTCTTCGCCCTAAATCGGGCGTGTGTTAGCTAACCCACGCCCAGTTCGGCCCGCACCGCCGCCAGCGCGTGCCGCAACGGCGGCAGCCGCCGGTCGCGCAGCGCCGCCGCGGTCGGGTGTGCGCGCACGGCGCCGTTCAGCGCAGCGATCCGGGCAGCCGCGGCTCCGCCCTCGACTCCGTCCTGCTCGGCCAGGGCAGCGGTCAGCGCCGATTCCGCGGACAGCACGCGCATCGCGACCAGTTCCTCGGTGGCGGCCCGCAGCGCCGCGACCACATCTGCCAGCCAGCGCTCCAGCACCGCGCGGTCGCGCAGCAGGCCGCGGACACCCACCACCCACGCCGCGGCCACCAGCCCGGCCACCGCGGAGACCGCCGCCCCGGGCCCGGCGGCCACCCCGGAGCAGAGCCGGCTCAGCGTCAGTGCCACGCCCAGCCCGAAGCCGGCGCCCAGCAGCACCATCAGCTGGGTCTCCAGCCGCCGGGACCGCCACGCGATCGGTGACACCTCGACCTTCGGCAGCGGCGCACCCGGCGGGCGGTCCGGAACCAGCCCAGGTCCGCCGGCCACCTCGGCCAGCTGCGCCGCCGCGGCCCGCCCCACCTCGGCGAGGATCTCGTCGGCCCGGTGGCGGGCGTGCGCCTCGAATCCGGGGAGCCGGCGCCGGGTCATGCCTGCGACTTCCTCTGCCAGCTCGGCGCGCAACGCGCTGCAGCGGCTGCGAGCGAGGTAGTGCAGTCGCACCCGGGCCCGGGCGATCCGGCTGCGCAGCGCGATGCTGCGCTGCGCAGCCGAGAGCCGCCGTGCCCGCACCGCGGCATCGCGTCGCGCCTGCAGCGTCGCAGCGGCGCGATCCTCGGCAGCGGCGGCGGCACAGAGTCGGGACTCCCATTCGCGCAGCCGGTTGCGTCGCGCCGCCGTGCCATCGCCGAGCTGCCTTCGAAGTTCGGTGACCAAGTCGGCGACGCCGGGCCCACCCTGCCGCGGCGCGGCGGCTACCCCCACCCACGGCATGGCGCGGTACCGCGGCGACCGGGCGGCGACGGTCTGGCGGGCCAGGTCCAGCAATTGCGGCCACTGGCGATGCACGTCGATCTTCGCCAGCACACCGATCACCACGTCGGTCCGGGCAACGGCGGAGTCCAGCAGCAGGCAGTCGGACTCGGTCAGCGCCGCGGCCGCCGACACCACGAACACCACCGCCGCCGGGGCCGGGTGGGGCGCCTCGGTGAACGTCCGGTCCGGTAGCCGGTCCCGCAGCGCCGCCACCACCGCACCGACCCCGGCCAGCGGTGGCCCGGTCACCAGCACCACCTCGCGGTGCGGCGCTGCCGACGCCGCCAGATCGGGGGCGACCGCGGCGATCAGTGCGTCCACCCGCGCCGAATCGGGCCCGGTCACGCCCAGGACCCCGCCGCCGCCCACAACCGCAGCGTCCCCCTGGCGATATCGCTCCCGCAGGCGGCGTGCAACCCGGTGACCGGCCCGCAGCGGTAACGCTGCCAGCGTGCCGCCCGGCGCAGCAGAGCGCCGGCATCGCCGTCGGCGTCGACGACCAGCCGCACCGCTTGGACCACGTCGACGGCGGCCGCCATCCGGGCCAGCACGGTGTCGTCGGAGGCGAGAAAGTCACCGATGCGTTCATCACCCACGGCCAGCGCCTCCAGCTGCTCGACCGCATCCAGCAGCCGCCGATACCGCACCGCCGCACCGACGGTGTCGAGCCGGTGCACGACCGCGTCGATACCGCTGAGCCCGTGCAGCAGTTCACGCACCGGATCGGCGGAGGCGCCGTGCCGGATCGCGGCCACCGCGTGGCCGATCCCCGGCAGGTCGAGGGCCTCGCAGAGCGCCAGCCGGACTTCGCGCGGCAACCGGTGCGGGCCGGCGAGAAACCGTTCCGCACTGGTCAGGTCGGCGGGCTCAGCGGCCAGCACCTGCAGCGCCGCAAATGCCCCACCGTCCAGCGCGGCCACCGCGAGCAGCCCCGCGACCGGCAGCACCGGCGCCGCGAGCCGCGCCGCGACGCCGGCCAGCACCGAGCGCCCGGTCAGATCCGTCTTGTTGTGCACCACCACCACCGGCTGCGACGACGCCGCGACCGCGGCGGTGTCCTCGGGCTTGGCCACCTCGGCGACGACGTAGACGACCAGATCGGCAACCTGGTGTGGCCACACCGCCACCCCGCGGGACTCCAGCGCCCGCGCGACGGTGCGCCGGCCAACCCCGCGACGGCCGCACACCGCGACCCGCACCGGTGCGGCCATCCGCTCGGCGACCGCACCCACCCGGGGGTCGGCGACCTCGGTCGCGAATCCCCGCAGCGCGTCGACGAACATCCGGTCCCCCAGCCCTCCCGTGACGATCGCATGGTGACATGAGCACCGGCCGGGCGCGAGTCACCTCTATATCCTTGACGGATCGAAGGCAACTGTTGGGTATCAATATGCACCGCACCGTGAGCACGTCGGGGTCGATGGGCCACGATGGACCCATGCAGGCGCAGTGCGCGACGGGCGCCGAACCGGTCGGCGCGGGATCGCCCGGCCAACCGGCCGAGCGCCGGCGCGCCCGCAACTTCAGCACCCGGTCCCGGCACTCCGCACTCTCGGCCGCTCAGCAGCTCACCTGGGAGCGGCTCTGGCCCGAGTTGGGCGCCGAGGCCCGCCAGCCGGATCAGTCGAGCTTCACCGAACCGCTGGACCTGGCCGGGTGGTTCGGCCGGGACGCCCCGGTGGTGCTGGAGATCGGCTGTGGCGCCGGCACGTCGACGGTGGCGATGGCGCAGGCCGAGCCGGCCGTCGACGTGGTTGCCGTGGAGGTGTACCGGCGCGGCCTGGCGCAGTTGCTCGGCGCGATCGACCGGGCGGGCCCGGCGCACCCGGGCAACATCCGGCTGATCCGGGGCGACGCACTCGACGTGCTCGAACACCTGATCGCACCGGGGTCGCTGACCGGGGTGCGGGTCTTCTTCCCCGACCCCTGGCCCAAGGCACGGCACCACAAGCGGCGGTTGCTGCAGCCGGCCACCATCGCGTTGATCGCCGACCGGTTGCGGCCCGGCGGTGTGCTGCACGCGGCCACCGACCACGCGGGCTACGCCGAGCAGATCGCCGAGGCCGGTGCTGCCGAGTCCCGGCTGCGGCGGGTGGCTCCGGGCGCCGCACTGCCGATCTCGGTGACCCGTCCCGTCACCAAGTACCAGGCGAAAGCCCGCGACGCGGGCCGCGCCGTCACCGAGTTCATCTGGGAGAAGCGGCCATGACACTCACCGCAGGGGACCCGGCGACCGAGGTCATCGCACGACCCACCCAACCGGCGCCCGGCGCCGACCCCCCGGCCCGGCGGGTGCTGCTGGTGTGGGACGCCCCCAATCTGGACATGGGTCTGGGCGCGATCCTCGGGCGCCGCCCCACCGGCGTGGAGCGACCCCGCTTCGATGCGCTGGGCCGCTGGTTGCTGGGCCGCTGCGCGGAGCTGTCGGCGGCTCGACCGGACCTCTCGATCGAACCCGAAGCCACCGTGTTCACCAACATCGCGGCGGGCACCGCCGACGTGGTCCGGCCCTGGGTGGAGGCGTTGCGCAACGTCGGGTTCGCGGTGTTCGCCAAGCCGAAGGTCGACGAAGACAGCGATGTGGATGCCGACATGCTCGCCCACATCGCACTGCGGAACGACGAGGGCCTGGCCGCGGTGGTGGTGGCCTCCGCCGACGGGCAGGCATTCCGTGAGCCGCTGCAGGAACTCGCCGGCGCCGGCATCGAAGTTCAGGTGCTCGGATTTCGCGAACATGCCAGTTGGGCGCTAGCCTCGGATACCTTGGAGTTTGTCGACCTGGAAGACATTCCCGGTGTGTTTCGGGAGCGGCTGCCGCGGATCAGCCTGGATTCGCTGCCGGAGCAGGGTGCATGGCTGCAGCCGTTCCGGCCGCTGACGGCGCTGTTGAACTCGCGTGAGTGACAACTGGAGATAGCCGTCCGCGAGAGTCTTTTCAGCAGCTGCAGTGAGGAGCGTTAGGTGTTCGCCTGGTGGGGTCGAACGGTATACCGCTACCGGTTCATCGTGATCGGCGTGATGATTGCGCTCTGCCTGGGCGGCGGGCTCTACGGGATGAACCTGGGCGAACACGTCACCCAGAGCGGGTTCTACGACGACGGCAGTCAGTCGGTCAAGGCGTCGATCCTCGGTGACGAGGTGTACGGCCGTGACCGCACCAGCCACGTCGTGGCTGTGTTCGCCGCGCCCAAGGGCCAGACCGTCGACTCCCAGCCCTGGTTCGACAGCATCAGGAACGGGCTCGACAAGGTCAAGAGCGACCACCCCGATCAGGTGCTCAGTTGGGTGGGGTACTTCACCAACCCCGAGCAGTTGCGCAACATGGCCGACGGTGACAAACGGCACGCCTTCGTGTCGGTTCAGCTCAAGGGCGACGATGACGACACCATCCTCAAGAACTACCAGGCCGTCCAGCCGAGCCTGCAGCAACTCGACGGTGGCAACGTCAAACTCGCCGGCCTGCAGCCGATCGCCGATGCGCTGACCGGCACCATCGCCACCGACCAGAAGCGGATGGAGGTGCTGGCGCTGCCGCTGGTGGCAGTGGTGCTGTTCTTCGTCTTCGGCGGGGTGATCGCCGCGGGCCTGCCGGTGCTGGTCGGCGGTTTGAGCATCGCCGGATCGCTGGGCATCCTGCGGTTGGTCGCCATGCTCGGGCCGGTGCATTTCTTCGCCCAGCCGGTGGTCTCGCTGATCGGCTTCGGTATCGCCATCGACTACGGGCTGTTCGTGGTGAGCCGGTTCCGGGAGGAGATCGCCGAAGGGTACGACACCGAAGCCGCGGTCCGTCGTTCGGTGATGACCGCGGGTCGCACCGTGGTGTTCTCTGCGGTGCTGATCATCGTCTCCAGCGCCAGCCTGCTGGTGCTGCCGCAGGGCTTCGTGAAATCGCTGACCTACGCGATCTTCGCCTCGGTGGGCCTGGCCGCCCTGCTGTCGATCACGCTGCTTCCCGCCTGCCTGGGTGTTCTGGGCCGCAACGTCGACGCGCTCGGGGTGCGAACCCTGCTGCGGGTGCCGTTCTTCCGTAACTGGGGCCCGATGAACTGGTGGCTGAACTTCCTGGCCGAGAAGACCCAGAAGACCAAGACCCGCGAGGAGGTCGAAGCCGGCTTCTGGGGCAGGCTGGTCAATTTCGTGATGAAGCGGCCGCTGGTGTTCGCCATCCCGATCGTGATCGCCATGATCTTGCTGATCGTCCCGCTGGGCAAGCTGTCCTTCGGCGGGATGAGCGAGAAGTACCTGCCGCCGGACAATTCCTCCCGGCAGGCGCAGGAGGAATTCGACAAGATCTTCCCCGGCTTCCGGACCGAGAAGCTGACGCTGGTGATCCAGTCCGACAGCCACAAGGACGTCACCAATCAGCAGGTCGCCGACATCCGCAACCGGGCGATGGCGATCAGCGGTTTCGTCGTACCGGACAACAACCCCGACGACATGTGGAAGGAGCGCCCCGAACTCCCCGGCGCGTCCAAGGACAAGTCGGTCCGGGTCATCCAGAACGGTCTGGTCAACCGCAATGACGCGGCGGCAAAGATCGACGAGCTACGGGCGATTCCGCCACCCAAGGGATTGACCCTGATGGTCGGCGGCACCCCGGCTCTCGAGCAGGACAGCATTCACAGCTTGTCGGCCAACGCACCGCTGATGGTGGTCATTCTGCTCATCTCCACCACGCTGTTGATGTTCCTGGCGTTCGGGTCGCTGGTGCTGCCGTTGAAGGCGGCGGTGATGAGCGCCCTGACCATCGGGTCGACGATGGGCATCCTGACCTGGATGTTCGTCGACGGGCACGGTGCCGGGCTGTTGAATTTCACCCCGACGCCGCTGATGGTGGTGATCATCGCCCTGGTGGTCGCGGTCGGCTGGGGGCTGGCCACCGACTACGAGGTGTTCCTGGTCTCCCGGATGGTGGAGGCGCGCGAATCCGGGATGTCCACCTCCGAGGCGATCCGGATCGGCACCGCGACCACCGGTCGGCTGATCACCGCGGCTGCGCTGATCCTGGCCGTGGTGGCCGGCTCGTTCGTGTTCTCCGATCTGGTGATGATGAAGTACCTGGCGTTCGGGTTGATGGCGGCACTGCTGCTGGACGCCACCGTGGTGCGGATGTTCCTGGTGCCGTCGGTGATGAAACTGCTCGGCGACGACTGCTGGTGGGCGCCGCGGTGGATGAAGCGCGTCCAGAACCGGATCGGGCTGGGCGAGATTCAGCTGCCCACCGAACGCAAGCGGCCCGCCGTGCGCCCGCAGGCGCAGGCGCTGGTCGGCGCCGGCCGCGCAACCGCTGCCAAGCCGCGCCCACCGCTGGACCCGACCCGGGCGAAGGCTGTCGAAGCGGTGCGTCCCCGCGCAGCCGAGCAGGCGCCGACCGGCCGAATGGTCGCCGACCCGCCATCGCGCGCCGGCACCGCGCGGTTGCCGGCCGGGGCACCCCGTCCGGCCGATCCGCCGACGACCCGCTTCCCCACCGCCGATCACCCGCGCCCGCCGGCCTCACCGGCCCAGCCGGCCCCACCGGCTCCACCGGCTCAGCCGGCTCAGCCGGCCCCGCCGGCCCCGCCGGCCCAGGGTCGTTCCGAGGGACACCCGGAACGCGACGTCGAGTCCTGGCTCGGTGAGCTGCGTCCGGGCCGGCCCGGCCCGCTCCCGGCCGCACCGGGACGGACACCCGGCGACTCCGGCGGGCAGTCGCTCGCGGGCCAGGATCCCGCCACCACCGCCATCCCGGCCCAGGATCATCCGGACTCCCAGGACTCCCGGGCCGCCACCGAGAAGCTCAAACCCCCGGCTTCGGCCGGCAACGGCACCGACAAGGGTCGCCCCCGTCGCGGTGGCGGTCTCAGCGCTCAGGAACTGCTGCGGCGGGAGGGCCGGTACTGACCTCGCCGGGCGGGTCCGGACGGATCAGCACCCGCACCGCCCGGTCGACGAACGCGATCGTCGGCACCGCGAGGAAAGCCCCGACAATCCCCGCCAGCACCCCGCCGGTGGAGATGCCCAGCACCACCGCCAGCGGGTGGATCGAGACCGCGCGGCCCATCACCAGTGGCTGCAGCACGTGGGCTTCCAACTGGTTCACCGCGATGATCAGCCCCAGCGTGATCAGCGCATAGACCCAGCCCTTGGCGATCAAGGCGACCAGCACCGCCAGCAGCCCGGTGAGCACCGCGCCGACCAGTGGAATGAACGCGCCCAGGAACACCAGCGACGCCAACGGCAGCGCCAGCGGCACCGTCATGATCGCCAGGCCCGTACCGATACCGACCGCGTCGACCAGCGCCACCAGGAAGGTCGCGCGCACGTAGCCGATCAGGGACTCGAAGCCGGCGATGCCGGCGGCGTGCGCTTTCGCGCGCACGTCGCCGGGGAAGATCCGGACCAGGAACCGCCAGATGTCGCGCCCGCCGTGCAGGAAGAAGATCAGCGAGAACAGCGCCACAAAGGCGCCGGTGACGATCCTGGCGATGGTCTCCGCCGTCGACAGCGCCCCGCTGGTCAACTTGGCCTGATTGTCGCGCAGCGACGTGATCGCGGTGGTGCCGGCGCTGTCGATCTGTTCGCGGCTCAGGTGCAGCGGGCCTTCGATCAGCCAGTGCTGAGTCGAGCTGATCAGCTGAGTCACCTGTTCGACCAAGCCCGGCACCCCGTCGATGAACTCGTTGACCACGAAGCTCAGCAGCCCGGCCAGCACCGCCAGCCCGCCGAGTAGCAGCAGGAACACCGCCAGCCCGCGGGCCACCCCGTGCCGGTCCAGCCAGTCGACACCGGGCAGCAGCAGCGCCGACAGCATCAGCCCCAGCGCCACCGGGACGAAGATCACCTCAAGGCGCCGGACGATCAGCAGCACCGCCAGCACCGCCGCCAGCAGGATCAGCAGCCGCCACGACCAGGCTGCGGCCTTGCGCACCGCCGGGTGAACGGATTCGTCTGCGGTGGCCGACATCCCGGTAGCGTAACGATCCGCCGCCGGTTCGGGTGCGGTAAGCGGTTTTCCGGCCGCTAGCGAAGAACCATCGGCGGCACGGCCGCCTGGCCGGGCAACCCGGTCTGGCCCTGCGCGGCCGGGATCATGCCCAGCACCTGGGGGATGCCGATCGACAGCTTGCACTTGGCGGTCAGCCCGGCCAGCGGCTCGGCAGCGGCCTCCAACTCGCTTTGCACCTTGGGGTTGGCCTGGAAGTAGGTGTTCAGCGTGCCGGCCGATCTCCCCAGCGAGTCAGGCCCGGCGGGCTGCTGCAGCACGCCGGTTACCGCCTGGTTCGCCGCGGGGTGCGAATCCAGGTAGTCCCCCACCGAGGTGATGACCGAACCGACGGTCCGGGCGACCTCGCTGGCCGTGCACGGGTCCTTCGAGGCGGTTGCCGACGGCACCGTCAGCGCGGCGGTGACGGCGCCGCCCAGCGCGGCGGCGGTCAAGACTGCGGTGATCGTTTTCACGCGTGACTCCTTACGCCCGGCGGATTGCGGTGCGGACCAGCGGCGGAGCGCCGCATACGGCGCGGGTGCAGATACCCGGAGCGCCGGCGCCCCGACAAGATTCCCCGAAAAGATTCCCCCGACAAGATCCCGATGCCATCCTGTCATTTCGCACACCACCATCGCCAGTCCGACCGGCGTCGCCCTGCTCACAGTGCGGCCGCCGGCGCCGCCCACGCCCGACAGCATCCGACCAGGTCAGCAAGGGCTCGGCGGCAGCGCCCTGCGGTAGGCTCGCAGCACGCTATTCGGCGGCCGAGCGGGGCGAGCGGGGAGGCCAGAGATCCAGCAGTTCATGATGCGCCTTTCCGGCCGACTGTGCAGGCTGCGCTGGCTGGTCCTCTCGGGTTGGTTGCTCACGCTGGTACCCGCGCTCTATCTGGTGGTGACGCAGTCCGGCCAGCTCACCGGGGGGGGCTTCGAGGTCCGCGGCTCCCAGTCGCTGCACGTGTGGTACCAGCTCGAAGACCACTATCCCGACCAGGGCGCGTCGCCGCTGGCGCTGGTGGCGGCACCCCGCACAGATGCCGGCTACCAGGACATGATCGACGCGGTGGCACTGCTCCAGCGCACCGCCGGTGAGGTGCCCAGCGTTTCGGTGCTGCCCGACCAGAGCCAGCCGCCGCCGCGGCCGGACCGGCCCTACGTGGTGTCGTTGCGACTGGATTTCCACAACACCGGCGCGGTCGACGTGGCCAAGAAGCTGCGCAGCAAGCTCGGCATCGACGGGGACCAGCCGGGGCACACCGAGAACGGTTCGGTGCGGCTGTACGTCATCGGCCAGGGCGCGCTGGGGGCGGCCGCCGGCGAGAAGACCAAACACGACATCGCCGCCGCGGAACAGTGGAACCTGCCGGTCGTCCTGATCGTGCTGCTGGCGGTGTTCGGCTCGCTGGCGGCCGCGGCGATTCCGCTGGCGCTGGGCATCGGCACCGTCGTCGTCACGATGGGGCTGGTCTACCTGTTGTCGATGTTCACCACGATGTCGGTCTTCGTCACCTCGACGGTCTCGATGTTCGGCATCGCACTGGCGATCGACTACTCCCTGTTCATCCTGATGCGCTACCGCGAAGAATTGCGCAGCGGACGCGAGCCCCAGCAGGCCGTCGACGCGGCGATGGCGACCTCGGGACTGGCGGTGGCGCTGTCCGGGCTGACCGTGATCGCCTCGGTGACCGGGATCTACCTGATCAACACCCCGGTGCTGGTGTCGATGGCCACCGGCGCGATCCTGGCGGTGTCGATCGCGGTGCTGACCTCGGTGACCCTGACACCGGTGATCCTGGCGACGTTCGGGCGCTCCGTGGCCAAGCGCTCGGTGCTGCTGCACTGGTCGCACCGCCCGGAGTCCACCCGGTCGCGGTTCTGGGCCCGCTGGACCGGTGCCGTGATGCGCCGCCCCTGGCTGTCGGCACTGGCCGCTTCGGCGGTGTTGCTGGTGGCCGCCGCGCCGGCGTTCGCCCTGACGCTGGGCAACAGCCTGCTGCGCCAGTTCGACTCGTCACACGAGATCCGCGGCGGGATGGCGGCGGCCGCGCAGGCACTCGGCCCCGGCGCGCTGGGGCCGGTCCGGGTGGTGGTCACCTTTCCGGGCGGGCAGGCGTCGTCGCCCGCTCACGCCCGGGCCCTGGCCGCGGTCCGCGACGAGATGACCCGGGCGCCCAACACCGTCTCGGTGTCCGCACCGGTCTTCGCCGACGACGACAGCAGCGGCCTGCTGTCGGCGGTGCTGACCGTCGATCCCGAGGACATGGCCGCCCGCGAGACGGTCGACTGGCTGCGCAGCCGGCTGCCCGCGGCCGCCGGCGCACCGGCCGCGCAGGTGGATGTCGGCGGCCCGACTGCACTGATCAAGGATTTCGACGACCGGGTGTCGGCCACCCAGCCACTGGTGCTGCTGTTCGTGGCGCTGATCGCCTTTCTGATGCTGCTGGTCTCGATCCGCTCGGTGTTCCTGGCGTTCAAGGGCGTGTTGATGACGGTGCTGTCGGTGGCCGCCGCCTACGGCAGCCTGGTGGTGGTGTTCCAGTGGGGCTGGCTGGAACGGTTGGGCCTGGAACCGACCGGGTCGATCGACAGCACCATCCCGCCCATCGTGTTGGCGATGACCTTCGGGTTGTCGATGGACTACGAGATCTTCCTGCTGACCCGGATCCGGGAGCGGTTCCTGCACTCCGGCAGCAACCACGACGCGGTGGCCTACGGGGTGAGCACCAGCGCCCGGACCATCACCAGCGCTGCGCTCATCATGATCGCCGTGTTCGTCGGGTTCGCGTTCGCCGGGATGCCGCTGGTCGCCGAGCTCGGGGTGGCCTGCGCGGTGGCGATCGCGGTGGACGCCACGGTGGTGCGGCTGGTGCTGGTGCCGGCGCTGATGGCGATGTTCGAGAGATGGAACTGGTGGTTGCCGGGCTGGCTGGCCCGCATCCTGCCGTCGGTGGACTTCGAGAAGCCGCTGCCGATCGTCGACCTGGGCCGGGTGGTGGTCATCCCGGACAACATCGCCGAGCTGACCACACCGACCGCGGACCTGCGGATGGTGGTGAAGTCCGCGGCCCGGCTCAAGCAATTGGCGCCGAACTCGATCTGTGTCGCCGATCCGCTGGCGCTGCGCGGCTGCGGGCCGAACGAGGTCGCCACCACGCCGACGGCGGTGGCCGCCGGGCCCGGGCGGCCGGACGCCGTTCGGCCGCACCGCAACCGCACCGGCCGGGCGCTGCCCCGGGCCGTCCCTCCGATGCGGCCGGTGCATCCGGTCACGGTGTGGCGGGGGCGGCTCTCGGTCGCCCTCGACGCGCTGGAGACCACCCGATCGGCGCTCATCCGGTGCCGGCCGCTGGAGACCACCACCGCGCAGCTGCCCAACGGCGACCGGCTGCAGATCCCGACCGGCGCGGAGACGCTGCGACTGCAGGCGTATCTGATCATGTCCCGCAACAGTTATCGGGACTACGCCCAGTTCGCCGAACTCATCGACGCGCTGGAGCCGGAAACCGCCGCCGTGGCACTGATCTCGATCGACAGGTACTACTCTGGTCAACCAGCCGGCCCGCAGTCGATCGCCACCCGGCTGGTCTGCCGGCTGGCCGACCCGCACCCGGCCGACCGGGCCGAAGACGGTTCGCCCGACGAGTCCGCCGACTGGGCCGACATCCGGCGACGGTGCCTGGCGGTCGCGGTTGCGATGCTCGAGGAGGCGAGGTGACGTTGGCAGCGGACACGCACCCCGACTCGACCCCCGGCCGGTCCGACCCGCCACCGCACCCCGCCGGACAGCCGGTGGAGTTCTGGTCGACCGTCGCCATCCGCTCGGCGCTGCAGGGCGGCGACATCGCCGTCTGGCAACAGATCGTGGTGGCACTCAAACGGGATCCGTACGGCCGTACCGCACGCCAGGTCGAGGAGGTGCTGGACGGCACCCCACCGGTCGGCATCGCCAAGGCGCTCTCGGAGGTGCTGGCGCGCACCCGGGCGCACCTGGAAACCGCCGAACGTGCCGAGGTGGTCCGCCACATGCGACTGCTGATCGGACGATCCGGGCTGAGCGAGCAGGAATTCGCTTCCCGGATCGGCGTCGCCGCCGAGGTTCTCGCCGACTACCTGGCCGGCGGCGGCGACCCGCCGGCCTCGCTGATGGTCCGGATGCGGCGACTATCCGACCGATTCGTCAAGATGGCGGCCCAGCGCTCCGACTGAGCGCCGGGACGATCAGCGGATGTGGATCGGCGCGATCTCCAGCCCCATCCAGCGACCGTCCCGCTTGGTGAGCATCACCCGCACCGGAACCGATGTCTGCCGGGTCTCCTGACTCATCACCGTCTGGGTGCTGCGCAGCACCACCACCACCCTGGCCACCGACGGGACGATCGCTTCCACACCGGCGGACAGGGTCTGCGCCTGCACGGAGATGTTGCGCTCGGCCAGGTCGAGGGCGCTGCGGCCGATCTTCTGCTTGAAGTCGTCCACCCGGTCCGGCGCCATCAGCGCCGCCGCCCGGTCCATCGACGCATTCGGTTCGAACGGATTGACCGTCGCCGCGGCCTCCGCGATCTCGGTGGCCACCTTCAGCGCCTCCACCGAGTCGTTGCGCAGCTCGCGATCGGGCTTCGTCCAGTCCTTGTACTCCAAGATGCCGGCCGCCGCCAGGGCGGCCGTGCACAGCACCACCACTGCGAGCCGCAGCATCGGCCGCTCGTCGTCGGTTCCGACGGTGACCCCGTCGCGGCGCAGCAGCACGAAGTTCACCACGACCGCTTCGACGATCAGCAGGATCAGCACCGAGACCAGCGACACCCACCACAGCGGCCAGTTGAGCACCAGCCCGACCATCACCAGCCCGGCGATGGCCCCCAGCGGCACCAGCACGTCGAAGGAGACGATCCGCCAGAGGTTTCTGGTCAGCAACTGCTTGACGTTCTTCATCGGATCGACCTCAGTTGGGAAATCAGCAATTGGCCGTCGACGTCGGAGACGTCGAGCAGCAGCGCCCAGTGCACGGTCTGCGGTTTGCCACCGACATTCTCCGCGATCGAGGTCGCGATCACCATCACCGGATCGGTCCGGCGGGCGCCGGGCGGCGGCTGCTTGGTGGAGTCCGTCGCGTCCGCTCCGGCATCGAGGTCGTGGTGCTCCGTCTCCAGCGCCACCGCCTCGATCCGGCCGGTGCTGCGCGACTGGATGCGCTGCACGACGTCGCGGTAGGGCTCCAGCGCGGCCTCGAACTCGCTGTTGAGCTGACCGGCGGTCTTGTCGTGCAGCCGCTGCATGCCCTTCTCGACGTTCTCCGCATTGAGGTTGATCAGCACACTGGTCCAGCTGGCCGCGGTCTGCAGGACCCGCCCCCGGTAGTTGCGCTCGTCGAGGTCGTCGCGGTGCATCGACCAGGTGATCGCACCGAAGACCACCGCCGCGACGCAGGCCACGCCCAGGACGGCGGACGCCCAGCCGTAGGCCGAGAGGAGCGGTCCGGAAGCCTTCTTGCCGGTGCTCCCCCGAGCTTCCTCGATCTCCTCGTCCGCGTCGCCGAGGCCATCCAGCACCACCTCACGGGTCGGCGCGTCTGCCTCGATAACGGTATCTTCCCCCTTGACCGGCGAGTCCGGTTGCTGCTCGTCAGGCATGGCCGTGAGGGTACAGGACGAGCGGCCGCGACACCGTGCGAGGATCGGTCAGATGAGCGCAGCAGTCGTCCCGTCCGGCCTCGATCTCCACCATCTCGACAACGCCATCCGACCGCAGGACGACCTGTTCGGGCACGTCAACGGTCGGTGGCTGGCCGACTACCAGATACCACCGGATCGCGCAACCGATGGAGCGTTCCGCGCGCTGTTCGACCAGGCCGAGGACCGGGTGCGCGAGCTGATCACCGGCGCCGGCGCCGGCTCCCCGGCGGCCGGCACCGACGAGCAGCGGATCGGCGACCTGTATGCCGGCTTCTGCGACGAGCGGGCGGTCGAACAGCGCGGGCTGGCCCCGCTGCGCGACGAGCTGGCCGTGATCGACGCCACCGCCGACCGCACCGCGCTGGCGGCAGTGCTGGGCGCGCTGCAGCGCACCGGGGTCGGCGGCGGAGTCGGCCAGTACGTGGACACCGACTCGAAGAACTCCGCGCGGTACCTGCTGCACCTGACCCAGTCCGGCATCGGGCTGCCCGACGAGTCCTACTACCGCGACGAACAGCACGCCGCGATCCTGGCCGGCTACCCGGTGCACATCGCGGCGATGTTCGCCCTGGTCTACGGCGGCGACCCGGTCGACCACGCCCAGACCGCGGCCCGCATCGTCGCACTGGAGACCGAACTGGCGGCCGCGCACTGGGATGTGGTCAAGCGCCGCGACGCCGAGCTGGGCTACAACCTGCGCCGCTTCGCCGACCTGCCCGCCGAGGCGCCCGGTTTCGACTGGGCCGGGTGGGTGATCGGGCTGGGCGGTTCGCCGGACGCGGTGGCCGAGCTGGTGCTGCGTCAGCCCGACTACCTGACGGCGTTTGCGGCGCTGTGGAGCAGCCGGGAGCTGTCGCAGTGGAAATTGTGGCTGAGCTGGCGGCTGATCCACGCCCGGGCCGGCATCCTCACCTCCGCGCTGGTCGCCGAGGACTTCGAGTTCTACGGCCGCACATTGAGCGGCACCGAGCAGATCCGGGACCGCTGGAAGCGCGGTGTGGCGCTGGTGGAGGGCCTGCTGGGCGACGCGGTCGGCAGGCTCTACGTGCAGCGGTACTTCCCACCGGACGCCAAGGCCCGGATCGACACGCTGGTGGACAACCTGCGGCAGGCATACCGGGTCAGCATCACCGATCTGGACTGGATGACCCCGGCCACCCGGGAGCGCGCCCTGGCCAAGCTGGACAAGTTCACCGCCAAGGTCGGCTACCCCGCTCGCTGGCGGGACTACTCGGCGCTGGTGATCGACCGCGACGACCTGTACGGCAGCTACCGGCGCGGCTACGCGGTCAACTACGACCGCGAGCTGGCCAAGCTGGGCGGGCCGGTGGACCGCGAGGAGTGGTTCATGACTCCGCAGACCGTCAACGCCTACTACAACCCCGGGATGAACGAGATCGTCTTTCCGGCCGCGATCCTGGCACCGCCGTTCTTCGACCCGGAAGCCGACGACGCCGCCAACTACGGCGGCATCGGGGCGGTGATCGGCCACGAGATCGGGCACGGCTTCGACGACCAGGGCGCCAAGTACGACGGCGACGGCAACCTGGTCGACTGGTGGACCGACGCCGACCGCGCCGAGTTCGGGC
>CAZGGK010000071.1:0-18768 GCA_964525125.1 uncultured Mycobacterium sp.
TCAGCGCCGATGATACTACCCACACGGGTGGAAAAGTAGGACACCGCCGAACACACACAAGAGAAATGCCCCCCGGCAACGCCGGGGGGCATTTCTGCTGGAATTCCCTATCCGGCTCTGGCGAGCTGGAAATGCCAGGCCTTGACCCGGCACCCCTCGGTGCCGGCAAGCGAGTCGTTGTCGATGGTGGTTGTGCAGTTCCGGCCCCGGGATTCGGTCCAGGAATTTCCTTGCAGGTGCAATTCCTTGCTGATGTGCGGTGTGGTCGGCGTTATTTCCACGTGCACGCAGTCCGCGCCGCACGGGGTGAACACCCACGTCTGGGTTATCGGTGCACCGCTGTCGCCGTACAGTGTCGCCGTGTAGGTCCCGTCGAGTTGGTCGGCGGATGCCGGACCGGCCAGCCCGATCGATGCGCCTGCCCAGAGCGCGATCAGGCCTGCGAATCGGGAGATCACCGTTGTGCCCTTTCCCGGGGACAGCTCTGCCGGTCTGTGTTGAGCGTTTCGGAATGCAGTCAGCCTAACTCGGATGAGGATCACAGGAAAGGTGCGACCCGAACAGTATTCGCGGTGGGCCGTATCCTGACACGAGGCTTCGTGGCGAAAGGTTTCTGTGGTCGACAACAGAGCAGGTGGTGAGCGTCGTCAGGCGCGCGGTGGATCCGGGATCGGCGGGCGCGGTCCGCAGCAAAGGCGTGGGGGCGGCGCTCCGGCACCGATGCGATCGGCGCCGGACCGGGTTCGTCGAACCCCGCCCGGGTCCGATACCGAGCCGGAGCCGGGTCCGCGGGGACCGGAACTGCCCGCCGATGTCGAAGCTCGCCAACTAGCCCCCGAAGTGCGCAGGGAGCTGTCCACGTTGGACCGCAGCACCGCCGATCTGGTGGCTCGTCACCTGGTGGTGGCCGGTGAGCTCATCGAAGACGACCCGGAGTCGGCGTTGCAGCACGCGCGTGCGGCGCGGGATCGTGCGGCCAGGATCGCCGCGGTGCGCGAAGCCGTCGGGATCGCGGCCTACCGCTGCGGCGACTGGGCGCAGGCGCTGGCCGAACTGCGGGCGGCTCGGCGAATGGGCAGCAAATCAACCTTGCTGGCGCTGATCGCCGACTGCGAACGCGGCCTGGGCCGCCCGCAGCGCGCGATCGAGCTGGCGAGCAGCCCGGAGGCGGCACAACTGCAGGGCGACGATGCCGACGAGTTGCGGATCGTCGCCGCCGGCGCCCGCGCCGACCTGGGGCAGTTGGAACAGGCCCTGACGGTCCTGTCGGCCCCGCAACTCGAGCCCGGCCGCACCGGCGCGACGGCGGCGAGGCTGTGCTACGCCTACGCCGAGACGCTGCTGGCGCTGGAGCGCTGCGAGGAGGCGCTGCAATGGTTCCTGCGTGCGGCGGCCGCGGATGTCGACGGTGTCACCGACGCCGAAGAACGCGTCGCCGAACTGAGTTGAGATGACGACACTGGCGCAGCGGTATGACTGTTTGCTGCTCGATCTCGACGGCACGGTGTTTCGCGGGGACGAGCCCACCGACGGAGCGGTGCAGGCGCTGGACCGGGCGCAGGCCCGGATGTTGTTTATCACCAACAATGCGTCCCGCAGCGCCGGGGAGGCGGCGGAGCATCTGAACCGGCTCGGTTTCGCCGCCGCGGCCGAGGATGTCGTGACCAGCGCGCAGACCGCCGCGCATCTGCTGGCGGCGCAACTCCCGGCCGGGTCGTCGGTGCTGGTCGTCGGGACCGGCGCGCTGGCCGCCGAGGTCGCAGCGGTCGGGCTGCGCCCGGTGCACCGCTTCGAGGACCGGCCGGCCGCGGTGGTGCAGGGGCACTCGACCGACACCGGCTGGACGAATCTTGCCGAGGCGACGCTGGCGATAAGGGCCGGTGCGATTTGGATGGCGGCCAACGTCGACCGAACGCTGCCGTCCGAGCGGGGCTTGCTGCCCGGAAACGGCGCCATGGTGGCGGCGCTGCGCGCGGCCACCGACGCCGAGCCCCAGATCGCGGGAAAACCGTCGCCGGCTTTGATGACCGATGCGCTGGCCCGCGGCGACTGGCGCGCTCCGCTGGTGGTCGGCGACCGACTGGATACCGATATGGCCGGTGCCCATGCCGCCGGGTTGCCCAGCCTGATGGTGCTGACCGGGGTCAATTCGGCGCGTGACGCCGTCGCAGCGCCGCCCGGCCAGCGCCCCACCTATATCGGTCACGACCTGCGCTGCCTGCACGAGGACACCGGTCGGCTCGCGATTGCCGCGCAACCGCAGTGGCAGGTGCGGACCGGCGGCGCAGCGGTGACCGTCCACTGGGCGGGTTCCGACGGCGACGGCGACGGCTTGTCGGTCGTTCGAGCGGTGGCCCGCGCGGTCTGGGACGCGGGCGGCGAGGGATGCTCCGTCGCCGCGGGAGATGACACCGCTCGGGCCGCGCTGGCGCGCTGGGGTCTGGTCGCCCCGGGCCGGTAGCCGTCATCGGCTACCGTAAGTGGCGCGATGAGTATCGAACCAGACCAGATCCGGGCCCGGGTCGAGGCGCTGCTCGCCGGGTTGCCCGGGGACGGTGACGGCCAAGCCGACCCACAGGCCGAGATCAACGAGTTGGCCCGCGGTCTGGCGGCGGCCCACGACTTTCTGGTGCAGGCCCTGGAATCGGTGGAGAGAGGCTGAGTGCGCGCATGTCACGGCATGCTCGTGTCGATGTCGAACTGGTCCGGCGCGGCCTGGCGCGCTCTCGGGCGCAGGCCGCCGAGTTGATCGGCGCCGGCCGGGTCAGCATCGACGGCATCCCCGCGGTCAAGCCGGCCACTGCCGTCGCGGTCACCGCCAACCTCACCGTCAGTGGCGCGGAGCGCAACTGGGTGTCGCGTGGCGCGCACAAACTCATCGGCGCGCTGGACGCTTTCCAGATCGCCGTAGAAGGTCGCCGCTGCCTGGACGCCGGCGCTTCGACGGGCGGGTTCACCGAGGTGCTGCTGGACCGTGGCGCCGCGCACGTCACCGCCGTCGACGTGGGGTATGGGCAGCTGGCCTGGTCGTTGCGCACCGATCCGCGGGTCACCGTCATTGAGCGGACCAACGTGCGCGACCTTGCGGTGGAGGCCGTCGGAGGGGCGGCCGAGGTGGTCGTCGCCGACCTGTCGTTCATCTCCCTGACGGCGGTGCTTCCGGCGCTGATTGGTTGTGCCTCGCCGGGCGCCGATATCGTTCCCATGGTGAAGCCGCAGTTCGAGGTGGGACGAGGGCAGGTGGGAGCCGGCGGGGTGGTCGTCGATCCGAGCCTGCGCACGGCCGCGGTGCTGGCCGTCGCCGAGCGCGCCGAACAACTGGGTTGGCGCACCGCCGGTGTCGTCGCCAGTCCGCTGCCCGGCCCGTCCGGCAATGTCGAGTACTTCCTGCATCTGAGGGTCGCGCCCAGCCAGCCACTCACCGGCGACGTGCTGCGACAAGCCGTGCAGGAAGCCGTCGCCAGGGGGCCGCAATGAGCCGGCAGCGCACCATTCTGCTGGTCGTGCACACCGGTCGCGAAGAGGCGACCGACACCGCGCGCCGGGTCGAGAAAGTGCTGGGCGAGCACGACATCGCGCTGCGGGTGCTGACGGCCGAGGCCGTCGACAAGGGGTCGCTGCACCTGGCGCCGGACGACATGCGCGCACTCGGCGTCGAAATCGAGGTGGTCGACCCGGACAACCGTGCCGCGCAGGGGTGCGAACTGGTGCTGGTGCTCGGCGGTGATGGCACCTTCCTGCGGGCTGCGGAGATGGCGCGCAACGCCGGCATCCCGGTGCTGGGGGTCAACCTGGGCCGCATCGGCTTTCTGGCCGAAGCCGAGGCCGAGACCATCGACGCGGTGCTCGACCATGTCATCGCCCGCGACTACCGGGTAGAGGACCGGATGACGCTGGACGTCGTGGTGCGGGTTGCCGGCGAGGTCATCGACCGGGGCTGGGCACTCAACGAGACCAGCATGGAGAAAGGCCCACGACTCGGTGTGCTCGGCGTGGTCATCGAGGTGGATGGCCGGCCGGTGTCGACGTTCGGCTGCGACGGCGTGCTGGTGTCCACCCCGACCGGATCCACCGCCTATGCGTTCTCCGCGGGCGGCCCGGTGCTCTGGCCCGACCTGGACGCGATCCTGGTGGTGCCCAACAACGCGCATGCGCTGTTCGCCCGGCCAATGGTGACCAGCCCCAATTCCACCATCGCGATCGAGGTGGAGGGCGGCGGTCACGACGCGCTGGTGTTCTGCGACGGCCGCCGGGAGATGCTGGTGCCGGCCGGTGGCCGGCTGGAGGTACGGCGGTCCGAGACCGCGGTCAGATGGGCGCGGCTGGACAGCGCGCCGTTCACCGACCGCCTGGTGCGCAAGTTCCGGCTGCCGGTCGCCGGCTGGCGCGGCCGGTGACAATAGTGGTGCTTGCCGTTGCTTAGTGAGATACGCATCGAGTCGCTGGGTGCGATCAGCGCGGCGACCGCCGAGTTCGACCGCGGCCTGACCGTGCTGACCGGTGAGACCGGCACCGGAAAGACCATGGTGGTGACCGGGCTGCAGTTGCTCGGCGGTGCCCGGGCCGACGCCACCAGGGTGCGGTCCGGCGCCGGCCGGGCCGTGGTGGAAGGCCGGTTTTCGACCGCCGAACTTGCCGATGCCGCGGCCGCGGGGATCGAGGAGATCCTGGAGTCGTCCGGCGCCGAACGCGACGAGGACGGCAGCGTGATCGCGTTGCGCGCGGTCAGCCGCGACGGTCCGTCGCGGGCCTACCTGGGCGGCCGTGGCGTGCCCGCCAAATCGTTGAGTGGTTTCACCGCCGGGCTGCTCACCCTGCACGGCCAGAACGACCAGCTGCGGCTGATGCGGCCCGACGAGCAGCGGGGTGCGCTGGACCGGTTCGCCGACGTCGGCATCCTGCTGGACCGGTACCGTGCCGCCCGCCGCGACTGGCAGGCGGCCCGCGGTGACCTGGTCGACCGGCGCAACCGGGCCCGCGAGCTCGCGCAGGAGGCAGATCGGCTGACCTTCGCGCTGCGCGAGATCGACGCCGTCGACCCGTGCCCCGGCGAGGACGCCGCACTGGTGACCGAGATTCGGCGGCTCTCCGAACTCGACGCGCTGCGAGCGGCCGCCAGCGCCGCCCACACCGCGCTGGTCGGTGCGCCCGATGACCCCGCCGAGCTGTCACCGGCCTCGGCCACCGATCGGCTGGGCCGGGCGAAGGCGATGCTGGACGCCACCGACGACGCCGCGCTGCACGCGCTGGGCGCTCAGCTCGCGGAGGCGCTCGCGGTCGTCGCCGACGCCGCGCGCGAACTCGGAGACTACCTCGGCGAACTGCCGGAGGACGCCGATGCGCTGGACACCAGGCTGTCGCGGCAGGCCGAGTTGCGCACGCTGACCCGCAAGTACGCATCCGATATCGACGGTGTGCTGGGATGGGCGCGCGAGGCCCGTGACCGGCTGGCCCAGCTCGACGTCTCCGAGGAGACATTGGCAACGCTGTCCCGTCGCGTCGAGGAGTTGGGCGGTGAAGTCGTGCGGGCGGCTGTCGAGCTCAGCACGGTGCGCCGCGGGGCCGCCCGCGAGCTGGCCGGGGCCGTCACCGCCGAACTGGCCGGGCTTGCCATGACCGACGCCGAATTCACCATCGACGTGACCAGCTCCCCGGCCGCCGGCGACGACCCGGGAACGGTGCTGCTGCCGTCCGGGCTGGCCGTGCACGCCGGCGGCGACGGCATCGACGAGGTGGAGTTCGGTTTCGCGGCGCACCGCGGAATGACGGTGTTGCCGCTGGCAAAGAGCGCCTCCGGCGGCGAACTGTCCCGGGTGATGCTGGCGCTGGAGGTGGTGCTGGCGACGTCGTCACGTAATTCGGCCGGCACCACGATGGTGTTCGACGAAGTCGACGCGGGAGTGGGGGGCCGGGCCGCGGTGCAGATCGGGCGCCGGCTGGCCCGGTTGGCGCGCACCCGGCAGGTCATCGTGGTGACGCACCTGCCCCAGGTCGCGGCGTATGCCGACGCGCACCTGATGGTGGAGGGCGCCGGGCCCGAGGGCGCAAGCGGGGTGCGTCGTCTCGACGACGACGAGCGGGTCGCCGAATTGGCCCGGATGCTGGCGGGCCTGGGGGAGTCGGACAGCGGCCGCGCACACGCCCGGGAACTGCTCGCGGCGGCCCGTGACGATCGGGCCGCAACTGCTTGAACCAGCTCCCAGACCCTGTGACGGATGTGACGGAATCTAACTACTGAGGCTATTGTTACGGCGCGCCTCCCGGGGTGTTGCGGATTTCCCGGACAGAATCCCCTGCATGAGGATGACTGCGCTATTGACCCGTAACGCCTCCCGCCCGGGTATCGTCGGCACCGCGCGGGTGGACCACGATATCGACCGACTGCTGCGGCGGGTGGGCCCCGGCGACATCGTGGTCCTCGACGTGCTCGACCTGGACCGGATCACCGCCGACGCGCTGGTGGAAGCCGACATTGCCGCCGTCGTCAACGCATCGGCGTCGATCTCGGGGCGCTACCCCAACCTGGGGCCGGAGGTGCTGGTCGCCAACGGCGTCACCCTGATCGACGAGGCCGGGCCGACGGTGTTCAAGAAGATCAAGGACGGCGCCAAGATCCGCCTCCACAACGGCGGTGTCTACGCCGGTGACCGGCGACTGGCCATCGGGGTCGAACGTAGCGACCACGAGATATCCGATCTGATGCAGGAGGCCAAGAGCGGACTGGTCGCGCACCTGGAAGCGTTCGCCGGCAACACCATCGAGTTCATCCGCAGCGAGAGCCCACTGTTGATAGACGGGATCGGGATTCCCGAAATCGACGTCGACCTGCGCCGTCGGCACGTCGTGCTGGTCGGCGAGGAGGCATCCGCCGCCGAGGACCTGAAGTGCCTCAAGCCGTTCATCAAGGAGTACCAGCCGGTGCTGATCGGTGTCGGCGCCGGTGCCGACGTGCTGCGCAAGGGGGGCTACCGTCCGCAGTTGATCGTCGGTGACCCCGAACCGCTCAGTGCCGAGGTGTTGCGGTGCGGCGCCCAGGTCGTGCTGCCCGCCGACGCCGACGGCCACGCACCGGGCCTGGAGCGCATCCAGGATCTCGGGGTGGGCGCGATGACGTTCCCGGCCGCCGGTTCGGCGATGGACCTGGCGCTGCTGCTGGCCGACCATCACGGCGCGGCGCTGTTGGTCACCGCCGGTCACACCGCCAACATCGAGACCTTCTTCGACCGGACCCGGCAGCAGAGCAATCCGTCGATGTTCCTGACCCGGCTCAAGGTGGGCGAGAAACTGGTCGACGCACGTGCGGTGGCCACCCTCTACCGCAACCGGGTGTCCGCGGCCGCCATCGCGCTGCTGGTGCTCACGATGCTGATCGCCGTCGTCGTCGCGCTGTGGGTGTCGCAGACCGACACCGTGGTGCTGCACTGGATCATGGACTACTGGCACCGATTCTCCGAATGGGTGCAGGGCTGGGTGTCGACCCGACGGTGATCACTCCACGCCACCACGCGATCTCGCTGGCCGCGGTCTTTCTGGCGCTGGCGATCGGTGTCGTGCTGGGCTCCGGCCTGCTCTCCGACTCGTTGCTGTCCGGATTGCGCGCCGAGAAGCGGGACCTGCACTCGCAGATCGACGCACTGCAGGATCGCCAGAATGTGCTCAACGAAAAGCTTGGCACCGCAAACGATTTCGACACCCAGATGGCCGGGCGGATAGTGCGTGACGAACTAGCCGACAAGGCGGTTGTGGTCTTCCGGACGCCGGACGCGGCCGATGACGACGTCGACGCGGTGGTACGGATCGTCGCCCAGGCCGGCGGTGTCGTCACCGGGACGATCTGGTTGACCGAACAGTTCGTCGAGGCGAACTCGGCGGAGAAGCTGCGAGCCGTGGTGCAGTCCGGCATCGTGCCGGCGGGCGCGCAGTTGAGCACCGCGATGGTCGACCAGGGATCGCAAGCCGGTGATCTGCTCGGGATAGCGCTGCTGATCAACCGCGACCCCGCGATCCTGCCCGCCGACGACAACCAGCGTGACACCGTACTGGCCGCGCTGCGCGACACCGGGTTCTTGACGTTGCGCGATCCACACATCGGTGCGGCGAATGCGGCGGTGATCATCACCGGTGGCGCACTCGGTGAAGATGCCGGAAACAAGGGGGCCAGCGTGGCCCGGTTCGCCGCCGCGCTGGCCCCGCACGGCGCCGCCACCGTGCTCGCCGGCCGGGAAGGCTGCGCGTCGGGCACCGCCGCCGTCGCGGTGGCTCGCGCCGACGCCGGCGTGTCCGGGGTCATCAGCACGGTCGACAACGTCGACGCCGAGTCCGGCCGGATCACGGCGGTCATGGCGGCAAGCAGCCTGATCGACGGCGGCCACCCCGCGCAATACGGCATTGGGCACGGCGCCGGTGCGGTCACCGTCGCGCAGTAGGCCGCGGCGCTGCCGGGGCGTGTCAACGCCCGCTGCGCGGCGTCGATGTTAGGGTGAGTTTCCGTGGGTCGGCAGGCCCGTAGACCCTGCGCCGTCGTCACGGAGGTGGCTGTTGCCAGCACTGCGAAAACACCCGCAAGCCGCTACCAAGCACCTCTTCGTCACCGGCGGCGTCGCTTCTTCACTGGGTAAGGGGCTGACTGCCAGCAGCCTGGGCCAACTGCTGATCGCCCGCGGGCTGCGGGTGACGATGCAGAAACTCGACCCGTACCTCAACGTCGACCCGGGCACCATGAACCCGTTCCAGCACGGCGAGGTGTTCGTCACCGAGGACGGCGCCGAGACCGACCTCGACGTCGGCCACTACGAGCGATTCCTCGACCGGGACCTGTCCGGGTCGGCGAATGTGACTACCGGGCAGGTGTATTCGACGGTCATCGCGAAAGAGCGCCGCGGCGAATACCTGGGCGACACCGTCCAGGTGATCCCGCACATCACCGACGAGATCAAGAGCCGGATCCTGGCGATGGCGCAACCGGACGAGAACGGCAGGCGCCCGGATGTCGTCATCACCGAGATCGGCGGCACGGTCGGCGATATCGAGTCGCAGCCGTTCCTGGAAGCCGCCCGGCAGGTGCGCCACGACGTGGGCCGGGACAACGTGTTCTTCCTGCACGTGTCGCTGGTGCCGTATCTGGCCCCGTCCGGTGAACTCAAGACCAAGCCGACCCAGCACTCGGTGGCGGCGCTGCGCAGCATCGGTATCACCCCGGATGCATTGATCCTGCGCTGTGACCGGGATGTTCCCGAACCGCTGAAGAACAAGATCGCGTTGATGTGCGACGTCGACATCGACGGGGTGATCTCGACCCCGGACGCCCGGTCGATCTACGACATCCCCAAGGTGCTGCATCGCGAAGAACTCGACGCCTACGTGGTGCGACGGCTCAACCTGCCGTTCAAGGACGTCGACTGGACCGAATGGGACGACCTGCTGCGGCGGGTCCATGAACCGCACGAGACCGTGCGCATCGCCCTGGTCGGCAAGTACATCGACCTGTCCGACGCCTACCTTTCGGTGACCGAGGCGTTGCGTGCCGGTGGGTTCGCCCACCACGCCAAAGTCGAGATGCTCTGGGTGGCCTCCGACGACTGCGCGACGGCGGGCGAAGCCGCTGTGGCGTTGGGCGACGTGCACGGCGTGCTGATCCCGGGCGGGTTCGGCATCCGCGGCATCGAAGGCAAGATCGGGGCGATCAGCTATGCCCGGGCGCGTGGGCTGCCAGTGCTGGGGCTGTGCCTGGGACTGCAGTGCATCGTCATCGAGGCGGCCCGGTCGGTCGGCCTGAGCCAGGCCAATTCCGCGGAGTTCGACCCGGACACCCCGGACCCCGTCATCGCCACGATGGCCGACCAGCAGGACGCCGTCGCCGGGGTCGCCGACCTGGGGGGCACCATGCGGCTCGGCGCCTACCCCGCGGTGTTGGAATCGGATTCGATTGTGGCACATGCATATCAGGCGACCGAGGTGTCTGAGCGGCATCGACACCGCTACGAGGTCAACAACGACTACCGGGAGCGCATCGCGGCCAGCGGGCTGCGGTTCTCCGGCACCTCACCCGACGGGCACCTGGTGGAGTTCGTCGAATACCCGGCCGATGTCCACCCGTTCCTGGTCGGCACGCAGGCGCACCCGGAGTTGAAGAGCCGGCCCACCCGGCCGCATCCGCTGTTCGCCGCATTCGTCGGCGCCGCCATCGACTACAAAGCGGCCGAGCGGCTGCCGGTCGAGATTCCCGAACAGCACCCCGAGCATCACCCCAACGGAAACGAAGCCGCCCAGTCACTGCAGGAACCCGCAACCCGTGGCTGACCACGTCTTCGAGACCACCGCGTCGAGGCTGCTGCATCGCGGCAAGATCTTCGCGCTGCGCGCCGACGAGGTGCGGATGCCGGGTGGGGAGACTGCCACCCGCGAGGTGGTGGAACACTACGGCGCGGTCGCCGTGGTCGCACTCGATCACGAGCGCCGGGTACCGCTGATCTACCAGTACCGCCATCCGCTCGGCCGGCGATTGTGGGAACTGCCGGCCGGCCTGCTGGACACCGGCGGTGAGCCGCCGCAGCGGACGGCTGCCCGGGAGCTCCGGGAGGAGGCGGGACTGCGGGCCGAAACCTGGCAGGTCCTGGTCGACCTGGACTCCACGCCGGGTTTCAGCGACGAATCGGTGCGGGTCTACCTGGCCACCGGGCTGACCGAGGTGGACCGCCCCGAGGCGCACGACGAAGAAGCCGACCTCACCGTGCGCTGGTTTCCGATCGAAGAGGCTGTCCGGTCGGTGTTCAGTGGGAAGGTCGTCAACGCCATTGCGGTGGCCGGGATCCTGGCTGCGCACACCCTGTTGCAGGGGATGGTGCGACCGCGCCCGGTGGACGCCGAGTGGGTTGACCGGCCGCAGGCGTTCGCCGCCAGGCGGAACCGGTCGTGACCGCTTCGATGAGCGTGGCGGCGCCGCTCTCCGGGCAACTGCAGGGCTACCTGGACCACCTGGCGATCGAGCGCGGGGTGGCGGCCAACACCTTGAGTTCGTATCGGCGAGATCTGCGCCGCTACGCCGAACACCTGGCGGTGCGCGGGGTCGACGACCTGGGCCGGGCCTGTGAGACCGACGTCAGCGAATTCCTGGTGGAGCTGCGCCGCGGCAACCCCGACAACGGCATGCCGGCGCTGTCGGCGGTCTCGGCGGCCCGGGCGCTGATCGCGGTGCGCGGGCTGCACCGGTTCGCCGCGGCCGAGGGGCTGGCCGCGCTGGACGTGGCACACGCGGTCAAGCCGCCGACGCCCGGGCGCCGGCTGCCCAAGAGCCTGACGGTCGACGAGGTGCTGGCGCTGCTGGCCGGCGCTGGCGGCGACAGTGCGTCCGACGGCCCGCTGGCGCTGCGCAACCGGGCGCTGCTGGAGCTGCTGTACTCCACCGGATCCCGGATCTCGGAAGCGGTCGGCCTCGACATCGACGATGTCGACGCCCGGGACCGCTCCGTGCTGCTGCGCGGCAAGGGTGGCAAGCAGCGGCTGGTGCCGGTGGGGCGCCCGGCGGTGGCGGCGCTGGACGCCTACCTGGTGCGCGGGCGCCCGGATCTGGCCCGCCGCGGCCGGGGCATCCCGGCGGTGTTCCTCAACGCCCGCGGTGGCCGGCTGTCGCGGCAAAGTGCCTGGCAGGTGCTTCGGGACGCCGCCGAGCGGGCCGGTATCACGGCCCAGGTGTCACCGCACACGCTGCGGCATTCGTTCGCCACGCACCTGCTCGAGGGCGGCGCCGACGTCCGGGTGGTGCAGGAACTGCTGGGCCACGCCTCGGTGACGACCACGCAGATCTACACCCTGGTCACCGTGCACGCACTGCGTGAAGTGTGGGCCGGCGCCCACCCGCGCGCGCGGTGACCCGGCTAACCCAGATACTCCGACTCCAGCACCAGGTCCCGGATCAGCGTCTGATATTCGGCGTGCGTCTTGTGCTCGGTGGTGCTCCACAGCAGCCCCTGCTGGCCGTGCATGTACTCGCGGTACCGCGGCGCGCCGGGCAGCCTGACGTTGTCGGCGACGACGATCGCGCCCCGTCGCAACCAGCCCCGATCCAGGATGCTCTGCAGGTCCGGCAGGTAGGCGTCCTTGTCGTGGTCGAGAAACACGAAGTCCAGCCCGCCGACGGTGAAGCCGTGCCGCACGGTCAGCGCGTCCAGGGTGCGCCCGCCGTCGCCGACGGTGCCCACCACGCAGGTGATCCGGTCGGCGACACCGGCATGGGCCCAGATCCGCCGGGCGTTGACGGCGTTGGCTTCGGCGAGCTCGACCGAGTACACCCTGGCGGCCGGCGCCGCGCGGGCGATGCGCAGTGCGCTGTAACCGCAGTAGGTGCCCAGTTCCAGCGCCAGTCTCGGGTCGGCCCGGCGCACCGCGGCGTCGAGCAGCAGGCCCTTCTCGTCGCCGATGTTGATCAGCATCGACTTGTCGTAGGCGAACCGGTCGATGGCGGCCAGCACGTCGTCGATGTCGCCGGCGCGGCTGTTGTGCAGCACGTAGTCGACGGCGGCGGCTTCGCGTCCGTCACCGATCTGACCGGTTCGGGTGATGTTGCGGGCACCGGCGGCCATCCGCCAGACCGACCACCGCAAGAAGGGCATGCGCTGCTTGAGGCTCATGCCCGCAACTTTAGGCCCGCCCGCTCGCGCCGTTGCCGATTATCTGCCGGTGCGGACCGGGCCACCGGTTAGACTGACCGGCCATGACCGACGACGCCGCCGGCAGCGCCGAGGTTGGGCTGACCGGACGCCCACGACGGACGATTCCGGAACCGCCCCCGCGGACCTCGCACGGCCCGGCGAAGGTCATCGCGATGTGCAACCAGAAGGGCGGCGTCGGCAAAACCACCTCGACGATCAACCTGGGTGCCGGGCTGGCCGAGTACGGCCGGCGGGTGCTGCTGGTGGACCTGGATCCGCAGGGTGCGCTGTCGGCGGGGCTGGGGGTGCCGCACTACGAGCTGGAGAACACCGTGCACAACCTGCTGGTGGAGCCGCGGGTGTCGATCGACGACGTGCTGATGCCGACCAGGGTGGAGAACCTGGATCTGGTGCCGTCCAACATCGACCTGTCCGCCGCGGAGATTCAGCTGGTCAACGAGGTGGGTCGGGAACAGGCGCTGGGGCGTGCGCTGCGTCCGGTGCTGGACCGCTACGACTACGTGCTGATCGACTGCCAGCCGTCGCTGGGCCTGCTCACCGTGAACGGGCTGGCCTGTGCCGACGGCGTGGTGATACCGACCGAATGCGAGTATTTCTCGCTGCGCGGTCTGGCGCTGCTGACCGACACCGTCGACAAGGTGCGCGACCGGCTCAACCCGAAACTGTCGATCAGCGGCATCCTGATCACCCGCTATGACCCGCGCACGGTGAACTCCCGCGAGGTGATGGCCCGGGTGCTGGAGCGCTTCGGCGACCTGGTGTTCGACACCGTCATCACCCGCACGGTGCGGTTCCCGGAGACGACGGTCGCCGGTGAACCCATCACCACCTGGGCGCCCAAATCCGCCGGTGCTGAAGCCTATCGTGCGCTGGCCCGCGAGGTCATCGATCGATTCGGCGCGTGAGCACCACCGACACCGCCGCGGCACCTGATGCTCCGGTCAGCGGCTTCCGGGTCCGGCTGACCAACTTCGAGGGGCCGTTCGACCTGCTGCTGCAGTTGATCTTCGGGCACCGCCTCGATGTCACCGAGGTGGCGCTGCACCAGGTCACCGATGAGTTCATCGGTTATACCCGGGAGATCGGCCCGCAGCTCGGCCTGGAGGAGACGACAGCCTTCCTGGTGATCGCGGCCACCCTGCTCGACCTGAAGGCAGCCCGGCTGCTGCCGGCCGGGCGGGTCGACGACGAGGAAGACCTGGCCCTGCTGGAGGTACGCGACCTGCTGTTCGCCCGGCTGCTGCAGTACCGGGCGTTCAAGCACGTGGCGCAGATGTTCGCCGAACTCGAGGCCGCCGCGCTGCGCAGCTATCCGCGGGCGGTCGCACTGGAGGACCGGTTCGCCAACCTGCTGCCGGAGGTGATGCTGGGCGTCGACGCCGAGCGGTTCGCCCAGATCGCGGCGGTCGCCTTCACGCCGCGGCCGGCGCCGACGGTGGGTGTCGAGCATCTGCACGAGGTGATCGTCTCGGTGCCCGAACAGGCCGGTCGGCTGCTGTCGCTGCTGGAGGCCAGGGGGAGCGGCCGGTGGGCATCGTTCTCCGAGCTGGTGGCCGACTGCCGGGCACCGGTCGAGATCGTCGGCCGCTTCCTGGCGCTGCTCGAACTGTATCGGGCCCGGGCGGTAACATTCGACCAGTCAGAACCACTTGGTGTGCTCCAGGTTTCGTGGACCGGAGAACGTCCGACCGCCAAAGACCTGGTAGACCTGGTGAAAGCAGATGACTTCGAATGACCTGTCCCGCGCCCGATACTGACCTGGGTATCGACGTCGCCACCGTGCCGGAGTTGCCGGACGACGAACTCGGTGCGGTGCTGGAGGCGCTGCTGCTGGTCATCGACACCCCGGTTGCCGCCGAGGCGCTGGCCGCGGCCACCGGACAGCCGGTCCACCGGATTTCGGCGAAACTGCGGCTGATGGCCGACGCGCTCACAGAACGCGACAGCGGCATCGACCTGCGCGAGTCCGGCGGCGGCTGGCGGATGTACACCCGCGCCCGGTTCGCGCCGTATGTGGAGCGGTTGGTGCTCGACGGGGCGCGGTCCAAGCTGACCCGGGCGGCACTGGAGACGCTGGCCGTCGTCGCCTACCGCCAGCCGGTGACCCGGGCCCGGGTCAGCGCAGTGCGCGGGGTCAATGTGGATGCGGTGATGCGGACCCTGCTGGCCCGCGGCCTCATCACCGAGGCGGGCGCCGACCCGGACACCGGCGCGGCGACGTTCGCCACCACCGAGCTGTTCCTGGAGCGACTCGGGTTGTCGTCGCTGGCGGATCTGCCCGACATCGCACCGCTGCTGCCCGATGTCGACGTGATCGACGATCTGAGCCAATCCCTGGACAGCGAACCGCGTTTCATGAAACTGGACGGCGCACCGGCGCCCGACCAGCCGCTCTCCTTCGACGTGGATCAAGAATCATGACCGATTCCGAGGGCGTTCGGTTGCAGAAGGTGCTGTCACAGGCCGGAGTTGCGTCCCGGCGGGTGGCCGAGAAGATGATCCTGGACGGCAGGGTCGAGGTGGACGGCCGGCGGGTCACCGAGTTGGGCACCCGGGTCGATCCGGGCTCGGTGGTGATCCGGGTCGACGGCGCCCGGGTGACCGTCGACGACACCCGGGTCTACCTGGCGCTGAACAAGCCGCTCGGCATGCATTCGACGATGTCGGATGACCGCGGCCGGCCGTGCATCGGCGATCTGGTCGAGCACCGGGTTCGTGGCAATGCCAAGCTGTTTCACGTCGGGCGACTGGATGCCGACACTGAGGGGCTGATGTTGTTGACCAACGACGGCGAGTTGGCGCACCGGCTGATGCATCCATCGTTCTCGGTGCCCAAGACGTATGTGGCTACGGTGCTGGGTTCGGTGCCGCGCGGGCTCGGCAAGAAGCTGCGCGCCGGTGTCGAACTCGACGACGGCCCGGCGAGCGTCGACGACTTCGCGGTGGTCGATTCCGTCCCGGGTAAGACGCTGGTGCGGGTGACGCTGCACGAAGGTCGTAAGCGGATTGTGCGCCGTCTCCTGGCGGCGGTCGGATTTCCGGTCCAGGCGTTGGTGCGTACCGACATCGGCGCGGTGACGCTGGGGGAGCAGCGGCCGGGCAGCATTCGGGCATTGAACCGCAAAGAGATCGGCGGGTTGTACCAGGCGGTTGGCCTGTGAGTGTCGTCATCGCGATAGACGGTCCTGCCGGTACCGGAAAGTCTTCGGTGTCAAAGGGTTTGGCTCGTGTGCTGGGGGCGCGGTATCTGGACACCGGTGCGATGTACCGGATTGTCACACTTGCTGTGCTGCGGGCCGGGATCGATATCGGCGATGCCGCCGCGATCGGCGCCGTCGCTTCCGGGGTGCAGCTGTCGGTGGCCGAGGATCGCGCCTATCTTGCCGGAGAAGATGTTTCGGTTGAGATCCGTACCGACGAGGTGACCAGCGCGGTGTCGGCGGTGTCAGCCGTTCCGGCGGTACGCGCGCGATTGGTCGATATGCAGCGTGAACTGGCCGCCGCCGGCGGCAGTGTGGTGGTGGAGGGCCGCGATATCGGTACCGTGGTGTTGCCGGACGCCGACGTGAAGATCTTCCTCACCGCATCGGCGGAGATCCGCGCCCGCCGCCGCAACGAGCAGAACATCGCCGCCGGACTGCCCGACGACTATGACGGCGTGCTCGCCGACGTGCGTCGCCGCGACCACCTGGACTCGACACGTGCGACGTCGCCGCTGCGCGCCGCCGACGACGCGGTGGTCGTCGACACCGGTCAGATGACCGAGGCGCAGGTGGTCGATCGGCTGCGTGAGCTGGTCGAACAACACTGTGGAGCAGCCCGATGAGCGATGGCACCTGGGTCGATGAGAACGACTGGGAACTCGATGCGGATTCCGGCTTCGAGGACATCACCGAAGACGCCGGGCCACCGCCGGTGGTGGCGGTGGTGGGCCGGCCTAACGTAGGCAAGTCGACGCTGGTCAACCGGATTCTGGGCCGGCGCGAGGCGGTGGTGCAGGACTTGCCCGGGGTGACCCGCGACCGGGTGTCCTACGACGCGCTGTGGACCGGGCGCCGATTCGTCGTCCAGGACACCGGCGGGTGGGAACCCGACGCCAAGGGACTGCAGCAACTGGTGGCCGAGCAGGCTGCGGTTGCGATGCGCACCGCCGACGCGGTGATCCTGGTGGTGGACTCGGTGGTCGGCGCCACCGCCGGTGACGAGGCCGCGGCCCGGATTCTGCGCCGGTCCGGCAAGCCGGTCTTCCTGGCGGCCAACAAGGTCGACGGCGAGAAGGGCGAAGCCGATGCGGCGGCACTGTGGTCGCTGGGCCTGGGTGAACCGCACGCGATCAGCGCGGTGCACGGCCGGGGTGTGGCGGATCTGCTCGATGAGGTGGTCGCGGCTCTGCCTGCGGTCGCCGAGACGGCGGGCGGTGTCGGTCCGAGGCGGGTGGCGCTGGTCGGCAAGCCCAACGTCGGTAAGAGTTCGCTGTTGAACCGGCTGGCCGGTGACGAGCGGTCGGTGGTGCACGACGTGGCCGGGACCACCGTCGACCCGGTGGACTCGCTGATCGAAATGGACGGCAAGGTCTGGAGATTCGTCGACACCGCCGGGCTGCGCCGCAAAGTCGGGCAGGTCAGCGGGCATGAGTTCTACGCATCGGTGCGCACGCACGGCGCGATCGACGCCGCCGAGGTGGTGATCGTGCTCGTCGACGCGTCGGTGCCGCTGACCGAACAGGACCAGCGGGTGCTGACGATGGTCATCGAGGCGGGGCGGGCGCTGGTGCTGGCGTTCAACAAGTGGGATCTGGTGGACGAGGACCGCCGCTACCTGCTGGACCGCGAGATCGACCGCGACCTGGCTCGGGTGGGCTGGGCGCAGCGGGTGAACATCTCGGCCAAGACCGGTCGCGCCGTGCAGAAACTGGTACCGGCCCTGGAGAGCGCTTTGGCGTCATGGGACACCCGGATACCGACCGGACCGCTCAATTCGTGGCTCAAGGAAGTGGTTGCGGCCACGCCACCGCCGGTGCGGGGCGGCCGCCAGCCGCGAATTCTGTTCGCCACCCAGGCAACCGCCCGGCCGCCGACGTTCGTGCTGTTCACTTCGGGTTTCCTGGAGGCCGGTTACCGCCGCTTCCTGGAGCGGCGGTTACGTGAGGAGTTCGGGTTCGAGGGCAGCCCGATCCGGATCAACGTGCGGGTGCGGGAGAAACGCGGCGCGAAGCGGTCCCGCTGAGGTGTACGAGGCGATCCTGATCGTGCTGGCCGGGGTGGCGGCCGGCGCGGTCAATGCCCTGGTCGGTTCCGGCACCCTGATCACCTTTCCCACCCTGGTGACGCTGGGGTATGCACCGCTGACCGCGACCATCTCGAACTCCATCGGCCTGGTGGCCGGCGGGGTGTCCAGCACCTGGGCGTACCGGCGGGAGCTGCGCGGGCAGTGGGACCGGCTGCGCTGGCAGCTGCCGGGATCGCTGCTCGGGGCGATCTTCGGCGCCTGGCTGTTGCTGCATCTGCCGGAGGCGGTGTTCAACCGGGTGGTGCCGGCACTGCTGGTGGGCGCGCTGGCCCTGGTGGTGATCGGCCCGCGGATCCAGGCCGTTGCGCAGCGGCGGGCCGAAGCGGTCGGCCGGTCGGCCGACCAGCTGAGCCGAGGGCGACTGGCGGCCTTGCTGGCCGGGACGTTCGCGGTCGGTGTCTACGGCGGTTATTTCGCTGCGGCCCAAGGCATCCTGCTGATCGGTGTGATGGGTGTACTGCTGCCCGAGTCGATGCAGCGGATGAACGCGGCAAAGAATTTGCTGGTGCTGGTGGTGAACCTGATCGCAGCAGGCGCCTACACCCTGACCGCGTTCGACCGGATCAATTGGCCCGCAGCCGGATTGATCGCGGTCGGCTCGCTGGTGGGAGGTTTCCTGGGCGGCCATTACGGGCGCCGGCTCTCCCCGAACGCGCTGCGGGCGGTCATCGTCGTAGTCGGCCTGATCGGGCTGTATCGACTGCTCACCGTCTAGCCGCCGCCGGTCACGCCGGCCCGACTTCGTCCCCGGCTTCGTTGTCGGGTGGTGCGTCGGGTGGTTGTGCGGGTAGGAGGCGTTCGGGGTGGTGGT
>CAZGGK010000072.1:0-17587 GCA_964525125.1 uncultured Mycobacterium sp.
GCACCGGCCGCGGCGCCCCGGTCCAGCCGGTGACGGCGTTCATGCCGGAGATCGCCTCGCTGGCGCTGTGATAGGCCGCGGTCAGGGTCGGTGCGGTCGGGCCGATCACCACCGGGCCGTCGGAGAACGCGCCCAGCAGTTCGGCGAAGAACTTCTGGGTCGGCATCAGCTGGCCGGACACGATCGCCACCAGCCAGGTGCCGTGCACGTCGGTCAGCGCGGCGCGGCCATGGCGTTCGGCGATGTCCCGGACGTCCTGGCTGGCCAGGGTCTCCCGGCCGGGTGGCGGTGTGCCCACCACCACCGTCGCCGGGGCGATGGTGTCCCAGTTCAGCGCCGCCGCCCGGGACAGCAGTTCGGGCCCGGTGTCGCCGCGGACCACCGCGTCCACCACGGACGCCTCCATCCGGGAGTCCCAGGCGCCCCGGGCCTCGGCGGCGTCGGCGTAGGCGGAGGCTGCGGTGAAGGCCAGGTCGCGACTGTATTTCAGGATGCCCACCGTCAGCGCGGTCACCTGTTCCTCGGAGCGGGCCAGTAGCGGAACAACCTCCTCGAAGTACTCCATGGTGACCCGCACCATGTCGACGGTGTGGCGCAGCGCGATCCGCCGGGTCAGCTCCTGGGGCACCAGTTCGAACGCCTGCGCGGTGTGGCTGACGTTGCCGTGCGGGTCGCGTACCCATTCGGCGAAGTTGACCACCGCGGTCTGCACCACCAGCGCGACGCTGGCGCGCTGGGATGCCTCCAGCTCGGTGAAGAACGGCAGCCGCTCGCCCAGGGCCGTCACCGCCTCGGTGGCCAGTCGTCCGGAATACTGCTTCAGCTGGCGCAGCAGGGTCTCCGGCACGGCGTCCAGCAGGTCCAGCGCTGAACCTCGCCGCGCGGTGCTGTTGTCGACCATCCCTAAAAGTTACGCCATTACCCTGGTGGGAACCACCAATAATGCAGATGTCGGATATCTAGTCCGACTGGACTAAGTCCGGTAGGCATGCCGTCATGCACACGGTCAACATCCACGACGCCAAGACGCGCCTGTCGGCGTTGCTGGCCCGCGTCGACAACGGCGAGACCATCACCATCGCCCGCGCGGGCAAGCCGATCGCCGACCTGGTTCCGCACCCGCGGCCATCGGCACGATCGTCCTGCCGGACGATTTCGGTGACGTCGTCGGCCGGTCCGGGTTGCGCGACCTGGCCGTGACCCGTACCCACACGCTGGCGTCCGGCATCGCGGCGCTACCGCACCGGGACCCGTTCGACGCGGTTCTGGTGGCTCAGGCGACGGTGGAGCGGCTCGCGCTGCTGACCGCCGACACGAAACCGCTGGGGGTGCTGCCGGACGCCGTCGACGCCCGCGCTTAGGCCACCCCCGGATCGCTGGTCTGCTCCGGGGCGGCCTGCACGTCGTCGATCCGGTACTGGCGCGCCGCCGCCACCACCACCGACGGGTCGATGGCGCCGTCGCGGGCCAGTGCCTCGAGCACCGCGACCACCACCGATTCGGCGTCGGTGTTGAAGTAGCGCCGGGCGGCCGGGCGGGTGTCGGAGAAACCGAACCCGTCGGTGCCCAGCGTCAGGTAGGTGCCGGGCACCCACGGCCGGATCTGCTCGGGCACCGCGCGCATCCAGTCCGACACCGCGACGACCGGGCCTTGGGCGCCGGCCAGCGCCCGGGTCACATACGCCGGCTCGGCCGGGCGGTCCGGATGGCGCAGCCTGGCCCGATCGACGGCGATGCCGTCGCGGTTGAGCTCACCCCAGCTGGTCACCGACCACACGTCGGCAGCCACGTCCCATTCGGCGGCCAGCAGTTCGGCGGCCCGCAGCGCTTCGGGCATCGCCACCCCGGACGCCAGGATCTGGGCGGTGTTCGTCCGGGCCGCGGCCGCCTCGCGGTAGCGGTAGATGCCGCGCAGCATGCCCTCGGCGTCGAAGTTCTCCGGCTGCGGCGGCTGCACGTAGGGCTCGTTGTAGATGGTGACGTAGAAGTAGACGTTCTCCGGGTTCTTGCCGTACATCCGGGCCAGCCCGCTGGAGATGATGTGGGCGATCTCGAAGGCGAACGCCGGGTCGTAGCTGACCACGGCGGGGTTGGTGGCCGCCAGCAGCAGCGAGTGCCCGTCGGCGTGCTGCAGGCCCTCGCCGGTCAGCGTGGTGCGCCCGGCGGTGGCGCCCAGCAGGAAGCCGCGCGCCATCTGGTCGCCGGCGGCCCACAGGGCGTCGCCGGTGCGCTGGAAGCCGAACATCGAATAGAAGATGTAGACCGGGATCATCGGTTCGTCGTGGGTCGCATACGAGGTGCCCACCGCGGTGAACGACGCCGCCGCGCCGGCCTCGTTGATGCCCTCGTGCAGGATCTGCCCGACGTCGCTCTCCTTGTAGGCCAGCATCAATTCGGCGTCGACCGAGGTGTAGAGCTGGCCGTTGCGGTTGTAGATCTTCAGGGACGGGAACCACGAGTCCATGCCGAACGTGCGGGCCTCGTCGGGGATGATCGGCACGATCCGCGGGCCGATCTCGGGGTCGCGCAGCAGCTCCTTGAACACCCGGACGGTAGCCATGGTGGTCGCCACCTCCTGGGTCCCCGAACCGGCAGTGACCGGCTGGTAGACGCTCTTGGCGGGCAGCGGCAGCACCTTGGCCCTGGTCCGGCGCTCCGGAACGAACCCGCCCAGGGTGCGGCGACGGTCCAGCAGGTAGCGGATCTCCGGGGCTTCGTCGCCAGGGTGGTAGTAGGGCGGCAGGTAGGGGTTCTCCTCCAGCTGGGCGTCGGTGATCGGGATGCGCATCTCGTCACGGAAGTCCTTGAGGTCGGCCAGCCGGAACTTCTTCATCTGGTGGGTGGCATTGCGGCCGGCGAAGTAGGAGCCCAGGCTGTAGCCCTTGATGGTCTTGGCCAGGATCACCGTCGGCTGGCCCTTGTGCTCGATCGCCGCGCGGTAGGCCGCATACACCTTGCGGTAGTCGTGCCCGCCCCGGCGCAGGTGCCAGATGTCGAGGTCGGACATGTTCTCCACAAGCGCCTTGGTGCGCGGGTCGCGGCCGAAGAAGTGCTGGCGGACATAGCCGCCGTCGTTGGCCTTGTAGGTCTGGTAGTCGCCGTCGGGGGTGGCGTTCATCAGGTTGACCAGGGCGCCGTCGGAGTCGGCGTGCAGCAGCGCATCCCACTCCCGGCCCCACACCACCTTGATCACGTTCCAGCCCGCGCCCCGGAAGAACGACTCCAGCTCCTGGATGATCTTGCCGTTGCCGCGCACCGGGCCGTCCAGGCGCTGCAGGTTGCAGTTGATCACGAAGGTCAGGTTGTCCAGGCCTTCCAGGGCGCCGACGTGCAGCAGACCGCGGCTCTCCGGCTCGTCCATCTCGCCGTCGCCCAGGAAGCACCAGACGTGCTGGTCGGAGGTGTCCTTGAGGCCGCGGTCATGCAGGTAGTGGTTGAACCGGGCCTGGTAGATGGCGTTCATCGGGCCCAGCCCCATCGACACCGTGGGGAACTCCCAGAACCCGGGCATCAGGTGCGGGTGCGGGTAGGACGGCAGGCCGCCGCCGGGATGGGAGTGTTCCTGCCGGAAACCGTCCAGCTGGTCCGCCGACAGCCGTCCCTCCAGGAAGGCGCGCGCGTAGATGCCGGGGGAGGCGTGGCCCTGGATGAAGACCTGGTCACCGCCGCCGGGGTGGGCCTTGCCGCGGAAGAAGTGGTTGAAGCCGACCTCGTAGAGCGACGCCGACGAGGCGTAGGTGGAGATGTGCCCGCCGACGCCGACGCCCGGGCGCTGGGCGCGGTGCACCATCACCGCGGCGTTCCAGCGGATCCAGGCCCGGTAGCGGCGCTCGGTGTCCTCGTCGCCGGGGAACCAGGGTTCCAGTTCGGTCGGGATGGTGTTGACGTAGTCGGTCGAGGTCAGCGCCGGGATCGACACCCGCTGCTCGCCGGCCCGCTCCAGCAGGCGCAGCATCAGATAGCGGGCCCGCGCCGGCCCGGAGCGGGCCAGCATCTCGTCGAAGGACTCCAGCCACTCCGCGGTCTCCTCGGAGTCGATGTCGGGCAGGTAGGACGCCACCCCCTCGCGGATCACCCGGACACGGTCGGATTCGCCTGTGCCACTGGAACTTCTGGCCAGATCATGACGCGCGAACTCAGTAGTCAACTCGCTACTCCTCGGTGGGCGTTTCCCGGCAGTCCTCACCATCGTGCCGCATCGGCACCGCCACCCGGTAACGTCTCACGCTGTGCTGAACGGATGGCGGGCCGTCTCGTGTGAGCCGGCGGGGGCACGTTTCCGGGTCGGCGCATCGGTGGTCGGCATTCTGGCCGCGCTGGCGATGGCCGTCGTCGGCTGTACCAGCATCATCGGCGGCACGCCCGACGTGGACGCCTCGGCGGCGCCCGCCTACCGCACGTCGGTTTCGGAGTCGGTGTCGGCGTCCGCGGCCACCTCGAGCATCCGGGAGACCCAGCGCCAGCAGTCGCTGACCACGCAGAAGGTGCGCGGCGCGTGCGGAAAGTTCGCCGAGAGCAGCAGCGACGCCATCGATGCCACCAACAGGTACGTCGACGCGTTCAACAACGGCGGGGACGTCAACGGCGCCGCGGGCCCGGCCGCCGATGCGCTCAACCGCAGCGCCGACGAGACGACGGCGGCCATCAACGACTCGGTCCCGCCCGAGTTGCGCGATGCGTTCACCTCGTATTCCGACGCGGCGCGCAAGGTGGCGGCCGCCATCACCGGTAAGGCCCCGGTGAGCGTGTACAACGCGCGCAAGGACCAACTCAACAAGGCCCGCGAGAAAGGGATGCAGCTGTGCAAGACGTACTGATCGCCCGGATTGGGTGCCAGGGGGTATCTGGTGCTGTGCAACGATGATGCCCAGCGCACGGTGCGCTGACGGTCTAGAAGGAGGTCGCACGGTGGTCGCGGCGGACGACGCCGGAAACTACGCCCGCAAATTGGGCATCCGACGGCAGCAGGTTGTTCAGGAGTGGGGCTGGGACGACGACGCCGACGACGACATCCGTGCCGACGTCGAAGACGCCTCCGGCAGCGAACTGCTCGACGAGGACACCGACGAGGTGGTCGACGTGGCGCTGCTGTGGTGGCGGGACGGCGACGGGGACCTGGTCGACACCCTGATGGACGCGATCGCCCCGCTGGCCGACGACGGCGTGGTCTGGGTGCTGACGCCCAAGACCGGGCGGGCCGGGCATGTGCTGCCCGCCGAGATCGCCGAGGCAGCGCCGACCGCCGGCCTGATGCCGACCTCGTCGGTGAGCCTGGGCGGGTGGAGCGCCAGCCGCCTGGTGCAACCCAAGTCCCGGACGGGAAAGCGCTGATGCTCGAGGTGGGCGCGGCGGCGCCGGACTTCACGCTGCGGGACCAGAATCAGCAGTCGGTGACGCTGAGCGACTTCGCCGGCGACAAGAACGTGCTGCTGGTGTTCTTCCCGCTGGCGTTCACCGGCATCTGCCAGGGCGAGCTGGACCAGATTCGCGACCAGCTGCCGACCTACCAGAACGACGACAGCGTGGTGCTGGCCGTCTCGGTGGGGCCGCCGCCGACGCACAAGATCTGGGCAACCGAGAGCGGGTTCCTGTTCCCGGTGCTGTCGGACTTCTGGCCGCACGGCGCGGTCAGCCAGGCCTACGGGGTGTTCAACGACGACACCGGCTTTGCCAACCGGGGCACCTTCGTCGTCGACAAGTCCGGGATCATCCGGTTCGCCGAGATGAAACAGCCCGGCGAGGCCCGCGACCAGCAGCTCTGGCTGGACGCCCTGGCCGCGCTGCGGTCCTGATTCTCGTCTCGCGAGGGTGCGCAGTTGTACGCCCTGAGGCCTTGCGGACGTACAAGTGCGCACGCTCGCCGCAGCGGGTGAGCGTTTTGGGGGCCCGGCACCCAGCCGGGTAACCTGCCCCAGGCAGGGCGCGTAGCTCAGTGGTAGAGCTCTGGTTTTACACACCAGTGGTCGGCGGTTCGAACCCGTCCGCGCCCACCAGAAAACCACCTGGTGACAGGTGGTTTTTCTCGATCCGTTGAATGCGCGTAGAAGCTCGTCGAGGCTGATGAACCCGGCATATGCCGCCTACACCACCTGGTCTGAGGTTCCCGGAGTCGCACCTTCTGCGGGGTACGGCGCGTCGACGGGGAAAGTGTACGGCCAGCTGCTGAGCTGCTCGACGAGTGTTTCGCGCGAAGTGCCGCCGACGAAAGCCATCGCGCGCACCTCCTCGGCTGCGACGCTACGCCGGGGCGCCGTCACCGGGTTGGCGGCGCCGCCAACCCGGCAGCACCTACAGACTTGCCCACCGACCGTCACCGTCCCGCTGCAGCACCGCCGCCGTCAGCGGGTTCGCCCGCACCGCGGCCGAGGAGAGGGCCGAACGGATTCTTCGCGAGCACGAGGCCACGACGGCCGTGCCCGCCGAGTTCTTCGACGAGTTGCTCGCCGCGCTCGACGGTCCGCCGTTGCCGAATACCGCCCTGGCCCGGGCGGCCCGCCGCGCCCGCGATGTGGTGACCCGCGACTGACCAGGATGCGCTTCCGCTGCCAACGCTTCGATCCCGATCGGCACGACGTCAGTGGCTTCAGGTGTGGCGAACCGTCTCCAAGAGCGTGCCAAGACGGGCACGAACGGCCCGGTGTCGCCGCGGGCCGGGTCACGGTTCGATGTGGTATTGCGGCAAGCCGTCGCCGAAGTCGGGGTTGCCGTTGAGGTCGACGACCCAGCAGGACTGGCGGCGCGGGATGTAGAGGCCGTGGTGGGCGAAGAACGCGTCGGTGATCTTGCAGCGTTTGAACGTGTTGTCGGGGTCGATCGGGTTGTCGCAGACGGCCCCGAAGGCCTGGTTGAGACAGAAGGCCATCGGATCGTCGGGGTCCTCATCGGGTGATGCCCCGGTTGGTGCGGCCGCGGCGAAGCCGGCCGTCGCGAGCACGGCGCAGCCGGCGATGACGGCGAACAATCGCCGGAGAGACGACACGGTGGACATCATTGTGCTCCTCGCGGTCGATTGTAGGCACTCACGGACCGGACCGAGGGTGTTGCGGGTCGGCGCCTCAGAGCACCGGCCGGCCACATCGCGCTCGAAACCGCATGTCCCACAGGTACAGCCGGTAACCCAGCAGCCAGGCCCGGTGCGGGATCAGCGGGTCGGCCAGCCGCAGCGAGGCGAGCAGCCAATCGAACCGGCGCTGCTGGGACGCCGACCAGTCCAGTTGCATCATCGACCGGAACCGCGGCGGCAGGAACCCGGTCGTCGCGAACAGATTGAACGCTCCCGCCAGCCGCAGCGGCCACGGCAGAAACGCCACCGATGCCACCCCGTGCAGATGCTCGCGCACCGGCGGGTCGATGCGCAGCTCGGTCAGCATCCGGTTCCAGTACTCGTCGAAGGCGGCACGGTCCTGCGGCCACATCTCCGCACGCACCTGCAACGTCGTACCCAGCCGCTGGGCGTCGGCGTAGACCGCATCGGCACTGGCGTCGTCGAGCGGGCCGTGCAGGAACTCGTACTGGTCGACGAAGTAGCGGTACAGGCAGGCCGCGACCCACAGCTGCAACTTCGGGTCGAAGGCGTTGTAGCGCACCGGGCTCTCTGGGGTGGACCGCACCAGGCGGTGCACCGCGTCCACCGCGGCGCCGAACAATTCCCGGTCGGCGTCGGTGCCGATGGTGGCGACGGCCAGGTAGGTGCCGGTGGTGCGGGCTCGCTTGAACGGGTGCCGGTAGACGTTGCCGCTGTCGACCCGGCTCTCCCGGACGCCGTAGCCCACCCCGGGCAGCGAAAGTTGCATGATCACGTTCGCCGCCGGCAGGAGCATTCCCGCGGGACTCAGCAGATCGGTAAGCCGGGCGGCGGACCTCTTCATCTGGTGAGTATGACGCCGCCGGTGGCGAATCAGCGCCGTCGGCCGTAGCGGTCGGCGAGTTTCTCCTCCGTCGTCATCGGCGCCGCGGGGGTGTCCGCCGTGTCGACCGGATCCTTCTCCGACCGTCGGGCCCGGATCTCGGCGAACGCGAAGTACCCCAATCCGATCGGCGCCAGGATTCCGAAGGCGATCCACTGGATGCCGTAGGACAGGAACGGCCCGGCGTCGGCGTGCGGCAGTCCGGTCACGCCCAGCCCGCCGGGTTGCCCGTCGACGAGTTGCAGGTACGACCCGGCCAGCGGCACCCCGGTCAGCGCGGCGATCTGTGCGGTGGAGATGGAATACACCTGCGCCACGCCGCCTTCCGAGAACGGCTCCCTACCGGGGGGCTGTGGGTCGCGCAGCCGGGCGGTGATGCTCGCTTTCGCCGTCGGCGGTGATGGGATCGGCGGCACCCGCGAGCCCTGCTCGGGCCGCACATAGCCGCGATCGACCAGGACGGTCGGCCCGCCGTCGACGGCGAAGGGCACCAGCACCTCGAACGCCGGCTCGCCCTGCACCACCCGGAGGCGGGCCAGCACCTGCTTGTCGGGCAGATACCGCCCGGTGGCGGTCACCGGGCGCCACTGTGCGTCCGGGGCGGACGAATCCTGGTGCGGCAGCAGCGTGGTCACCGGCACCGGCGCGGCGGTCAGAGCGCTGTGCAGCTGGTCGTTCTCCCGCGACGTGGCGGTGTTCTTGCTCAGCTGCCACGGCGCCAGCACCGTGAAACACAGATAGGCGAAGGCCGCCACCACCGTCGCCAGGGCCAACCAGCTCGGACGCAGCAGGAAGGTCCATCGCCGCATCAAGGGCTCCCGTTCGGCGCCAGTCGTTCGTCGACCCAGGTGTGCAGGCCCGGCAGCGCGGCCGCGATGACGGTGAAGGCCTGTTCGAAGTCGTCCAGGTCGCCGTAGTAGGGGTCGTCGACGTCGGGCACGGCCGCACCCGAGCGGGGGTCGAACGATCGCAGCATCCGAATCCGCCCGGGGGGAGCGCCCAGCTGACGCAGCCAGCCCAGGTGGTTCCGGCCCAGTGCGATCAGCAGGTCGGCGGCCAGGTGCTCGGCGCCGACCTGCGCGGCACAGTGGTCGGTGGGGTAGCCGTGGGCTTGCAGCACCCGGTTGGTGCGCTCGTCGGCGCCCTTGCCGACATGCCAGCCGGCGGTGCCGGCGCTGCTGACCCGCACCGCCTCGTGCAGGCCGCGCCGGACGATCTGGTGGGCGAACATCTTCTCGGCCATCGGCGAGCGGCAGATGTTGCCGGTGCAGACGAAGGTGATGTGCAAACCGGACACGGACCCATTCTCCCCGATGCGCCAACCCCGGCGGGCAGCACACTACTGTCTGCAGGTGTGACCGTGCGGCTGGCTGACGTCATCGAGGTGCTGGAGACGGCCTACCCGCCGCGGCTGGCCCAGCCCTGGGATTCGGTGGGGCTGGTGTGCGGCGACCCCGGCGACGCGCTGGATTCGGTGACGATCGCGGTGGACGCCACCGCGGCGGTGGTCGACGAGGTCCCGGACGGCGGCTTGCTGCTGGCCCATCACCCGCTGCTGCTGCGCGGCGTGGACACGGTGGCGGCCAGCACGCCCAAGGGTGCGCTGGTGCATCGGCTGATCCGCTCGGGGCGTTCACTGTTCACCGCGCACACCAATGCCGACTCGGCCTCGCCCGGGGTTTCCGACGCGCTGGCGGAGGCCATCGGGCTTACCGTCGAGGGGGTGCTGGAGCCGGCGCCCAGCACGCCGGACACCGACAAATGGGTGGTCTATGTGCCCGCCGGGGATGCCGATGCGGTGCGAACGGCGCTCTTCGCGGCCGGCGCCGGCGGTATCGGGAACTACTCGCAGTGCAGCTGGAGTGTGGGTGGGACCGGGCAGTTCCTGCCGGGGGACGGTGCGACGCCGGCGATCGGCGGCGTCGGCACGGTCGAGCGGGTGGCAGAAGACCGGGTCGAGATGATCGCGCCGGCGCGGGCCCGCGGCGCGGTCCTCGCGGCGCTGCGGGCCGCGCACCCCTACGAGGAGCCGGCTTTCGACGTGTTCGCCCTGCAGCCCCTGCCGGAGGGGGTCGGGCTGGGCCGGATCGGCACGCTGCGCCGGCCGGAACCGCTGAGCGCCTTCGTGTCCCGGGTCTGTGCCGGCCTGCCGGCCACCTCATGGGGGGTGCGCGCGACCGGGGACCCCGCCATGCCGGTGTCGCGGGTGGCGGTCTGCGGCGGTTCCGGTGACTCGCTGCTGGGTGCGGCCGCAACGGCCGGCGTGCAGGCCTACGTCACCGCGGACCTGCGCCATCATCCGGCCGACGAACACCGTCGGGCCTCCGCTATGGCGCTGGTGGATGTCGCGCACTGGGCCGGCGAATACCCCTGGTGCGGCCAGGCTGCCGCGGTGCTGCGGTCGGCCTTCGGGACGGCGCTGGCGGTGCGCACCAGCGCCGTTCGCACCGACCCGTGGAATCTCGCGGCGACTTATCAAGGAGACCGGTGATGAAAGCTGAAGTGGCGCAGCAACGTTCACTTCTGGAGTTGGCGGAGCTCGATGCCGAGCTGGCGCGGATCGCGCATCGGGTCAACCATCTTCCCGAGCGCACCGAGCATCAGCGCATCCAGGCCGATCACGCGTCGGCCGGCGATCGGGTGGCTGCGATGGGACTCGCGCTGGAGGATCTGGACACCCAGGTCGCCCGTCTCGAGTCCGAGGTCGACGCGGTCCGTCAGCGCGAGGACCGGGACCGCTCGCTGCTGGACTCCGGGGCGACCAATGCCAAGCAGGTCTCCGACCTGCACCACGAGTTGCAGACCCTGGAGCGCCGTCGGTCCAGCCTGGAGGATTCCCTGCTGGAGGTGCTCGAGCAGCGGGAGGAACTGCAGGCCCAGCAGTCCGCCGAGGCGACGGCGATCGACGGGCTGCAGGCTGACCTCGACGGCGCGCAGCAGGTGCTGGACGGCGTGTTGGCGGAGATCGAGACCGTCCGTGCGCAGCGTGCGGCCCGCCGCGCCGAGCTGAGCACGGAGCTGGATCCCGGACTGCTCGCGCTCTACGAGCGGCAACGCGCCGCCGGCGGTGCGGGTGCGGGGCCGCTGCAGGGCAGTCGGTGCGGCGCCTGCCGGATCGAAATCGACCGCGGCGAACTGGCCCGGATCGCCGCAGCGGCCGCCGAAGACCTGCTGCGTTGCCCGGAATGCGGGGCGATTCTGCTGCGGGTCAAGGATTTCGGTGGGTGACGTCCGGTGCGGGTGATCGTCGAGGCGGACGGCGGCTCCCGGGGCAACCCCGGGCCGGCCGGCTACGGGGCGGTGGTGTGGACCGCCGACCGCGCGACGGTGCTGGCCGAGAGCAAGCAGGCGATCGGCCGGGCCACCAACAACGTCGCCGAATACCGCGGCCTGATCGCGGGTTTGCAGGAGGCGGTCCGGTTGGGCGCCACCGAGGTCGCGGTGTTCATGGATTCCAAACTGGTGGTCGAGCAGATGGCGGGACGCTGGAAGGTCAGGCACCCGGCGCTGGCGCCGCTGCACGCGCAGGCCCGCGCGCTGGCGTCCCGGTTCGCTTCGGTCAGCTACCGCTGGTTGCCGCGGGAGAAGAACGCCCACGCCGATCGGCTGGCGAACGAGGCGATGGATGCCGCCGAGGATGCGGACCCGGCCGGCCCGGCCGACCCGGCCGACCCGGCCGGCCCGGCTGACTCGGCCGGCCCGGCCGGCCCGCCGGCGAGTACGCAGCCGGTCGATGCCGGTTCGGCCGCGCCCGGCTGGACCGGCGCCCGCGGCGCGCCCACCAGGATGCTGTTGCTCCGGCACGGCCAGACCGACCTGTCGGTGCAGCGGCGCTATTCCGGGCGGGGCAACCCGGCCCTGACCGAGCTGGGGCGGCGACAGGCGGACGCGGCAGCGCGCTACCTCGGGGAGCGTGGCGGAATCGCCGCCGTGGTCAGCTCACCGCTGCAGCGGTCCTATGACACGGCCGCTCGTGCCGCCGAGGCGCTGGGCCTGGAGGTGGCCGTCGACGATGATCTGACCGAGACGGATTTCGGGGCGTGGGAGGGCCTGACGTTTCTGGAGGCCGCCGCCCGCGATCCGGAGCTGCACCGCCGCTGGCTGCACGACACCAGCACACTGCCGCCCGGCGGGGAGAGCTTCGATTCCGTGCAGCACCGGGTGCGGCGGGTCCGGGACCGGATCGTCGCCGAGCACGGCGGCAAGACGGTGCTGGTGGTCTCGCATGTGACGCCGATCAAGACGGTGCTGCGGATGGCGCTGGATGCCGGCGCCGGAATCCTGTACCGGCTGCACCTGGATCTGGCCTCGCTGAGCATCGCCGAGTTCTACCCCGACGGGGTCGCCTCGGTGCGCCTGGTCAACCAGACGGCCTACCTGTAGGCCGGGCTACTCCCGCCGTGTCCGGGGGCCGTGTCGGTAGGCGGAAGCATGTTCGGGGAATCGGCGATGATCGGCCTTCGGCCGAGCAGGCCGCGCCGGTGGAGCGCATCGCCGAGCCGGAGCGGCTCAGCTCCGCGGCGCGGCCCGGCCCGCACTCGCCATGACAGCCGACACGCTCGTCGTGTGCTGGCCGGCGAAAGCGATGTTTGCTTTGATGGGGTGGCAGAAACGTAAGCGGCGGCCTTGTTTGATCCGAGTGGTTGCCAGACTTTTCGTAGACCACGCTGACGTTTTCGGTTGAATTCTTGATTTCTGGGGGCGCCCGGGTGTCCGGGGTGTCGGAAGGATGCGGCATGGCCAGCGCCGCCCGGGTGCGTCGTCGCCGCGCGGCGGCTGCGGTCTCCGTTGCCTCGGCAGTGTCGGTGCTGGCTCCGCTGGGTCTGGCAGCCCGGGCCGATGCCGACGGATTCGACTGGCTGGCGGACCTGTTGGGTCCGGCCTTCGGCGGGCTGAGCGCCGATGCCGCCCAGCCCATGGCGACCGCCGATGCCTGGTTCGACCTGACCGTGGCCTTCGACCAGTTCGTCTACACACCACTGCACGCCGATATCCAGGCCTGGATCACCAGCCCGCTGGGTCAAGCCGTCGACGGGTTCATCAACACGATGGCCGGCCGGTATCTGATCGGCAACGGCACGGCCGGTACCGCCGCCCGTCCCGACGGCGGTGACGCCGGGCTGTTGCTGGGTGACGGCGGGGCCGGTTACGGCTATGCCGGAAGCGGCGGCGATGCCGGTTGGCTGTTCGGCGACGGTGGCAACGCCGGCGGCGCCGGGGCGGGCGCGGTCGGCGCGGTCGGCGCGGTCGGCTATGCCGTCGCCGCCGCGACCGGGTCGGCCCCCATCGACGGGACGCCCGGTCAGGGCGGTAACGCCGGGTTCCTGTTCGGCAACGGCGGCAACGGCACCGACGGCGGTGACGGGCAGTTCGGCGGCAACGGCGGCGCGGGCGGGGCCGGCGGGGCCGGCGGGATGCTCTTCGGCAATGGCGGCGCCGGCGGCAACGGCGGCGCCGGCGGCGCCGGGACCGCGCTGCATCCGGACGGGGGCGCCGGCGGCGTGGGCGGCGCCGGCGGGGCCGGTGGGCTGTGGTTCAGCAGCGGCGGCGCGGGTGGCCGCGGCGGCAGCGGCGGCGCCGGCTACACCGCGGATACCGGGCCGGCGGGTCAGGACGGCGGCACCGGCGGGTCCGGTGGTGTCGGCGGGGCAGGCGGCAACGGCGGCGCCGGCGGCACGTTCTTCGGGGGCGGCGGCAACGGGGGACAGGGCGGACTCGGTGGGAGTGCCGGCAACGGCGCAACCGGTGGTGCCGGCGCCAACGCCGTGCTGGCCGGTCAGGCCGGCCAGAACGGGGGCAGCGGCGGTGCCGGTGGAGTCGGTGGTGCCGGCGGTGCCGGCGGCAACGCCGGCCGGGGCGGCTTGTTCGCCGGTGCGGGCGTCAACGGCAGCGGCGGCGACGGCGGTGCCGGCGGCGACAGTGGTGCCGGTGGCAACGGCGGTGCCGGCGGCAGCGGTGGCCCCGGCAACCCCGACGGTGGCGCCGGCGGCGACGGCGGCAACCCCGGTGTCGCCGGTGCCGGCGGAGCGGGCGGGGCGGCCGGTGCCGGGGGCAGCGGTGGTGCCGCCGGCGGCGAGGGCCGTGCCGGAACCGCTCCCGCCGGCGGCGGCGACGGCGGCGACGGCGGTGCCGGATTCAGCCCCGCCGCCGCGGGGGCGTCCGGCGGCAACGGCGGCGCCGGTGGCAACGGCGGCAGCCACGGTAACGGCGGCCGGGGTGGTGCCGGCGGCGACGGGCAGGCCGGACAGACCGGGGTGGCCGGTGGCGTAGGTCAGGCCGGCGGTTCCGGCGGTGCCGGCGGCAGGGGCGGTGACGGCGGTTCGCTCGCCGGCAACGGCGGCGACGGCGGGCTGGGCGGCAACGGCGCAACCGGCGGCAGTGGCGGCGACGGCGGCCCCGGCAGTGCCGGGGTGGTCGGGGTCGGCAACGGGGCCGGCGGCACCGGGAACAACGGGGGCGCCGGCGGTGCCGGCGGCAACGGCGGTGCCGGTGGGGCGGCCGGCACCGCCACCAACGGCAGCGCCGGCAGCCGGGGGGCCGGCGGCAACGGCGGCGTCGGCGGTGACGGCGGCGCCGGAGCGGCCGGCACCGCCGCCAGCCCCGACGGCGGGGCCGGCGGCAACGGCGGCAACCCGGGTGCCGGCGGTGCGGCGGGCACCGCCGGCGGAGGTGTCGCCCCCGGCAAGGCGGGCAGCGCCGGGGTCGTCCCGGCCGGTGGCGGCAACGGCGGCCAGGGCGGAGCGGGCTATACCCCCACCACGCCGGGGACCAACGGCGGCGCCGGCGGCGCCGGTGGCAACGGCGGCGACTACGGCAACGGCGGCCGGGGTGGGGCCGGCGGCGACGGGGCGACCGGCATCGGCGGTGGCGACGCGACCACCGCGGGCAGTTCCGGCGGCGCCGGCCGGGCCGGCGGCACCGGCGGTACCGGAGGCAGCGGCGGCGCCGGCGGTGCGATCTCCGGCAACGGTGGCGCCGGGGGCGACGGGGGCGCCGGCGGTGTGGGCGGCGCCGGTGGCACCGGTGCCGCCGGCACGGCGGGTGTCGGGGTCAACGGAACCGGTGGCGCCGGCGGCAACGGCGGTAGCGGCGGCACCGGCGGTCTCGGCGGAACCGGTGGGACGGCCGGCACCGCCACCAGCGGCGCCGCCGGCGGCCAGGGGGCGGGCGGCGCCGGCGGCACCGGTGGCAACGGCGGTGCCGCCGGCAACGGCGGCACGCCCACCGGCAGCGGCGCCGGCGGCAACGCGGGCAACGGCGGTGACGCCGGCGCCGGCGGCACGGGTGGCCGTCCCGGTGCCGGCGGCACCGTTGCCGGCACCGGCGGGACGGGCGGCAACGGCGGCGCCGGTGGCCAGGGCGCTGCGGGCGGCACCGGTGCCGGCAGAGCCGGCGGCGCCGGCGGCAACGGCGGGACCGGCGGTGCCGGCGGCAAGGGCGGCGCTCCGGGCCAGACGTCCGCTCTCACCGTCCCGGTGTACCTCGGCGCCGGCGGCAACGGTGGCGCCGGCGGATCGGGGGGCCAGGGCGGGGCCGGTGACACCGGCGCGGCCGGCGGCAACACCGGCTTCGCCGGTGGTGACGGCGGCCAGGGCGGCCAGGGCGGCCAGGGCGGAACGGCCGCCCAGGCCGGATACGCCTATTTCGGATCCAACGGCAACGGCGGCCCGGGCGGCAACGGCGGTGCCGGCGGCGCCGGCGGCGCCGGCAGCACCGGCGGCAACAGCGTCGGCGGCAACGGCGGTCCGGGTGGCAACGGTGGCGCGGCCGGCGCGGGCGGTGCGCCCGGAAGCGGCTTCTACTCCGCGCCCGGTCGCACCGGACTACCGGTGGGCACCGGTGGAACCGGCGGCAGCGGCGGCGCCGCCGGGCGGGGCGGCGACGGTGGGCACGGCGATGCCGGCTTCGCCGGCGGAACCGGCGGCACCGGCGGGCGGGGCGGTGCCGGCGGCACCGGCGGTGACGCCGGCGGCAGCTACTACATCCAGGGCGGCAGCGGCGGCAACGGCGGCGGGGGCGGCAGCGGCGGCGCGGGCGGCACCGGTGGTGGCGGCGGCAGCGGCGCCGCCGGCGGCAGCGGCGGCAACAGCGGCCGGGGCGGCCAGGGCGCCAACGCCGGTGGCGGCGGCGGGGTCACCTACGTCGGACCCGGCGCCTACGGTGGCCAGGGCGGGGCCGGTGGCGCGGGCGGCGACGCGGGCGCGGTCGGCGCCGGTGGCGCACCGGGCAGCGGTGCGAGCGCCGGCGGCAGCGGCGGCGTCGCCGGCGGCGGTGACGGCGGCAACGGCGGGCTCGGCGGCAGCGGCGGCACTGTCGGCACGCCCGGCGTCAACGGGGCCGGCGGCATCGGCGGCAGGGGGAGTCCCGGCGGCGGCGGCTCCGGCAACGCCGGTGGTCCCACCGGGCTGAGGAACGCGACGGTCCCGCTGCAGATGAACGCGGTGACCGAGCCCGTGATCTTCATCTCCGTCAACGGCGGCCAGTTGGTGCCGGTGCTGGTCGACACCGGTTCCACCGGCCTGGTGATGCTGGGCCGATACGTCCCGACGGCGGGCCTCGGCGGCGTCGTCTATTCGGGTGCCTCCGGGTACAGCGGGGGTCTGTTCTACACCTATGACACCTATGACACGACGGTGAGTTTCGGGAGCGGAATTGTCACCGCGCCCACCGCGGTCGACATTGTCAGCCCCGGATCGACGACGGCGTTCGAGGACTATATCGCCGCCGCCGGTGTTTATGGCGTTTTGGGTATCGGCCCGAATATCGGCGGCCCGGGTACCAGCACGGTGATTTCGGCGCTGCCGGGCCTGCTGAACCAGGGTGTTCTTATCAACCAATCCCAGGGCGTGCTGGTGTTCGGCCCCAGCCAGCTCGACTCCGGCATCCCGATCTCCGGAGCCCCGGTCACCGAACTGGCGGTGTCGGTCAACAACGGACCGCCGCAACCGGTCACCGCGATGATCGACTCCGGCGGGGTGTACGGAACCATACCGTCATCGCTGGTCAGCGATGTCCAGGTCGGTGCGCAGGTGCCGGCGGGCACAGTCATTTCGGTCTACACCGCCGACGGGCAGACGCTGCTCTATCAGTACACGACGACCGCCGGTGACGGGCCGACGGTCACCTCCGGTGGCCCGATGAATACCGGGAATATTCCTTTCATGCAGTTCCCGGTGTACATCAGCGGCAGCCCCAGCGGTTTCGGGCAGACAATCTTTGGCGATGTCGCGCAGCCGTAGTACCGTGGTCGACGCGGACGAGTTGGCCGGGCGGCCGCGGCTCGCCGAAAGGCGGGTCGAGGAAAGTCCGGACTTCGCAGAGCAGGGTGATTGCTAACGGCAATCCGGGGTGACCCGCGGGAAAGTGCCACAGAAAACAGACCGCTGCCCGGCTTCTGGCCGGGCGGTAAGGGTGAAACGGTGCGGTAAGAGCGCACCAGCATTCCGGGTGACCGGGATGGCTCGGTAAACCCCACCCGAAGCAAGGCCAAGAAGGCCGCATTCGTGCGGTCGCGCAGGCGTCCGAGGGCTGCTCGCCCGAGCCTGCGGGTAGGCCGCTTGAGGCACCCGGTGACGGCGTGCCCAGATGGATGGTCGCCGCCGTGCCGCCGGACCTGGTGGCGCGGAACAGAATCCGGCTTACAGGCCAGCTCGTCCGCGCCGCCTCACCGCTTTGGCGAG
>CAZGGK010000073.1:0-17572 GCA_964525125.1 uncultured Mycobacterium sp.
TCAAAGGCAAGTCCGACCCCCTCGATGCCTACAGTGCCGCCCGCACCGCGTTGGCCGGCGACGGGCTGGCCACCCCGAAAGACGACGCCACCGCGGGGCTGCGCGCTCTGCAGATTGCTCGTCGCTCCGCGGTCAAACACCGCACCGCGGTGATCAATCAGATCAAGGCCATGCTGGTGTCCGCGCCGGATGCGGTGCGTGAAAAATACCGTGGCTTAACAACATTGAAGCTCATCGAGGCGATCGCCCGGTGCCGGCCCCGATGCTCTGGCCGATCCGTGGGCGCAGTCGGTGCTGGTCGCGGCCAAGATGCTTGCCCAACGGGTTCAGTTCCTCGAAACCCAAGCCGATACCCTCGAAGGCCAGATCGATGCCTGGGTAACCGAGGCCAATCCCGGACTGCGTGCGGCCTACGGCGTCGGCGCTGACACCGCCGCCCAGTTGTTGATCACCGCTGGGGCTAACCCGCACCGACTACGCAGTGAAGCCGAATTCGCCGCACTGTGCGGGGTAGCGCCTGTGCCCGCGTCCTCAGGTAAGACCAACCGACACCGACTTTCCCGTGGCGGAGACCGTGCGGCCAACAATGCGATCTTCCGCATCGCCCCGGTGCGCATGTCCAACCACCAGCCGACCAAGGACTACGTGCAACGACAACAGGCGCTGGGCCACACCCAGACGGAGATCCTGCGCAACCTCAAACGGGCCATCGCCCGGGAGATCTTCAAGCTCCTCACCCGCCAGATCGCCGTGCCCGACTACGCAGACCTGCGTCCAACCCGCCAATCCAAGAACATCACCGTCACCGCTGCCGCCAACCACTTCGGAATCTGGCCCACCGTCATCTCCCGCATCGAACACGGCTCACAACGCGACGACACCTTCGCCGAGACCTACAGAAACTGGCTCAAAGTCGCTTGACACGAATAGGAGCATCAAATTTCCGCACACGCCGCCCGCGCCCGGACGACGCTTCTCCCGTGACCTGATCATGCGCCTTGGCTTTGAACGCTGACCAGCGGATATGAAAATGGCGCGAATTCGACCGAGGGCATCGGGATGATTCGGGAAAGATCCTGTTCATCGCGTTACCCTGAGTCAGTGGCGATCAGACGGGTCTGCGCTGCGCCGGACGACGCGCAAACGCCGTACCGGCGGTCGCACTGTGTCCCGGCCCGGACCCGGCACTACGTGCAACGCGTCGCGCAGCGGCTGCGGATACTCAAGATCGCGGCGTGGATCGGCGCGGGCATCAGCGGCGCCTTCGGGATGCTGCAATTCTGGCTGAGCGCGGACTCCTGGTGGATCGGTGCGCTCAACCTGGCCGCCGCGGCCATCTTCACGGTGACCCCGATGCTCTACCGCTACGGCGACTACATCGCGCCCTTGACGTTCATCGCGGTCTCCTACGCGTCCATCTTCATCGTGTGCTGGGCGGTGGGAACCGATTCCGGCCTGCAGTTCTACTTTCTGGCCGCCGCGTCGATCACGGTGCTGATCCTCGGTATCGAGCGCATCGCGCTGGCCATTGCGGCGGTCGGGGTGGGTGCGGCCCTGGTGGTAGCGCTCGACTTGTGGGTCCCCGGCAACACCGGGACGCAGCCGGCCTGGGTGCTGAAAGTCAGCTTCATCGCGGTGATCGTCTCGGCCTGCCTCATGGCGGTGGTGACGGTCTGGTTCGCGCTGTGGGAGATCCGCCGCGCCGAGACCGCCATGGAGGCCGAATACGAGCGATCCGAATCACTGCTGACCAACATCCTGCCGGCCACCATCGCCTACCGCCTGAAGAATCCGGCGGTCGGCACCATCGCCGACAGCTACGACGACGCTTCGGTGCTGTTCGCCGACATCGCCGACTTCACCCGGCGGGCCAGCCAGACCACCCCGGTCGAGCTGGTCGAATTCCTCAACGGGCTCTACACCCGGTTGGACCGGCTGGTCGACCGGCACCGGCTGGAAAAGGTCAAGACCAGCGGGGACTCCTACATGGTGGTCAGCGGTGTGCCGGTGCCCCGGCCGGACCACCTGCACGCGTTGGCGCGGCTGGCGCTCGACATCGTCGACACCGTCGCCGGATTGCGCGATCCGCTGGGGCTACCGGTGTCGCTGCGGATCGGGCTGGCGGCCGGCCCGGTGGTGGCCGGCGTGGTGGGTGAACGCCGCTTCTTCTACGACGTCTGGGGTGATGCGGTCAATCTTGCCGCGCGGATGGAGTCCACCGATCGCGAAGGCCGCATTCAGGTGCCCCAGGACGTGTACGAACGACTCAGGCACGACTTCGCCTTCGAGGAACGCGGCGACATCGATGTCAAGGGCAAGGGCGTCATGCACACCTGGTACCTGGTGGGTGAGCGCCCCCGGTCCGGCAACGGCCGCGCGGCGCATCCGCTCTCCACCAGCGGCTCACGCTGACCGCGGGCACCCACCGGCGCGCCGGTAGGGTGCCGGGAGAACGGTGTGCGACGGAGGGGGTCACGGTGCGGAAACTGGCAGCAGTGCTCGGGTCGCTGGCGGGGCTGGCCGTCACCGCGAATGGCTACCGGCCGCTTTCCCGCCGCGGCTACCCGTCGCTGTATGCGTTCGCCTTCGGCGTGTTCGCCACCGAACTGCCGTTGCAGCTGATCGCGGTTCAGTCGGCAGCGCTGGCAGCGGTGTCACGCTGGCTGCCGACGCGGGTGCGACGGTTCTCCTGGCTGGTGTCGGCCTTCTCCTGGCTCGGCCTGCTGGGATTGGACCGGATCGGGCATAAGGCCACCGCGCCGCTGAACACCGCGCTGGACGCGGGACTCGGCAACGACCGGCGCAGGCCGGTCCAGGTCATCGCAAAAGCCCCGGGTGTGGTGCGCATGCTGCGGATCTATCGCGACTACGCCCATGACAGCAACATCGCCTATGGCGAATACGGCAGCCGGAATCATCTCGACATCTGGCGTCGTCCCGACCTGGACCGAGGTGGTCGGGCGCCGGTGCTGCTACAGATTCCGGGCGGCGCGTGGATGGTGGGAAGCAAACGCGGACAGGCATATCCGCTGATGAGCCATCTGGCCGAACGGGGTTGGGTGTGCGCGTCGATCAACTACCGGCTCAGTCCGCGATCGACGTGGCCGGATCACATCGTCGACGTCAAGCGGGCCATCGCCTGGGTCAAGGAGCACATCGCCGACTACGGCGGCGACCCCGACTGGATCGCGATCACCGGCGGCTCGGCCGGTGGCCACCTGTGCGCACTGGCCGCGCTGACGCCCAACGATCCGCAATTCCAGCCCGGCTTCGAAGACGCCGACACCGCTGTCCAGGCAGCCATCCCCTTCTACGGCGTCTACGACTTCACCGGTGACACCGAACTGCACCCGCAGTTGACGCCGTCGCTGCAGGCCTATGTGTTCAAGCAGAGCCGCCGCCGCTCCCCCGGCGTCTACCGCGCGGCTTCGCCGATCAGCTACGTATCCGCTGACGCGCCACCATTTTTCGTGCTGCACGGCGGCAACGACACCCTGGTGCCGGTGGAACAGAGCCGGGAGTTCGCCGCCAGGCTCAACGCGGTCAGCACCCGGCCCGTCGTCTACGCCGAACTGCCCTATGCACAGCACGCTTTCGAGATCTTCGGGTCTGCTCGCGCCGCGCACACCGCCGTCGCGGTCGAAGAGTTCCTGGCCGAGGTGTATTCGCCGCAAACCACGCTCTAGCCGCCGGCATCGACGGTCTACCACTTCATCTTCGTCCCGCCGGTCGAGTCGCCCAGGGCGACCCGGAATCACACCGGCGCGTCACGCTCGACACCGTCGTCCTGGTCTGGGACGGCAACGAGATCTGGCTGATCACCGTGAGCAGATCTATCGGCGGCCGGCCACGGCGCCGGTCGATCGAATCTGGTGCAGCTTGACCTGGAGCCCGGAGCGCGGCCATGTCGGGCCGACCCAGCACCTCGACGTCACCGACGCCGACCCGCTGCTGCGCCGGCTGCTTGATCCAGCGGGCGGTCTGATCGCGGCCGAGCGAACGGTCGTGGTGGCCACGCATCACCTGCCCGCAGAGATCGGTGTCCCGCGGTTGGTGATCAAATGCGACTACTGTGGCTGCCGGTTGTCCATACCTGCCTGATCTGGAGCAAGTCATGATGGAGCCCTTCGGCCAGCCCGGCTACGGAGCGCCCTACGGCTATCCCCCGCCGCCGTACCCCGGCCATCCCCCGGCGCCGTCGGGCCCGAAGAACGGTCTGGGCACCGCGGCGCTGGTGACCGCCGTAGCCGGGCTGTTGACCGCCCTGTCGGTGATCGGCGGTGTCGCACTCGGCATCGTCGCGGTGGTGCTCGGCTTGCTCGGCCACGGCCGGGTGAAGCGCCGCGAGGCCGACAACGGCGGTATCGCACTGGCCGGGATCGTGCTGGGTGCGCTGGCGGTCATCGCTGGAATCGCCTGTACTTTCATCTATCTCAGCATCTGGCGGACCGTGGGTGGGGATGACTACCTGGACTGCATGACGAGATCCGGGTCGGATACCACACTGCAGCAAGAGTGCATGGACCGATTCCGGGAACGCTTCGAGGGCAAATTCGGTACCACCCCGGCACCTGGCCTGCCCTGACGGCAGGAGGCGGTGTCAGTGCCGGCGCCGGCGCGGCATGAACTCCAGTGACAGCAGCACATAGAGCAGCGGAACCAACTGGCGCAGCGACACCAGCGCGTAGCGCTGATCGCCCGCGGCATGGAACTTGCACAGGTAGCGGTAGAGCGACTCCAGTGCGATCAGCGGGTCGAGCAGATGGACCGCCCAGTAGAAGAACCCGGCCAGCTGGCCGCGGTGCTTGTCGTCGAAAAGCTCCGGGAACGCCGCGAATGCCAGCGAGAGTCGCTGCGCTCCAGCTTGTCTGGCGATCCCTAACATGTCGACGGTCAGTCGCTCGTCGATCCCGTTCGGCGCGCCGCGGCGCCGCCACGGCACGTCGAGGCTCACATCGGTGCCACCGCCGGCGACGGCGTAGCGGTGGAAACCCTGGGCCAGTCCCGAGGCGTCGCGAGCGATCATCAGTTGCACCCCGGGGTACCGGCCTTCCAGTGTCCCGTCCAGCGCCATCGAGAAGCCCCGCTCGGTGCGAGCGCCGCGCCGGGCCGACAGCAGCACCTCGGTCAACTCCACCAGCAACTCGGCGGGCATGTCCTGCTCGGCCACCACCTCGGTGGTCACCCCGCAGTTATGGGTGCGCTGCACCGCCTGCCGCAGGTTGCGGAACTTGCGGCCCACCATGGCGAAACTGCCCACGTCGATGACGACGTCGCGGCCGATCGGCACCGGCCGCAGCGACTGGCCCAGCACCCCCGGGTCACTCCACAACCCGAGTCGCCGTTCACCGCACCCCAGCACCGCTATTCGCCAGCCCCTGGCGCGGCAGAGTGCGGCGAAGTCCGCCACCAGTTCGGGAAAGCGGCGTTCATCGCCGACCGGATCGCCACTGACCACCGCGTAGCCGATACGGGTCCGGTAGGCCAGCGCCGCGGTGCCATCGGCGCTGAAGTGATGGCACTTGAGGGTCTGCATGGCGAACGGCGCGAGCGGGTCGGCTCGGGTGGCGTTGACGAGCGTCCACACCCGGGGCAGGTCGGCCGGTTCTGGATGCGCGGAGGTGGGCCACATCAGCACCAGCCCGGACCCGACGATCAAGGCGTTACCGAGCGGACCCAGCGACAGCAGATGCGCGCCCATCCCGGTGACCGCGACCGTCACGGCGGCGGTGGCGTGCTGGGCTGTCACCGGACGGCCCAGGAAGACACCGCGGGCGACCAAGGCGACCGCACCCAGGATGGTCATCGACCAGGCCAGCCGGCCACCGGTGTGCCATCCGGCATGTTCGTAGTCGATGATCAGCCAACACGTCGCGCATACCAGGGTCAGGCCCACCGCCCACCGTGCCGTTGACGAATCCACGTGGGCGACGACACGCTCGCCGGCCCGCTGTCCGGGCGTGACGACCGACGGCTCGTTCACTGCCACCTCCGGCTGCCCCGCCGGTCGCTTCGGACCGGCTATCTGGCACGGTACGCGCAAGCCACGCCACCCGCAGCACACACACGCCGCCGGGAAAGCTGCCGGGCTGGTCAGCGTGAACTGGGAAAATACTTCACGACGCCCTCTTGGACCACGGTTGCGACCAGTTGTCCGGAACGGTCGAAGAAATGCCCGGCGCCCAGCCCCTGCGAGTCCGCGGCAACCGGCGACGACGTCGCGTACAGCACCCAGTCGTCGAAGCGGACCTGCCGGTGAAACCACACCGAGTGGTTGACGGTCGCCGCGAAGAGTCGGTCGAAACCCCAGGACAGGCCGTGGGTGGTGATGATCGAGTCCAGCACGGTGGTGTCCGACGAATACACCATGAACGCGGTGTGCAGCACCGGATCCGCCGGCAGCGTGCCGTCGGCTTTGACCCACACCCGGTTGTGCGTGAGCTGATCCCCTTTGCTGCGCATCACCCAGGACGGGTCGTTGGTGTACCGCCATTCGATCGGCCAGGGCGCGTTGACGAACCCCGGCAGGTCCCGCTCGTAGCCGCGGAGCAACTCCCCGATCCCGGGCAGCGTCTCCGGGGCGGCGACCGTCGGCGCTTCGATGCTGTGCTCGAGACCGGGGCCGCCCGACAGGTATGACAACAGCGCGGTGGCGATCAACTTGTCGCCCTGCATCGCATCGACCCGTCGATTGAGGAACCGGCGTTCGTCGCGCAGCCGATGCACCCGGAACTCGATGTCCCGGGTCGGGTCGCCGCCGTTGATGAAGTGGATCGACAGGGCGCTGACGGCCAGGTCGTGGGTCAACGTGCGGCTGGCCGCAACCAGCGACTGGGCCATCAACTGGCCACCGAAAGTGCGCATCGGGGTCTTGCTGGGGTGCGATCCGACGAAGACATCGTCGCTGCCGCCATCGAGGTCCAGTATCGCCAGCAATTCGGTGAAGTCGTTCTGCGCTACCTGGTCATCGCTAGCCGGCACCGGTTGTCTCTTCCGCTAGACCCTGTCAGACGTCGTCTTCCCCGATCCGGTGGATGTGGATCAGGTTGGTCGAGCCTACTGTGCCCGGCGGCGCGCCCGCGACGATGACCACCAGATCACCACGGTCGTAGCGGTCGAGTTCGAGCAACGCCTTGTCGACCTGACGGATCATCTCGTCGGTGGACCGCATCAGCGGGACGATGAATGTCTCGGTACCCCAGGTCATCGCCAGCTGACTGCGCACCTCGGGCAGTGCGGTGAAGGCCAGCAGCGGCAGCGGGGTGTGCAGCCGGGCCAGCCGGCGCACCGTATCGCCGGACTCGGTGAATGCCACCAGCGCCTTGGCGTCCAGCCGTTCACCGATGTCGCGGGCAGCGAACGAGATGACCCCGCGCTTGGTGCGGGGCACATGCGTCAGCGGTGGCGCGGCGGTCGAATTCTCTTCGACCGCGCAGATGATGCGGCCCATTGTCCGCACCGCCTCCAGCGGATGCTTGCCCACCGCGGTCTCACCGGACAGCATCACCGCGTCCGCCCCGTCGAGCACCGCGTTGGCGACGTCGGAGGCCTCGGCCCGGGTGGGCCGGGAGTGTTCGATCATCGACTCCAGCATCTGGGTGGCGACGATCACCGGTTTGGCATTCTCCCTGGCCATCTGGATGGCCCGCTTCTGCACCAGCGGGACCTCTTCCAGAGCCAACTCGACGCCGAGGTCGCCGCGCGCCACCATCACCGCGTCGAAGGCCAGTACCACCGCTTCCAGGTTGTCGATGGCTTCCGGCTTCTCCAGCTTGGCGATCACCGGAACCCGGCGGCCGAACCGGTCCATCACCTCGTGCACCAGCTCCACGTCGGCAGGCGAGCGCACGAAGGACAGCGCCACCATGTCGACGCCGAGCCGCATCGCGAACTCCAGATCCTCGATGTCCTTCTCGGACAGGACCGGCGCGGAGACGTTCATTCCCGGAAGCGAGAGGCCCTTGTGGTTGCTCACCGGCCCGCCGTCGGTGACGCGACACACCACGTCGTCACCGTCGATGTGGTCCACCACGAGCCCGACGTTGCCGTCGTCGACCAGGACACGGTCGCCCGGTACCGCGTCCTGCGCCAGTTGCTTGTAGGTGGTCGACACCCGGTCGTGATCGCCGGGGCAGTCGGCGACGGTGATCCGAACCGTTTCGCCGTCGGCCCAGTAGGTGGGGCCATCGGCGAAACGGCCCAACCGGATCTTGGGGCCCTGCAGGTCGGCGAGCACCCCGACCGCGTGGCCGGTGGCGTCGGAGGCGTCTCGCACCCACTGGTAGGACGCCTGGTGGTCGGCGTGGTCACCGTGGCTGAAGTTCAACCGGGCGACGTCCATGCCCGCCTCGACCAGTGCCTTGACCGACTCTGCGCCGTGGGTCGCCGGGCCGAGAGTGCAGACGATCTTCCCGCGCCTATTCACCACGACAGCATAATCCCGCTGACCGCCCGGGCTGACCCAGCCGAGTCAGAAGCTCGGCTGCGGTCCGAAGCCCCTTGGCAAATAGCGCAATTCACCCGGTGAGCACGATCGGCACCAGCGGAAAGCCAGGCAGGTTGCGCAACACCGTCCAGCCGATCGCCGCCACGACGACCACCACCAGTGGCCGCACGGGTGACACCGGGCGTCCGCTGCGCCGTACCAGCAACAGCCAGCCTGCCAGCAGGGGCGCCGCGGCCAGCAGGAACACGTTGTCGGTCACGGCCGCCGCCAGGTCGCCGTGCAGCAGGTCGTGGGTCATCCGAAGGCCGCCACAGGCCGGGCAGTTCCATCCGGTCAGCAGCCGGAAGGGGCAGAGCGGGAACACCGAGCCGGGCCGGTGCGGATCCACCAGGCCGATATAGCCGACGGCGCCGGCCAGCAACATACCCGCGCCGATCGCACCGTAGCGTCGGCGCCGGTTGCCCGATGCCGGCCTAGGCGTCATCCCCGGCTTCGCCTTCGGCCGCCGGCTCAGGCTCGGGCTCGCTTCCGGACTCAGGCTCGGCTTCGGCTTCGCCCTCGGGCTCAGGCTCGGGTTCGCCTTCGGGCTCAGGCTCGGCTTCGGCTTCGCCCTCGGGCTCAGGCTCGGGTTCGCCTTCGGGCTCAGGCTCGGCTTCGGGTTCGCCCTCGGGCTCAGGCTCGGCTTCGGCTTCGCCCTCGGGCTCCGGCTCGGGTTCGCCTTCGGGCTCAGGCTCGGCTTCGGCTTCGCCCTCGGGCTCCGGCTCGGGTTCGCTTCCGGGCTCCGATGACACGGCGCCGACATCCCCGGGAACCTCGTCCGGTTGCTCCTTGCCCGCACCCGCGCCGTCATCCCCGTCGCCGCCGTCGGCGGGTGGAGCTTCGGCGGCAACCCCGGGCTCCGACTCGGGCTCGACTGCCGCCCCATCTTGCGGTTCCGCCAGCTCGGGTTGCTGCCAACCGCGGCGCAGCACCTCAGGATCCTCGCGGCCCTTGGGTGCCAGCAAGATATAGACCACCGCCCCGATGAAGACGAACGTCGAGGTGAACGAGTTGATCCGGATCCCCGCGATGTGGGTGGCCACGTCGTCGCGCAACAACTCGATCCCGAAGCGTCCCACGCAGTAACCAGCGACGTAGAGGGCGAACAACCGGCCGTGGCCGATCCGGAACCGCCGATCCACATAGATCAGCAGCACGAACACCACAACGTTCCACAGCAATTCGTACAGGAACGTCGGCTGCACGATCTTGTACAGCTCACCGGTCGACACGCCGTCGAGCAGGTGCGGATCCCGCACACCGTTGGCGTCCTGGCGCCAGAAGATCTCCATCCCCCACGGCAGCGTCGTCTCGCGGCCGTAGAGTTCCTGGTTGAAATAGTTCCCGATCCGCCCGATCGCCTGCGCCAGCACGATGCCCGGGGCGACCGCGTCGCCGAACGCCGGCAGCGGGATACCGTGTCGCCGGCAGCCGATCCACGCCCCCACCCCACCCAGCGCGACCGCTCCCCAGATACCCAGGCCGCCGTCCCAGATCCGCAGCGTCGCTTCCCAGCCGAGGCCACCGCTGCCGAAGTAGGTTCGCCAGTCGGTCATCAGGTGATAGAGCCGGCCACCGATCAGCCCGAATGGCACCGCCCACAGCGCGATGTCGTAGATCACCCCACGTTCACCGCCGCGCGCCTGCCAGCGCCGGTCACCGATCAGCAGCGCCGCCACGATGCCGACGATGATGCACAGTGCGTAGGCGCGAATCGGTATCGGCCCGAGATACCAGACACCGCGCGGCGGGCTCGGGAAGTACGTCAGGATGTCCATCGTCATGACTGCGAATTCCTTTGGCGCACGCCAGCAGAGAGCTCTTCGGTCAACGCCCGCAAAGCAGCCGGGCCGGCGGTCAGTGCGGTGACCAGCGCGGAACCGACGATGACGCCGTCGGCGTAGCCCGCGATCTCGGCGGCCTGGTCGCGTGACCGTACCCCCAGACCGACCCCGACCGGGATGTCGGAGACCGCCCGCACCCGCCGCACCAGATCCGGTGCCGCGTTCGACACGGTGTCGCGCGCCCCGGTGACGCCCATCGTCGAGGCCGCGTAGACGAATCCGCGAGATGCCTCAACGGTGGTCACCAGTCGTTCCGGTGTCGACGACGGCGCCACCAGGAAGATGCGGTCCAGTCGATGCTGATCGGAAGCGGCGAGCCAGTCCTGCGCCTCGTCGACGATCAGGTCGGGTGTGATCAGTCCCAGCCCGCCGGCTGCGGCCAGGTCGCGGGCGAAGGCGTCAACCCCGTAGCGCAACACCGGGTTCCAGTAGGTCATCACCACGGCACGACCACCGGCGGCACTGATGGCCTCCACCGCGGCCAGCGTGTCCCGCACCCGCACGCCCGTCTGCAATGCGGCCTCGGTCGCCCTCGCGATGGTCGGGCCGTCCATACCGGGGTCGGAATACGGGATGCCTACCTCGATCAGGTCGCAGCCGGCGTCGGCCAGCGTCGTCATCGCGGCGATCGATCGCGGCACATCCGGGTAGCCGGTGGGCAGGTACCCGATCAGGGCGGCGCGGCCGCCTTGCCGGCATGCGTCGAACAGGGTTGCCAGCCTGCTGGTCTGGCGCCGTGCATCGGTCATAGCAGGCCGAACCATTTCGCAGCGGTCTCCACGTCTTTGTCGCCGCGACCGGACAGGTTCACCACGATGATCGCCCCGGGGCCCAGTTCGGCGCCCAGTCGGAGCGCCCCGGCCACCGCGTGCGCGGACTCGATGGCCGGGATGATCCCCTCCGTCCGGCACAGCAGCCCGAACGCCTCCATCGCTTCGGTGTCGGTGATCGGGCGGTACTCGGCTCGCCCGGTCTCGAGCAGTCGGGCGTGTTCCGGCCCGACTCCCGGGTAGTCCAATCCGGCTGAGATGGAATGGGATTCGATGGTCTGGCCGTCCTCGTCCTGTAGCAGGTAGGAGAACGAACCCTGGAATGCACCGGGTGATCCACCGGTGAATGTTGCTGCGTGCCTGCCGGTTTCGACGCCGTCACCGGCAGCTTCGAAACCGATGAGCCGGACCTGCGGATCGTCGATGAAAGCGTGAAAGATCCCGATTGCATTCGACCCGCCGCCGACGCAGGCCACCACCGCGTCGGGAAGGCGGCCGGCGGCGTGGCGAATCTGCACCCTGGCCTCCATGCCGATGATCCGCTGGAAGTCACGCACCATGGTCGGGAACGGGTGCGGCCCGGCCGCGGTGCCGAAGCAGTAGTAGGTGTGCTCGGCATTGGTGACCCAGTCCCGGAATGCCTCGTTGATGGCGTCTTTCAGGGTCTTCGACCCCGATTCCACCGACACCACGTCGGCCCCCAGCAACCGCATGCGGGCTACGTTGAGCGCCTGCCGTTGGGTATCGACCGCGCCCATGTAGATGACGCAGTCCAAGCCCAGCAGAGCACATGCGGTGGCGGTGGCCACCCCGTGCTGGCCCGCCCCGGTCTCGGCGATCACCCGGGTCTTGCCCATCTGCCGGGCCAGCAGAGCCTGCCCGAGCACATTGTTGATCTTGTGGGAGCCGGTGTGGTTCAGGTCCTCCCGCTTGAGAAAGACCCGCGCCCCGCCGGCGTGCGCGGACAGGCGGGTTGCCTCGTACAGCGGCGACGGACGGCCTGCGTAGTTCGCCTGCAAGCTGTCGAGGGTGTCGAGAAACTCCCGGTCGCTACGCACCTTGTCGTAGGCGGCTGTCACTTCTTCGATCACCGCCATCAGCGCCTCGGCGACGTACCGGCCACCGAAGGCGCCGAAATGACCGCGTGCATCAGGGTCGTGTCGGGTCGGCTCGGCTACCCCCGCGCTGGCGCGGGGAAGTTTCGGCTCGGTGAAATCGGTCATTTTTCGGCGTGCGGGCAATTCATCGAGGGCTAGCGCGCGGGCTTCGGACAAGACGGATGCCGGCCCGCGCTGACCAGGTCGGCAACCGCCGCTCGCGGGTCGCCGCTGGTGACCAGGCCCTGGCCGACCAGGACTGCGTCGGCGCCGGCGCCGGCGTAGGCCAGCAGATCGGCGGTGCCCCGCACCCCGGATTCGGCGATCTTGACCACCTCGGTGGGCAGCCCCGGGGCGATCCGCGCGAAGCAGTCGCGGTCCACCTCCAGCGTGGTGAGGTCGCGGGCGTTGACACCGATCACCTTTGCCCCCGCTGTCAGGGCCCGGTCGGCCTCTTCCTCGGTGTGCACCTCCACCAGGGCGGTCATTCCCAGCGATTCGGTGCGGTCCAGCATCGATACCAACGCGGGCTGCTCGAGGGCCGCGACGATCAGCAGCAGTATGTCCGCGCCGTGGGCGCGTGCCTCGTGAATCTGATAGGGCCGCACCACGAAATCTTTCCGCAGGATCGGTACCGTCACCACCGCGCGCACCGCGTCCAGGTCGGCCAGCGAACCCTTGAACCGGCGTTCCTCGGTCAGCACGCTGATGGCGCGCGCGCCGCCGTCCTGGTATGCCTTGGCGAGCTGCGCCGGGTCGGAGATGGCGGCCAGCTGACCGGCCGACGGGCTGGCGCGTTTGACCTCGGCGATGACGGCGATGCCCGGTTCCCGGAGTGCTGCCATCGCGTCCAGCGGCGGCGGCTTTGCCTTTGCGGCCGCTTTCACTTCGGACAGGCTGATGATGGCTTCGCGGGCGGCGACGTCGGCGCAGACTCCTTCGATGATGGAGTCGAGCACGCTTGCCGAACTCATGGCTGCCGGTTCCTCTCCCCGCGGTCGCAATCAGATCGCTGGCAACAAGATCGCAACGCCGTCTATCGAAGGGTAGCGATCGGTGCCGCGCTCGACGTCACCGCCCCTCGGCGTCCGGCCCGGGAGCACGCTCGGTAGGGTCTTGGCCTTCGTCCAGGGCGTCCCAGATCATCCGTTCGGACATCTGTGGGCCCTGCGGGCCGGAATCGGCGCTGCGTGTCATCGCCCGGCGGGCCGCCGGCGGAACGTACTTTGCGCGGGTATCGCCGGAGGACGCCGACCGCATCAACAGTGCCGCGCCGGCCAGCACGCACAGCGCGCCAGCCAACGTGACCGCCGCACCGAGGTAATGGCGGCCGCTGCCCACCAGTGCGGCCACCGGGACACCCGCGATCTCGGCACCCCGCGCGGCCACGTCGCCGCCCGCCCACATGCTGATCGCGAGATAGCCGGCCGCCGCACTGGCCAGGGCCATCAGAGACGCCAGCACCCGCAATGTCCAGCCGCGCACCGCCACCGCGGCGACCGCCGCCGCCAGTGACAGCACCGCCAGCGGCAGCAACGCGGTGGACCAGGACGCACCGGAGAGCGTGACCTCCTTCGGCTGGCCCAGTCCGTCGAAGGACCGGATATCCACCCAGGGCAGTCGCGATGCGGCCCACAAGCTGCCGGCGGCCAGCATCAGCAGCGCCTGGGCCAGCCGAAGCGCCAGCCGGCGTCGCTGGTCCGGCTCAGCCATCGTGGTCGGCGCCGGGCACCGCCAACGTCTCGGCGGCGGCGATCGCGGCCAGCACCGCCCGGGCCTTGTTCGACGCCTCGGTGTACTCATAGGGGCCGTTGGAGTCGGCCACCACCCCGCCGCCGGCCTGCACATAGGCCATGCCGTCACGCATCAGGGCGGTGCGGATGGCGATCGCGAAATCGGCGTTGCCGGCGAAGTCCAGGTAGCCGACCACACCGCCGTACAGTCCGCGCCGGGTCTTCTCCACCTCCTCGATCAGCTCCATGGCCCGCACCTTCGGCGCGCCGGAGAGCGTGCCGGCCGGGAAGCACGCGGTCACCGCGTCCAGGGCGGTGCGGCCTTCGGCGAGCATCCCGGTCACCGTGGACACCAGGTGCATAACGTGGCTGTAGCGTTCGATGTGGCTGTAGTCGGAGACGCGGACGGTGCCCGGAACGCACACCCGGCCCAGGTCGTTGCGACCCAGATCGACCAGCATCAGATGCTCGGCGAGTTCCTTCTCGTCGTGCAGCAGGTCTTTCTCCAGCAGCTGGTCTTCCTCCTCGGTCTGACCGCGCCACCGGGTGCCGGCAATCGGGTGGGTGGCGGCAAACCCGTCCTGGACGGTGACCAGCGCCTCAGGGCTGGATCCGACGATCGAAAATGCCAGGCGCCCAGCGTCATCCGGGACCTGAACCAGATACATGTAGGGGCTCGGGTTGGACACCCGCAGCATCCGGTAGACATCTATCGGGTCGACGTCGGTCGTCATCTCGAAGCGTTGCGACGGCACCACCTGAAAGGCTTCGCCGGCTTCGATCTCACCGACCAGACGCTCGACGATCGCCCCGTATTCCTCGGCGGTGCGCTGCTCGCGATACCGCGGCTCCGGGCGGTCGAAAGTCGCGACGGTCGATGGCAGCGGCCGGCTCAGCGCCTTTGTCATCACGTCCAGTCGTGCCACCGCGTCGTCGTAGGCCGCGTCCACCCGATCGGCGGTGCCGTTCCAGTTGACCGCGTTGGCGATCAGTGTGATCGTGCCTTCGTGGTGATCGACCGCAGCCATGTCGGTGGCCAGCAGCAGCAGCATGTCCGGCAGGTGAAGATCGTCTTTCGCCAGTTCCGGCAGTCGCTCCAGCCGTCGCACCAGGTCGTAGGCGAAGAAGCCGACCATGCCGCTGGACAGCGGTGGCAGTCCGGGCAGTGTCGCGGTTGCCAGCAGCCGCAACGTTTCCCGCAGCGCCTGCAGCGGATCGCCACCGGTGGGGGCGTCCTGCGGTGCTGCCCCCAACCAGACCGCTTCGCCGTCGCGCACCGTCAGCGCCGACGGAGAACCCGCGCCGATGAACGACCATCTCGACCACGACCGGCCGTTCTCGGCCGATTCGAGCAGGAAGGTGCCGGGCCGATTCGCGGCGAGTTTGCGGTAGGCCGATAGCGGGGTCTCGGCGTCGGCCAGCACCTTGCGGGTCACCGGGACCACGCGGTGCTCGGCGGCCAGGACCCGGAAATCCTCCCGGGATGCGGTGCCGGCGTCGACTGTTTGCACGGGGACCATCTTCGCATTGCGGCCCGGCGTAGCGTGGCTGCCATGAAAACCGGTGACAGGGTGGCCGACTTCGAACTTCCCGACCAGGCCGGAACACCGCGCAGGCTGAGCGCCCTGCTTGCCGACGGCCCGGTGGTGCTGTTCTTCTATCCGGCGGCCGGAACGCCGGGCTGCACCCGGGAGGCCTGTCACTTCCGGGACGTGGCGTCCGAGTTCGCCGCCGTCGGCGCGTCACGAGTCGGCATCAGCACCGACCCGGTGCGCAAGCAGGCCAAGTTCGCCGATGACCACCGCTTCGACTTCCCCCTGCTGTCCGACACCGACGGTGCCGTCGCTGCTGCGTTCGGCGTCAAACGCGGCTTGCTCGGCATGCTGATGCCGGTCAAGCGTACGACTTTCGTCATCGACACCGACCGCACCGTTCTCGCGGTGATCTCCAGCGAGCTGAACTTCAACACTCACGCCGATCGGGCGCTGGAGCTGCTTCGCGCCCGATAGCACCGAACACCGTCTCTCGTCCGCTGCGGCCCTTGAGCTCGACGCGTTCGGCCGGCCCCCAAACGAACTGCGCCGCTACCGCTGCGTGCACATCCCGGGTCACCAGCACCGCCGCGCGGCCCTCTCGGCCGGCAAGCCCGGACAACCGGAACGCCACGTTGGTGGCATCGCCGATGACCGTGTCGGCCGAGCGCGTCATGGCCGCCAGTGCCGCCATGCCCTGGACCACACCCCAGCCCATCCGGATCGGCGCGCCGTCCAGGCTGCGCAGCGGCAGTTCCGGACCGACCTCGGCGACCAACCGGTTCGCCGCCAGCGCGAAGTCGATCGCCATCGCCGCGGCGTCGGGAAACCTGTTCAACTCCCAGACCGCGAAGAGGGCGTCGCCGGCGTAGTAGCTGAGGGTGCCGTGGTGCTCGTGCAGCACCCCGCCCAGCCGGTGCCACAGCGCGTGCAGGCTGCGCGCCATGATGCCTTCGTCGGTCAGCTGCGAGATGGTCGAGTAGTTGACGATGTCGCCCACGACCATCACCAGGCTGGTCTGGTTGAACCGCGCCCGCGTTTGCTGCCGGATGTTTCCGGGCGCGGCGGTGAACCGTCGTGAACGGAAAACCAGTGTCACGTCGCCGATGCTGATCCGATCGCCGGGTCTGATCGGCACCGGAACCGCGCGCTCCAGCCGCGCACCGTTGAGCAGCGTTCCGTTCGTGCTGGTGTCGATCACAAACGCCTGATCGCCGACGGCGTCGAGCCGGATCTCGAGATGGGTGCGGGAGATCTCCGGATCCGGGAGCACCAGCCGGCGTGTGTCGGCGATACCCGCACATTCCCGGCCGATGAACAGCTGATCGATGATCGGCACTTCTCGCTCAGCCCCGAGATCGTCGGTGATGACCACGCAGCCCGGCGGCTCGTCGGGCGCTCCGCCCGGCACATTGACAACGGCCGCCATAACCGCCTCGCTGCAAACGCTCACGGCGACCGAATCGCCGGCCGGCACGTCCAACTGGAATTCGGTCTAGGACACTACTCCCCCGCCGGCGATGCACCGACCCGGTTTCAGCAACCCCGAACCGTGCGGACAGAGGGAGGTTGGCGCCCGAAGTGCCGTCGCGCGCGCCATCGGCTGACATCCGTTGGCCGGATACGCAGAGAATGCTCCGAAAGCGAACTTTCGACTTCTCTTTTCTTCGGCGTAATAGCGCGGTAATCTTTGCAACCTGGATATCGTCTGTGAATCGCGTCACAGTCCGCTGGGAAAGAGAGGGTGCCATGTCAGATACGCTTCGCCCCTACGCCGCGGCCGTCGCACTGGTGAGTGCCGGCATGATTGCGGTTGCGCCGCTCGGTGTCCCAGACGTTCCGGCGATGACACCATGGTCGGTCGGCCCGGCCGTCGAACTGACGGCAAGCTCGGACTTCCACATTCTGCCGATCGACTCAGACTCGCTCGGGAATCATCTCGGCAGCCTGATCTCCGGTTTGGACTTCGGAAATCTGATCGGCGGGCTCGATCTGGGCAACCTCGACTTCAGCGGGTTGAACTTCAGCGGGTTGGAGTTCGATGGGCTGGACCTGGGCAACCTCATCGGCGGGCTGGGCAACCTCATCGGCGGGCTGGACCTGGGCAACCT
>CAZGGK010000074.1:0-17547 GCA_964525125.1 uncultured Mycobacterium sp.
TGCTGGAAACCGGCGGATTCAAACCCCGACTACACCGTCAATCATGAAGAGCCGGCAATCCACGCCGGTGCAACCCATCGCGATCGATGACTCGAGCGCCACCATCTCATTCCGCACGACCGGCGGTGACTGCGCCGAAGCCCTTGCATGGGCCAATGCAGGGGCGCTGCTCTCGGCTGATCTGGCGCCGTGGAGGACCTTCCGGTGGTGGTACGGCCAACGGCACTACTCGGGTACCTATTGGTCGAGTACGCAGCACGATCACGTGATCTACGAATCCCGGTTGGAACTGTCCCGGCTGCTGTACGCCGACTTCGACCCCCACGTCACGGCCATCGCCGCCCAGCCGTTCCTACTGGTAGCGGACATTGACGGCAAGCTGCGCCGGCACATCCCCGATTTCCTGCTGACCACGGCGAATGGGCCGGTCGTGGTGGAGGTCAAGCCGCGACACCGCCTCACCGACCCCAAGGTTGCCTACACGCTGAGTTGGGCCCGCCAGCCCATCGAAGCCCGAGGCTGGTCCTACCAGGTGTGGAGTGAACCGCCACCGGTCGAGCTGGCCAACATCAGGTTTCTGGCCGGCTACCGCGATGAACGGCGGATCAACGCCGAAGTATTGGCCGTGCTCAGGGCCGCGGACTTAGACGGGATGTCGATCGGGCAGGTGGCTGCGACACACCCGAGCCTGCCGGCGGCATTGGTCCGCCCCGCGGTCTGCCATCTGCTGTGGCACGGCGTAATCGTCACCGACCTCGATCAACCACTGCAATCGACCTCTCTACTGGCCAAAGGAGTCCGGGCATGAACAGTCGTGTGCGCATCGGGCCTGGTAGTCGCCTCAATTACGAGGGCGAGTTGATCGAGATCGTTGAGATCCGTACGGGGCACGGCGGCAACATCGTCACCGTCAAGACGGCCGGCACCGGCTATATCCGCTGTATCGCGCTTCGCGAGTTGCTGGCCTACGACCGGACCCACTCCCACGATGAGGCTGGTGACGCCGAGCGGGCCGACACCCCGCAGGACGTCGCCGCAACGATCCTGGCCATGATCGGCGAGGACGAACGCCGACGCATTCGGGACCGTGCCGCCCATGTTCGCGAGCTGCTGACCGGATACCGCTCCGGTGACGCGGCCATGGCAGCGGCCGGTGAACCGCGCGGCCCGTATGACCCCGCGCTGCCGTTGACCGCCCGCTATCAGGCGAAGGCCGCCGAACTCGGCGTGGACCTGCGCACCGTGCAGCGGATGGCGGCGGCGTTTCGTGAGCACGGTGAGGCCGGGTTGGCCAATCCCAAGCACACCCGGGCGAAAAACGTGCCCGGTGTCGATGACCGGTGGCGGGAGGTCGCGGTGGAGGTGATGGTTGAGCACGCCGACCAGTCACGGCCTTCGCAGACCGCGGTGATCAAACGTGCCACAGCCCGCGTCATCGCCCGCTACGGCGCCGACGTCGTCCCAATCCCCAGCCGGGCGACCGCATTTCGTGCCTTGAGCATCCTGGAGTCGCGCTATCCGACGTTCCGACTGAGCACGAAACGGAACCGTGATGTCGCCGAACGAAACCCCGGGGTCTATGGAAAACTGCGGCCCACCCGGCCGGGTGAGTTCTTACTGATGGACACCACCCGACTCGATGTCTTCGCGATGGACCCGATCACGCTGCGGTGGGTCCAGGTGGAGCTGACCGTGGCGATGGACTGGTACACCCGCTGCATCACCGGGCTGCGGCTCACGCCGGTGTCGACGAAAGCCGTTGACGTCGCAACCGTCGTTTACCAGTCCTATCGTCCCGCGATCGCCCCGGTCTCATGGCCGCCGGAGGCGACCTGGCCCGAGCATGGGGTCCCCCGAACGATCCTGCTGGATACCGCGGCGATCGAGCGTGAGGGTGCCCGCGCCCGGGCCGGCGGGCCGGTGATCGTGCCCGAAACCCTCATCGTCGACCACGGCAAAGTGTTTGTCTCCGAGCATCTGACCAGCGTGTGTCAGCGGATGGGCATCTCGATCCAACCCGCCCGGCTGCGCACCGGCCGCGACAAGGGGCCGGTGGAGAGATTCTTCCGCACGATCCGCGAGGACCTGCTGCAATATCTGCCCGGATACAAGGGCCCGGACGTGCATTCCCGGGGCGCCTGCCCCGAGGAGGACGCGCACTTTTTCATCGATGAACTCGAAGCCATCATCCGGGAGTGGGTTGCGGTGGTGTATCACCGGCGCCCGCATGACGGGCTGGTGGAGCCGGGTCTACCACGCCTGGAGTTGTCGCCGGCGGTGATGTTTGAGCACGGCCTGGCCCGTGCCGGCTACATCGAGGCACCGAGCAGTCCCGCTCTCGCCTACGAGTTTCTCGCCGTCGAAAAACGCACTATCCAGCACACCGGCATTGAGATCCGGGGCCGGCGGTACAACGGGCCGGTTCTACACCGCTACCGCAACCAGCGCAGTCCCTATCCGGGCGGGCTGTGGCCGGTACACCACCATCCCGACGACATCGGCCGAATCTACTTCCGCGACCCCGACGACCGCACCTGGCACACCCTGATCTGGGAACACGCAGCCGGACTGACTGCGCCGTTCGGCGAAGACACGCTCCAATTCGCCCGACGCCTGGCCAGGCAGACCTACACCTATCCCACCGACGAACTGGCGATGGGCCTGCTGCTGGAACGGTGGCACCTGGGGCTAGGCAAGACCCCGACCGAACGCCGGCTGGCACTGCGCCAATCCCGCCAGGACGAACTCCAGTGTGCGACAACCGATACCGATTGTGATCAGGTCAAGATGTTGCCATCGGTCCAACGGGCACTCGGCGACGAAACCGAGCACGCCGATCCTGGCGGCACCGATACGCAGCTCACCCAACCGCCAACCGACGACGAATCATCTGACGACGACAGCATCGACGACTACGACGAAGTCACCGTCACGGATGACGCCGACGACTTTTACGCCACCGCATGGGAGGACGCATGACCAACCCCGCCGCCACCGATTCCCAGCGGCCAACCCTGGACAACCTCACCCTGGCCCGAAAAGAAGGATTCTGCGCGTTCGCAGAGGCATCGCCGCTGCCGATGCCGGAACGCTTGACGCGCAACCAGATCCGGGCACTCGATACCGATGCGCTGACCGACTACAACGCGGCGCGACGACGCTGGCACGCCAACCTCGGACCGCTGCGCACACCGCAGTTGGCCGAGCTGCACGAGCAGCTCTGGGACATCGTCGACAGCAACGAGCAAACCAGTGACAAGCCGAAAGGCGCAATCGCCATCGACGGCTACCCGGGCCTTGGCAAAACCACCGCCGCCCTCGCCTTCGCCCGAGACTATCACCGCCGAGAGATCGCCGAGAACGGCACCGACACAGCCGGTGGGCATCAACGGATTCCGGTGTGCCGGGTTGGCCTGACCGGAAACACCGGCATGCTGGATTTCAACCGCGCCATGCTCAACTTCTTCGGGCACCCCGGGGTCGGTCGCGGTACCGCGGCTCAGCTCGCCCACCGCGCCCTCGACTGCGTGCTCACCTGCGAAACCCGCCTGCTGATGATCGACGACCTGCACTTCCTGCGCTGGCGCAACGCCCAAGGCATCGAAATCAGCAACCATTTCAAATACATCGCAAACGAATTCCCTGTCACCCTCGTCTATATCGGCGTCGGTTTGACCGAGCGTGGACTGTTCTCCGAGGGCGTGTCCTACCACGACACTGTGATCGCCCAAACAGCCAGACGCACAACGAAGCTCGGTATGGAGGCATTTGAGATCAGGACCAAAACCGAACGGCAACGCTGGCGCGACCTGCTGCTGACGCTGGAACAGCGACTTGTCCTAGCAGACAGTCACCCGGGCATGCTCGCCGACGAGTTGTCCGACTACCTGTATGCGCGATCCACCGGTCACATCGGCTCGCTGATCACCTTGATCAACCGAGGCTGCCAACGCGCGGTACGCACCGGAACCGAACGCCTCACCCGGGACGTCCTCGACAGGGTCAAAAACGACGAAGCCGCCGAGAAGGCACGTCAAGAACTGCAAACGTCGATAAAGGCGGGAAGCCTCACCACCCGAATTGGCGCCGCCTCATGATGCATACCCGCCGCATACCGATCAACGTCGACCCTGCCGACGGGGAGGCACTGGACTCGTGGCTGGAGGCACTGGCCCACCGCACCCAGACCAGCTGGGGTGAGTTGCTCACCGCCGTCGGTCTACAGCCATCGACGGTCCACTGGATTCCCCGCTGGATGCTGAACCTGACCCCCGAGCAGAGTCGCACCCTGAGCGTTGCGACCGCACACGACCCGGCCGTCTTGCCCGCCATGACGCTGGCACACTTCGAAGGACGGGCATTCGCGAGCATTCCGGCCAAGGGCAGGCTGACCACGAGCTTCCCGTGGGGGCCACGGGCGGGTTCGCGCTACTGCCCCCGTTGTCTGGCCGAAACCGGTGGCCGATGGTCGCTGACGTGGCGCCTGGGATGGACGTTCGCCTGCCTCAAACACCGCTGCCTGCTCGCCGACACGTGCCCGGCCTGCGACACCCGAACCCGGTATCGCCCGCTGCCCAGCGCGATCATCCCCACCCCGAGCCGGTGTGAAGCGCCGGCGCACAACCGGACCCGGCGGGTCGACCGCTGCGACGCCGACCTCACCGCCGCACAAACCCTGGCCTTCGGCGATGAGCACCACCGGGTGCTGAAGGCTCAACGCCGCATCAACGAGATCATCGCCGCCGACATCATCGACACCGGTGTGTATGCCCACGCCCCGCAGCAGCCCGCCGAGGTCCTCGCCGACATCCGGGCGATCGCCATCAGAGTGCTCACCTACGCCACCCCGGCGGAACTCGAACCCGTCATCGGCGCAGATCTGCTCGATACCTACCGGCGCGATCATCCGCAACTGCCGGCCAACAGCAGTCGAAGCCCAGTCCGGGCGCTGAGCCACCAGGCGCCGACTGCGGCCAGCGTCACCGCAGCCGGTGCCGTCGCCGCCCTGCACTGCCTCGACCAGGAAGACGTGCAAACCGCCGGCCAATCCCTGCGTTGGCTCATCACGGCGATGCACGCCCGCAACGCCAAGACCCATCTGACCAACCAGCCGTGGACCGGCGGCATCTGCGGGGCAGCACAGCTCGCCGCGATCGGCCCGACCCTCAAACCGAGCGACCAACTCAGGTACCGGACGGCCACCAGCTGGCCGGGACCGCCGCGGCGAAAACTCGTCGACATCAGCAGGACAGCCGACCGACTCCCGACCGCCCTCTGGCACAACGTCGCCCTCCGATTCGCTGTGCCCGGCTGCCACCTACGCCAGATCCGACCTGCCCTGTCGGTGGCAGTGCTGCAGGTCGACGCCAAGACCAGCCTGATGCCACTCACCCGCAGCATCGGTAGTCCGATCACCGAGCATGGGGTCTCGCGGGTCCTCCAGATACTCAGCAAGCACCCCGACTGGCCCGACATCAGCCGAGGGATCCACACTCTTGCCGATCAGCTGGCTGAATCGGATGTTCCGATCGACTACTCGCGGCGGCGCCGCCTCGACTACAGCACCCTGCTGCCCGACGACACATGGCTGCGCATCTGCCGGGAGACCGGCGCCACCAGCCGCGGACCGGCCCGCGCCGCCGTCGCCCGCTACTACCTGCAAGAACGTGTCTCCGGCGGGCACGTCGATGACGATGCCATCACCCCGGCACTACGAACCAAAATTGCGGACTTCCCCTACTACCTGACACCCGAACTTGCCGAAGCGCTCGACGCCCACGCTCAGGCCTTCCTCGCCACGAAGAGCGTCCTCGGTGAGCCCGTCCACTACCAGCCATCGACGGATTTCCTCGATGGCCTGCAACTTCCTGGCCCCAACCCCGATCACGTCGACATCGACGCCCTGCACCGCGGCATCCGGGCCGGGCTCTCGCTCGGCCATGCCGCCGAGGCCGCTGGCACCGACCTCGAGACCGCCCGCTACCTGCTGACCTGCTCCCCGACACCCCAGGCCACCGTCGACCTCAACGCCTACCGCCGCGTGAAGACGTCCTACCCGCGAGAGGCGTTCATCGAGCGGTACGAAATCTGCCGGATGAGCCTGGCCGAGATCGCCACCGAAGCCGGGGTAAGCCGCCACACCATCGCCCGACTGGCCGCCGACTACGACATCGAGACCCGCAAGCCCGGCCGCTCAACCAAGTACGCCGTCGACGCCGACTGGCTCTACACCCAATATGTCGACCACCAGCGGCCCTTGCCCGATCTTGCCCGTGAACGGGGGGTCAGCACCACCACCATGGCCCGGTGGGCGAAAGCCTACGGAGTTCCGCTGCGGCCGCGTGGAGGCGCCAGGAACGGGGTGAAGGTGGCGACGTGATCCTGGCTGTACCGGTGGGGTGACGCCCGGCGGGGGGTGCCACGGGGGCAAGTCAGACGGTCTGGGCCGGCCGACGGCCGTGCGCTGCCCACGGGTGACGATCCGTCCGTACGGTCGTCTCCGTCGACGTGTTCGGAGTGCAGTTGGGGAGTGGGACTGGCCCGGAAATGGTGGTGGAGCTGACAGACTTGTCAGAGGCGACCGGATAATCAGTAGACCGTGATCGATGGTCGTGACGCCAGAAAAGGAGCGCACCAGGTGGCGTTGAAGAAGTCGGGTCTTTACTCATCGCTGTGGGCAAGCTGCGACCAGCTCCGCGGCGGCATGGACGCCAGCCAGTACAAGGACTACATCCTGACGCTGCTGTTCGTGAAGTACGTGTCCGACAAAGCCAAGGCCGACCCGAACAGTCTCATCGAAGTGCCGGCGGGTGGTTCCTTCGACGACATGCTCGCTGCCAAGGGCGACAAGGAGATCGGCGACCGCTTCAACAAGATCATCGCCAAGCTCGCCGAAGCCAACGGCCTGCGCAACGTCATCGACCAGGCCGACTTCAACGACGAGGAGAAGCTCGGCAAGGGCAAGGAGATGCAGGACCGCCTCTCCAAGCTGGTTGTGATCTTCAACGACCTCGACTTCCGAGGCTCGCGCGCCGAGGGCGACGACCTGCTCGGCGACGCCTACGAGTACCTGATGCGCCACTTCGCCACCGAATCCGGCAAGAGCAAAGGGCAGTTCTACACCCCAGCCGAGGTCTCGCGCATCCTCGCCAAGGTCGTCGGTATCGGGCCTAAGACTCGTCAGGACCAGACCGTCTACGACCCGGCCTGTGGGTCCGGTTCACTGCTGCTCAAGGCCGCCGCCGAGGCACCGCGCGGCATGACGATCTACGGCCAGGAGAAGGACAACGCCACCTGGGCGCTGGCCAAGATGAACATGATCCTGCACGGCAACGAGATCGCCACCATCGAAAAGGGCGACACCATAACCAGCCCGCAATTCACCAAGGGCGACCGCCTGCAGACCTTCGACTACATTGTGATGAACCCGCCGTTCTCGGTGAAGTCCTGGAGCAACGGCCTGGAAAACGACTACGGCCGCTTCGAATACGGCCGTCCCCCGGAGAAGAACGGCGATTACGCCTTTTTGCTCCACGCGCTCACGTCTCTGAAGAGCACCGGCAAGGCCGCGATCATCTTGCCCCACGGGGTGCTGTTCCGTGGCCACGCCGAGGCCACCATCCGCCGCAACCTGCTCAAGCACGGCTTCATCAAGGGGATCATCGGTCTACCGGCAAACCTGTTCTACGGCACCGGCATCCCGGCCTGCGTGGTCATCCTCGACAAGGAAAACGCTCAGGCCCGCACCGGCGTCTTCATGATCGACGCCTCCAAGGGCTTCGTGAAGGATGGCAACAAAAACCGTCTGCGTAGCCAGGACATCCACAAGATCGTCGACACGTTCAACAAGCAGATCGAGATCGACCGCTACTCGCGCATGGTGCCGATGAGCGAGATCGCCGACCCGAAGAACGACTACAACCTCAACATCCCGCGCTACATCGACTCATCCGAGCCGGAAGACCTGCAAGACTTATCCGCCCATCTGTACGGCGGTATCCCCGATCGCGACCTCGACGCGCTGCAGCCCTACTGGGATGCGTTCCCACTGCTGAGGGGCCAGATCTTCACCCCCAACCGCCCCGGTTACAGCGACCTGGCCATCGATGTCAGCGCGGTGCAGCAGGCCATCTTCGATGCGCCCGGCTTCCACAAACTGCGCGATGAGGCCACCGGCATCGTCGAGGACTGGTTCGCCACCCACCGCGCCACACTGGCCGGCATCACCGCCGACACCAAGCCGAATGGCCTGATCAGCACCATCGGCGACGACTTGCTGGCCCGCTTCAAGCCTATGCCGCTGCTCGACGAGTACGACGTCTACGAACAGTTGATGACCTACTGGCACGACACCATGCACGACGATGTCTCCCTTATCATGGCCGACGGTTGGCAGGGCGCTGCGACGCCGCGCCCGACGATAAACGACAAAGAGCGCAAGCTTACCGAGGAGCCTGACCTCGTCGTTGGCTCCGGCCATAGCGCGACCAAGAACAAGATGGACCTCATCCCGCCGGCGCTCATCGTGGCCCGCTACTTCCCCAACTTGCAGGCCAAGATCGATGAACTCACCGCCACCGCCGAAGAGGCCACTCGCGCCGTCGAGGAGTACATCGAAGAGCACGCCGTCGAAGACGGCCTGCTCGCCGATGCCATGGACGACGACAAGATCTCCAAGGCCCTCGTCGCGGCCCGGCTGAAGGCAATCAAGACCGGCGGCGACCCGGGTGAGATCAAAGCACTACAGCACGTCACCAAGCTGTACAACACCGGAGTCGCCGCCAAAAAGGCGGTTAAGGAGGCTCAGGCCGAGCTCGACCTCGCCACACTCAAGAAGTACGGCGAGCTGACCGAGGATGACGTCAAGACGCTGGTGCTCGACGACAAGTGGCGGATGACGATCGTACGCCGTGTGGCTGGTGAGGTCGAAGCCCTGACGTTAGATCTCGTCGCGCGCATTCAGCAACTCGGTGAGCGCTATGCGTCGACTGTTGAAGATCTCGATGCTGAGCTCGAACAGCTTGAAGCTAAGGTAGCGGGCCATCTCGCCGATATGGGAGTTGAATTGTGACCGCGCCCTGGGCTACGTCAACCGTAGGCGAACAATTCGACGTGCGGCTTGGGAAGATGCTCGACGCAGCCAAGAACGTGGGGATTCCGAAACCATATATTGGAAATCGGGCAGTTCAGTGGGGGCGGATCGATCCTTCAGCCGGTGGCATTGTGCCCATGACTCGTTCGGACCTACAGCGCTACCGCTTGCGGGAGGGTGACCTCCTAGTATGTGAAGGTGGAGATGTCGGGCGAGGTGCAATCTGGCGAAACGAGTTGCCTGAGTGTTACTACCAGAAAGCGCTTCATCGGCTGCGCACGAAGAGCGGCTACGACGCGCGCCTCATGTTGGCTTTGCTGCAGTATTGGTCCTCAATTGGCGCCTTCTCCGATTTTGTAACGCAGACAAGTATCGCTCACCTTCCGCGCGAAAAATTTATTGTAATGCCGCTGCCGCTACCTTCCGAGGCGGAACAACGTTGGATGGGTGACGCGATTCAAGATACCGACGATCTGATCGCCACCCTCGAACGCCTCATCGCCAAGAAGCAGGCGATCAAGCAGGGCATGATGCAGCAACTCCTGACCGGCCGCACCCGCCTGCCGGGGTTCAGCGATTCGTGGGCGGACGTCGTTTTGGGTGACGTCGCGCAATTCGGCAAAGGTGTCGGACTGCCGAAGTCTGCACTGACTGCCTCTGGCTCGACTCCGTGTATCCATTACGGAGAACTCTTTACTTTCTACGGCCCGGAAATCTTTCAGGCTGCGAGCCGTACGAATCCGACCGGACGCATGGTGGTTTCTGAGGATCTCGACGTTCTGATGCCTACGTCTGACGTGACGCCTCGTGGCCTCGCGAAGGCTAGCGCAATCCACGGAAGTGGCGTCGTACTGGGTGGCGACGTTCTGATTATTAGACCGGACAAGGCGCGGGCCTACGGACCGTTTCTCGCACATGCTATCCGGCGCGATGCTGGCCAGGTTCTACAACTGGTACGTGGTTCAACTGTCTACCATCTTTATGCCGCCGACATGCGAAACTTCACCCTCTCCATCCCGTCAGTGGAAGAGCAGAGAGCTATTACGGACGTCTTGCTCGACACCGAACACGAGATCGATGCGCTTGGCAGGCGGCTAGGTAAGGCCCGCGACATCAAGACCGGCATGATGCAGCAGCTTCTGACTGGCCGCGTCCGCCTGCCTTTGGATGTACTGTCATGAACACGGAGTGGGCTATCGAACAACTCGACGAATTCATCAGGGCCACAACCGTGACCTACGTTCCCTCGCCGCCGAACTCTGTTGGTTTTCATAGCTACAGGACATCGATTTCTGAAGATGAAATCGTCAAATGCGCTCAGGTCGTTGAGCAGATTCTTGACCGAGTAGTTCCGGGTTGGCGAGGCGAGATCAAGAAGAAAGATCGACAGAAGTGGTCCGTCCACTATGAGGCGTCGATCCGAGCACGGGAGGCACTTCTTCGCGCGGACGAGGTGCGAAAGAACCTCGGTGAGGACGCGCCTGACCTATCCGCGGCCGCGTTGCACCCATGGATCTGGAGCGGCGCGTCGTCGCTCTGGCAGTCTGGTCACTACCGCGAGGCCGTCGAAGGCGCCATCAAGAAGCTGAACGCGGAAACCCAGAACAAGGTCCGTCGTCGTGACGTGAGTGAGACCGACCTGTTCAAGCAGGCGTTCTCGATGGACGAGCCGAAACCCGGCAAGGCACGCCTGCGCCGAATGAAGGACGACGGCAGCGATACCTACAAGTCGGTGCAGCGCGGCGCGATGAGCCTGGCTGAAGGCGTGTTCGCGGGCATCCGCAATCCGCTGAGCCACGAAGTCGACCACGAGTTCAGCGAGCAGGAGGCTCTGGAGTACCTTGCAGCCCTCAGCGTCCTGGCGCGCTGGGTTGATAAATCCGAGGTGGAGACTACGTCATGAGCGATGTAGGGCAGACAGAACGAAAGTCCCAGAACCACGTCATTGCGTTGTTCCGTGACCAGCTCGGCTACGAGTACCTCGGCAACTGGGAGTACCGCGAGCACAACGCGAACATCGAAACTGACCTGCTGACACAGAATCTGCAGGCACGTGGCTATGACAACAACCTCATCAACCGTGCCCTCGATCAGCTCAGCAAGGCCGCTGCCGTCGGCGCAGGCCATGGCCTGTACGAGGCCAACAGGGATGTCTACAGGCTGCTGCGTTATGGGGTAAAGGTCCGCCCCGGAGTTGGTGAGCAGACGGAGACTGTCTGGCTGATCGACTGGAAGAATCCCGAAGTCAACCACTTCGTCGTTGTCGAGGAAATCACCGTTGCGGGCCAGCACACCAAGCGCCCCGATGTGGTTCTCTACGTCAACGGCCTGGCGTTGGCTACGCTAGAGCTGAAACGCTCTAAAGTTGCTGTGTCGGAAGGTATCCGGCAGACGATCGGCAACCAGAAGCCGGAGTTCATCCGCTCGTTCTTCTCGACCGTGCAGTTCGTCTTCGCCGGCAACGATGTTGAGGGCCTGCGGTACGGCGTCATCGGCACTCCGGAGAAGTACTGGTTGGAATGGAAGGAGCCCTCCGACGTCGGTGAGCCGCTCGATCGGGCGCTGTTGCAGATGTGCGACAAGTATCGCTTGCTGGAGCTGATTCACAACTTCATCGTCTTCGATGCCGGTGTCAAGAAGGGCCCGCGTCACAACCAGTACTTCGGTGTCAAAGCTGCGCAAGACCGCATCGCCCAGCGCGAGGGCGGCATCATCTGGCATACCCAGGGTTCGGGCAAGTCCCTGACGATGGTGTGGTTGGCCAAGTGGATTCGCGAAAACCAACGTGACGCGCGGGTCCTGCTTATCACCGACCGCACCGAACTCGACGAACAGATCGAGAGAGTGTTCAACGGCGTCAACGAGCAGATCTACCGCACCCGCAGCGGCGCCGACCTCATCGGCATACTTCATGCGAGCGAAGAGTGGCTGATCTGCTCACTGGTGCACAAGTTCCGCGCCGCGGATAACGACGCCGAGGACGACGAAGCAACCGCTGAGTTCATCAAGGAACTGCACGCCACGATCCCAAAAGACTTCAAGGCCAAGGGCAACATCTTCGTCTTCGTCGACGAGGCCCATCGCACCCAGTCCGGCAAGATGCACACCGCGATGAAGGCGCTGCTGCCTGAGGCGATGTTCATCGGCTTCACCGGCACCCCACTGCTGAAAGCCGACAAGGCTACCAGCATCGAGACATTTGGCTCGTTCATCCACACCTACAAGTTCGATGAGGCCGTCGCTGACGGCGTCGTGCTCGATCTGCGCTACGAGGCCCGCAATATCGACCAGCACCTGACCAGCCCGGAGCACGTCGACAAGTGGTTCGAGGTCAAGACCCAGGGCATGACCGACCTGTCCAAGGCCGAACTGAAGAAGCGCTGGGGCACCATGCAGAAGGTCGTGTCCTCGGAGCCGCGGGCCAAGCAGATCGTCAACGACATCTTGCTCGACATGGAGACCAAGCCACGGCTGATGGACGGGCGCGGTAACGCCATGCTGGTCGGCTCCAGCATCTACCAGGCGTGCAAGTTCTACGAGATGTTCGTCGCGGCCGGTTTCGAGGGCAAGTGCGCCATCGTCACCAGCTACATCCCGAATACCAGCGACATCGCCAAGGAAGACGCCGGCGCGGGCAAGACCGAAAAGGTCCGCCAGTACGACATCTACCGCAAGATGCTGGCCGACTACTTCGACGAGCCCGAAGACAGTGCCGTCAATAGGATCGAAGAGTTCGAGCAGGCCGTCAAACGCAAGTTCGTCGAGAACCCCGGTCAGATGCGGCTCTTGATCGTGGTCGACAAGCTTTTGACTGGTTTCGACGCCCCGAGTGCCACCTACCTCTATATCGACAAGAAGATGTCCGACCACGGGCTGTTCCAAGCGATCTGCCGCGTCAACCGCCTCGACGGCGATGACAAGGACTACGGCTATATCGTCGATTACCAGGACCTGTTCAACTCACTCGAATCGGCCATCACCGACTACACCTCAGGCGCGCTCGACGGTTACGAGAAAACCGACATCGAAGGACTGCTGTCGGACCGTATCGAGAAAGCACGGGAGAACCTCGACGAGGCCCTCGAACGTGTCCGTGCATTGGTCGAACCCGTTGCGCCACCGAAGAAAACGCTCCAGTACCAGCAGTACTTCTGCGCCGTCGAGCAAGGAAACGCCGAGCAGCTCAAAGCCAACGAGCCCAAGCGCGTCGAGCTGTACAAGGCCATCGCCGCCGCGACCCGGGCTTACGGCAACCTGGCGAATGAGATGACTGCCGCCGGCTACAGCGCGACCGAGGCGGAGGCGATCAAGAAAGAGATCGCACATTACATCGACGTGCGGGCCGAAGTGAAGCTAGGTGCCGGCGAGGACGTCGACTTCAAGCAGTACGAGGCGGGCATGCGGTTCCTACTCGACACCTACATCCAAGCCAGCGCCTCCGAAGTCGTCTCCGACTTCGAAGACACCGGGCTGATCGACCTCATCGTCAAACTCGGCGCGCGCGCCATCGACAAGCTACCCGCCGGGATCAAGAACAACCCCGAGGCGGTCGCCGAGACGATCACCAACAACATGCGCAAAGTAATCATCGACGAACACGCGATGAACCCGAAGTACTACGACAAGATGAGCGAGCTACTCGACGCCATCATCGAGCAGCGCCGCCAACAGGCCATCGACTACCAGGAGTACCTGGCGAAACTGCTCGATGCCGCGAAGAAACTCGGCACCAAGGAGTCCGACACCGCATACCCCGATTGGGCCGATAATGGTGCACGCCGCGCTCTGATCGACTTCGGGTGGCCCGACCCAACCACGCCGATCCGGGTGGATACCGCGATCCTGACGAGCAAGCCGCACGGGTGGGTAGGTGACGCGATGAAGGAGAAGCTCGTCAAGCGAGCGATCAGTCAAGTCGTGCCCGGGAACTTCGACCGATTCGACGAACTATTTGAACTGGTCAAGGCACGCGATGAGTACCGTTAACGCAACCCTCACCGTCCGCGGGATCGACGTCGACATCATCTACAAGGACATCAAGAACCTGCACATCGGCGTCTACCCGCCAACGGGCCGCGTGCGGGTTTCCGCACCGCAACGACTCGACGACGACCAGGTGCGCCTGGCGATTATCCAGCGCCTTCCATGGATCAAGCGGCAGCGCGACAAGCTGCGCTCTGCCGAACGGCAGTCCGAGCGGGAGATGGTGACCGGGGAATCGCATCACGTGTGGGGTGTCCGGCGCCGACTCAGAGTCATCGAACGACCGGGCGGTGCGCAAATAGAGGTTGATGGTGATCGACTGATGCTGTACGTGTCGCCTGGCCGCAGCGCCGAGCAACGACGCGCGGTCCTCGACAACTGGTACCGCACGCAGCTGCGCGAGGTGATCCCTCCCCTGATCTCGACGTGGGAATCCAAGCTGGACACCCGGGTGCCGGACTGGATTATTCGTCGGATGCGTACCAAGTGGGGAACCTGCAACCGCGAAACCCGGCGGTTGACGTTCAATGTCGAACTCGCCAAAAAGCATCCGGATTGCTTGGAGTACATCGTCGTCCACGAGATGATGCACTACTTCGAACGCAACCACGGCGAACGATTCGCCAAACTAATGGATGACGTGATGCCTGACTGGCGAATGCGGCGTGACCTGCTCAACAACGGTCCGCTCGCCGATGAGAGGTGGGGGTAGTAGCGGGGTGAACGGTCCACGCACTGGCGCACCTTTCCACCGCGCGACAATACCGACGGCGAATCCCAAGTATGGCCGGGAACGAATCGTAGCGAGCTGACCTGTGACAGATCAATGGCCGTTACTCGTCGCCGAACCCCTTGACGGCGAACAACTGGTCAGCAGTCAACTGCGACCGCGAGCTGGAGCCGTGGCGATCGATCGATCGGACTACTTCTCGGCATGCGACCATGTGCGTGACCTCTGCGGAACCTGGGGAGGTGCCAGCACACCGCTCATTCTGGTGAGCTCGTCGGGGAACATCGATCCGCGATGGTCAAGAATTCTCAATGAGAGCAATATCGACGGAGTCGAACACTCCGATCTTCTGGGCGATGACGCGGTGCGCGAGTACACCGACGCTGAAGGGCCGACCGCGGCACAACTCATCCGCATCGTGGTAGACCTCGAACGGAAGCCCGAAGTCCAGACCATTCGGGGTATGGCGCTCGATGATCCCTGGCATCTCGCGTATCTCGCTGTCGTAGGCGATCTCTCGCCCCATCCACATCCACAAAATACGTGGAACGATCTCCGCCGCAATCTCACGTTCGATGATGTTTTGACGATCCGCGGTGTTACTGAAACCGGGTCGGCAGCAGGGCTTCTCGCGTTGCTACGGGATTTCACAGCTGCGACGGCAGTCGAGTTAAGCCGATCGAAGCTGCCGAGTGGGCTGCAGGGCGGCTACAACAAAGGATTTCCATCGTCATCGCGTTTCGAGTGGAGCGACGACGTTATCTCCCAACAGTTCGGGCCCAACATTATCGTCGTCTACGAACCCGGAAACCCCGAAGACCTCGCACTCATTTGGAACCTTCGCGCGAGATTCCTTCACCCGCCGCGGTTTCCACTCGCCGTGCCGATGACACCGACAGTTGAAGATGACATTCGACATCTCAACGAGGCTGGCGCTGCCCACTACTTCGGTTTCGGTCACAACCTCGCCCTGACGTCGATGTCCATCGCAACAGATCGCATCGCGACACTGGCCGCGAATGTCAGATTCGATGCCGTCGACCCGTGGGAACTCCTGAGGCCAATCGGTGGCTACTGCTCGGTGTCCACTGACATCGTGCGATTCACTGGGGGCAAGGCCAGGATCGTCTCTTTCTCGCCGGGCGACTTCCAGGCGATCGGAGGTGGATACCTCGGCAGCCACCAGGGCACCTGGATGAAGCGCAAGACGGTTGTAGTCGACACACCTCTCCCGCCATCTCGGACAATGAGACGTCAGGTCTACCACAGCGACTCACATTATCTCGAAGGACCGATCACCAGCGGCGGCCAATCCGATGGATTCACGACAATACACATGCCATCAGGATTGGAGGTTCTATCAGCTCTAGCAGTCGACCACGGGCTGCGATTGACTGAGAGCGCTCCGGGTAAGGCGGCGGAGCATCTGATCCGCGCGGCCGGACGTTACCTATCGATGTTCGCGGCGCCGGGTGTCGTTGAAACGTTGAGCGAGCTGACCCGCGGCCGCAACGTCAGCATCGTTAAGAGGCGGCTGAACCAGTTCCTCGCTGATCCACAATCCGACGAGTCGTCCGACCGCTATCAGGCTCTCCTCGACCGCCTGGACCGAGGTCTTGGGTCTCCCGATGCCGAAGAACTCAGTTATCCCACGTTCGATCGGATGAGACAGTTGCTTCGCATGCGTCGCGAGGCAGCCCAACAGTGGGTCAGCTGGGCGATGGCCGGCGGCCTGGTCCTCCGCGGCGTGGAAGCGAACTGCACCCGATGCGGACACAAGCAATGGCGGCCGCTGAGTGAGGCGATCCCATCGCTCGTGTGTCATGCCTGCGGCTGCACGATAGACAGTCCCCATGGCTACAACCAGATCAACTACCGCTACCGGGCCAGTGAACTCCTGTTGCGAGCAATGAGCCACGACGTGCTCTCGCACGTCCTTGCTATGCGGTACGTGTGCAATGAGTTGGGCGGTAGGTCACATGTGTTCGGCGGCTATCCGGGAGTGGAGTTCCGGAAGCCTGACAACGATCGTGTCGAGGCTGAAGCCGACGTGATTGTTGTTCTTCGCAACGGGGAAATCGTTCTGGGTGAGTGCAAGTCGAACGCGCGTGGGCTTTCTCCAGAGGAGTTGGACAAACTGTGGGGCGCAGCCGACCAGCTCGGCGCCCGAGCGACCTTCGCGGCAACACTGGACCGTGCCGCCAACTGCGGCCAAGAATGGCGAGTTACCGAGGGACCCACCGGACGACCGCACTTCGCCCTCACCGCCGAGCACCTGTTCGACCTCCGCGGCAGGATGGGTGTGCCACAAGAGGATCTCTTCGCTTGGCGATCCGACTACTCCCCGAGATTCAACACGAACCGCGAGGAAATCACAGGGGCGGAGCTCGCCTGTCGGATCGACGACGAGTTCGGTGAGTATGTCGAGAGGACCGCCACAGACTACGAGCAACACAACCGTGCCCCGTGGACGAGATCGCCGAACGATTGACCGGGTCTTCCGAAGGGCGAGAAGGCCATCTGTCGACTAGCGCGGCATGCCGCCCGAGGAAATGACACCAACTTGAGACAACCGTCGATGACACCACCTGAGACACGGTGCAACAGTCCAGGTCAGCGCATCGTTGTATGACAAGCAGCGTGAGACCCTACACCTTGTAGGGTCCCACGCTCCGTGGCATATTCTCAGCGTGTCGACCGCCACGGTGATGGGACCACTTTGACCAGGGTTTAGCCAGCTTCA
>CAZGGK010000075.1:0-17353 GCA_964525125.1 uncultured Mycobacterium sp.
AACATCAGCTTCCCAAGCTGAATACGCGGGTTCGATTCCCGTCATCGGCTCCACGTTTGACCAGCGCAGAGGCTCCCGGTGCGCTGCTGCAGCAAGCACGCCCGATCGCGGCCACCTCAGAACGAGGCTACGTTCTCCACGCTGACGAACATCCCGTGCCTGGTTTCGTCGTTGGTGAAACGGGTGCCGTCGAAGCCGGGAAGGATGGTCCAGCCCTGCAGCCGGTAGATCCGCCCGTAGCTCAGGACGATGTCGTCGTCACCGCCGCCAATGTTCCCGTCCATCCAGCGGAACGCGCCGGAACCGGTGACGACCGCCAACTGCAGTCGGGTGCCGGCGGGCCCGATCGGCGCCTGCGGGAATCCCGCGGTGTGCTCGCAGGCCACCGACGGCCCGCCGCCGTGACCGGTGTCGTCGGCCATCACCAGACAGCGGGTGGCACCGGACTCGGTTCGCACGTAGACGCTGGATTCCGCCCCGGCCGGCGGGGCGGCGGCCAGGCCGGTCAGGGCGGCCACCCCCAGCGCCGACCCGATCACGGCAGCCGTTTCGCGAATCGTCATGCGGACCTCCTCGGCCGAAGATAGTGCAATGGTATTCCGCTCTCCGGCCACCCGGAGTCGATCCACCCGGCTTAGGCGAAGCTCGCCGTTATCGGCCCAGGGTGTCCGGGCACAGCTCATGCTGGGCGATGGCGATCACCGGGCCCAGCGACCCCCGCAGATCGTCGATCATCGACGGCGCGCCGAACGTCGGCAGCGACCGGTAGTGCGCGGCGATCTGGTCCGGGCTCGCACCGCCCCGCAGTTCGGCGCAGAACTTGTGGCCGGCGGAGAGCCGGGCGTCCGGCGTCCCGGACCGGAACACCCCCTGCGCGTCGAGTGCGGCGAGGTAGCCGGCGTCGTCGGCGTGAGCCGGCGCGGCACCGAGCATCGCCGCGGCGCCGGCCCCGGCGAACGCGGCGATTCGGAGAGCCCACATGACCGCGATGCTAGCCGCTTTAGAAGACGCGCACCCAGTCGATGAGCATGTCGGCCGGGTAGTTGCCCGGGGCCGCGTCACCGCCACCGGAACCGCCGACGGCGAGGTTCAGCACCGGGAACACGGTGTAGCCGGGATCGCTGAACGGCCACTTGCGGACCGGCTCGTCCAGGTCCTCGATGCCGGTGGCCGGAACCGTGAAATACGGTTGCATGCCCTCGGCGTAGTCCAGCCAGAAGTACATCCCGTTCTGGTCCCAGGTGACCCGCCAGGTGTGCCAGTTGCCGTCCACCGGTATCTGGTGGGTCTCGAACGCGGTGCCGAACGAGTTCGCATGCACGGTGGTTCCCGACGGCCACTCGCCGTTGCCGTACCACTCCATCAGGTCGATCTCGCCTTCGCGACCGGGGTCGTCGTTGGACAGCCACCAGGCCGGCCAGCAACCAGCGGTCTGGCAGTTGAGCTTGATCCGGGCTTCCCAGGTGGTGCCCATACCGCCCCGCCAGTTGCCGTGCACCAATCCGCCGTGGTAGGTGGCGCCGTCCCTGGTACCGCGCAGCACCAAGTTGGAGTTGCCGTCGACGAACACGTTCTGCCGGCTGTCGCGGTACTGGTAGAAGAACTCGGGCCGGTCCCACCCGACGGGGTTCTTGATCGGCGTCCGGCGCTTGGACACGGTCCACTTGGAGGGATCGGGAGCCGAACCGGCCGGGCCGTCGAACTCATCGTGGAAGAGGTAGCCGCCGGCCCCGGTGCCACCGGCCGGCGCGCCGGGCACCGGCGCCGGGCCCGCGGGCGCCTGCGGCGACGACGGGTGGGCCCGCGCGCTGGGCAGTGGGGCCGCGGCCGCAACAGCACCGATACCCATCATCAGCATGACTTTGCGACGGTTCATCTCAGGCACACCTGGCACAGTTGGCACAGTTGGCAATGAAACCATGCCACCCCGGCGGTACGCCAACCCATCGGCACCTCGACGCGGCCGTGCCGGCGCCACCGCGTCAGGCGGCGTCGACCCGGTCGCGACGGTCGATCAGACCGCGGCCGCTGCTCAGCCGCCGCCGCATGTCCCACAGGTAGTAGCGGGCCGGCAACCAGCGCAGCGACCGCGGCACCAGCCGGTAGATCGGCGGCATCACGGTCATCAGCGCATCGAAGAGACGCTGGTCGATGGGGCTCCAGGACAGCTGCAACTGCTCGCGGATGCGCGGCGGCAGCAGTCCGGTGGTCACGAAGCGGTTCAGCGGCATGCCGAGCCGGATGACCAGCGGGGAATCACCTCCGCGCAGCAACTTGTGCACGAACCCGCGAACCTGGTCGTCGGCGGTCAGTTCATCGATCTTGCGCTGCCAGTACGCGTCGAACTCGGCCCGGGTGGCGGGCCACATCTCCGGCTTGACCTGCAGCGCAGTGCCGTACACGGCGGACTGCTGATAAATACGGTCGGCGGTGACCGCGTCCATCGGGCCGAAGAACCGCTCATAGAGGTCGTGGCCGTTCTTGTACAGCGTCGCCGCCACCCACAGCTGCAACTCTGGGTCGAACCCGTTGTAGGCCACCGGGCCGTCCGGCTGCGAGTGAATCGGGACGTGCGCCTTGTTGGTCACCCGAACAATGGCACGCCGTTCCTCTTCGCTGCCCAGGGTGACGGCGTAGACGTAGGTCATCGTGGTGCGCAACCGGTCCAGCGGGCGGCTGAGCACGGTGCTGTGGTCGGACACCCCGTGACCGACCCCCGGTTCGGCCATCTGCAGCAGCACCGTCGCACCGGCTCCGAGGAACAGAAACGTCTCACCGACGAAGTCGGTGAGGTTCATCCCGTCGGCTTCGCTCGGTGCCCGCCCGGGCCAGCTGATCGCCATCGCCACGTCCTCTCCACGCAATGCAACGATTAATCGTATATTGTTGCATCGTTGCGTTCTGAAAGGCAACGGCATCCCGCGGTAGGTTTGGATTCGATGACCAATCCGTTGTTCGCCCTGCTCGGCGGCGCCGACGAACCCAGCGCCGACTCGCACATCCTGCGGGCGGCACTCGAGCAGTTCGCGCTGACCGGGGTGCGACGCACCAGCACCGACGACATCGCCCGCCGGGCCGGCGTCAACCGCGCGACCCTGTATCGCCGGTTGGGAGCCAAGGAGGACATCGTCGCTGCCGCGTTTCTCCACGAAGCCGGTCGGGTGCTGACCCAGATCGATTCCGGGATCGGCGACCTCGACGAGCGGTGGACGACAACCGACCTCGATGACTACATCGTGCGGTTCTTCACCATCACGCTGACCACGCTGCGCGACAACCGGTTGCTGCACCAGTTGCTCGAGGTGGACCGGGACGAGACACTGCGAGCCCTGACCATCGGCGCCGCCAACGTGGTGGAGCTGTCCTCGGCCTTCCTCGCCGACCGCATCCGGCGCATCCGGCAGCGGTCCGGCGGATCGACGGATCCCGCCGAGATCGGCGCCCTGTCAGCGGTGCTGGCCCGCCTGACCCAGTCGTTGCTGCTTACCCCGGACGGCCCGCCGCGGGTACGCACCCGGGCGCAGATGCGCTCGTTCGCCGAGTCCGTGCTGGTGCCGATGATCCGCGGGACGGGTTAGTTAGCCGGCACCTGGATCGGAATCGGCACCGGCACCAGCGGGATCGTCAGGTACTCGGTCCGCATCGGCACGGTCGTCGGGGTCTCGGCAGACGGCACGGCCGACGACGTGGTGGGGGGTGCGACGCTGGTCGTCGGGGTGACCGTCGGGGTGGTCGTCGCGCTGGCCGGGGGCGTGGTCGCGGTGGTGGTGGCCGGTGGCGCCGCCGTGGTCGTCGCGGGCTGCTGCGACGTCGTCGCCACCGGCGGCGGTGCCGGCGGCGCGGGGCTGCTGGGCTTGACGACGACGCTGGGCTGGGGCGCGACCGGAGCCGGTTCCACCGGCTCCGGGCTCGGTGCCGCCGCCGGGACGGTGGAGCTGCCGGCCGGCTGCTCGGGAATCGTGTCGCCGGAGCTCCGCATCACCGAGTAGGCCACCCCCGCCACCGCGATCGCGGCCACCAGGCCCGCCACGCCGACCATGAGTTGCGACAGCCCGGCGCCGCGCCGGGCTCTGCCGGGCCGCCGTGCGGGCCGCCTCGGGGCCGGCGGCCGGGTGCGGATTTCGCGGTCGTCGTAGGGATCGCCGATAAACGGCAGCGGCTCGTCCCCGTCACGGACCTCCTCCCGCGACCAGGCCAGCTCCAGTGGCGCCGCCGAAACCGCATCGGCTGTGGTGCTGCGAACCGACGGGCCCGCCGGAGCGGTGGCAGCCGTCACCGTCGACGCCATGGCCGGCGCCGTGGCCGCCCGCGCCCGGGCGCACAACGTCGCACCGACTGCGATGGCCGTTACCGGCTGCGCCGAGGCAATCACCGGCACCCGCCGCAGTGTCGACAATTGTTCGGTGACGAGCGGGATCTGCGCTCCCCCACCGACAATGGCCAGGGCCGCCAGGTTGTTCCAGCCAATCCTGTTGCGCTGCAGCATGTCTTCCAGCGCGGCCAGCACGCCGGTCAGCGAACCGCGGATCAGCTGCTCGAGTTCGGCGCGGGTCAGCGCAATCCGGGCCTGGTAACCGGGGAGTTCGACCACCATCTCGGTGGCGGTCTGCACCGACAGTCGCTCCTTGGCGTGTCGACACTCCTCGGCGAGGCGGCCCAGATCGCCGACCATCGCGGTTCCGGCCCGCGCCACTCCGTTCGCCGGCTCGTTGCTGCCCAGGATGTATCCGATCAGCTCCTGATCGATGCGGTTTCCGGAAAACCGGTGATAGCGCAGCGTTTGACAGATCGGCACAAACGCCGATCCCGCGTCGGCCAGGGTGATGCTGGTGCCGCCGCCGCCGAAATCCAGCAGCGCGACCACACCGCGGGTCGCGACACCGCGTTCGGCGTGCAGGGCGGCAAGTGCGGCGACCGCGTCCGACACCAGGTACGGCGTCCCGCCCAGCGTCGCCACGCCAGCGTGGGTCTGCAGCCCATCCTGCAGCAGCCGCCACGTCTCCGGCGGCCAGTGCGCCGGGACCGCGATCGCCACTCCTGACACGTCGCCGGCGGTGCCGACCATCGCGTCGATGGCGTCGACAAGCAGCAACTCCGGCCGATGCGCGGACCCATCGGTGGCGATCAGGGGTTCACATTCCCCGACCCGCTCCACGAAACCATCGATCCGCAGGCCGATCCCGGCACTGTCGGGATTTTCGGCGGGCACGCCGAGCTGCGGCGCCCGATGCGGGATCAGGGTCAGTTGCGAGCGGCGCCGCACCGGGGGCGCACCGGAACGCACCGCCACGAAGTTGGTGGTCCCGATCGACAACCCCAACGGGTCGTACATAGACGTCCACCTTGGGTCGATAACGGCTGAAACGTGGTCAACGCTAGTGGGCGCGACGGGATTTCAACATGGGCCGATCGATTTCGAAACCGGCACGTTACCGTTTCTTCGCCAACCCGCTCACACCACGGTAAGCGGTAGCGACTTGCGGGTCCGGAACACGAATTCCGCACCACCGCTGACCTTGGTCACCGACACCTCCGGCAGTTCGGCTGCCGCGGTGTCGGTTTCGGTCAACTCGGCGATCCAGTCGGTGTCCGTGCCGTGGACCGACACCCGAATGTGCGGGTTGACCGCGGTGGCGATCGCCTGGAGCGGCTTCAGGGAATCCGGTGCGCACAAAGCTATCCAGGCGTTGTCTTCGTGGGCCGGTGACCACTGCACGACGATCTTGGCGCCGGTCATGTCGGCCCGCACATACCCGATCGGGTTGAACAGCGGGTGCAGTTCAAAGGTCCGCAGCACGCCGCCGATATCGGCCGGCAGCTTGAGCGCCCGGCTGATCCGCATGGCCGCCAGGCCGGCCAGGCCGGTCAGTTGCCGGGTGCCCACCGAGGTGGCCAGCGCGGCATCGGATGCGGTCCGGGTCCGCACCGCGATCGCAAAGGACAGGTAGAGCAGATGCATCTGCAGGCAGACCTCGTCGGCCAGCCGCACCAGCGCCGAATGCGAGAACGCGGTGAAGTCGATGTCGGACAGCAGCGGGCCCGAGTAGTCCGCCAGGCCGGACTCGGAGGCATCGATGGCATCGAGCTCCCAGCCGGCAGCGCGGGTCTGGCGCACCAGGTGCAGTGCGGGTATCGGCTCGGCCGGTGGATGCGACTCGTCGATGATCACCGTCCAGCAGCAGTGCGGCACCCGGTCTGCGGGGGCACGGGGCGGGCGGTGCACCGGGCGGCACTGGGCGTGCACGTTGGTCGCCACCGCGGTGGCGTCGAACGTCGGGTCCTCGATGGTGTGGCACATGCCGAAGACGTAGTCGTCGCCGAGCGGCTCCACGTCGAGCAGCGCGCCGCAGCTGGCGGTTTCGAACTCGCCGTGCCAGCGGTCGTGGATGGTGTAGCGAAAGTCCATGAACTGCGGCGGGGAGCCGATGTCGAACTGCATCCCCTTGAAGATGGTGGGCACGTCATCGCCCTCGAACCCCAGTGCGCGCTGCATCCGCCGGGTGTAGACCGGACTGGCGCCGGCCCACTCCTCGATGGCGATCTCGAGCATCCCCTCGCGCCCGAACTCACTGATGCACCAGGCCATCCCGGAGCGATCGATCATGTGCCCGATCAGCAGCAACTCGGGAACCAGCACCGCCAACTCGTCGCGGGACAACGATGCATACCTGGACTCGGCCACGGCGTTAAAAATAAAGGCATCTATGTTATAAAGTCAACAATGTTCATTGCCGCAGGTTCCGGCCCCACCCGGCGCACCAGCGCGCCCCGAAAGCGTGGGGACGACACCCGGGCCCGGATCATCGGCGAGACGGTGCGCTGCATCCTCGACGAAGGCTTCGCCGCGGCGACCGCCAAGCACGTCGCCGAACGTGCCGGTGTGACCTGGGGAGTCATCCAGTATCACTTCGGCGATCGGAACGGCCTGCTGATGGCCGTGGTCGATGACGGCGTGACCCGACTGCTGGACAGCCTGACCGCGGTAGACGTCGGCGCGCTGGAGTTGCGCCAGCGGGTCGAGGCTGTCATCGACACCGCCTGGCGCTGCTACAGCAGCCCCACCTCGCTGGCCGCCTTCGAAATCCTGCGGGCCTCCCGCGGCAGCCTCGGCGATGCCTCGCGGCGCCATCTGCTGGAAATGAACTCCGCGATCGGCGAACTGGGCCGGCTGATCTCCGAGGATCCCGCCGACGCCGGTGTCGTCGAGGTGATCTGGGCGACGCTTCGCGGTGTCGTGCTGGCCCAGTTGATCATCGGCGTGCCGTTCGACTGGGAGCCGCAGCGGGTGGCGCTGATCGAGATGGTGAGCCGCCAGTTGCAGCACTGAACCACCTGCGGGATGTGCTGCAATGGCGTGGTGAGCCCCGACATCGAAGCAATCAAGCAGGTCAAATACCGCTACCTGCGGGCGCTGGACACCAGGCACTGGGATGATTTCGCCGCCACCCTGACCGAAGACGTCGTCGGCGACTACGGCTCCCCGCCCGGCGGGGCGCCGCTGCGGTTCACCAACCGCGCCGACCTGGTGGAGTTCATGCGATCCTCGCTGGGGCCGAACGTCGTCATCGAGCACCGGGTGACCCACCCGGAGATCACCGTCACCGGTGACGAGGCGTCCGGGATCTGGTACCTGCAGGATCGGGTGATCGTCGCCGAGGCCGACTTCATGCTGATCGGGGCGGCGTTCTACCGCGACCGCTACCGGCGCACCGGGGACGGCTGGCGGATCTGCGCCACCGGATACGACCGGACCTACGAGGCGACGATGTCGTTGGCCGGCTTGGGCTTCAGCGTCAAGACCGGCCCGGCCCTGGCCTGACGGCACCCCGCCCGCGTCCCGCCCGCGTCCCGCCCGCGCGAGTGTGAGAGAGCGGCGATGCGACACGCCGGGGACGCTTCGCATGCGTCACGGTCGGAAGGGTGGTGCCGGGCGCTACTGGGCGATGGCGATCAGGGCGCCGGGTCGCAGCCACTGGATGACCTTCACCAGGGTGTCGTCGTCGATTGCCACGCAGCCCGCGGTCGGACCTCCGTCGGTGGTGTGGAAGAAGAACGCCGCACCCTCGCCCGGCTTGCGAGCGTCGTTGACCCCCATCACCACCGCGTGCTTGTACTGCGGTATCGGCAGGTTCTCGCTTTCGCCGGTGTCGAAGGGGCACTGCGCCTTCTTGCAGACCTGCATGGTGTTGAACGTCGGGCTCTGGTCGTCGCCGTCCCACCAGTGGTCGGAGCCGACCTGGACGTATTTCAGGCCGCCGCCCGGGTTCGGGGCGGTGCCGAACGCGAACGGCAGGGTGAAGATGCCCATCGGGGTGGCCGGATATCCGCTCCTGGCCTTCGGCGCCATCCCGGCCGAGCCGACATGGGTGGGGATGCCCGCGGCGACCGGCTGCCAGCCCGCGGCCGTGCGCTGGTAGATATCCATCTTCGCGTTCGAACCGCCGACGCCGACAACCGAAACGACCTGGGTTGCATTGCCCACCGAACCGGCGAACCAGGGGTTGCCGACGGCGGCGCCGGTGGGTGCGCCGGTCAGCGCCACGGCGACAGCACACAGCGCAACACAGAGCAGACGCAACAGTCGGCGCACCGCTTCATGCTCGGCCAACCAGCAACCGGAGGTCAAGTAAAGGTTCGGATACGGTTGGGTCGCGGCCGCCTCACGGATCGGAGCCCCCCGGCTTGCGTTCCAAATTCTCCACCGGCACTTCCTGTTTCAGGAAACCGCGCGAAGACAGATAACCCCGGAAGTAGTCCCGGTGGGCGTCACAGGTCAACCAGACCTTCCGGCGCTGCGGGGCGTGAATCCTCGGGTTGTTCCACAGCATGCCCCAAGTCGCGGCCGCCGTGCAGCCGGTCCTTGAACAGATAACCGCGCCGATCTCATCCGGTATCGGTGTCGAGCCAGTCATCAAGATCAAGTTCTACCGGCCGGCAGGGCGACCGGTCAACCCGGATCGACCAGGCGCGCGCACACCGACACGTAGAGGTAGCCCAGCGCCCAGCCGGCCAGCACGTCGGAGGGGTGATGCACGTTCAGCGCGACCCGGGCGAAGCCGACCGCGACCACGATCAGCACGCCCACCACGATCGCCGCCACCCGCATCGACGTACCCAGCACCGGCAGCGCCACCGTCAGCAACGCCGTGACCGTCGCCATGGCCGCCAGCGCATGCCCGGACGGAAACGACGACGACGATGCGGCCGCCAGCGCCGTCACCGGCCTGGGCCGGTCGGCCAGGCCCTTCGCCGCCTGCGTGAGAAATCCGGTGAGCTCAACACTGACCAGCACGAACAGCGCCGCCCGCAGGCGGTGCCGGACCAGCATGAACGCCGCCGCGGCCACACCCAGCAACCGGAACACGGTCGGCGCGAAGGCCGTGGACAACCCGTCCCAGAACCGCACCCACCCCGGGTGCTCGACACCGACGGCATGGGTGGCGTGCAGCGCCGCCGAGTCGGCGCCGTCCAGCCAGCCCCAGCCCTGCCGGGTGCCCTGCCACAGCAGCGCGTAGAGCACCAGCGCGGCCAGCAGCAGCGACCAGCCCACCACGTTGCGCCGTGGCTGCGGCAGCGTGCTCAACCCGCTCATAGCCGCCCCTTCCGCCGAGATCACCCGGCCGAGCTCAGTGTGGGGCGCGCCCGCGCTGCCCGCCAAGGGTTTTTACCATGGCCGGGTGGGCGATCACGCGTTCAGCGACTCCGAGCGGCGGGCCGTTTACCGGGTGATCGCCGAACGCCGCGACATGCGCCGGTTCAGTCCGGGTGGCGCGGTGGCCGAGGAGGTGTTGGCCCGCCTGCTGCACGCGGCACACGCCGCACCGAGTGTGGGCCTGATGCAGCCGTGGCGGTTCATCCGCATCACCGACGGCGGTCTGCGGCAGCGCATCCACGCCCTGGTCGACGAGGAACGCCGACACACCGGTCACGCGCTCGGCGACCGCGAACAGGAGTTTCTGGCCCTGAAGGTGGAGGGCATCCGAGAGTGTGCCGAACTGCTGGTCGTGGCCCTGTGCGACGGCCGGTCGGCACACGTGTTCGGCCGCCGCACGCTGCCGCAGATGGATCTGGCTTCGGTGTCGTGCGCGATCCAGAATCTGTGGTTGGCCGCCCGCGCCGAGGGTCTGGGGATGGGCTGGGTCTCGCTGTTCGACCCCGACCGCCTGGCGCGGCTGCTGAGCATGCCGGCCGGCGCCGAACCGGTTGCGATCCTGTGTCTGGGTCCCGTCCCGGAGTTTCCGGATCGTCCGGCGCTGGAACGCGACGACTGGGCGTACCGCCGGCCGCTGGCCGAATTCGTCTGGGAGAACGCGTGGGGTACTGCCAATGACTGACCGCGGTGACGAGGCGGCAGCGGTCCGGGAACTGTGGTCCGGGCTGGGTCTGCCCGGGATCATCGACGTACACACCCACTTCATGCCGAAATCGGTGCTGGACAAGGTGTGGCACTACTTCGACTCGGCCGGCCCCAAGGTCGGGCGGCGGTGGCCGATCAGCTACCGCGACAACGAATCCCACCGAGTCGCCACCCTGCGCCGCTTCGGGGTGCGCCGATTCACGTCGCTGGTGTACCCGCACAAGCCGCAGATGGCGGCCTGGCTGAACCAGTGGGCCATCGACTTCGCCCGGTCCACCCCGGATTGCCTCGCCAGCGCCACGTTCTACCCGGAGGTGGATGCGGCCGACTACGTCGCCGAGGCGATCCGGTCCGGTGCCCGCGTTTTCAAGGCGCATGTCCAGGTGGGCGGATACGACCCGAATGATCCACTGCTGGAGGGCGTCTGGGCTGTCATCGAGGATGCCGGGATACCGGTTGTCATCCACTGCGGGTCCGGCCCGGTTCCCGGGGCGCACACCGGCCCGGAACCGATCCGGCGACTGCTGCGCCGGCACCCGCGACTGGCTTTGGTCATCGCGCACATGGGTATGCCGGAGTACGGCGAGTTTCTGGACATCTGCGGCGCTTTCGAACATGTCCGGTTGGACACCACGATGGCCTTCACCACATTCATCGACGAAACCATGCCGTTTCCACCGGCACAGCGGCACCGCTTGCGCGAGGTAGGCGATCGCATCCTGTTCGGCAGCGATTTTCCGAACATCCCCTACGGGTATCTCGACGCGCTGACCGCCGTCACCGAATTGGCCGGCGTCGACGACGAATGGCTGCGCGGTGTCTTCTACCGCAATGCAGCACGGCTATTCGCGATCGCGTCCGGTTAGCCCGACAACCGGCCTGCAGCGGGCTACCATCCGACCGTGACCACTGATGCCAGTCCGATCCATCCGCCCCTCCCGGTTCCGGACGTCGCCAGCGCGGACGCCGGTGCACGCGGCCTGCCGCACCGCGACGAATTGTCGGTGAACCAGCGATTCATCGTCGACGCCTCGGCCATCGCCGACATCGGCCTGCGCACAATGGTCGCCTCACTGGTCGGGGTGGCGATGGTCCCGTCGGTGCTGACCACCGTGTTGGGCCGCGACGAAGCCCGCCGCGAATTGGACAGCCTGCGCTTCTACGCCGAGTTGGCGGCCGAGCACGACCCCGCGAAGTCGTTTCCGGCGCCGACCGCACTCCCCCGGATCTCGTCCCGGCAGGCCAATCCGCTGGCCGAGCGCATCGCGCGGGGCGCTGTCGAGAACATCGCTTTCGCCAGCAGTTTCGAACCCGTCAATCCGGCGATGCGTGACGCTTGGCGCACCCTGGAGCGCAACAACACGGTGCGCGCCCAGCATTGGCGACATGAGGACGGCCCCCGGCCGACGCTGTGCGTGATTCACGGGTTCATGGGATCGGCCTACCTTTTCAACGGGTTGTTCTTCTCGCTGCCGTGGTTCTACCGGTCGGGCTATGACGTGCTGTTGTACACCATGCCGTTTCACGGTCGGCGTGCCGAAAGGAATTCCCTGTTCAGTGGATACGGCTACTTCTCCCACGGAATGTCCGGGTTCGCCGAGGCGATGGCGCAGGCCGTGCACGACTTCCGTTCGGTGGTCGACTATCTGGAGTTCACCGGTGTCGATCGGATAGCGCTGACCGGCTTGTCGCTGGGCGGCTACACCAGTGCGCTACTCGCGGCGGTCGAGCCGCGACTGCAGGCGGTGATCCCGAATGTGCCGGTGGTGTCGGTGGAAGCCGAACTCGAGGACTGGTTTCCGGCCAACAAGTTGTTCGCGCTCGGCCAGCACCTGGGCCAGATCGACCGCGCGGAGTTCGTCACCGCCACCGCCTACCACTCGCCACTGAACTACCCGGCGTTGGTGGCCAAGGATCGCCGGTTGATCATCACCGGGCTGGGCGACCGGCTCGCGCCACCGCAGCAGGCCGAAATGCTTTGGGAGCATTGGGACCGCTGCACCCTGCACTGGTTCCCGGGCAATCACATACTGCACGTGAGCCAGCCCGCGTACCTGCGGCGGATGACCAAGTTCCTGCGGAATTTCATGTTCAGCTGACGGCGGCGTGCCTGGAGACCGACCGCGGCCCGGGGGCCCCCGCCGGCCAGCGCAGCGTCCCGGTTACGTTGTCCGGTGCTTCGGCGTGGCCCTCCAACCGGCGCGCCGAAAGTGGCCACAGCGCCTGCAGCGCCGAGCGGTGGTTGCCGTTCTCGGCGTTCAGCCCGGGCAGCGGTCCGGCGGTCACCGGCCGCTCCTCGGTGCGCAACGCGCAGGCAGCCGCGACGGTGCGGTGCCCGGCCGTCCCGGCGAACTCCACCGCGGTCCAGGTCTCCGCGACGCCCGCCGCCCAGATGCCGGCGAGGGTGTCGGCCAGCGCGTCGTCGACGTCGACCCGGTAGGCCGCCAGGTGATCGCCCCCGTCGTCGGTGAGCCCGCTCCAGACCTCCCTGGCTCCGTCCGCGAACAGTTCCGGCACCGTGTCGGGTCCTGCGGCGGTCGTCTCCCAGCCGATCTCGCGCAGCTCGTCTCCGAGCCGGCGCGCAGCGGACTCGGCCGTCTGCTGCAACGGGATTCGGGCGGATCGGGCCTGCAACGCCGCCAGATTCGCAACCGCCGAGAAGGTCAACCCGATCCAGGTGTCCCGCGCCGGCACACCCGCCCCGGATCGGGTGTCACAGCTGGTGATCCGCACGGCATCCGCGGACAGCCCATACCGGTTCAGGTATCCGGCGATCAGCGGCAGCGGCAGCGCATCCGCACCCGCGGCCGGTGACTCCACGTGCAGCAGCACCGTGGTACGCACGTCCGGGCCGGACCGCCAGTCGCTAGCCGCCCCGCGCCCCGGGCGCAGCATTGCCGCCCGCCGCCGCAGGATCGTGCTGAAGTGCAGCCCGCGCCACCAGCCCATCAGCACCACCAGCACGAACACGGCAAACCCGAGCACCCAGCGGTCCCGGCTCGACGACCAGGGATAGGCCAGCGCTGCCGGCACCACTGCCAACAGCACCAGGGTGAGTCGGAACGGTCCCGGCCGGGGAATGCCGGATCGATGCTGGCTCACGGTCGGATGTCCTTTCGACGGCGCGCGGAGATCGCGGCATTGGCGGCAACCGCCGCGACCAGCACCGCCAGCGCCGCCGTTCCGGCAAAGGCGACGATGCGCGGTGCGGGGTTCTTACGCGGCGGCTCCGGTGGTGCCGCAAGTTGTTTCACCGGTGCCGCGTTGGGGTCCACACTGGCGGGCAGTTCCCAGGTCAGCGCCGCGACCGGGTCGATGGTGCCGGCGCCGACCACGTCCGACGGTGCCCGGGCGGCGTTGTGCGCGGTCGCGGTGATGCGGTGGACCACCTGCGCGGCGGTCAGGTCGGGGTAGCGACCACGAACCAGGGCGGCCAACCCGGCGACGTATGCGGCCGCGTAACTGGTTCCGCTCAACGGCACCAACTTGCCCTGCCCGCCGGGCAGTGCGTTGGCCAGTCCGCCGTCGTCGCGGTTGCTCACCGAGGCGATGCCCTCGCCGGGTGCGGCCACGCCCACCCACGGTCCGGCCATGGTGAATGCCGACGGTTGCCCGCCCGGCGTCAGCGACGCCACCGACAGCACGTACGGCTGCCACCAGGACGGCACCGACACCGAGGTGACAGCGGTCCAATTCCGGGCGTCCTGCGGACGGCTCAAGTCGGTCAGCGGGTTGGATTCGCAGGTGCCCCCGCCACCGCCGACCGACCCGGTCTGGCCGGCGTTGCCGGTCGCGGCCACCACCACCGCGTCCTTCTCCACCGCCGCATAGCGCAGGGCCGCGCCCAGCGCAGCCTGGTCGACGTTGCGGTCGGCGGGCAGGCAGGTCACGGTGCCGATGGTGATCACCCGGGCACCGAGATCGGCGGCGCGCACAACAGCCCGGCTGAGCGCGGCGATGTCGGCTTCGGCACGAGCCCGGGACGGATCGTCACCGGCGGCCCGCGGTGAGAACATCGCCGAGGCGGCCCGCACCGACAGCAGTCGGGCTGCCGGTGCCACCCCGGCGAATCCATCATCACCGGGTTGGCCGGCGATGATTCCGGCCACCAGGGTGCCGTGGCCGTCGCAGTCGGTCAGTCCGTCGCTGGTCGCGATGAAGTCACCGCCCGGTTCCACCGCGGGCAACCGCGGGCCGGGTCGCACCCCGGTGTCGATGACGGCCACCGTCTGGTCTTCACCACGGGAGAACTGCCATGCCGCAGTGAGATTCAGTGACGCCTGGCCGGTGGTCACCGCCCCCGGATCGCTGTCCGGCAGGATCCCCGAGCTGACACACTCGCCGCGCTGCTCCATTCCCGAGACCGGCCCCGGCGCGCCGGACGGTGGCGGAAGCGCCGGGTCGACCTCCGGCGGGACGATCGCGAATGCCGGCGCACTGGTCAGCAACGCAACGAGGGTGGCGGCAACTCCCCCGCGAGCAGACGCAAATGTCCCCGAAATCCACCGGGTTGGGGGACTTTTGTGACTGCTCGGCCCAGTTCGGAACGTCATCGAGACAGGATCCAGCTGAAGAAGCCGGCCAGGTAGGCCATGATCGGGATCAGCGACGCGTCGATACCGGACGCCACAAAACCCACCAGCCGGCGCATCGGCAGTGAGTAGCTCTCCGGCGAGGCGATCGTGGGGTTCAGCGCGACCACGGCCAGCACCGCCACCAGCAGCGCTAGCACCAGCACCGCCCCGAACGCCGCCGGATAGCGTCCGGTCGCGGCGTAGCACACTCCCAGGACGATGGCCGTCAGGTACGGCTGAGCCAGCAGCCAGGCCTTGCACCAGGCCGAATCCCACACCCGGGCCCGCAGGATCGCCGCCGCCGCGGTACCGGCGACCACGTACCACGCCCAGCCGGTCAGGGTCTCCGGCCGCGCCGCCATCGCCACCGAACCGAGTACCGCGAGCAGCACGGCGCCGGCGATGAGGCCGGTCTGGTGGGCTTCGCTGACGCGCACCCGGCGCGGCAGGTCCTCCAGCACCTGCTGCGACGGCGCCGACGGCGTGGGGTCGCCCGGCGCCGGGATCACCGGCAGCGGCAGCCGTGCCCACAGCGCGGAGAGCTGCGGCGTCGAGATGGTGAGCAACAGCGCTGCCGTCAGCAGTCCGCAGCCGATGGTGAGCGGCGGTAGTTGCCAGGATGTTTCGACGGCCGCAGCCGCCAGCACCGCGATCGACACCACGGTGACCGCGGTGAAGAAGGCGGTTCCGCGATCGCTCTCTCCGGTTGCCGGAAGGATCAGACAGATCAGCGCCCAGGCGGCCACACCGGCGGCACCGAGCACCAACTGGGCGGGCCCGAACGTTCCGGGGACCGCGAGAGTGAGCACCCCGGCGATCGGCACCAGCGCAGCAACCGACAGTGTCAGCGCGGCACGCCGCGCCGAGCGCGTCCGGCTCAGCAGCGCCGCCAACACGGTGAGCACCGCGATCGCACCGGACGCCAATAATCCCACCGGTTCACCGCTGACCACCCGGTGGGCGACCGCCAGTCCGGTCGCCGCGAGAATCAGGCCCACCGCCCCGGTCAGCGCGGCACGCTGGATGTGCGCGGTGCCCCACGGCTTGCGCCGGGACTCGGAGAAGATGACGGCAGCGTCGGCGATGTCCTCGACCACACCCGGAGCGGCCGGCCCGGACAGCACCGGACGCAGCGCGAGCAGGTCGCCGTCCACCACGCCGACCGTCTCCAGGCTGGCGTCCAGGCTGAACGGCGCACCGCCGACGGGTGCGAGGCTGAGCCGTGTGGTCGAGCCGTCTGCCGGCTCGCCCTCGTCATCGGTCGCGGGGGCAACCAGGCGCTGCACCGCGGGCAGAATTTCGCGTAGTGGCAACTCCGCCGGCAGGGCGATCTCGGTCAGCCGACTGTCGGCCAGGACCGCGATCCGTACGATCGGCATGACGGCGGCGGGCAGGGGCGGTGCTTCGGTCATGGGTGCTCTCGAATCTCTTCTCTGATCGGGGCTTTGGGTTAGGACACCTGTGGGGTGAAGTCGCGGGACAGTCGGCGCTCTGGGAACCACTGCCCTTCGGGCAGGCAGCCGGTCAGGTGTTCGGCCGCGACGGCGATCGCGAAGTCGGTCCCGGGGCGGAATGTCGACACCCATTCGCCGTCGAACGCCCGGGACGGCGTAACCAGCACCCGGCCCGCGACGGTGTCGACGATGCTCATGCCGACTTCGGTGGTGGCGTGCCGGCCGTGGTTGTCGCAGCCGGCGACGATCTCGACGTAGCTTCGCGATCCGGTGAAGACCGACTCCACAACGGGCCGTGCCGATTCCGGGATGGCCAGATAGTCGAGAACCTCTGCGAGCGGCACACCGGCGCGCAATCGCTCGTCGGCGCGCACCCCGACCCGGGCCGGCAGGGTGAATTCGTCGAAGCGGGCCGGCGGTCGTTGCTGCAGCCCGGCACCCAGGATGGGGACCAGCGACCGGGGGTCGTCGATGTGCATCGCGGTGAATGTGACCAGTTGCGCGTTGCGCAACGCGACAACGGCTGCACCGGACCTTCCGGTGCGCTGATCACGCTGTGCGACGATCCCGCGCAGCATCTCGGCCGAGCCGCCCGACTGGGTGGCCGGGGCCGGCCCGACGTAGCGCAACTCCAGCCAGCGACTGGGGAAGCACACCAACCGAATCCAGTCGGCCACCGACGGATTGATGACGCCGGAGTCCGACACCACACCCATCCGGGTCAACTCGTCGCGTTGCCGCTGCATGAAGCCGGCGCGCTCACCGGCGTCGGTGTAGGGCACCGTGATCGCCAGCACCCACGGAAAGGTGCCGGCGCCAACACTTTCCGCGATGAACCAGGCCTGCTCGACGGTGAGTTCGACGGCGTTGGGCTGCACCCCGCGCTCAGTCGCCATCGCCGGTCCGTTCCACTAGCCCCATCTGGCGGCTTCGGCCTGATCTCGGGCCAGCATCGACACGGTATTGGC
>CAZGGK010000076.1:0-17125 GCA_964525125.1 uncultured Mycobacterium sp.
GCGGCGAGACGTCCATGTAGTCGACCTCGGCCGACGACACGTACTCGACCTCGCCACCCTTCTTGCGCACCAGGACGCGGGCCTCGGTGAAGCGGCCGTCGTCGTCGGTCGGCGAGTTGGCCTGCGCGACAACGTGGCGGTCTTCCTCGTCGGCGGTCAGGTACTCGATGTCGTCGGTCACCACCCCGTCGATGACCTTGCGGTACGGCGTCTCGATGAAACCGAACGGGTTGACCCGGGCGTACACCGACAGCGACCCGATCAGGCCGATGTTGGGGCCTTCCGGGGTCTCGATCGGGCACATCCGGCCGTAGTGGCTCGGGTGGACGTCACGGACCTCCAGCCCGGCCCGCTCCCGCGACAGCCCGCCCGGCCCCAGCGCCGACAGCCGGCGCTTGTGGGTCAGGCCGGACAGCGGATTGTTCTGGTCCATGAACTGGGAGAGCTGGCTGGTGCCGAAGAACTCCTTGATCGCGGCGACCACCGGCCGGATGTTGATCAGGGTCTGCGGCGTGATCGCCTCGACGTCCTGGGTGGTCATCCGCTCCCGGACCACACGCTCCATCCGGGACAGCCCGACCCGGATCTGGTTCTGGATCAACTCGCCCACCGTGCGCAGTCGCCGGTTGCCGAAGTGGTCGATGTCATCGACCTCGACGGGAACCTCGACACCGCCGGGCACCGTCATCGTGGTCTGGCCCTCGTGCAGGCGCACCAGGTACTCGATGGTGGCCACGATGTCCTCGTCGGTCAGCGTGGTCGGCTGCGGCTCACCCGGCGTGCTGGTCAGGCCCAGCTTCTTGTTGATCTTGTAGCGACCCACCCGGGCCAGGTCATAGCGCTTCTCCTTGAAGAACAGGTTCTCCAGCAGCGCCTGCGCGGACTCCTTGGTGGGCGGCTCGCCCGGGCGCAGCTTGCGGTAGATGTCGAGCAGTGCCTCGTCGGTGTTGGCGGCGTTGTCCTTCTCCAGCGTCGACATCATGATCTCGGAGAAGGCGAAGCGCTCCCGGATCTGCTCGGTGGTCCAGCCGAGCGCTTTGAGCAGCACGGTGACCGCCTGCCGACGCTTGCGGTCGATGCGCACCCCGACCAGGTCGCGCTTGTCGATGTCGAACTCCAGCCAGGCGCCCCGGCCCGGGATCACCTTGACCGAGTGCAGCGTCTTCTCGGTGGACTTGTCGATGGTCTCGTCGAAGTACACGCCGGGCGAGCGCACCAGTTGCGACACCACCACCCGCTCGGTGCCGTTGATGATGAAGGTGCCCTTCGGGGTCATCATCGGGAAGTCCCCCATGAAGACCGTCTGGCTCTTGATCTCGCCGGTGTTGTTGTTGATGAACTCGGCGGTGACGAACAGCGGGGCCGCGTAGGTCATGTCCTTGTCGCGGCACTCGTCGATCGGCGCCTTGACCTCGTCGAAGCGCGGGTCGGAGAACGACAGCGACATCGACTCGGAGAAGTCCTCGATCGGCGACAGCTCGTCGAGCACCTCCTGCAGGCCGCCCTTCGGCGCGACACCGGTGAGCTCAGTCACCTTCTCCCGCCAGTGCGCAGCCCCGACCAGCCAATCGAACGAGTCGATCTGCACGTCGAGCAGGCCCGGAACCTCAAGCGGTTCGCGGAGCTTGGCGAACGAGATCCGGTTGGGCGCCCCGGGCACGGAACTGTACGGGGAACTCTGCGCGGAATGCTTGCTGGTCGTACCTGAGGGGTTCTTCTTGCTCTGGCGGGAGACTGCCAAGATGCGTCCTTCCAGCACCTAATGCGGCCAGCGGGTCCCGGTTGATCACCGGACCCGTTCGCTGCGATATCTGCGTCGGTTCGGCTGGCGGACTTGTCTGTCCGGATCCCGTGCGCGCGACGAAACCGCTGGAACACTGAGCCTGGCGATGAAACCAACGCGGCTCAGACGGGTACCACGGTGTCGGGTGCGGGTGGGGTGGGCAGGAGGCAGCCAGCGCAACGTCCAACGATAGCGCAGGACCGCGCATTCCTCAACCGCCGGGTCCGGGATTCGCCGGCGCTGGCCCTTTGCCGAGGACCGAACCCTGCATTGATGCTGCCCAACAGACTGGACCGTTTACGCCCGTCCGTCAAGAGGTAACGCGTGGTGTCGGCGCGCAGCGCCCGGATCAGCCCGGTGTCGACGGGATCGACGCGGTAGGTGCGTCGTCCCCGTGCGGGAACTCGTGGACGGCGTACTTGTGGGTCCCCTCCAGCTCGTCCATGATCACCGCCTGGGCGTTGGCCGGCAACGTGTGCAGGATCGAGCGCACCCGGGCCTGACGGCGGGCGACGGCCTTGCGCTCCGGCATGCCCGGGGTGGCGGTGATCTGCGGCGGCACGCCCTCGATCTCCTCGACACCCCCGGCCTGGTGACCGGCGGCCAGCATGGCCTCTTCCTCGGCCATGGTGGCCTGGTCCTTCTCCTCGGACATCCCGATGGGACCGATGCGACGACCGTTGAGGAACTGGCGCACGACGGGCTCTTCGCTGGTCAGCAGCACCTCGCGGGGACCGAACATGACCAGGCGCTTGCGGAACAGCATGCCCATGTTGTCCGGCACGGTGCGGGCGATGTTGATGTTGTGCGTGACGATCAGGATGGTGGCGTCGATCTGGGCGTTGATGTCGAGGATCAGCTGGCTCAGGTAGGCGGTGCGCACCGGGTCCAGGCCGGAGTCGGGCTCGTCGCACAGGATGATCTGCGGGTCGAGCACCAGGGCGCGGGCCAGACCGGCGCGCTTGCGCATGCCGCCCGAGATCTCGCCCGGGAACTTGCCTTCGTCGCCGGTCAGACCGACCAGGGCGAGCTTCTCCATGACGATGTCACGGATCTCGCTCTCCTTCTTCTTGGTGTGCTCACGCAGCGGGAACGCGGTGTTGTCGTAGAGGTTCATCGACCCGAACAGCGCGCCGTCCTGGAACAGCACCCCGAACAGCGTGCGGATCTCGTAGAGTTCCTTGGCCGAGCACTCGAGGATGTCGGTGCCGTCGATGACGATCGAGCCGCGTTCCGGACGCAGCAGGCCGATCAGCGACTTCAGGAAGACCGACTTGCCGGTGCCCGACGGGCCCAGCAGCACGCTGACCTCTCCCTCGGGAACCGTCAAGGTGACGTCTTCCCAGATTCGGGCCGGTCCGAAGGACTTGGTCAGCCCTTCCACCTCGATGGCGACACCCATAGGAGGTCCTTCCGCAACGTGTGGTCCGCCACCTCACCCCGGTGGGATCCCCTGTGGCTCACGCCACTGTATCGCACCGGGTACGCCGGTAATGCCGTTGTCGGAAGGTCGGTGGCAAGCGGCTTTCGGAATTCGGTCAGGTTCGGGGCGCCCAGTTGCCGTGGAACCCCATCGGCACCCGCTGCGGCAGGTGCACGGTCGCCACCGGCTCGCATGTCTGCGCGTCCAGCACCAGCAGCTGCCCCTCGTCGCGCCCGCGGTGCTGGCCGTAGCCGATCAGGATGCCGTCGTCCTCGGCACTCGCCCCCGGCCGGGGCACGAACGACATCTCGCCGATCAGCAGCTCCGGGTCGAGCGGGGCGACCAGGGACGATCCGGTCGCGTAGTCGTGCTTGTACAGCGCGGTGGACATCTCGGTCTGCGGGTCGCCGATCAGGCCGCCGTTGACGCCGACGGTGTAGCCGTAGCGATGCTTGCCGCCCAGCAGCGTCTCGTTGATCTTCGGGAATTCCTGCGGCCGGTCGTCGCGCAGTTCGGTGCTCACCGCACCGGTCGCCAGGTTGATCGTCCAGCGGTCCAGCCTGGGCGGCGAGTCGCCGGGTCCGCGGCGGTCCTGGTCGAACACCTTCGCGTACCGCACCACGTCGAGGACCAGCACCTCGTCCCCGGTGGGCGAGATCTCGGAGTAGGCGTTGAGCGGGTGGAACACGAAGCACGGTTCGACGTCGTACCACCGCACAGCCGTGCCGCCCTCCCGGGCCATCACGCCGATCCGGCTCGGATAGCCGTGGTTCCAGGCATACGGCAGCCCGGCCGGGGGTCTGCTGTCGCGGTTGGCGATCGCGGTGATCGGGCTCGGCACCTTCACCCGGCCGACCATCGACTGCATCACCAGCCTGGCCGGGGCCTTCAGCCAGCGCGGCATGTTGACCGGCAGCACCTCGGTCGCATCGAAGGTGACCGGCAGGTCGTAGACGACGACGTACTTCTCGGTGAGGGAGAAGTCGTGCATCATCGGCGAGCCGTGCACCTCGATGTCGACGGTGCGCCGCGCCCGTCCGGTGTTGTCGATCACCGAGTACTGCACGGTGTTGCCGCGGGCGAAGGAGTAGGAGACCGCGTGCAATTCGCCGCTGACCGGGTCGCGGTGCGGATGGGCGGTGAACCCGCCCTCCAGGGTGCCGTCGAAGTCGCACGTCCCGACCGTGTCCAGGTCCCCGGTGAGTTCGTAGTTGGCCACGCCGCCCTCCACCAGCGCCAGGGTCCGGCCGGCGTGGGTGAGCACGTTGGTGTTGGGGCCGACCGCCTGCATGCCCGCCCGCGGGTTGATCCGGGCCGGCAGCGGCTCGCCCAGGGCGGCGCAGACCGCCGGGGTGCGCACCCAGCGGTTGCGGTACCAGCGGGCCTGGCCGTCGCGCAGCGACACGCCGTGCACCATCGGGTCGCCGGTGAACCAGTGATAGGTGGCCGGGTCCACCTCGGCGACCGGATTGGAGCCGTTGCGCAGGTAGTGACCGTCCAGATAGTCCGGGATCTGTCCGGTGACGCGCAGGTCGGTGGCGGTCACCTCGGTCTTCACCGGCGCCAGGAAGCCCTCCAGGTAGGGGTTGGTGGCCTTTTCGGTGTCCGCTGTGGTCATGCCCGAAGCTCCTATAACGTTGTTATTTCATTGTTATGACACCCTACGCGGGTTGTGACACGATGACAACCATGACGTCGCAGACCGGGGCCGGGGTGCGCGACGAGTTGCTGCGCGCCGCGGTCGGCCTGCTCGACGAGGACGGGCCGGACGCGCTGCAGGCCCGGAAAGTGGCCGGGACCGCCAAGACTTCGACGATGGCGGTGTACACCCACTTCGGCGGGATGCGCCAGTTGATCGCCGCGGTCGCCGAGGAGGGCATGCGCGCGTTCACGGCCGCGCTGACCGTTGCACCGACCGACGATCCGGTGGCCGATCTGCTGGCCACCGGGACGGCCTACCGGCGCTACGCCATCGAGCACCCGCACATGTACCGGCTGATGTTCGGCAGCACCAGCGCGCACGGGATCAACGCCCCGGCCCACAACATGCTCACCCTGACCGTGGCCGAGATCGGCGATCACTTCCCCAGCTTCGGCCACCTGGTGCACGGGGTGCACCGGTCGATGCGGGCGGGCCGGATAGCGGGATCGCCGGACGACGACGCCGCCGTGCTGACCGTCGCGGTGCAGTTCTGGACTGTGATGCACGGCTTCGTGATGCTCGAGCTGGCCGGATATTTCGGCGACTTCAGCACCGGTGCCGCGGCCGGACCGATCTTGGTGCCGGTGACGCGCAACCTGCTGATCGCGCTGGGGGATGCCCCCGAGCGGGTGGAGCGGTCGCTGCGATCGGTGATCGACCGTTCGGTGTGACTCGGGCTATCCGGCCCGGCTGCCACCGACGCCACCGGCACCACCGACACCGCCGGTGAGCCCGCCGCCGGCGGTGCCGGTCGCTCCGGCGGCCCCGGCGTTCGCGCCGGCATTGCCGCTACCGCCCGCACCGCCCGCACCGCCGGTGCCGCCGACGCCGGGGCCGAATGCGGCGTTACCACCATTGCCGCCGGTACCGCCGGCGCCGCCGGCGCCAGTAGCACTGGCATTGCCGCCGGCGCCACCGTTACCGCCGGTACCGCCGTTGGCGATGCCCATGGTCGTGACACCACCGGCACCACCCGCGCCGCCCCTGCCACCGGTGCCGGTGTCCGTCTTGCCGCCGATCCCGCCGATCCCGCCGGGGCCGCCGTTCCCCTTGTCGCTGGTGCCACCGAAACCACCGTTGCCGCCGTTACCGCCGTTTCCGCCGCCGGCACCACCGCTGCCACCGGCCCCGCCGGTACCGCCTGCAGCGCCGTCGCGCCCGGCAAAGCCGACCCCGCCACTGCCGCCGTTACCACCCATGCCGCCGGCACCGGCAACGAAGCCCGCTGCGGCACGGGCGTTGCTGCCGGTGCCGCCGGCGCCACCTGCACCGCCCGTGCCGACCGTGCTTCCGCTGGTGCCACCGTTACCTCCGCTACCGCCGTTGCCAGCGACGCTCGTCGAACCACTACCCGCATTTCCGGCATTTCCGCCGCGACCGCCGGCACCGCCGTTGCCGCCGGCGCGGGTTCCGTCTCCGGTGGCGCCACTGCCGCCGTCACCGCCGTTACCGCCGTTACCGGCGGCCGCGCCGGCACCCATCTTGCCCAGCACGTCGGGGCCGCCGTTCGTCCCCGGTCCGACACCGGCCGCACCGGCATTCCCGGCGTTGCCGCCGTTACCACCGGCCGCACCGACAGTGCCCGCATTGCTCCCGATGCTCGCCAACCCGGCAAGGCCGTTGCCGCCGTTACCGGCTGCGCCGGCCTTGCCGCCGTCACCCGGGGTGGAGCCGTTGCCGCCGTTGCCGCCGTTTCCGCCGTTGCCGCCGTCACCGCCGGCACCGGCCTTGATGCCCGATATACCGTCAAGAGCACCCGCGCCGCGACCGCCGTCACCGCCCTTCCCGCCCGAGCCCATGGCGCCGGCGTTGCCGGCCGCGTCGGCGCCGGCCGCGCCGCCGTTACCGCCGTTGCCGCCGTTGCCGCCGGCACCGCCGTCGGGGTTGGATCGGGGTTCGCCGTATTGGCTGTACATCTGCTGATTGGTGCCGTAACCCCCGGAATCACCGTTGCCACCGTTGCCACCGTTCCCGGCCGTGGCGCCGCCGATGCTCCCAGCGCCGCCGTTGCCGCCGTTGCCACCGTTGCCGCCTCGCTCGGGACCGGTCGCGGTGTCGGGCCAGCCGGTGAAGCCGAAGCCGCCGTTGCCACCGTTTCCGCCGTTGGCCCCGGCGCCTGCGGCACCCGCCGGACCACCGGGCAGGGAACCACCCAGACCGGGAGTGCCGGCGTTACCGCCGTTGCCGCCGTTGCCACCGTCGAAGTAATGGCGGTCACCGCGGAATCCACCGCCGGCACCGTCACCGCCTGCGCCGCCCACACCGGCAGCACCGCCGTTCCCCATGGTGGAACCGACGCCACCGTTACCGCCGTTACCGCCGTTGCCGCCGTTACCGCCGGAAGTAGCCGCCACATAATTGACCGCTTTCAGCGCCTGGTAACCGGCACCGCCGGCGCCACCGTTGCCGCCGTTGCCACCGGCACCGAGCTGCCCGGCCTGCCCACCGAGCGCACCAGCCTTGCCGCCGAGCCCGCCGGAACCACCCGCACCGCCGTCACCGCCGCTGCCGCCGTCCGTGTGCGAGGCGGTACCCACCACCCCGGACCCGCCATTGCCACCGTTGCCACCGTTGCCGCCGTTGCCGCCGTTGCCGTACAGCAGGCCGGCATCACCGCCGACACCGCCGTTGCCGCCATTGGTGCCGCTGGCGCCGGTGCCGTCGGCGCCATTGATCCCGTTGGCGCCGTTGGCGCCGTTGAAGCCGTCGCCGCCGTCGCCCCACAGGAAGGCGCGTCCCCCGGCGTACACGCCGTCGATGCCGGTGAGCTGGGCGGCGTAGCCGCCGTTGCCGAACAGGAAGCCGCCGTCGCCGAGGTTGCCGATACCGGGCAGCCAGCTGCCGATCAGCGAGGTGTTGATGCCGGTCCAGACGCCCCCGAGCAACGGAATCGCGTCACCGATCGACAGACCGTCACCGACCAGAGCCCGGCCGAGCAGCAAGGTGGTCGGCAGGTTGAGGATGTCGAACAAGAGGTTGCTGCCGGCGGCGCCGTCCAGGACGCCGCCCAACTCACCCGAGTCGAAGGCGGTCGCGGCGTTCGGCAGCTCGAAGCCGCCGGCGATGTTGGCGATCAGTTCGCCGAGGCCGAAGTCGTCGGCGTGCGCCTGCGGTGCGGTGGTCAACGGGGTCAGTCCGAATGCCAGGAACGCACCTGCCGCGCCAGCCGCACCCACTGCACCCCGGCCCATCTCGGCTCGGTTCCGCCACCAGTTGCTTTGTCGACTCATTTCCCAACCCTTCGCTGCGCGGCCCCTGCGATGTACACCCGCAGGTGGCTCCATGGACTCACAACTGAACCTTTGCCCATAGACAGCGCACGATCATCCGCCAAACCGCGTATTTTTCGTGATCAGGGGGTCGTATGTTCACAGCACGGTCCGTGAAAATCCAGGCGTTCGAACTGTTGCGTCACAGGGTCTGCACAACATGGGCGCCCCGACAGCCGGGTCAAGGCCGCAGGGGCCGGCCCGCGAGGGGGTTGGCGAATGCGTCACCCGCGGGAGCGCGGCGGCCAGGCGCCCGCCGGCAGGCAGTGCCGCGGCAAGTCGACGGCTACCCACGCAAAATGCCCGACCGGGACTCCCCAGCCGAGCGGTTGAGTGAGCACCGACCGTGCTCGAACACCTGCCGGTATTGCGAAAGCCCCCGGACCCTGACGGGTTCCGGGGGCTTTCGCGAAGCTGTGCCTACTTGACGGTGACGGTGGCGCCGGCCGCCTCGAGCTTGGCCTTGGCCTCCTCGGCGGCCTCCTTGGCGACCTTCTCCAGCAGCGGCTTGGGGGCGCTGTCGACCAGGTCCTTGGCCTCCTTGAGGCCCAGACCGGAGACGACCTCGCGCACCACCTTGATGACGCCGATCTTCTTCTCGCCGGCCGACTCCAGGATCACGTCGAACTCGGACTGCTCCTCGGCGGCTTCTGCGGCGGCGCCCGCCCCCGGAGCGGCGGCGGCAACGGCCACCGGGGCCGCCGCGGTGACCTCGAAGGTCTCCTCGAACTTCTTGACGAAGTCCGACAGCTCCAGCAGGGTCATCTCCTTGAAGGCGTCGAGCAGCTCGTCGCTAGACAGTTTGGCCATGGTGTGGGTCCTTTCTGATTCCAGTGCTTAAGTTTTGAGTCGGGGGTTATTCGGCGGCTTCGGCCGGGGTTTCGGCGGCCTCGGCGGGAGCCTCTGCCGCTGCTTCGGCGGGAGCCTCCGCCGGAGCTTCGGCGGGAGCCTCCGCCGGAGCTTCGGCAGCAGCCGGGGAAGATGCCTGAGCCGGCTTCTTCTCCTGCAGCGCGGCCAGCAGCCGGGCCATCTGCGACGCCGGTGCGTTGAACAGACCGGCCGCCTTGGCCAGATTGCCCTTCATCGCGCCGGCCAGCTTGGACAGCAGCACCTCGCGCGACTCCAGGTCGGCGATGCGCTCCACCTCGGCGACGGTCAACGGGTGGCCGTCCATGTAGCCGCCCTTGATGACCAGCGCCTTGTGGTCCTTGGCGAAGGTCTTGATGGCCTTGGCGGCATCGACCGCTTCACCGCTGACGAACGCGATCGCCGTCGGCCCGACGAACAGCTCGTCGAGACCTTCGATACCGGCTTCCGATGCCGCCCGCTTGACCAGCGTGTTCTTCGCCACCGAGTAGGTAGCCGACCCGGCGAGCGAGCGGCGCAGCTCGGCCAGGTGAGCCACCGTCAGGCCGCGGTATTCGGTGATGACGGTCGCGGTCGAGCCCTTGAACTGCTCGGCGATCTCCGCGACGGCGGTGGCCTTGTCAGCCCGCGCCATGCATACCTCCTCGGGTTGTCTTGATACATCCGGACCACCCGGAAACGACGAACGCCCCGACGCAGGATGCGGTCGGGGCGTCGAAATTCGCCGGCTGCTGCCGGTGTCTGCCTCGTCCTCCTGCGTGGGCCGCCGGGATGTTCCCGGACCTTCGACCGATTGCTCGGTGACCGACGGTCTTCGGTGGATCGGCCACCACCTTAGCGTGGCCACCCCCGATCAGCCAAAACATCAGGCGCTGACCCTGCGTCCACCACGGGGTCCACTCGTACTTCTACCTGGTCAGCGCGGAGTCAACGCGGTGAGCGCGGCCGCGCCGACCAGGCCGGCGTCGCCGCCGAGTTCGGCGGGCACCACCGCAAGCCCGGCCAGAAAGTCCAGCCCGGCGTAGTCGGCCAGCGCCGCGTGCAGCGGGCCGAAGAGCAGCCCGCCTGCCTTGGCGACGCCGCCGCCGATCACCACCAGGTCGAAGTCGCAGACCGCGGCCACCGAGGCGATCATCGCGGCCAGCGCGGTGGCGCCGCGGTGAAACGCCCGCAGCGCCACCGGGTCACCCGCGTTGGCCGCCCCGGCCAGCGCCTCGGCGTCGCCCGGCCCGGACGGAACCCAGCCGTTGGCACGCGCCCAGCGCACCATCGCGGGACCGGACGCGATGGCTTCCACGCAGCCGCGCCCGCCGCACCGGCACACCGGACCGTGCTCGTGGTCGACGACGACGTGGCCGACGTGCCCGGCGTTGCCGGTGCGGCCGTGATACGGGGCACCGCCGAGCACCAGCCCGCCGCCCACCCCGGTCGACACCACCATGCCCAGCAGGGACGCCGTACCGCGCCCGGCGCCGTACCGGTGTTCTCCGAGCGCCATGCACACCCCGTCCCCACCCAGGCACACCGGCACCCCAGGCACCGCCGCGGCGACCCGGTCGCGCAGTGGAAAGCCGCGCCAGGCGGCGATGTTGATCGGGCTGACGGTGCCGGCAGGCACGTCGACGGGGCCGGCCGAGCCGATCCCCACCGCGGCCACCGCGCCGCCGGCGACACGCAGCGCGTCGTCGAGCAGCCCGGCGACCACCGCCCACACCGCCTCGGCGTCCGCACCGACGGTGGGCCGGGTGGCGGTGTGCACCAACGCCCCGGCGGCGTCGACGAGGCCGGCGGCGATCTTCGTGCCGCCGACATCCAGGGCCAGGGTGAGCGCGGTCATGACACCGCCAGCCGCACGGCCGGTGAGTAAACCAGCGCCCCGGCGCAGCCCACCCGGATCAGCGCCCACCACGCACCGGACTCGGCCCAGGCCGGCGGAGTGACGGCGAAGTCCAGCGTGACGGTGCCGCGGGCCGGCAGCACCGCGCCGAGTGCAGCCGGGCCGATCCACTCCCAGGTGCCCCACGGGCTGATCAGGTGCGCCTCCACCGCCAGGTCCGCGTGCGCGTCGGTGCCGACGGTGACGCTGCACCGGGCGGCCGCACCGGCAGCCACCGCGATGTCGGACGGGCCGTCCACCAGGTACAGCAGCCGCGTTTCGGCCCCGACGCACACCACCGCCACATCCTCGACCACCTGCCGCCAGGCGGGTGGCACCGCACCGGTGATGCCCAGCTGGGCGCGGATCGGGTACAGCCCGGGCTGGACGCCGGCCGGCACCCGCACCGCAACCTCGGTGTCCAGCTGTCCTCCCGGCGCCAGCCGCACCGGCAGCATGACCGGATCGGCCGACCAGCCGTCCGGGCAGACCAACCTCACCGCGCCGGCCAGCGTGGCATCGGTGCAGTCGCTGGCCACGGTCAGCCGCAGGCCCGCCTCGGCGCCCGGTGCGGCACTGACCCGATGCGGATGCAGGTGCGCGACGGCCGGCAGCCCACCCAGCGGGGCCGGACCGCGATTGTGCAGCCAGTAGCGGGCGTACAGCGGTTGCGCGGCCTCGGCCTCCGGGGCCAGCGGAGCGGCGGCGTCGAACAGCCTGGGCATTCGCAGGCCGGTCAGCAGGGTGGCGATCTCATAGCCGTGCAGGGTGTCCGGGTCGCCGTCCGCCGGCTGCTCCAGCAGGTCGGCCCGCACGGCAGGGGTCAGTTCGCCGAGCGGGCAGTCGAGGCGGACCCGGGTGTCGGCGCCGTGGGCTTCCACCAGCCGGACCGCCACCACGGCAGGGTCGACCGGTTGGGCGCTGCCGCGCGCCAGCGGGTTTCCGGCCGCTTTGAGCGCCGCCAACTGCACGGCCCCGGTGCTCTCGACGCCCAGCAGCGAGCCTGCCACCGGCAGCCCGGCACCGGGACCGCGTCGGGGATAGGCCAGCAGCGGATGGGCGAACTCCGCGCTGCGCGCCGGGATCCCGGCCTGGCGCCAGTCGCCGTCGCCGGCCACCAGCGCGTACTCGAAGTCGTGGGTCCAGTGCTGCAGCTGGAAACTGGAGCCGTCCGGCGCGGTGCGCCGCGGCGGATCGGTCCAGCTGCCAGACGGCCAGCCGGTGCAGGACCGCAGCAACGCGACGTGCAGGGTGCCGTCGGCCTCGACGGCGAAGCCGGGCACGCCCCGGTTGAGCAGCGCCACGGTGAACGGCTCGAAGGCGGCCATGCCGTGCGGCGCCTCTTGATTGACGACGATCTCGGCGTCACCCAGGTCGTCGGCTACCGCGGCGATCTCGGCGACCAGGTCAGCGGCGGCCCGGCCGGCGACGATCAGCACCGGCAACGCCCGCGGGTCACGCAGGTCCGCGCCCGACAGCCACACCGCGGCCAGCGCCGTCGCCGCCGGCACCCACACCCGGGCCCGGCCGGTGGCGGTGAGCTGCCGGGTGAGCTCGGCGGCGTAGGCCGGATCGGCCGCGGCCAGAACCGCCGCGGTGAACGGGTTTTCGTCCGGGCCGCCGAGGCAGATCCGGGCGTCGGGCAGGTTGGAGTCGACGGCCAGGTCGCCGTAGCGGGGCCCGTCGGCGCTGCCACAGGTGGCGGTGACCCCGGCGCGCACCAGCGCGACCATCAGACCGCGGGCCGACGGCCCCGGCTCCGCGGACGTCACCACCTCGGCCACCGACACCGCCCGCGCGGCGTCGCCCACCCGCACCCGCGCCGCCGCGGACAGCCCGAACCAGCCGTGGCAGGGGTTGTCCAGGGTCCACGGGTGCCGCGCCGCGTCCAGCGCGGCACCCGACGCGTCGTGCAGCAGTGCGAAACCGCGCCCGATGACGGCGTCGCCGACCTCACTGACCGGCATGGCGCCGGGCGTTCGGCACGGCCAGCGCAGCCGCAGCAGGCAGTCCGACCCGGTGAACTCGTCGACCCTGGTGCGGCAGTCCAGCCGTTCCACCCCGCGCCACAGCGTCAGTGTCTGGGTGTAGCGCAGCAGCCCACCGACCCGGCCGGTCACCACCAGCCGCTCGCCCAGCGGGCTGCGGTAGGCCTGCACCTGCGCGGGTGTCTCCGACGAGCCGATCACGGGCCCCCGGGGCACCAGGTGCCAGGGCCCCTCCCCGGCTTCGGGGTGGGCCGGGTATTCGTCATAGGCCGCCAGCTCGTTGCCCACCCGGCCGTCGGCGATGAGCTCCCGACCGCAGCACTCCAGCGAAACCACCCCGCCGCCACGCACCGGGTCGACCGCAAGCCGGTAGCGCTGGTTGGCGATCCGGTTACCGGCGACCGGCTCCCAGTCCGCGGCGCCCGGCTCCGGCCGGCAGCCCCGCCAGCCCAGCGACGGCACGTCGGTGGCCAGCAACGTCACAGGCCGGCCGTCCAGTTCGGCGGTGACGATGTCGGTGCGGTTGTGCGCCAACGGATTCCACACCACCAGCTCACCGGGAACCGCGCTGGACAGCAGCCCCAGCGCGTTGTCCCGGGCGGTGCGGCCCAGCTCCCAGGCATCCCGCCAACTGGTCAGCAGGTCCAGGTACACCTGGTCGGAGCTCGAGCCGGTGATGGCGTCGTGGTGGGCGCCGTAGGCCAGCTGCGACCAGGCTTTGGCGAACGCCGGCTGCGGGTACTCGCCGCCGGCCAGCGTGGCGGCGAACACTGCGAAGCGCTCCCCGGCCAGCACCGCGCTCTCGGCGGCCCGGTTGGCCTGTTTGGTGTCGATGTAGGAGACGTGTGTGCCGGTGTAGATCGGGTTCATGTCGCGGGTCTGCGGGGAGGGCGCCCGGCGCTCGACGGCCAGTTCCGCGCGCACCGCGGCGAAGAACTCGCTCGGCAGTGCGCAGACGAACCGCGGCCAGGTGTAGCGGGCGTTCCAGTCCCGATGAATCTGCGTGACCCAGCTGTTCGGCGGGGTGAAGTCGGTGCCGACCGGAAGCAGCACGTTGCGGGTGGCGGCCACTTTCTTCAGGTCGGCGAAGATCCGGTACACGGCCTGCTCGGCCTCGGCCAGCGACCCCGAGGAGTCCATCCACCAGCCGGCCGCGTAGTGCGCCGGCATGTAGTGGGTGAGCAGGCCGCGGCCGGACGGGGCGATCCACTCGAACTCGCTGGGAAACTGCATCCGGCGCACGTCGCCGTTGCCGGCCATCGGGCCCCACTGGTGGTGCGGCCCGCGGGCCCACGCACTCGACGTCAACCCGGCGTCGGCGACCATCCCGGGGAACTGCGGGTCGTGACCGAACACGTCGAGCTGCCAGGCCGTCACCGGATTGGCCCCCAGCACGTCGCGCTGAAAGCCCATGCCGTGCACCAGGTTGCGGATGGTGGTCTCCGGTCCGGTCAGACCCGTGTTGGGCTCGTTGTAGGTGCCGCCCATGACCTCGACCCGGCCGGCCGCGATGAGCCCCCGCAACTCGGCCCGGCGCTGCGGGTGGGCGTCCCAGTACGGCTTGAGGTAGTCCACCTCGGCCAGCACGAATTTGTAGTCCGGGTCGCGGCGCGCCAGCTCCAGGTGCGCGGCCACCAGCGCCAGGCCGTTGGTCTGCCTGCATGCGCCGGGCGGGTCCTCGGTCCAGGCGCTGGTGTAGGCGGCCTGGGTGTTCCACCACACCGGGTCGTAGTGGAAGTGGCTGACCAAGAACATCGTCCAGCCGGGCTCGGCGACGGTGAAGACGAACGGGACGGATGCCTCGCCGGCGTACACCCGCGCGGCGCGCCGCTGGCCGACGACCGGGTGCGAGACGGCCACCGGAACCTCGACGAAGTCCCGACGTGCCTCGGCGATCGCCGCACCGGACAGACCGTCCCCGGCGATCCGCACCCGGGTGGGCTCGACGCATCCGGTGTAGCCGACCCGCACCAGTTGCCGCGGGGCATCGGGCGCCCCGACGAACAACTCGGTCGATTCTGCAGAGCTGATCTGCATGACCGCACCCTACGGCCAGCCGGCCCGCAACCGGCGCCGACGCAGCGCATCGTGGGCTGCCATCACCTCCGACTTGACGAATCCCGAGATGCAGTTAGCGTCATTTTCGTGTACGCGTGATTACTTGCGCGCCGACGCGGTGCACATGGTCCGGCTGTCGATGTGCCCCGGTCGCAGCCTCGCGGGGAGGAGGTCTCAGGTGCGACGCCGTGACCTCCGCTGGCTGCGGTTGTCGGTGCTCGCCGGCACCGGCGGCACCGCGATGGCGCTGACCTCGATGCTGACGGCCGGGTTTGCGCTCGGCGACCAGACCGCCCTGCTGATGGGCGGCAGTGGCGTGCCGATACCGCCCCCGCTCTACATCGAGGCCGCAAACGACCTGTACCTGAACTGCAACCCGCCCGCGTGCGCGGTGCAGCCCCTCAACACCCCGGCCAGCCTGTATCCCATCACCGGGATCAAGACCCTGCCGACCGACACGTCGATCGCGCAGGGCCTCGTCATCCTGAACGACGCGATCAAGGGGCAACTGGCCGCCGGCAATGACGTGACCGTCTTCGGCTGGTCGCAGAGCGCGGCGATCGCGTCACTGGAGATGACCAACATCGTCAACGGGTCCGCCGGTTTCCGGCCCGATCCGGACCAGCTCAACTTCGTGCTCATCGGAGACCCCAGCAACCCCAACGGGGGCCTGCTGTCCCGCTTCGACATTCCGATCGGGTCGCATCCGTCCATCCCGAGCCTGGGCATCACGTTCAGCGGCGCGGGTCCGATCACCGAGTACCCGACCGTCGTCTACAACGCCGAATACGACGGCTTCGCCGACTTCCCGCGCTACCCGATCAACCTGATCTCCGACCTCAACGCCCTGATGGGCCTGCTGTTCGTGCACATCGCGTACCCGACGTTCACCGCCGAGCAGCTGGCGAACGCCGTGCAGGTCCCGACGTCGCCCGGCTACGACGGCGCCACCACCTTCTACATGATCCCCACCGAGAACCTGCCGCTGCTGGACCCGATCCGCTGGATTCCCGTCTTCGGGCCGCTGGTGGCCGGCCTGCTGGAACCGGATCTGCGGGTGCTGGTGAACCTGGGCTACGGCGACCCCGACTACGGATGGGTGAACGAGAACGCCGACGTGCCCACCCCCCTTGAGTTGTCCCCCGCTCTCGATGACGTGGTGAAGGCCACCGGCATGCTGGTGACCGGGGCCGGGCAGGGCATCCAGAACGTCATCGACCTGCTGCAGGATCCGCAAGCGCTGCTCCACCCCGACAATCCGATCGTCGACCTGCTGCAGAACCCGGTACTGGCGCAGATCACTGCTGGTTTCTTCCCCGGCCTGACCGCTCCGGGCAGCCTGACGTCGCTGCCCGATGTGTTCAGCGCCGCCATGTCCAACATCTACGCCACCCTGCTGCCGCTGGCCGATATCGCCACCGCCACCCAGAACACCCTGCAGCAGTTCGATCTCACACTTTTCCTGGACGGCCTGAGCAGAGGCGACCTGCTCGAGGCCATCGGGCTTCCGCTGGCCGCCAACACCGGACTGCTCGCGGTGGCCGGCATGTTCCAGACCGCGGTGATCGGGGAGGCGGCGCTGTTCGTGGGCATGGACCTGCTCAGCCCGTTCCTTCCCGCGCCGGATCTGGCGCCCTGACCGGTGAGCCGGATCACGCCAATTCGGAGTCGACCTGGCGAATTTGGCAGACTGCAGCAATGAGCGCGTCCGTTCCCCGCCAGGTAGCCAAACTCGACCGGGTTCCGCTGCCGATCGAGGCGGCCCGGATCGGCGCGACCGGCTGGCAGGTCACCCGCGCCGCCGCCCGGGTGTTCACCCAGCTGCTGAGCAAGGGCCCGCTGCAGCGCAAGGTGCTCAAAGAGCTCCCGCACACCTTCGCCGACCTGGGCCCCACCTACGTCAAATTCGGTCAGATCATCGCCTCCAGCCCCGGCGCGTTCGGCGAGCAACTGTCCAAGGAGTTCCGCGGCCTGCTCGATGCGGTGCCGGCGGCCGACCCGGGCGAGGTGCACAAGCTGTTCGTCGAGGATCTCGGCGCCGACCCCGCCGAGTTGTTCGCCGACTTCGACGAGACCCCGATCGCCTCGGCGTCCATCGCCCAGGTGCACTTCGCCACCCTGCACAGCGGCGAGGAGGTCGTGGTCAAGATCCAGCGGCC
>CAZGGK010000077.1:0-16737 GCA_964525125.1 uncultured Mycobacterium sp.
TCAAAGGCAAGTCCGACCCCCTCGATGCCTACAGTGCCGCCCGCACCGCGTTGGCGTCGGGCTGCAGGGGATGACCGGTGCGCATCGGTATTCCACGGCCCCCGTGTGGGGTGGCGGGGATCGAATCGATTCCGTTCATGGTGTGGCCTGGCGTTCTTGACTGGCTACCTTCCCCGGTGTCGCGTTCTCAGCGTGGCGGCGCAACCGGAGCGGTCGGACCGGGTTGCAGCACAACAGGTTCCCTCGGCAGCGCCGGCTGTACGGGGGACGGCTGCGGGACTATCGGCAGTGGCAGCACCGGTGACGGGGCTGGCACAGTGGCCGGTGGAGATTCGACCGCGGGCGGCGCCGGTCGTGCCGGGGGATCGGCCAATGCGCGTAGATCTGCCCCGTGCGGGCTCGTAGCTCTCCAGACGACGCGATCGCAGATCAGCCCGGCACTCGGCTACCGGGAGCGGGAGGCAATGTCCGGGTGCGGGCCCGCCGGCGGGCGGACCGCGACTGGGTCACCTGACGGCCAGCGACACTCCGAAATCCCCCGCCGTGTCGGTCCACCACCGAATCCGGCGCAGCCCCACGGCGGCCAGCTCCGCGGCCACGGCTGCCGGCCGGAACTTGCAGGAGACTTCGGTGAGCATCTCCTCACCGGTCGCGAAGTCCACGGCCAGGTCCAGCGCGCCCACCCGGACCCGCTGTGCGCTCTCGGCCCGCAGCCACATCTCGATCCGATCCTCGTCGGCATTCCAGCGCGCCACATGCGCGAACGCATCCAGATCGAAATCGGCGTCGAGTTCCCGGTTTATCACCGCCAGCACGTTGCGGTTGAATGCCGCGGTGACTCCCGCGCTGTCATCGTAGGCGCGCACCAGCCGGCGGGTGTCCTTGACGAGATCGGTGCCCAGCAGAAAGCTGTCGCCGGCTTCCAGCACACTCGACAGAGTCGTCAGGAACCGCGCGCGCGGACCCGGCGTGAGGTTGCCGATAGTCGAACCCAGGAAGACGAACAGCCGCCGGCCGCCGCCGGGAATCTCGGCCAGGTGCTCCTCGAAATCACCGCAGACGGCAGCGATCTCGATTCCCGGGAAGTCGCTTTGGATCGCTGCGCCAGATGTCTTCAGCATGCCGGCATCGACGTCGAACGGCACGAACCGGCGCAGCGTCCCGGCGACCCGCAGCGCGTCGAGCAGCAACCGTGCCTTCTCCGACGTACCGCTACCCAACGCGACCAGCGTGTCCGCGCCACTGACCGCCGCGATATCCGCAGAGTGGGCGCGCAGAATCTCCGCCTCTGCACGGGTCGGGTAGTACTCGGGCAGCCTGGTTATCCGGTCGAACAGTTCGCTACCCACCGAATCGTAGAACAACTTGGGAGGCAGGGATTTCGGCGACGAAGCCAGCCCGTCCAGGACGTCCTGACACAGCGACCGATACGCCGAGTCGTCGGTCAGATGATTCGACAGCGACAGCATCATCGGCTTCCTTAAGTTCGTAGGTGCAGTTACTTCGTGTTGTTACGTTGTGCTGTGACCCGGGTGGGTCGGGTGAGGCTGCATGGGCTTAGCCGGCCTTGATGGTGCGGCTTGAAAGGACTGGCCGCCCGACCTGCTTGGACTTCTCTGGCCGCTGATTGAGATCTGCGATGTGATCGCTTGTTTAAGGAAATGTTGGCGGGGTTGTCCATGAGGATCGTGTTGGCAGACAAGCGAAAAGAGGTGCGATGACGGCGAGCCAGGTGTGGGCTGGAGTGGATGTCGGTAAGGAACATCACTGGATCTGCGTGGTCGATGACAACGGCACGGTGATGCTCCCGCGGCGACTGGTCAACGATGAGCAACCGATCCGCGACCTCGTCGCCGAGATTGAGCAACTGGCTGACGACGTGTCGTGGACGGTCGACTTGACCACCGTCTACGCCGCATTGTTGTTGACGGTGTTGGCCGATGCCGGTAAGTCGGTCCGGTATCTGGCCGGCCGTGCGGTATGGCAGGCATCGGCGGTATACCGCGGTGGCGAGGGTAAAACCGACGCCAAAGATGCCCGGGTGATCGCCGACCAGTCGCGGATGCGGGGTGCCGATCTGCCGGTGCTGCATCCTGATGACGACTTGATCACCGAGCTGCGGATGCTGACCGCCCACCGCGCGGACCTGGTCGCTGACCGCACCCGCACGATCAACCGGCTGCGCCAACAACTCATCGCGGTCTGCCCGGCGTTGGAGCGGGCCGCGCAGCTGACCCAGGACCGCGGTTGGGTGGTGCTGTTGACTCGGTATCAGCGACCGAAAGCCATTCGCCAAAGCGGTGTTCCGCGTCTGACGAAGGTGCTCGGCGGTGCCGGTGTGCGCAACGCGACCACGATCGCCGCCGCGGCAGTGGCGGCTGCCAAATCCCAGACGGTGCGCCTGCCTGGCGAAAACGTCACTGCCGGACTCGTTGCCGAGTTGGCCGGGGAGGTGGTTGCCCTCGATGACCGCATCAAATCCACCGACGCCGACATCGAGGACCGATTTCGCAGCCATCCCGCAGCCGAAGTAATCACCAGCATGCCCGGCATGGGTTTCCGTCTCGGTGCGGAATTCCTCGCCGCCGTCGGCGATCCCGCTCTGATCGGCTCTGCCGACCAACTCGCCGCCTGGGCCGGGCTGGCGCCGGTATCCAAAGATTCCGGAAAACGGACCGGACGCCTGCACACCCCTAAGCGCTACAGCCGACGGCTGCGTCGCGTCATGTACATGTCCGCACTCACCGCCGTGCGCTGCGACCCCGCTTCCAAGGCCTACTACCAGCGAAAACGAGACGAAGGAAAGCGTCCGATCCCCGCCACGACCTGCCTGGCGCGGCGCCGCACCAACGTCCTCTACGCCCTCATCCGTGACAACCGCACCTGGCAACCCGATTCACCCCCGATCACCAAATCGGCGGCTTGACTTCTTCATTGAGAGTCCTTTCAGCGGTGTCACCGTGACACCCTCGGCAGTGGCCTCGACCAGATGCCGGTCGGGTATGTCCACCCAGCGCGGATCGTCGTCGTAGGGCTCACTGGCAAGCACCACCCCTTCGGCATCGTTCAGCATCGACAGGGTGTCTCCCCAGGTCGTCGCCAACATGCATGAGCCATTGGCGGCCAGGATGTTCAGTCGCGCGGCCGGATCTTCCGCGCCGAGTTCCGCGATCACCGCACCGAGTCGGCTGATACCGCGGTCGAAGATCACCGCCGCGAGTATCGCGCTGTCGCAGGTCGATTCGGCTTGAGTGGAGTCGGGCAGCACGGCGCGGTCGACGACACCGTTGTGCGACAGCAGCCAACTGCCGTCGGTGAACGGCGCCGTCGCACTGGCTTCGATCGGCATGCCGACGGTGGCCGAGCGCACCGCGGCCACCACGCAGTGGCTGCGCAGCACCGGCGCCACTGATGCGAACGACGCATCGCCCCACAGTGGCATCGCGCTGCGCCACCGCCGCGGCACCCGACCGTCGAAAAACCCTGCACCCCAGCCGTCGGCGTTCATCAGCCCGTGCTGCTGCCGGGTCGGAGCGTAGGACTGAACCAGCAGGCTGTGCGGCGGTTCGAGCACCAGCGACGCCACCGACCGTGGCTTACCGAGCCAGCCCAGGTGCCGGCACATCAGTCGGCGTCCCAGGCCAACCGGACACCGGCGAAGATCTGCCGGCGGTACGGGTGGTCCCAGTTGCGGAAGCTGGGCCGCAGGACCTCGCGCGCCACCGCCCACGATCCGCCGCGCAACACCCGGTAGTCGCCACCGAAGAACGGTTGCGAATAGCGTTGGTAGATCATCGGCGCAAAGCCCGGCCAGGGTTGCAGTTCCGAACTCGTCCACTCCCAGACGTCACCGAACAGTTGCTCGACCCGGTATGCCGACGCGCCCGCGGGATACGCCCCGACCGGTGCCGGCCGCAGCGCCGCACCACCGAGGTTGGCGCAGCTGGACGTCGGCTCGCCGGCCCCCCACGGATAGCGACGCCTGCTGCCCGCCAACGGATCCCATGCACAGGCCTTCTCCCACTCGACTTCGGTGGGCAACCGGGCACCGGCCCATGCCGCGTATGCCTCCGCTTCGAAATAGCTGATGTGCTGCACCGGTTCGTCGGCGGGGATCTCCTCGACGAGCCCGAACCGGCGCCGCGACAAGTGATCCGGGCTCCAGAACTGCGGCGCGGTCAGCCCGGCCTGCTCGCGGTGCCGCCAGCCGCGCTGCGACCACCAGGCCCGCTGCCGGTAACCGCCGTCGTCGATGAAGTCACGCCATTCGGCGTTGGTCACCGGCACCCGGCCCATCCGGAACGCCGGGACGTCCACCACGTGCGCCGGGCGCTCGTTGTCCAACGCGAAAGGCTCGTCGGCCGCATCCACACCCAGGACGAACTCGCCGCCGGGCACCAGCACCGACGTCCCGGCCAGGCCGGGTCGTCCCACCGGCAGCGCGGCCCCACCGCCGAGCACCGGCACACCGGTACGCAGATTCAGTGCCTGCAGCATGGTTTCGTCGTGCTGGTGTTCATGGCTGAGGATCATCCCGAACGGGAATGTGCTCTCCGGATCGTCGGGCAGTCGGTCCAGGACATCCAGCGCCGCCGACCGCACGGTGCGGCAGTACGCGCGGGCCTGCGTGGGCGGGAGCAAGGCCAGACCGGCCCGAGTTGCCCGAGGGTGGGCGAACGCGTCGTAGAGGCCTTCGACGTCCGGCGGCAGCAGCCCCGGCCGGGCCGGGTCGCCGCCGCGCAGCAGCCACAACTCCTCCTGCTGGCCGATGTGCGCCAGATCCCAGACCAGCGGGCTCATCAGCGGATCGTATTGGCGGCACAGTTCGGCGTCGTCGAGGTCGACCAACGCCAGCGTGCGGTCCCGCGCGCCGGCCAGGTCACCGGCCAGCGTCTCCCGCGGCCTCACGGTTCACCCCGGGCCAGTCGAGCCACGGCACCCTCGAGGCCATCCGCCGTCACCTGGTCGGCGAAGTCGTCGGCCGGGCAGCGTCGCTGTTCGACCAGTCCGGCCAGTCGGCCCATCGCGGCCGCCAACGATGCCGGTGCGCGAGCGGCCGCGACGGCCACACACCGTTGCGCGGCCACGTGCAACCGCCGGTCGGTCAGCCCGGCCCGTGCCGCAAGGTCCCAGCAGGTGGCCACCGGTTCGACGGCCTCAGCGGCCAGGTCGGCGGCCACCGGGTCGTCGAGCAGGGTCACCAGGGTGAACACCACAGCGGGCCACAGCGCATCGGAAACGCTGTCCAGGTAGCGGATTTCCAGCCAGCCACGCGGTCGAACCGGCGGGAACAATGTGGTCAGGTGGTAGTCCAGGTCGGCTGTGGTGGGCCGGCGATCCCCCAGCAGCACCCGGCCGTCCGCCCAGTCGGCGAACGGCACATGCCGAGTGACCGGAACCGCGGCCGGGGTGTGCACCAGCATCACCGGCGCCTTCAGCGCGTAGCGCGCCCAGTCGCGATCCGGGCCGGCGACGTTCACCCCGAGAATCGGGCCGCAGCGCGCGGTGTCCAGTCGGCTCCACACCCACTGCCGGGTGGATCGCCAGCCGGTGAAATCACCGCCCAGCATCGGTGAGTTGGCGGCGATCGCGATCATCGTCGGCCCCAGCGCGTGCGCCAACCGGACCCGCGCAGGCCAACCGGCCCGCGGTCCGGCATCCAGGTTGACCTGGATCGATGCCGTCGACGTCATCATCGCCGCCCCCGCAGGCCCGGCGTGGCTGGCGGCGAAGAACCGTTCCATCGCGCGGTAGCGCTCGCCGGGGTTGATCCGCCGGGCCGGCCGCAGCGGGTCGGCGCCCAGCAGAACCAGCCCCAGGCCGGCGTGAGCGAATGCCGACCGAAGCACCGCCCGGTCCGCGGTCATCGCCTCGATCGCCGCCACCACACCGGTGGCGGGCGGGCTGGAGAGTTCAACCGCCCCGCCGGGTTCGACCGTGACCGCGCTGCCGCCCGGAAGTTCGGGCAACGTCGCCAGCACGGCACCGATCTCGGTCCAGCCGGGACGTCGGCCCGGGTTGCCCGGGTCGTAGCAGTGCGATTCGACTTCCAGACCCACCCGGCCCTGCGGGCCGTCGGTCAGGCAGCGGTCGATGAGGTAGCGCTCGGCCGCGGAGGAATCGGCCAGTCCCAGCCCGCCGCGGCAGGGGTCGTCCGCCGGTGACTCCGGCGGCACGACGGCGACCTCCACATCCACCACCCCGTTACCGGCCCGGCACCCTCACCGTTGCCGACCGCACGGCTACACCTTCGCGGAGACGTCGATCGCGACGTTGCCCCGGGTGGCCTTGGAGTACGGGCACACCTGGTGCGCCTGCTGGATCAGGTCGTCGGCGGCGCTCTGCTCCAGGCCGGGCAGGTAGCCGACAATGGTGCCGGTCAATCCGAAGCCACCCGCCGGGTCCTTGCCGAAGCCGACCTCGACGGTGACATCGGTGGCGTCGTCCAGGTCGATCTTGTTGTTGCCGGCGACCAGACGCAGCGCGCCCAGGAAGCACGCGGCGTAACCGGCGGAGAACAGTTCCTCGGGGTTGGTGCCCTCCCCGGTGCCGCCCATCTCCTTGGGGTGGCGGGTTTCCAGGTCGATACGACCGGTCGATGACTTGACGTGCCCGTTACGGCCTCCGCCGGTGGCGGTGGATGTCGAGGTGAAAATGACGTCGATGCTCATATTCTCGATCATGCCAGGCGTCGATGCCAGGCGTCGATGCCAGGTGTCAGCCGAGGTTGGCCCGCACCCCGTCCTCGACCGCGCGACCCAGATCTGCGTCGACGTTGCGCCAGTACTCGAAGACCCGGCTCAGCACCGGCTCGGTCACGCCGCTGGAGACGTGGCCAATGATGTTGCCGGCCAACCGTTCCCGCTGCTCAGCATCCATCACCTCACGCACCAGTGCACCGGCCTGGGCGAAGTCGTCATCGTCCTGTCGCGGCGTGTAAGCCTGGCGCACCATTTCGCCGTCGACATGCCAGCGCACCTCCGCGGCCCGGGCCGGGTCCGCCTTCGGGCCACCCATCGAGTTCGGCGCGTACACCGGGTCCGAAGCGTTGCGGAACCGCATCGCACCGTCTTTGGAGTAGCTGTGCACCGGGGACTTCGGCGCGTTGACCGGAAGCTGGTTGTAGTTCGTCCCGATCCGGGCGCGGTGGGCGTCGGCGTAGGAGAAGCCGCGGGCCAGCAGCATCTTGTCCGGGCTCAGCCCGGTGCCCGGCACGATGTTGTTGGGTTCGAACGCGGCCTGCTCGATCTCGGCGTGGTAGTCGGAGACGTTGCGGTCCAGGGTGTAGCGGCCCACGTCGATCAGCGGGTAGTCGGCGTGCGGCCAGACTTTGGTCAGGTCGAACGGATTGATCCGGTAGGTCTTGGCCTCCTCGAATCCCATGATCTGCACCTTGACCGACCAACTCGGGTACTCGCCACGTTCGATCGCCTGGTACAGATCGCGCTGGTGGTAATCACCGTCGGTGCCGGCCAGCCGGTCCCCCTCCGCCTGGGTCAGATGGTCCACACCCTGGTCGCTGATGAAATGATATTTCACCCAGGAGATTTCGCCGTCGGCGTTGATCCAGCTGTAGGTGTGGCTGCCGTAGCCGTTCATCTGTCGCCAGCTTCTGGGCAGCCCCCGATCTCCCATCAGGTAGGTGACCTGGTGCGCCGACTCCGGCGAGAGTGTCCAGAAGTCCCACTGCATGTTGTTGTCGCGCAAGTTGGACGCGATCCGGCGCTTCTGCGAGCGGATGAAGTGCTGGAACTTCAGCGGGTCCCGGAAGAAGAAGACCGGGGTGTTGTTGCCGACGATGTCGAGGTTGCCCTCGGAGGTGTAGAACTTGATTGCGTAGCCGCGGACGTCGCGCCAGGTGTCCGGGCTGCCCCGCTCTCCGGCCACCGTGGAAAATCGTGCCAGCACTTCGGTTTTGGTCCCCGGCTGGAAGACCGCCGCCCTGGTGAACTGGCTGACGTCGGAGGTCACCTCGAAGTGGCCGAACGCGCCACCGCCCTTGGCGTGCGGCTGGCGCTCGGGGGTGCGCTCCCGGTTGAACATGGCCATCTGCTCGATCAGGTAGTGGTCCTGCAGCAGGATCGGGCCGTTGGGGCCGACAGTCAGTGAGTTGTCGTCGCTGGGTGCCGGTGCGCCGGTGTCGGTGGTGGTGTGGTCTTCGGCCATCTGACTACCTCTTCGTTGGGGTGACACCGCCTGACGGGGGTGAGGGGCCATCATCTTGCCGGGCAAGCAGATGGCGCCCCGGCTCACGCTAGCCGGTCACGGGTGCGCCGGCGCCGACGTGGGGCCGCCGGGGCTCATACCACCGGGACCGTGCCCAGTCCCGCCGGCATCCGGTCCGCCGGCGTCGTCCGCCGGGCCGGCGGGACCGAGGCCGGCGTTCATGCCCGGACTCATCAGCGACGAGCTCCCGTGCATCATGCAGCCGCCCGACCGGTGGTACCCGCCTCGCCATGCTTCATCGCTGAAATACGCGCCCGCAAAGAAGATCACCGACACGACGAAGACAATCCCGGCGACGATCACCACCCAGGCGGCGGTCTGGTAGAGCCGATTCGGCTTGGCGCGTGCGGGTGGCGAGGCGGCCACCGGCGGGGCTTGGGGCTCCGGTGTTGCGGTCATGCTCACCCATCTTGCCCGCGCCGGTCCGGTTCCGCCATGCACCGGCCGTCGCCGGGGCAGCTACCGGGCCGGCGGCGCCGGTGTGGGCGCGGTGGACTGCGGCAGCGAGCTGGGCCCCGGGCTCTCCGGTCCCGGGCCCATCGGCCCCCGCCCCATCCCCGGCCCCATCGGCCCCGGCGCCATCGGGCCCGGCCCCATCGGGCCCGGTCCCATCCCCGGCCCCATCGGGCCCGGCCGGTGCTGGTGCCAACCCGGGCCGGCGTGGTGGTGCTCGGCGAAGCCGCCGTTGGTTAGCTTCGCACCGGCGACGAAGACGGTCGCGGCGATGAAGACTATCCCGGCGACAATGACGACCCCGGCGGCAAACCGATAGAGCCAGTAGGGCTTCTGCTCGACCGCGCCGGCAGCCGGGGCAGCCGGGGCAGCCGGGGCAGCCGGGGTCGGTGGTGTCGTGGGTTCGGATGTTTCACTCATGGCTGCCATGATGCGGGGCCGAACACCAGCCGGCGCTAGGTGCCGGCTATGCGCCGGCTATGAATGAGAGCCGGCCGGTCACGGCCCCGAAGCGCCCACCCCGGATGCGGGTGCTCAGCCGAGACACCGGGCCGGCGTCCAGACCGGCGCGGAGACGACCACCACCACCGCGATCGCAGAGTCGAACCCGAATCGCCCCGCGGCACCTACGCGATGGCCTCGGCGGACCCCATTGCGGTATCGACCTCGACGATCTCCTCGGGAAGCCCCGCGATGCCCCGAATCTCGGCGAAGGAATGCATCAGCGCATCGGTCACCTCATGCGGGTCGTGAAAAGTCCGGTCGTCGCTGAGCACCGAGAAGTTGAGCTGGTCGACATAGCTCCACACCGTGATGTTCAAGGCGCTGCCGGAGAGCAGCGGCCCGACCGAGTAGAACTCGCGGATCATCGCCCCACCCGGGTGACCGCGCTCCCGCGGGCCGGGCACATTCGAGACCGTGAGGTTCTGCAACATGGTCTGAAAGGTCCGCCTCGACATCCACCGGAACGCCGGCGGCGCGATCATCGACGGCAGGTACTCCATCCACGACCAGATCAGCCTGGGCCCCAGCAGGTCGATGTCCTCCTTGGCGATCGACGAACCCAGCGATGACAATCGCACCCGCTCCATCGGGTCGCCGACCTGAACCGGGAGCGAGACGTTCAGCGCTCCGACCTCGTTGCCGGTGACCCGGTTCGGATCGGGGTCCAGGCTGGCCGGAACCGACGCGATGAGCGGGCGGTCGGCCCGGCCGTCATAGCGCAGCAGGAGTTCACGCAGCGCGCCGGCGGCGATGGCCAGCACCAGCGAGTTGATCTTGATGCCCAACCGTTTGCTCGTCTGTTTGATGTCGTCCAACGGAAGCGTCGCGCTGGCGAATTGGCGGCCCGCGGTCAGCGTGTGGTTGATGAACGTCGGCCCCGACGAGAAACGGCCGGCCAGTTGCGGGACCGGCTCGCGCTCCTTCTCCCGCCGCCACAGCCGCCAGATCCCCATGATCGTCGCCGCCACGAGCCGGGGCAGGTTGGCGTACTGCTTGAGAATGTCGCGGCCGGCCGCGGCCAGCAGTTGCCTCCGGGTGGGTGGTGCGGCCGGCGCTGACGGCTCGCGCTCCTCTTCGGCGGTGGCGGTGAACGCCATCATCCGGGCCAGCAGGTTCGCCGACGCGATGCCGTCGGCCAGGGCGTGGTGCACCTTCATGATCACCGCGACGCAGCCGTCGGCCATCCCCTCCACGAGGTACATCTCCCACATCGGCCGGCTGCGATCCAGCGGCGTGCTGGTCACCTCACCGATGAGTTCGTCGAGTTCCCGACGTCCACCCGGGCTGGGCAGCGTCACCCGGCGCACGTGGTAGTCGAGGTCCACCGCCGCGTTCTCCAGCCAGGCCGGGTGGTGCAGCCGCAGCGGAACCTCGACGAGCTGGTAGCGCAACGGTTCGAGCAGATGCAGCCGGCGCGCCAGCAGCGTCCGCAGCAGCTCCACGGTGAACGCGCCGTCGAAGTGCGAGACATCGAGGACGCCGACCTTGATGGTGTGGGTGTGGACGTTCGGGGTTTCGCTGTAGAGCAGCATCGCGTCCATGCCGCTGAGCCGTCTCATGCCCACCGCGCTGCCCTCATTTCCCGCATGACCGGTCCGCCTATGCCGCCAATCTACCGTGATCGGCCTGTTCAGGCACCGCTTCACCGGCCCGGCCGAATTCCGCAATTGCCGCGATTGCTGTCGATACCATCGGCATCATGCCGATACGAGACAGGTTCGCAAAGCTCCGCGACACGGTCACCACCCTGGGGCGGGCCGGCCTGATCGCCCCGCTGCGCCCGGACAAGTACCTGCGGATGGCCGCGGCGATGCGGCGCGAAAGAATTTCGGCCACATCGGGTTTCGCCGGCGCCGCCCGACGCTGCCCGGATCGCCCGGGCCTGATCGACGAGCTCGGCACGCTCACCTGGCGCCAGCTCGACCAGCGCGCCGACGCGTTCGCCGCCGCACTGCAAGCCCTGCCCGGCGGCGCTCCGGCGGTGATCGGGATTCTGTGCCGCAACCACCGCGGCTTCGTCGACGCGCTGGTGGGGGCCAACCGGGTCGGCGCCGACGTCGTGCTGCTGAACACCTCGTTCGCGGGACCGGCGCTGGCCGACGTGGTGGCGCGCGAAGCACCCGACGCCATCGTCTACGACGAGGAGTTCACCGCGATGGTGGACCGCGGCCTGGCGGGCCGCGATGACATCACCCGGATCCTCGCCTGGACCGACAGCACGCACCCCGACGGCCGGACGGTCGAGAAGATGATCGCCGCGCACGCCGGCCGGCGCCCCAAACGTCCCGCCCGCAAGGCAAGGCTGATCCTGCTGACGTCGGGCACCACCGGATCGCCCAAGGGCGCCAAGCGTTCCGGCGGCGGGGCGGGCGATCTGGTGGCGGTGCTCAAACGCACGCCGTACCGGGTCGGCGAGACCACGGTGGTGATGGCGCCGATGTTTCACGCCTGGGGCTGGTCGCAGCTGGTGATGGCGGCCACGCTGGCGTGCACCGTCGTCACCCAGCGCAAATTCGACCCGGAAGCCACGCTGGCGCTGATCGACCGGTACCAGGCCACCGGGCTCAGCGTGGTGCCGGCGATGTTCGACCGCATCATGGAACTGCCCGACGAGGTCCGCAACCGGTACAGCGGGCGGTCGCTGCGATTGGCCGTCGCCTCCGGATCGCGGATGCGGCCCGACGTGGTGATCGCGTTCATGGATCAGTTCGGCGACGTCATCTACAACAACTACAACGCCACCGAGGCCGGCATGATCGCCACTGCCACCCCCGCCGACCTGCGGGCCGCCCCCGACACCGCGGGCAAGCCGGCCGAAGGCACCGAAATCCACATCCTGGACTCCGATTTCAACGAACTGCCGCCCCGGGAGGTCGGCCAGATCTACGTCAGCAACTCGACCGGATTCGACGGCTACACCACCGGAACCACCAAGGACTTCCACGCCGGGTTCATGGCGTCGGGTGACCTGGGTTATCTCGACGAGGCCGGCCGGCTGTTCGTGGTCGGCCGCGACGACGAGATGATCGTCTCCGGCGGTGAGAACATCTACCCGATCGAGGTGGAGAAGACGCTGGTGACCCATCCAGCGGTGGCCGAGGCGACGGTGCTGGGTGTGGACGACGAGCAGTTCGGCCAGCGCCTGGCCGCGTTCGTCGTGCTCAAACCCGGCGCTCAAGCCACCGTCGACGAACTCAAGCAGCACGTCCGCGACAACCTGGCCAACTACAAGGTGCCCCGCGAGATCGTCATCCTCGACGAACTGCCCCGCAACATCACCGGCAAGATCATCCGCAAGGACCTGCTGGCGCGCGTCGGCCAGTGACGGCCGTCAGCCGATGACCGGGAACCGCCGCTCCCCGGCCAACTCGTCCAGGGCTTCCTGCATGCGAGTCCGGACGACCCGATCGACTTCCTCGATGTCGGGATCCGGCCCGAACTCGGCCTCGATGTGGATCGGGTCGAGGATGCGGGTGACCAGCTTGGCCGGCATCGGCAGGTTCGGCACGAAGCCGGAGGTGAGCCCGAACGGGAAGCCGACGATGATCGGGGAGATCTTCAGCCGCAACAGCTTGTCCAGCCGCAGCAGCCGGGCCAGCCATTCGCCGCGGGTCAGGATCAAGAACTCCTCCTGGCCGCCGATGGTGACCACCGGCACGATCGGCACGCCGGCATCGAAGGCGGTGCGCACGTAGCCTTTTCGGCCGCCGAAGTCGACCTTGTTGGCCTCCGCGGTGGGTCGGAACACCTCGTGGTCGCCGCCCGGGAACACGATCGTCGTCGCACCCGCCCGCAGCGCGGCGATCGCGTTGTCCCGGCTGGCCGGCAGGAAGCCGGCCCGGCCCAGCACGTATTTGCCGCCGGCCATCAGCAGCCCGTCATGGGCCAGCACGTAGAACGGCCGCTCACCGCCGAAGTGGTCGTAGAACGCCACCGCGACCACCGGCACGTCCATCGGCACCAGGCCGCCGGAGTGGTTGGAGACCAGCAGTGCGCCGCCCTCGGGGATGGCTTCCAGGCCGCGCACCTCGGAGCGGAAATAGAGCTTGACCGCCAGCCGCAGCAGCGGCATCAGCCTTCCGACGTAGGCGGCGTCACGCAGCGCCAACCAGCCGGCACTGGCGTTTTCGCCGGGTTCGTCGGGTTCGTCGGCCATGCGCGCCGTCGGGTCAGCTTGCGGCTACCGGGAAACGCTGCCGCCGTGCGCGACGCGGCCGCTCCCCCCGGGTCAGCACCGATTCCACCGCCGACCGCAGCCCGGGCACGAACGCCTGGTGCTGCAGGGTGCAGCAGGCGTGTCCGGCCTCGACCGTCACCGCCTGCGCGTTGGGGATCTGGCCGGCCAACCAGTGCTGGTGCTTGGGTGAGATGACCTTGTCCTTGGACGGCACCACCACCGTGGTCGGCACGTCGATCTCGGCCAGCCAGGGCCGCGAGTCGAAGCGGACGATCTCGGCCAGCGCCCGCATCATCCCGCCGGGACTGGTCGCCCGGAACTGGCCGAACGCCCACCGGTACGGGTGCGGCATCTCGGCGCCGGCCGGATGCGGTATCGCCGGCGCGCCCGGTTGCGGGCTGAACGTCTCCAGCAGCGCCGCGAAGATGCCGGTCCCCAGGCGCATGTGCATGGCCTCGGCGAACGTCGCCGCCCCGGCACACAGCACCAGCGCGTCGACGCGATGCCGGTGCCGGCGCCAGGCCAGCTGGGCGATCAGCGAGCCCATCGAGAAGCCCACCGGGATGAACGAGTCGATGCCCAGCACGTCGGCCAGCGCCGCGGCGTCGTCGGCGCAGTCTTCCAGCAGGAATCGCGACGAGGTGATGCCCGAGCCGTGCCAGCGCTGGTCGAAGATCACCACCCGGCCGAACTGCCGCATCACATCCAGCGAGGGATACCAGGTCAGCAGCCCGGTGCAGGCCACCGAGTGCAGCATCATGAAGGTCGGGCCGTTCACCGGGCCGGTGTCCACCACGTAGGTGCTGCCCCGGCCGGGCAGCTCGACCAGGCGGCCCAGCGGGTGCTCACGCGGCGCCGGGACCTCGGGCAGCTTCACTGCTCCGAGGGCCGATGGGAGACCGCGCAGGCCGGACATAACGTCGATTACGCCATTGAACCACACCGTTAGCACGGTAAGCGGGATCTGGGTCTACGGCGTGGTTTTTCCCAGGTTCGGTTGGCGCGGGGCGGTCGGCGGTGACGCCCCGGGGCCGGGCGGCGCCGTTGCCTTCAGTCCGCGCCGAGAGTAAATCGCCAGGCGACTAAACGGCTCGGGAGGAAAAGCCATGCAAATTCGCTCCGGCGCGCTAGCCGCCCTCGCGCTGGTCGGTACCGGAATGATCGTGTTCGCACAATTTCCGGCACCTCATGCTCGGCAACCGGCATTTCCCGGCTCGGATATTGCTGTCGGCCTGGCAGCCACCACCGTGCCGGTCCCACCCGCCTTCGAAACCGGGTATGACGGCCTACTGAGCGTGGTCCAGGGCTCCGCCGCCGCGAGCGATCCGCTGCCCGATCCGAGCGACCCGACCCCTGCCGATCTTTTCATGCCGCCCACCGCGGGACTCGGTGATTTCGATCCGGTCGGGCTATTACCGCTGCCACTGTTCCCGCTCACCGTGATTCCGTTGTTCTTCACCCTGGCCGGATCGCTGTTCGCCTTTTTGCGGTATGAGTTCAGCCCGCAGCCGGCGACGTTCGGTGACGCGCTCGGCGACATTCCCGCGGGGCCGGACGAGGCCCTGGCCGGCCCTACTTGGTGACGGAGGCGTTGAACGAGCTGATCCCGCCGCCGACGACGTTGCTGTTCCACGGCTCGAAGCCGGCCTGGATGCTGGTCAGGTACCAGTTGTCGTTCAACCCGCTCTTGGTCGAGCCTTCGGTGGCGGTGATGAAGTCCAGGATGTTGAAGTTGTTCCACGACGTTATCGGCGAGTCGGCGACGAATGACGTCGTGTAGTTCTGGCCGTTGTAGCCGTCCCACACCGTGAAGGTCTTGCCGTCGATGGTCTGGTCGCCGATCGCCTGGCCGACCGGCTGGATCGGACCGGCGTGGTTGAACCAGATCATGATCTCCTGCTGGTTGACACCGTTGGTGACGTAGGTCGGGTTCAGCCAGATGTCGTAGGAGGCGTCCCAGATGGCGTTCGGATCGGTCGGGAACGTGTAGGTGACGCTGCTGGTGGCGCCGGTGATCTGGCTCAGCGGCAGCGGCAGGATGCTGTCCGGCGAGCAATTGGTGTAATGGCAGCCCAGCACGATCGACGGGTATGACAGTGGGGCGCCATGGGTGGAGGCGGTGCCCTGCTCCGCGGCGATGACGAACCCGTTCGGGGTGACCGTCAGTTGCTGTCCGCTGCCGTTCCAGTCGTTGTTCTGGACGAAGTAGTTGCCGGTCGTGGCCAGTCCGTACTTCTGGGTCAGCAGATCACCGCTGGGCGGGGGCGGCGGGACGTGGGTGTCGCCACTGCTGCCACTGCCGGTGCCGGTGCCAGTGCCGCCGGTGCTACCGGCGCCGCCGTCACTGCCCGGGGTGACGGTAACCGGATGGCCGTTGACCGTCATGTCGGTCGGCGGGGCGTAGCTGCCGTTGTCGGCGGCCTGGAAGCCGACCGTCACCGACTGGCCCGGCTGGATCGTGCCGTCGTAGCTCGCCGGTGTCAGGACGTAGTGCCCACCGGATTGGGTGTAGCTGGCACCCCACATGTTCGCTATCGACTGGCCGGGCGGCAGGGCGAATTCGGCCTGCCAGTTGGTCAGCGGGGTGGTGCCGGTGTTGGTGATGACGTAGTTGGCGGTGTAGCCGTTGTTCCACTGCGACGTCACCGTGTAGGTCCCGGTGAGGTCGCCGGTGCCGGTGTCGGTGCCCCCGGTGCCGGTGCCCCCGGTGCCGGTGCCGGTGCCCCCGGTGCCGGTGCCTCCGGTGCCGGTGCCCCCTGTGCCGGTGCCCCCGGTGCCGGTACCTCCGGTGCCGGTGCCCCCGGTGGCGGTACCTCCGGTGCCGGTGTCGGTGCCCCCGGTGCCGGTGCCTCCGGTGCTCCCGCTACCGCCGTCGGTACCAGTGCCGGCGATCGGGTGGCCGTTGACCGACATGCCCGTCGGCGGCGAGTAGCTACCATGATCGGCGGCCTGGAAGCCGACCGTCACCGACTGGCCCGGCTGGATCGTGCCGTTGTAGCTCTCCGGGGTCAGGATGTAATGCCCGTCGGACTGCGTGAAATTGGCGTTCCACATGTTCGAAATAGACTGGCCCGCAGGAAGATCGAACTGGGCCTGCCAGTTCGTCAACGGGGTCGTGCCGGTATTGGTGATGACGTAGTTGGCGGTGTAGCCGTTGTTCCACTGCGAGGTAACCGTGTAGGCGCCCGTGACATCGCCACCGCCGGTGCCGGTGCCGGTGCCGCCCGTGCCCGTGCCGGTGCCCGTGCCGCCGGTGCTACCGGTGCCGGTGCCGGTGCCGGTGCCGCCCGTGCCCGTGCCGGTGCCGGTGCCCGTGCCGCCGGTGCTACCGGTGCCAGTGCCAGTGCCAGTGCCAGTGCCAGTGCCAGTGCCAGTGC
>CAZGGK010000078.1:0-16112 GCA_964525125.1 uncultured Mycobacterium sp.
CAAGAAGATCCGCTCGGCGGTCACCGACTCCGAGCGCGAGATCCGCTACGACCCGGACAGCAAACCCGGGGTGTCGAACCTGCTCACGATCCAGTCGGCGATCACCGGCGCGGGCGTCGACAAGCTGGTCGAAGGCTATGCCGGGCGTGGCTACGGCGACCTGAAGTCCGACACCGCCGAGGCCGTCGCCGAGTTCGTCACGCCGATCAAAGCCCGGGTCGACGAATTGCTCTCCGACGCAGCCGAGTTGGAGCGTGTGCTGACCGCCGGAGCGGAGCGGGCCGCAGCGGTGGCCGCCGTTACTGTGCAGCGGGTGTATGACCGGGTCGGATTCCTGCCGCCACGCCGGTGACCCGGGCATGAGCGTTCTCGAGCGGCTGCGGACCCGGTACGGCTGGTTCGACCACGCGGTGCGCGCCCAGCAGCGCTACGACGACCACAAGGGTAATTTCTTCGCCGCCGGAATCACCTACTACACGATCTTCGCGCTGTTTCCGCTGCTGATGGTCGGCTTCTCGGTCGGCGGTTTCCTGCTGTCCCGCCAGCCCGGGCTGCTGGCCGATATCGACCACCGGATCAAGGCATCGATTCCCGGCGAATTCGGCGACCAACTGCTCGCCCTGATGGATTCGGCGATCGACTCGCGCACTTCGATCGGCATCATCGGCCTGGCCGTGGCCGGCTGGGCGGGGCTGAGCTGGATGGCGAACCTGCGTGAGGCGCTCAGCGCGATGGCCGAACAGCATTCCGAGAAGCCGGGATTCGTGCGCGGCAAGCTCTCCGACGCCGGTGCGATGGTCTCCGCGTTCGTCGCCACGGCCGTCACCGTCGCGCTGACCGCGATAGGCGGGCCGAAGGCGATGGCCAAGGTGCTGGGCTGGCTCGGGGTCGGCGACTTCGCGCTGCTGGGCGCGCTGCTGCGGGTGGCCTCGCTGGTGGTGTCGCTGCTGGTGTCCTGGCTGCTGTTCAGCTGGATGATCGCCCGGCTGCCGCGCCAGTCGCTCGGCCTCGCCCCCTCGATGCGCGCCGGGGCGATCGCGGCGGTGGGTTTCGAGGTGTTCAAACAACTGGGCTCGATCTATCTGCAGTCGGTGGTCGACAGTCCGGCCGGCGCCGCGTTCGGGCCGGTGCTGGGCCTGATGGTGTTCGCCTACGTCACCGCCCGACTGGTGCTCTTCGCCACCGCCTGGGCGGCGGTGTCGAGACCGCCGCCGGCACCGCCCGAGCCCGAGTCCGAACCCGATCCCGAGCCGGCCGCCCCGGCGGTGCGCCTCGACGCAGAGTTCGGCGCCGGTGCGGCACTTGTCGCAGTTGCAGTCGGAGCCGTTGGCGCGGTCGGGATCTCGTGGTTGCTGCGCCGCGGTGGCCGTTAGCCCCGGGGAGGCTCCGGGTCGACGAGTTCGCGGTATTCGTCGTGCTTGTCGGCATAGGCGGCGACGAAGGAACACGTCGGCACGATCCGCATACCGGCCGCACGGGTGTCGGCCAGCGCCGCGGCGATCAGCCTGGTGCCCAGGCCGCGACCGCCGAACCGCTTGTCGATCTCGGTGTGGTGGAAGATCCGGTGCGAGCCATTGTCGACGTAGGCCGCGTATCCGGCCGGCACGCCGTCGACGCTGATCTCGTAGCGTTGCGGGGTGTGGGTGATGGTCGGCTCGGTCATCGTCGAAAGCCTAACCGAATCAACCGACCACCTTGAGGCCGACGACGCAGCCGACCACCCCGGCGATCAGCAGCACTTTGCCCAGTGACGCCGTCTCGACCCCGGTCGTCATGGCGTAGCCGGCCGTCAGCGCCGCCCCGATCCCGACCCACACCGCGTAACTGGTCCCCGGCGGCAGCGTGCGCATGGCGTACGCCAGCCCGGCCATCGACGCCGTCAGCGCGACCGCGAACAGCACCGACGGCCCGGGGCGTGAGAACCCGCCGGATCTGCTCAGCGCCGTCGCCCAGACCGCCTCGAGAACCCCCGACACCACCAGGATCAGCCACGCCATCTCGTCAGCCGCCGCCCATCCACCGTCCTCGGTCCATGACTCGTGTCACGCGTAGCTCCCGGTTCAGCACAACAAGACTCGCATGACATCCGGCGCGCAGGTCGCCCACGTCGCCGAGTCCGAGTGCCCGGGCCGGGGTGGTCGACGTCATCCGCACCGCCGCGGTCAGGGCGTCGTCGGTGTCCGGGCCGAGCGTCCCCACTGCCGTCCGGAACAACCGGTCCATGGTCGCGGTGCTGCCGGCGATCGTCGGGGTGCCGCGGACCCGCGCCACCCCGGCGACCACGTCGACGTCGACCCCACCGAGCCGGAATGCGCCGTCGTCCGCCCCGGCGGCGGCCATCGCGTCGGTGACCAGGGCAACCCGATCCGCGCCGGCGACCCCGATCGCGTGCCGGAGCACCGCCGGGTGGACGTGGATCCCGTCGGCGATCAACTCGACGGTGACCCGCGGATCCTCCAGCAGGGCGAGCACCGGCCCCGGCTCGCGGTGATGCAACCCCGGCATGGCGTTGAACAGGTGGGTCCCGACCCGCGCCCCGGCGTCGACCGCGGCGCGCACCTGCTGATAGCCGGCGGCGGTATGGCCGACCGCGACAACGACTCCGGCGTCGGCGAACCGCTCGATCGCCGCCAGCGCGCCGGGCCGCTCGGGTGCCAGCGTGACCATCGTGATCGCACCGGCGCCGGCGGTGAGCAGGGCGTCGATCTCGCGCCGGTCGGGATCGCGCAGCTGTGCCGGATCGTGAGCGCCGCAGTAGTCGTGGCTCAGCCAGGGTCCCTCCAGATGGATGCCCGCGACGACGCCGGTCCGGGTGGCCTCGGCCAATGAGCGCACTGCGGCCAGCAGCGCATCGGGGCCGGCGCTGACCACGCTGGCCAGCGTGCTGGTGGTGCCGTGGCGGCGATGAAACGCCGCGGCACGCTCCGGATCGTCGGGGTAGGAGACACCACCTCCGCCGTGCACGTGCATATCGACAAAGCCCGGCACCGCAACATGATTCGGGAAATCGACGGTGACCGGCCCCGGTGCCGCTCCCGGACCGCACCCGGTGATGCGGCCGCCCGAGACCCGCAGCCAGCCGGGGCGACAGACCCGGCCACCGAGCACCACCGTGCCGGCGCTGATCAGTTCGGCCATTTTCCGCCGTTCTCCCAGAAGTGCCGGATGTCCTCCAATTGGCGGCCTCTGGTCTCCGGGGCGTAGCGGTAGACGAACCCGAAGCTGGCCAGCGCCAGTACGCCGAACACGGCGAACGTGGCGGCGCCGCCGAGTGCGGCCAGCAGCGTCAGGAACCCGCCCACCACGATCGCGTTGGCCACCAGGTCGGAGGTCAGCATCGCCGACGAACCCATCGCTCGCAGCCGGGACGGCAGGCTCTCCCCGGCGTACACCCACACCAGGGACCCGAACCCGAACGTGTAGCCGACCGTGAACAGCAGCACGCCGAAGAACTTCCATGCCACCAGTGCCCCGCCGAAGAAGCCGCCGGCGGCGAACACCGCGATCAGGATCACGTTGGCCGCGACCATCGCGGCGATCCCACCCAGCAGGATCGGCCGGCGGCCCACCCGGTCGATCAGCAGTAGCGAGACGACCATCGCCGCCAGCGCCGCGACCTGAATCAGCGCGGGCAGCATCAGCAGCGCGAAGTGGCCGGTGAAGCCCATCGTCTCGAACAGCCGGGGACTGTAGTAGACGATCGCGTTGATGCCGGTGATCTGGATGGAGAACCCGAGCACCACCACGAACACGGTGGCCCGCAGGTACGGTGGCCGCAGCAGTTCGCGCAGCACTCCGGTACCGGCCCGCTGCTCGTCGGCGATCGCATCGGCGATCGCGGTCAGTTCCCGCTCGGCGTCGGCGGTGGGCTCCACCCGGCGCATCGTGACGCGGGCTTCGTCGTAGCGGCCCTTGAGCAGATACCAGCGCGCGGTGTCGGGTATCCGGGCCAACAGCAGCGCGACCAGCACGGCCGGTACCGCCGCCACGCCCAGCATCGCCCGCCAACTGCCGGCGCCGGCCAGCAGATAGGCGACCAGGTACCCGGCGATGATCCCGACGACGGTTGCCAGGCCGTAGCCGACCAGCAGCGCACCGCGCACCCCGGCGGGCGCGGACTCGGCCACGAACACCGGAACCACCACCACCGACACGCCGATGGTCACCCCCAGCAGCAGCCGGGCCACCGTCAGCATGCCCACCGACACCGATACCGCGCCCAGCAGCGCGAACAGCGCATAGGCCACCGACACCAGCACCATGGAGCTCTTTCGGCCGATGGCGTTGGCCAGCCAGCCGCCGCCGGCCGCCCCGGCGATCTGGCCGATCACGGTCGCGGTGGCGACCAGTTCCTGCTGCGCGGCCGACAGCCCGAAATCGCCCTCGATGAACAACAGCGCGCCGGCGATGTTGGACAGGTCGTAGCCGTAGATCACCCCGAGGCTGGCCGCGGCGACACCCACCGGCAGCGCCAGCGGTGACGAACGCTGCAATGCTCCGATGCGGCCCACCCTGCACACCGTAGGGGATCAGGGCCGGTGGTCGTCCGGTTCGTCGGCGTCGTCCGGATGATTCGGGTAGACGCGCAGTGTGGAGTACCAATACGTCAGTCCGGCCACGGTGAACTCGACCGCGGTGGCGACTCTCAGCAGCGGATCCGGCAGGCCCACCTCTGCCATCGAATTGAGCCGAGCCACCCCGATCAGTGCCATGGTCAAGGCCAGCAGGCGCAAGGCCGGAACCGGGATTCGCGGCCGCCAGAACGTCCACAGGTAGGCCACGCCGAGGCCGATGAACATCGCGCCGGCGATCCGGACCTCGCTGTCCACGGTCGGGCTGACCCTGCCGCTGCCGGGGACGGTGATGGTGGAGAACGACATCCGGTTGATGCCGACCACGATGAGCCAGATGCCGGATACCGTGCCGAACAGTTTCAGGAACCGGATCAGCATCGCCGGATCAGTACTGCGGCCGGCGGTTCAGCGCGCGGGCCGCCATGATCAGCCCGAAGACGATCAGCGTTCCGACCACGGCGACTCCCACCCGCACCGGCAGCGTGTCGGTGGGCAGCAGCACCGGCGCGGCGGCGGCGGACGGGTCCGGGGTGCCGTCCCGGGCGGCGCGGGCGGCCAGCAGCGCGGGATCGGGTTCGACGAGGGTCCCGACCTGGGTGCCCGCCGGGGTGGCGAACCCGTAGTCGAGCAGGTGCGCCGCCTGCTGCCACGGGGCGATCGGCTGCCGGGTGCCGCGCAACAGCACCGCCACCAGCCGGCGGCCGCCCCGCTGGGCCGCGCCGACGAAGGTCTGCCCGGCGTCGTCGGTGTAGCCGGTCTTGCCGCCGAGCGCGCCCGGGTAGTGGTAGAGCAGCTGGTTGTCGTTCTCCAGCTGGTAGCCGGGGGCGTCGCCGTGGCCGGGGAAGTCGAAGGTCTGGGTGGCGACGATGCCGGCGAAGGCCGGGTTTCCCCAGGCGTACCGGTAGAACAGCCCGATGTCGTAGGCCGACGTGCTCATCCCCGGGCCGTCCAGTCCGGAAGGCGTGGCGACCCTGGTGTCATGGCCGCCCAGCCGGGTGGCCAGGAGGTTGATCTTGTCCAGGGCGGCCGGGCCGCCGCCGAGCTGGCCGGCCAGCGCGTTGGCGGCGTCGTTCCCGGAGTGCATCAGCAGCCCGTGCAGCAGTTGGTTGACGGTGTAGACCCCGCCGGGCGCGACGCCGACCTTGGTGCCCTCCACGGCGGCGTCCTCCGGCGTTCCGGCCACCGACCGGTTCAGGTTGAGTTCGTCCAGTGCGGCCATCGCGGTCAGCACCTTGATCACGCTGGCGGGCCGGTGCCGGCCGTGCGGGTCGCGGGCTGCGATCACGGCGCCGCTGTCCAGGTCGGCCACCAGCCACGCCTCGGCGGAGACGTCGCCGGGCACCGGGGGCGTACCGGCGGCGGCGACGACGCCGCAGCCGCCCAGCGACTTGCCGCCGACCGGGGTCACCGGCACCGGCAGCGGTCCGGGTGGGTCACCGGCCTGCGGTACCTCGCTGGCGTCCACCGCCGGCGGGGTGGTGACCTTGTACGGGCAACTCACCGGCGCCGCATCGGGGCCCGGGTCCGGCTCGGCGACCGCGGCCGGTGCCGCGACCAGGAACATGACGGCGGCCAGGCATGCTGCGGGGCGGAAGACGGGCATGGTCTGTCGAGCCTAGACAATCACCGCTCCGAACCCGGGGAGCCACGCTGCGACTGGTGGGTCAGACGTCACGTCTCTTCTTCGCTGTCCGGAGAAGTGAAATGTTTGTCCTGTTCGGCCAAGACCGCATCGGGGTTGTGGCGGCATCGTTGGTGACATGTCCGAACCGATACGAAAGCTACGGTCATGAGCGTCGACCATGTCGATCCCGTCGGCGGCGCGGCTGTCCGCGCGAGCCTTGGCGCAAGGGCAGTCTTCAACGCGCTGAAATCCTGGGCGTCGCATCTGGCGACGTTTCTCGTTGCCCGGGCGCCCTTCCGCGCGGTGGGTGGCATAGCCGGGTCCACGCCGCTCCCGTTCGCCATCGGCGTCGCGGGCGGGTGCATGGCGTGCGAGGGCCTGTGTGTCGCCGTGGTATTCGCGAGCGGCGCGACCACTCCGGCCTGTCGGCGAATTTCCGCTCGTCGAGGCCGGTCCGGCGGCTGGCTGTGGCCGTGAATCGCGTTCTGCCGGCTACGCCGTGCTGTGCCGTTCGATCCACCCGGTGAGCGCATCCTCGAGCGCAGCCGCGACACCGACACCGGCGACGCCGGCAGCGTGCTCGAACCGCTCGACCAACGCCGTTGGCACGGAAGCGTTTACCTTGGCGCGCTCCGGAATGTGCTCCACCGGCCGCTGGGCAAGCGCGACCGGCATGTGGCGGGTGACGGTGGCATCCATGGTTTCCCGCAGCGCGGGTATCCGTTCGAGCAAACCGGCGAGGTCGTCGCGCTCGATCCGCAGCACCTCGGCCGGCCCGATCGTGGTGACGGTCGCGGAGCGCAGTTGCCCGCGGCGGAGCGCGGATTCGCCGATCACCTCGCCCGGGCCCAGGACGGCGATACGGTTCTGGCCGACGTACACCCCGACCTCCCCGCTGAGCAGGATGTAACAGGCGTCCGACGGAGTCTGCTCCTGAATCAGCGGCCAGGGTGCTGTTCGGGAAATGTGATGTGCAGCCCGGACGACGCGCTCGAGCTCATCATCGGAGAACTTTTCGAATGAGGTGAACGCGCGCAGTCGGCGGGCGTCATCCCCATGACCATCCGTATCCGACTTCATAGTGGGCTCCTGATACCCGATGGGACTGGGACATCGATGAGCGTAACGCGGAAGCCGTGGCAAGGAAGGTTCTGTTATCGATACTGTTCGCGAAGCAGCTGTTTGAGGACTTTGCCGGCCGGATTATGCGGAATTTCGTCGGCGAAAATCACCTTTTTCGGCAGCTTGTAGCGGGCCAGCTGGGTCTCGCAGAATTCGACGATGCGTTGCTCGCTGACCGTGCTCTGGTCGGCGACGACGACTGCGCACGCCACCTCACCCCACTTCTCGTCGGCTACGCCGATGACCGCGACCTCGCTGACACCTGGGATGCCGATCACGACGCTCTCGATCTCGGCGGGGTAGATGTTCTCGCCGCCGGAGATGATCATGTCCTTCATCCGGTCCTTGATGAAAAGATAACCGTCATCATCGATCTCGCCAATATCGCCGGTGCGGAACCAATCACCGTCGAAAGCGGCGCGAGTGGCGTCCGGCCGGTTCCAGTACTCCTTGAGCAGGAAGTCGGACTTGATCACGACCTCACCTGCCCCGTGTTCGCGGATCACGCCGTCGTCGCCGCGCACGCCGACGTCGGCGAACATGGTGGCGCGCCCGGCCGAACCGACCTTGCGCAGCGCGTCGTCACCGAGCAGCAGGGTGCCGCTCCCGCACGATTCGGTGAGCGCATAGCCCTGCACCACCTGCATGCTCTTGGCGGCGTACAGCTTGATCAGGGCTTCGGGCATGGGTGCACCGCCGGTGATGAAGAAGCGAAAATCGGGTGCGTCGAGTTCGGCGAACTCGGGCAGCTGGCGCATGAAGTTCAGGATCGCCGGCACGGCACCGCCGATGGAGACCCGCTCGTCGACGATCAGCGACCACACCTGGGCGGGATCGAACTGCGGCATCGAAATCAGGCTGACGCCGCGCATGGCGCAGAAGATCACCGTCGTCAATGCCGCGACGTGGAACATCGGCAGCGGCAGCAGAACTCGGTCCCGGTAGCGCACATCGGCCGTCAGCGCCCACGACGTCGCCGCCGTGTGCACCGAATCATGGGTGTGCACCACCCCTTTCGGTCGTCCCGTGGTGCCCGAGGTGTACATGATGAAAAGGTTGTCCGCCCCGCCGCACTCGCAGGCCGGTTCATCGGGATCCGCGGATTCGAGCCGTTCGGCCAGCGAACGCGTACCGCCCGACACCGGCACCCGCTCGGCGATGGTGCCGGCGCCGATGGCGTCTATGGCGTCGACTGTCGCGGCGAAGGCCGCACCGTGGATCAGCACCTTGCTGCCGCTGTCGGACAGAATGAATGCCAGCTCGGGCGCCGCGAGCCGGGTGTTGAGCGGAACCACCACCGCCCCGATCTTGGCCGCGCCGTAGAACAGAGCGCAGAACTCGACGCTGTTGGGCATCAGCAACGCCACCCGATCTCCCTTGCCGACGCCCAGCGACGTCAGCACGCGGGCGCATCGGTTGGCCAGCGTATTCAGTTGGGTGTAGTCCATGCGAACGTTGGTCGATGGTTCGACGTAGGCCTCGAGCCGGGGTGAAACAACCGCGCGCTGTCGCAACATGGCGCCGATGTTCTTCATGACGTCGTCCGGGTGCGGTGTTGGGTGCCGGTGTCGGCCTGCAACCGTTGGAAGGCCTGTTCGATCAGTTGGACCAGGTGGAAGGGTTCGTCGACGGCTTCCGGCGCGGCGCCGACGGCGATCCCGATGTCGGTGTGCACGCTCGCGAAGGTGACGTTGAGTCCGGCACCGGGCGGCAGAATCGGCAAGCCGAGGAACTCGACCAGTGGGGCGCCGGCCAGATACAGTTGCTCGGTCGGTCCCTTCATGTTCGATATCACCAGGTTGGCGCTGGGCGCCCTGTCGAACCAGGGCAGGTCCGCCATGGTTTGGCTGGCAAACAACAACAGTGCATAGGCCTGCCGCGACGTCGTCTGCATGCGGCGCCCCCTGTCCTTTGCCTGCTGCGTCGCGCGGTTGATCTGGTGCAGGCGCTCGCGCAGACTCGCCGCCGGCGCACCCATCTCGATCAATTCGGCGCTCACCTGATTACCGCCGCCGCCGGATTCGTCGCGCAGCGACATCGGCATGAATGCCACCAACGGCTGGTCCGTGGGAGCCTGGTGGTCGCGAAGATAGTGATGCAGGGCGTCGTCGACGACGGTCATGACGACGTCGTTCACCGAGGTTTCGGTCGCCTTGGCTACCGCCTTGACATCGGCAAGCGGCAATCTGGTGTCTGCGTAGGCGCGCGCCGCCGACTTCGCGGTGTTGTTGAACAGGGTGTGCCGAGCGGCGAACGGCAGCGACGCCGCTTGCGGCTTCAGAATGCCGATGACATCTCCCGGCAGTTTGGTCAGGCCACTGAGCATGCTCTGTAGTCGCTGTATCTGCGAAACGGCTGGGCGCGAACGGCGTTGCGTGTCGTTGCCCTTAAGCGCCATCCACGGACCGGCGAGCCTCTTGTCGCGTGGTGAATCGCTGAGGAAGTTACGCATCACCCGCAGACCGCCTTCGCCGTCGATCAGGGCGTGGTGGACTTTGATCATGACGGCGAGTCGGCCGTTCTCGATGCCGTCGATGATGTAGCACTCCCAGAGCGGGTGTCCCCGGTCGAGCAGACCGGCGTTGAGAAAGGACACGGTCTCGTAGAACTGCTGCATGGAACCCGGGGCCGGCAGGTCGATGCGCCGGATGTGATTGCGCATGTCCGGCTCCACGGTCTCCCACGCCGCGATGTCCCTGCCCAGCCATTTGAGCTTGTAATTGAAGGGTTTCACCGCCTGGCTGTGCCGGTAGGCGTCGAACAGGCGGGGACCGAAGGTGGACTGCTGGCCCTTGGGCTTCGCGAAGATCGTCATCGCCGACATGTGAAACGGCCGGGTGGGTCTTTCCAGCAGCAGGAACGACAGGTCCAGCGGGTTGATCCGGATCATCGAGCCACCTCCTTGGGATGGGTAACTGCCAGTAGGGCATTCAGGTCATCGACGAAGTAGCCGTAGAGGCGCCAGCCGTCCTTGAGCACTTCGCGGTCGATGAGCATGCAGATGTTGGCCTGCCCGCAGTAGCTCCACATGGTGATGTTGAGTCCGGTGCCGTCGGCGATCTGGCCGGTGGAGTACCAGTTGGCGAGTTTCCAGTTGTCCAGGTACAAAGCCTCTTTCGGCCCGGGAACGTTGGAGAGCACTACGTTGCCGAACAGGCCGAAGCTTCCGTCCCGGCGGTGTATCGCCTTGCGCACGAGTGGGATGGCCCAGGGCGGGACCACTTGCATCACCGAACTGATGTCGGCACCGGCTTCCCTGACCGCCTTGATGTGCTCCTTCATCTCCACGTTGGCCTGGTGGCTGGCCTTGAGTCGCTTGAGCGGGTCGGCGATGTCGCTGCGTAACCAGCAGAAGTCCTGGGTCGCGAAGTTGCCCCAGGCTTCCCGGTCGGCGGGTCGTTCGCCGGCGAACGGCGTGGCGCCGATCAGCGGGTGTGCGTCCGGGTCGTAGTTCAGGTCGATGAGCAGGCGGCGTACCGCACCGGAAACGCAGTTGGAGAAGACGTCGTTGATGGTGACGCCGAGGGTTTTGCCGACCGCGACGAAGCGTTCCAGCGGAATGCTGTCGCAGACAAAGGTCCGGCCCGCGCTCAACGTGACGTTGATCGGGGTCTGGCGCATCTGCCCGGCGGACGGGTGCGGCGACAGGCCCGCCGACTTGCGTCTCCGGTCCAGTTGGTAACGGTGCCACAGCCCGGTGGCCACCTTGGGCATGGCGCCGACAGTGACCTCGGGCCAGTCGCGCAGGGCCCGGCCCAGCCGAGTCGCCCGGGACGGCAGCGGCGACGGGTGGTAGGGCGGCGGGTCGGTTGCCTTGATGCCCGGCTCCGGTTGATAGAACCGCTGCATCAGCCACGAGGCGCCGACACCGTCGACGTAGGCATGGTGCACCAGCATGACGACCGCGATTTTGCCGTCGGCGAGTCCCTCCACCACCCATGTCATCCACAGCGGCCGATTGCGGTCGAGTTGATAGGAGTAGATCGCCGCCATGAACTCGCACAGGCTCTTGTGGTCCGCCGGCGGCGGGCAGGCAACGCGGCGAACGTGGTAGTGCAGCTCGAAGTCCGGATCCTCCACCCAGTAGGGGTGATTCAGGCCGAGCGGTGAGTCGAGGTATCTCCACCGCAGCATCGGCACCAGATGGATTCGCCGTGCCGATTCGGCGTAGAACCTCTCGAACGACCAACCGCCCGGATCGGTGGACGGATCGATGATCGCCACCTTGAACGTGTGCATGTAGGACTTCGAGGTCTCCATGCCCAGCATGAACGAGTCGACACCGTTGAGCCGCTTCATGATCGCCGGCTAGCCGTGGCTGACGATCTTGGTGAGGTTGCGGGCCAGCGGCTGAGCCAGCCGGGGCGAGAGTCGGTGCAGCAGGTAGGGCAGCAGCACATGCGATCGCGGTGTCCCAACGATCAGACGGGAGCGGACGATCGCGTCAAGCACCGCTTTGGCGACCGTTTCCGGTGCGGCGCCGTGCTTCTGGTAGAACGCAACGGCCTTGGCTTGGTCGGCGCCGAGCTGTCCGCGCATCACCGAAGCGCCGACGATCGCGGTGTTGATGACGCCCGGGCAGATCGCGATCACCCGGATACCGCGCGGTCCCAGTTCGGCGTTCAGCGACTCACTCATCCCGACCACGCCGTACTTGGAGGTGCAGTACGGCGCCATCTTGGCGATCGGCATCAGACCGGCCTGGGATGCGGTGTTGACGACGGTGGCCGGGTGGCCCTGGGCGAGCATCCGCGGCACGAATGCCTGCACCCCGTAGGCCACCCCGAGCAGGTTCACCCCGATCACCCGCTGCCAGTCCTCGACGGTGGTTTCTTCGATGTCCCCGCCGTGGCCGATGCCGGCGTTGTTGTGCAGGATGTCGACCCGGCCGTCGGCGTCGAAGACGGTCTTGGCCAGTGCCTCGACGTCCTCGGGCCGGCTCACGTCGACCGCGTGGGCGACTGCGGCACCCCCGATCTCGCGCGCCACAGCGGCGGCGGCCCCGGCGTTGAGGTCGGCGACGTGGACTTTGGCGCCGTGCCGGGCGAGCAGCCGCGCGGTGGCGGCGCCGATTCCCGATCCGGCGCCGGTGATGACGGCGACCTTGCCGGTCAGGTCGAGGCGTCCGGCCCTTCTGAAAGCCATGGCGATCCCCCCTAGACGTCCGCCGGCTTGGCCGGCCCGAAGTAGACCTCGAAGAACCGGGCTGCCATCTCGGCCGGCACCGCGAGGTTGGCGGCGTGGTCGGTGCGCAGGCAGACCAGGCTGGGGCCGTCATGCTCGCGTGCGCGCCCCAGCGCGGGGGCAAGGTCTTCGATGGTGTCCACGTACTCGCCGTGGCAACCCAGTCCCTGGGCGACCACGTCCCAGCGGATCTCGCCCTGCGCGGTGCCGAACGTGGTGCCGTACAGCTGCAACTCGTTGAGCTCCTCCATCGTCCAGGCGCCCTCGGCGAACACGATCACGGTGACGTCGACGCCCTCGCGGGCGGCGGTCTGCAGCTCCATGATGTTGAAGCCCGCGGCCCCGTCGCCGGTGACGCAGACCACGTCGCGTTCGGGCGCGCCGAGTTTGGCGCCGATCGCCGACGGAATCCCGGTGCCCAGCATCCCGAGTTCCAGGATCGAGTGATAGGAGTGCGGCCGGGTCGGTGGCAGCAGGCTGTGCGCCCACAGCGAGGTGTTGCCGCCGTCGACGGTGTAGACGGCGTCCGGGCCGAACACCGCGCCGACCACGCCGAGTGCGTGCGCGGGGTGGATGCCCGGACCCTGCCACGCCAGGATCGGTGCCGCGATCTCCGCGCGCACCTGCTCGTCGAGCTTGCGGTAGCGGGCCAGGTCGGCGCCGTCGCGGGTGCCGAGGTCGCTCGCGCGCAGCCGGGCCGCGATGCCCTCCAGTGCCGTCTTCGCGTCGGCGAGGATGCCCAGGTGCACCGGCCGGGAGACGCCGAAATGGCTGGGGTCGACGTCGATCTGGATCAGCCGCTGGCCGGCCGGGTCGCCCCAGTAGGAGTCGTAGGGCACGTCCAGATTGCCCATCCGGGAACCGGCGACCAGCAGCACGTCGGCCTCGCCGCGGGCAAGATCGCCGGCCGGACCGAACCCGAAGACGTAGTTGGGGTGATCGGCCGGGACGCTGGCCCGGCCGGCCATCGAGCTGATGGCCGGGCAGCCGAGCAGCTCGGCGATCTCCAGCACCGCCTCCTGGGCGCCGGTGCGGTCCACCCCTTGCCCGGCGATCAGCACCGGGCGGGCGGCGGTAGCCAGCAGCGCGGCGGCCTCGTCGAGCTGGTGTTCGGCGGGCTGCGGCGCACCGGCCCGGTAGGCGGCCGGCGGCCACACCGGGGCGGTGGCCGGATCACCGGTCTCATAGAGGACCGGCGCCGGCAGTTCGACGTGCACCGGACCGGGCCGGCCGCTGTGCATCTCGCGAAAAGCCAGCCGCAGCACCTCGGGAATCCGGGCCCACTCGAAGATCGGACCGCCCCATTTGACCGCCGGGCGGAACAGGTCGAGCTGGTCCTGGCCCTGGAACGTCGACGGCGGCGACGGGTAGACGAGCCCCAACCGGTGCTGGGAGGTGATCGCCAGCACCGGAACGCCCTCGTGCAGCGCGGTGACCACCCCGGGCAGCAGGTTGGCCGACCCGGGACCGGGGTTGCCGAGCACCGCGGCGACCTTGCCGGTGGTCTTGTACAGGCCCTCGGCCATGTGTACGCCGGCCGCCTCGTGGCGGATCGGAACCAGCCGGATGCCGTGCGCTTCCAGTTGGGCCAGCAGTGGATCGGACTCCGGAGAGGGTAGGCCGAACAGGAACTCGATGCCTTCGGCCTGCAGTGCGCGGGCGAATAACTCGCCGCCGGTGATCTCGGTCATCTGCCACCTCCGGGTCGCAATGTCGCGGTTCTGGACACCGCGGTTCAGGACATTGTCGTTTCACTATGCGCCGCGAGGGCCGACGAAGTCTTGACTGCACCGGACAGAAATTTGACCCGTGAAGACAGTGCTGGTCGCTATCGTGGCGGCGCTGTCAGCGCTCGGCGGTAGCCGGTCGGGCTGGTCCCGAACCAGCGTCTGCAGGACCGGGTCAGCACGCTCTGCTCGGTGTAACCGAGTTCCCTGGTCAGGTGCGACAGGTCGATGCGGGTGTCCCGCAGATAGTGCTCGGCGGCCGCGCGCCGCACCTCGTCGATCAAACCCGAGAAGCTGGTGCCCTCCGCGGCCAGCCGGCGCTGCAGCGTCTTGGGGTGCAGGTTGAACTGCGCCGCGACCACCTCGAGGGTCACCGCCCCGGTGGGCAGCAGCTGACGAGCGATGGTGCGGACCGAGTCGCCGAATCCCGCCTGCTGCGGCCCGACCAGCGTGCCGAGGTAGTCGACCACGCAGCGGTGCGCCAACTCGTCGTGGTTGAGTTGGCGCGTGAGATCGGCGGTCCGGATGGTGAAGCCGGGGCGGGTTTCGCCGAAATACGGTGTGCAGCCGAAGTACTGCAGATAGTCGGCGGCCGGTGTCAGCGGCTCGTGCGGCAGGTGCACCGAGAGCGGGTTGTACTGCGGGCCCAGCAGCAGGCGGAACACCTTCGCGGTGACGCCGAGGGACAACTCGACGCTTTGGCGTGGCGGCGGCGAGCCGTGCACCAGGATCCGGAATTCGAAGAATCGCCGCTCCGGGCTGTCCAGGTCGATGAGGCGGGCCGACAGGGCGGGGCTGTATGCGGCCATGAACGTCTCGAAGATCGCCATGGCGTCGGCCACCGTGGCCGCCGTGCGGGCGGCGACGCCCACCGGCCCGAGAATCTCGATGCCCTGGCGCTGGGCCAGACGCCGGCCGAAGTCGGGCGTGCCGGTGGCGGCCGCTGCCGACTCGACAGCCTGCACGGCACTGCGGAGGGACACGAAGACGTCCTGTTCTCCGATGTCGCGCGGGCGGATTCCGGCGGCGCGCAGCAGTGCGGCCGGGTCGCCGCCCAACTCGGCGACCAGCCCCGGGTAGTTCGACAGCGCCGTGCCGCGTATCACCGACATGTCCTGGAATGCTAACCCCGGCCGACGGGGGCAGTTGTCCCAAAGGGTGAAAAATCTGTCCTGAATTGTCAAGACTGGAGGCGGCGTCGTCGCGCAGTGTTGAAGGCCGAGGCAAGGAGAATCGCATGAGTTCGAAAGTGGAAGCCACCCGCGAGCAGATCGAGGCGCTGTCCGCGCGACCGGCCGACACACCGGTGGTGATGGTCAACCTGCTCAAGTTCAAGCAGGACGGCGGCCTGGAAAGCTACCTGCGGTACGCCCGCGAGGTCGCCCCGCATCTGGAGCGGGTGGGCGCGCAGGTCCGTTACGCGGGTGCGGCGCCGACCGTCGTCATCGGTGAGGGGGCCACGCCGGAGTGGGATGCCATCCTGATCGTCGAATACCCTTCGCCCGCGGCGTTTATTTCCATGGTGACCACCGAGGAGTACGGCCGGGTGCACACTCACCGGGCGGCGGCGCTGGATCAGGGCGAATTGATCGCCACCTCGGTGTGGTCCCTCGGCTGATCAGCCGGCCCAGGGCAGGTGGGCGATCGCCGGCCAGCCGATACTGCCCAGCCAGAGCCGTCCGCCGGTCTCCACCGCCCCGGTGACCATGCCGAAACCCGCGTGCTCGGTGCGGAATTGGGTCAGCACCGCACCGTCGCCGGCGAGTGTGTTCCTGTTCCTGCTCGGCCTGATCTCCGGGCTGGTCAGTGGGCTGCTGACGAATCCGCGGATGGGGCTGTCGTCGCATCTGGAGGGGGTGATGAACGGCCTGTTCCTGCTGG
>CAZGGK010000079.1:0-15920 GCA_964525125.1 uncultured Mycobacterium sp.
CCCCGCAGGCAGGTTGCTATGAACCACTGGACTCAACTCACCTTGACACGCAGGGGGGGGGCGCACCGGACCGCCACATCGGGAAGCCCCGCAGACAGCAGTCGACCCGGCACCCTGGGGTGGGCAGCGGGTCCACGGGGCGGGCGGTCAGGCGGACTAGAAGCCTCCGTTGAAGAACGCAGCGTCGACTGAAATGTCCTCCTCGACCCGCTGCCGAACCTCGACCCCCAACCGATGGGTCTTGAGAAGGTCGCATAACCGCACGCCGTCAATCAAGTCGACTGGCGGCGCGCCGTCCCTCGTCGCTTCGGCCTTCGCGTCATTCGTGAAGGTCCCGGTGGTGATTAACAGTCCCTTATCGCCACGGCCAGTCATTGCACCACGGAAATCACGCACGGCACCCGACCCCACGCTTCCTCGGTAACGCTTGCACTGGAAGAAGACCTGGAACGTCAGCAGCGACATCCGGTAGACACCCTGGCCGTCTATTCCCTGGTCGCCCGAGCGTCCGGTCACGCGCGTGTTGACGAAGCCCTCTTCTCGGAGCAGGCGCTGCGCCAGGCGCTCAAAATCGGATGGGCTCAGCTTCATGACCTCGTCAAGAATTTCGCCCCGCCAGGCGTCCTGGTCTACGCCGACATCACCAGCGGGCGCATCGTCAGGCCCGCCGTTCTTCGCGGATGCCTTGCGCATCCGTGCCAGATATTCGGCTCGCAACGGCTTGATCTCGGCTTCAGTAACCGTTCGCCCCTTTGGAGTGAGGGTCCAAACTCCCCGTTCCGAGTTGGTCGCTAACCCCATGCCCTTGAGGTAGGTCCGTGCCCACGCGAGTCGGTACTCAATCGCAGTCATCGGTCCATCCTTGTGAATGACCGCTTGTTGCTCATCTGTGAAGCCCTGGTCGTTGATGACCTGAGCATTCAGTTCCTCAATGGTCGCTGAGGTTGCGTCCAGCAGAGTGGTGTACGAGTCGGACCTGATCAGGATGTTCCGGCGTGTCGTAGCCGAGTGATTGAAGGTCATCGCGTGATTCTTCGAGGGACCGTCCAAAGTCACTCGAGCAAAGGAATCGACGCGATGACCGCTGCCCACAATATCGACCTGCCTGCTGTGCTTGCCGAACGACTCACCACCGCCCACCCCGACGTGCTGCGTGAACTGCTCGCCACGTTCATTCACACCCTGATGGGTGCGGAAGCCGACGCGCTGTGCGGCGCCGGCTACGGCGAGCGCAGCACGGAGCGCATCAACTCCCGCAACGGGTACCGGCACCGCCAATTCGACACCCGTGCGGGGTCTTTGGATCTTGCGATCCCGAAGCTGCGCCAGGGCTCCTATTTCCCGGACTGGCTGCTGGAACGCCGCAAGCGTGCTGAGCGGGCGCTGACCACGGTGGTGGCCACCTGCTACCTGCTCGGGGTCTCCACCCGGCGGATGGACAAGCTCGTCGAGACCCTGGGGATCACCAGCCTGTCGAAATCCCAAGTCAGCGTCATGGCCAAGGAACTCGACGCCGCCGTCGAAGCGTTCCGCACCCGACCGTTGGACGCTGGTCCGTACACGTTCGTTGCTGCCGACGCCCTGGTCCTCAAGGTGCGCGAGCAGGGCCGGGTGGTCAACGTGCACGCCCTGATCGCGGTCGGGGTCAACGCCGAGGGCTACCGCGAGATCCTCGGTATCGACGTGTCCACCGCTGAGGACGGTGCGGGCTGGCTGACGTTCTGGCGGTCGCTGACCGCCCGCGGGCTGTCCGGGGTCAAACTGGTCACCAGCGACGCCCATCCCGGGCTGGTGGCCGCGATCGGCGCCACCCTTCCCGGGGCGGCCTGGCAGCGCTGCCGAACCCACTACACGACCAACCTGATGGCGGTGACTCCGAAATCGTCCTGGCCATGGGTGCGCACCTTGTTGCATTCGGTGTTCGATCAGCCCGATGCCCAATCTGTTGCTGCTCAATATGATCGGATCATCGATGCACTGACCGATAAGCTGCCCAAGGTTGCCGATCACCTGGAAGCAGCCCGGTCGGACCTGCTGGCGTTCACGGCGTTCCCTAAGCAGATCTGGCGCCAGATCTGGTCGAACAATCCCCAGGAACGGCTCAACAAGGAGATCCGCCGGCGCACCGATGTCGTCGGCATCTTCCCCGACCGCAACGCGCTGATCCGCCTCGTCGGCGCCGTCTTGGCCGAGCAGCACGACGAATGGGCCGAGTCGCGCCGCTACCTCGGCCTCGACGTCTTGAGCAAATCCCGAGCCGACCAGAACTCATCAACAGAACAGGAGGCCGTCCCGGCGGCACTGACCGCCTGAACCATCACCTCGAAGAATCACACGACGACGTCGTACACCACGTCCCTGGACTTGACCGTCGCTGAGTCACCGAGCTCGCGGAGGGCTACAACCGCTGGCCAGTGGAAGTCGTTGTACTTCGGAAGGCTGACCGCCACATCCGCTCCTTCGTTGCCGCGATTCCAGCCCTGTGAGGCTATCCAACTCCGCAGACATGATCTGCAGGAACGGAAGCGCGGCCAAGCCGTGTCCTGTGTCCTCGGTGGGGCCTCGGCCGTCCGGCCCAGAAACGACGAGACCCCCTCCCGGCGGCTTCGCGGCCGGTGGGAGGGGGTCTCGGGAGTGAGCCGCCTAGGAGAATCGAACTCCTGACCTATTCATTACGAGTGAATCGCTCTACCGACTGAGCTAAGGCGGCGTGCCCGGCCGGAGCCGGGCGCAGGTGAGTCTACCCGTCGCCCCGCAGCGCCTGCCCGACAGTGGCCACCAGGGCGTCGACGGCGAACCTGGGCTTGACGTTGGCCGCCAGCGCCTGCCGGCAGTCCAGCACCGCCTCGACGCAGCGCAGCAGTGCCGCCGGTGACCCGTGCGCCGCCAGTGCCGCCACGTCGTCGGCCAGATCCGGGTGGTTGGCGGCCACCGAACCGGCGCCGGACGCCACCAGCAGCGCGTCCCGCAGATAGGCCGCCAGGTCGACCAGCGCCCGGTCCAGCGCGTCGCGCGACGCCCTGGTCTGCCGTGACTTCTGCCGTCGCTCAAGGTCTTTGATCACCCCGGCGGTGCCGCGCAGCGCAGTTGCGGTGCCTTTGCCGCTGCCGCCGGCACCCAGGGCGGTGCGCAGTTCCTCGGTCTCGGCTTCGGCGCGCCCGGCATTCAGCTCGCGGGCTTCCACCTCGGCGGCCGCCACCAGGTCCTCGGCCGCCGCGTAGGCACGTGACGGTGTCGCGGCATCGCGGATCAGCCCCAGCGCCCGCCGGCGACGCTGGCGGGCCTGCGGATCGGTGGCCAGCCGCCGGGCCCGGCCCACATGGCCACCGCTGACCGACGCCGCCCAGCCGGCGGTGTCCGCGTCCAGCCCGTCGATTTCGGTCAGCACCTGGGCGATCGCCGCCGGCGGGGGCGTCGTCAGCGCGACGTGGCGGCAGCGCGAGCGCAGCGTGATCGCGATGTCCTCCGGATCCACCGACGGCGCGCACAGCAGGAACACCGTCGACGGCGGCGGTTCCTCGACGACCTTGAGCAGCGCGTTGGCCGCCCCCTCGGTGAGCCGGTCGGCGTCCTCGATCAGCACCACCTGCCAGCGCCCGCCGCTGGGCCGCCGGGAGGCCACCTGCACGATCGCCCGCATCTCGTCCACCCCGATGGACAGCCCCTCGGGGATCACCCGGCGCACATCGGCATGGGTGCCGGCCATCGTCGTGGTGCAGGCCCGGCACCGCCCGCACCCGGGCACGCCGTCGCCGGTGCACTGCAGTGCCGCGGCGAAGCACAGCGCCGCGACCGAACGGCCCGACCCCGGCGGACCGGTGATCAGCCACGCATGTGACATCTCCCCGGCGGCGGCCACATTGTGCGCTGCGTCATCGCGTGCCGCGCCCGCGGCGGCGACCAACTCGGCCGCCACCGTCTGCTGGCCCACCAGCCGGGAAAAGACCTCGGACATCACCGCCAACCCTAGTGGTCGCCACCGGCACAGCCCTCCCGACCGATACGGTGAAGCGGTGGGCGACGCGGCGGCATACGGCAGGCGGGTCGTCAACTTCGTCCGCTGGGTGGCGCGCACCCCGTGGCCGGTGTTCTCGCTGGGCATGCTGCAGGCCGACATCATCGGCGCACTATTCGTGCTGGGATTCCTGCGTTTCGGCCTGCCGCCCGGTGACCGCATCGAACTGCAGGACCTGCCGAACGCGAACATCGCCATCCTGATCACGGTGATTCTGCTGCTGTTCAGCACCGGAACCGCCCTGAGCCTCTGGCTGCTGCTACCGGTTTTCCGCTGGCAGCGCCGCGACGGGCTGTTGATCGACTCCGACCCCGCCACCACCGAACTGGCCCGCTCGCGTGCCCTGCGGATGCCGTTCTACCGCACACTGATCAGCCTGTGCTACTGGACGGTCGGCGGCGTGGCGTTCATCGTCGCAAGCTGGCCGATCGCCAGCCGGGCCGCACCGGTGGTGGCGGTCGCCACCGCGCTGGGCGCCACCGCGACCGCGATCATCGGCTACCTGCAGTCCGAGCGGGTGTTGCGGCCGGTGGCCGTGGCCGCGCTGCGGGCCGGCGTGCCGGAGAACCTGCGGGCGCCGGGGGTGATCCTGCGCCAGTTGCTGACCTGGGTGCTGTCCACCGGGGTGCCGCTGCTGGCGATCGTGCTGATCGTGCTGGCCGACAAGGCCGCGCTGCTCAGCGCGTCACCGGGGGAGCTGTTCAACCCGATCCTGCTGCTGGCGCTGGCCGCGCTGGGCGTCGGGCTGATCGGCACCGTGCTGGTGTCGATGTCGGTGGCCGACCCGCTGCGCCAGCTACGCTGGGCGCTGGGCGAGGTGCAGCGCGGCAACTACAACGCGCACATGCAGATCTACGACGCCAGCGAACTCGGCCTGCTGCAGGCCGGCTTCAACGACATGGTGCGCGACCTCGCCGAACGGCAGCGGCTGCGCGACCTGTTCGGCCGCTACGTGGGCGAGGACGTGGCCCGGCGCGCCCTGGAGCGGGGCACCGAGCTGGGCGGCCAGGAGCGCGACGTGGCGGTGCTCTTCATCGACCTGGTCGGCTCGACCCAACTGGCCGCCACCCGGCCCCCCGGCGAGGTGGTCAACCTGCTCAACGAGTTCTTCCGGGTGGTGGTCGAGACCGTGGGCCGGCACGGCGGGTTCGTCAACAAGTTCCAGGGCGACGCCGCGCTGGCGATCTTCGGCGCCCCGATCGAACACCCCGACGCCTGCAGCGCGGCCCTGGCGGCGGCCCGGGAACTGCACGACGAGCTGCTGGTGGTGCTCGGCTCCGCCGAATTCGGTATCGGGGTGTCGGCCGGGCGCGCCATCGCCGGCCACATCGGCGCGCAGGCCCGGTTCGAGTACACCGTGATCGGCGACCCGGTCAACGAAGCGGCCCGGCTCACCGAGCTGGCCAAGCTGGAAGACGGCCGCGTGCTCGCGTCGGCGGTTGCGGTGAGTGCCGCGGTGGACTCCGAGGCGCTGTGCTGGGAGGTCGGCGAGATCGTCGAACTCCGCGGCCGCACCGCCCCGACCCAGCTGGCACGCCCGGTGAATCTTGCGGTGGCCGAAGAGGTTTAGCGTTTGGCGGCTTTCTTCGCCGGTGCCTTGCGCACAGCCTTCTTGGCGGTCCGCTTGACCGGCCCCCGAGCCCGCCGGTCGGCCAGCAGTTCAGCGGCGCGCTCGTCGGTGATCGAAGCCACGTCATCGCCCTTGCGCAGGCTGGCGTTGGTTTCTCCGTCGGTGACATACGGCCCGAACCGGCCGTCCTTGATCACCATCGGCTTGCCGGTCGCCGGGTCACTGCCCAGCTCGCGCAGCGGTGGCGCCGAAGCGGCTTGCCGGCCGCGGCGTTTCGGCTCGGCGTAGAGCTTCAGCGCCTCCTCGAGGGTGACGGTGAAAATCTGATCCTCACCGGCCAGGGAACGAGAATCGGTGCCGCGCTTCAGGTATGGCCCGTATCGGCCGTTCTGCGCGGTGATCTCCTCACCGGATTCCGGGTCGGTCCCGACCAGCCGCGGCAGCGACAGCAGCTTCAGCGCGTCGTCCAGCGTGACGGTCTCCAGGCTCATGCTGCGCAGCAGCGATCCGCTGCGCGGCTTGGGACCGACCGGCTTCTTGCCCTTCTTGGCCGTGGCCCCGGACTCGTCGTCGGGTGGCGCCGGCAGAACCTCGGTGACATACGGCCCATATCGGCCGTCGCGGGCGACGATCTCGTGGCCGGTCGCCGGGTCGGTCCCCAGTACCCGGCCCTCCTGCGGGGTGGCGAACCGCTCCTCGGCCACCGCCAGGGTCAGCTCGTCGGGGGCCAGGGTGTCGTCGAGGTTGGCCCGCTGCGGCGCCGGTTCGCCGTCGTCGCCGGTCACCATGCGCTCCAGGTACGGCCCGTTCTTGCCGACCCGGACGTAGACCGGCCGGCCCTGGGCATCGTCGAACAGCCTGATGGAGTTGATCTCCCGGGCGTCGATGCCCTCCAGATTGACCCCGACCAGCTTCTTCAGCCCGCCGGATCGGGCGATCGAATCGGGCACCCCGTAGTCGCCGCCGAAGTAGAAGTTGTGCAGCCAGGTGCTGCGGTGCGCCCGGCCCGCGGCGATCGCGTCGAGTTCGTCTTCCATCGCGGCGGTGAAGCTGTAGTCGACCAGCCGGCGGAAGTGCTGTTCCAGCAGCCCGATGACCGCGAACGCCACCCAGGACGGCACCAGCGCGCTGCCCTTCTTGTAGACGTAGCCGCGGTCCTGAATGGTCTTGATGATCGCCGAGTAGGTCGACGGGCGGCCGATGCCGAGTTCTTCGAGGGCTTTGACCAGCGACGCCTCGGTATAGCGGGCCGGCGGGTTGGTCGAGTGGCCGTCCGGGGTCAGTTCGGTGGCGTCCACCCGCTGCCCCCGGGTCAGCTGCGGCAGCCGTCGCTCGGCATCGTCGGCTTCGCCGCCGGCCAGTTCGTCGACGGTCTCCACGTAGGCCTTGAGGAACCCGGCGAAGGTGATGGTCCGGCCACTGGCGGCGAACACCACCTGCTGCTTCCCCGACTCACCGGCGATCCGCAGGCTCAGCGTGGTACCCCGGGCGTCGGCCATCTGCGAGGCCACCGTGCGCTGCCAGATCAGCTCGTAGAGCCGGAATTCGTCACCACCGAGTTCGTGGCGCACCGCGTCGGGGGTGGCGAAGGTGTCCCCGGCGGGCCGGATCGCCTCGTGCGCCTCCTGGGCGTTCTTCACCTTGCGGGTGTACTGCCGCGGCGACGGCGCGACGTACTGCTCGCCGTACAACTGGCGCGCCTGGGTGCGGGCCGCCTCGATAGCGCTGGCCGACAGCGTCGTCGAGTCGGTCCGCATATAGGTGATGTAGCCGTTCTCGTAGAGCCGCTGCGCGACGCTCATCGTGCGCTCCGAGGAGAACCGCAGCTTGCGGCCGGCCTCCTGCTGCAGCGTCGAGGTCATGAACGGCGCATAGGGTTTGCGGGTGTAGGGCTTCTCCTCCACCGAGGCCACCGACAGCGCCGCACCGCGCAAGCCCGCGGCCAGCGCGGTGGCGCCGGTTTCGTCGAGCACGACAACCTCGGCCGGCTTGCGCAGCACGCCCAGCGAGTCGAAGTCGCGGCCGGTGGCCACCCGCTGGTCGTCGACGGAGACCAGCCGGGCGGTGAAGGTGGGCGGCTGCGCGGCGGGATCGGACACGCTGGCGTCCAACTGGGCCACCACGTCCCAGTAGCCGGCGCTGCGGAACGCCATCCGTTCGCGTTCCCGCTCCACGATGATGCGGGTGGCCACCGACTGCACCCGCCCCGCCGACAGCTTGGGCGCCACCTTCTTCCACAGCACCGGGCTGACCTCGTAGCCGTACAGCCGGTCCAGGATGCGCCGGGTCTCCTGCGCGTCGACCAGGTCGTTGTCCAGGTCGCGCGGATGCTCGGCGGCCGCGCGGATCGCCGGTTCGGTGATCTCGTGGAAGACCATCCGCTTGACCGGCACGCGCGGTTTGAGGGTCTGCAGCAGATGCCAGGCGATCGCTTCGCCCTCCCGGTCGCCATCGGTGGCCAGATAGAGCTCGTCGACGTCCTTGAGCAGGCCCTTGAGCTCGGTGACGGTGCTCTTCTTCTCCGGGCTGACGATGTAGAGCGGCTCGAAGTCGGCGTCGACGTTGACCCCGAGCCGGGCCCACGGCTCGGTCTTGTACTTGGCGGGCACGTCGGCCGCGTTGCGCGGCAGGTCCCGGATGTGCCCGCGAGACGACTCGACGATGTAGTTCCGCCCCAGGTAGCCGGCAATTTTGCGCGCCTTGGTGGGCGACTCGACAATGACGAGTCGCCGCACCGATGTGTTGCCATTACTTCCGCCGCCGTTGCGGCTCAGCTCAGCCACCTGCGATTACGCTCCACTTCTGCCCGCACCGGACCGGTCAGGCCCGGCGGTGGACAACTGACAATCTCGCACCCCCGAGTGTGCCGATGCAAACCGGTGGCCGATGCCGAATCGGGTGGGAAGGCCCGTCAAGGGCCGTACCGGCGACTCGGAGCGGCCGCGTCCACCCGCGGCCACTGCGCCAACGCCTGCGCCCCGTCGGGCGGTTCCCCCACGTTCTCCACCAGGCGCGACAGCCTCCGGCGGCCGCTGATCCGCAGCGCCGGCCGGCTGCCCCGGGTGCCGATCAGGGTGGGCGCGATGCCGACCCTCATCAGCGCCGAGGCCAGCGGGGAGTAGGTGTCGGGGGCATGCGGATCCAGACCCAGCAGATAGCGGTCGCCCTCCGGGCTGCCCGCCACCAGCGTCCACGCCCGCAGCTCACGCGGGCCGGGCAGCCACTGCGGCGGCACCGTCTTGACCGCGCCACGGGTCCACTGGGCGGCAAGAACACGCAACCGCGGGTCGACCGCGGTCCGCACCAGCGGGGTGTTCTCCTCGGTGCGGGTGATCTCCGCGGCCAGGCCGGCCTCGCCGATCAACTCGGCCAGTGCGGAAGCACGCCATGCCTGGTCCACGACGACCGAGAGTCTCGCCCCGTCGCCGGCGACGAGGATCTGGCCCGTCGCAGCCAGCACCCCACTCAGGTCGGCGACCCGGGGCGGCACCGACTCCGCCGAGAAGAAAGAGAGTTGGCTCACGTCACCGACAGTATGCCGGTGACAAGCCGTTCCGGCACACCCGCGGTCGGACGCGCCAAGACGAAACCCCCCGGCTGAACCCTGTCGGGGGAATCAATCCGGGGGGCGTTGTCTGACTTACTCGGTTCAGATGGAGCGGACGCCGGTCGCCTGCGGTCCCTTAGGACTCTGGCCGACCTCGAACTCCACCCGCTGGTTCTCCTCAAGGGTGCGGAAGCCGCTCCCCTGGATCTCCGTGTAGTGGACAAACACGTCGGCCGATCCATCCTCGGGGGCGATGAAGCCGAAGCCCTTCTCCGCGTTGAACCACTTCACAGTTCCCTGTGGCATTTGTCGATCTTTCCTTACTCTTCTTGCCCGGTGCCAGGCACCGTCGCTCGGGGCACCGACTTTCGGCACCCCGGGCCCGTTCCGGCCGCAGCCCAATCTGGATCCACGACCGCAACGACAGATCCTGCGAATGCTTTGACACGAACACAGAAGCTACGACCGCCCAACAGTCAATCATGTTCGTCGCTTCTACGACAGTCTCCGGTGTGCATTACAGCAATCAAGCAGGGAACAATATGCAGCGAACCCCCGCGAGCAGCCCGAGGACACCGCCATTGACCGGGAATCCGCCCACCTTCGGCCGCGACCTGCTGACTGCCGCACTGGCCGGCGCCGAACCCGGCGATCATCCGCTGCGTCATGTCACCGACCTGCCGGCAGCCCCCGGCCGGCCCACCCGCTGGCCGGCCTGGACCCAGCCCGAACTGGTGCGCGCGTTCACCGAGCACGGGATTGCCGAGCCGTGGTCCCATCAGTCCGCGGCCGCCGAGTTGGCCCACGCCGGCCACCATGTGGTGATCAGCACCGGCACCGCGTCGGGCAAGTCACTGGCCTATCAGCTTCCGGTGCTCAGCGCGCTGGCAGCCGATCCACGCGCGACGGCGCTGTATCTGTCCCCGACGAAGGCCCTGGGGTACGACCAGCTGCGCACAGCGCACGCGCTCACCGCCTCGATTCCCGGACTGGCCGGACCGCGCCACCCGGTGGCGCCCACCGGCTACGACGGCGACAGCCCCGCCGAGGTGCGGCGCTTCGCCCGGGAGCGATCCCGCTGGGTGTTCTCCAACCCCGACATGGTCCACCTGGCGATGCTGCCCAACCATGCCCGCTGGGCCGTCTTCCTGCGCGGCCTGCGGTTTGTGGTCGTCGACGAATGCCACTACTACCGCGGTGTTTTCGGTTCGCACGTGGCGATGGTGCTGCGCCGGTTGCTGCGGCTGTGCGCGCGCTACCCGGCCGATTCGACGGGCCGGCCCACCGTGATCTTCGCCAGCGCCACCACCGCAGCCCCGGGCACCAGCGCCGCGGCCCTGATCGGCGCGCCGGTCACCGAGGTCACCGCGGACGGCTCACCGCACGGCGCCCGCACGGTGGCACTGTGGGAGCCCGCCCTGCGCACCGACCTGACCGGCGAGAACGGCGCCCCGGTGCGGCGTTCGGCCGGCGCCGAGGCGGGCCGGGTGATGGCCGACCTGATCAGAGAGGGCGCCCGCACGCTGACGTTCGTCCGCTCCCGCCGCGGCGCCGAACTCAGCGCACTGAGCGCGCAGGCCCGGCTGGAGGCCGTCGCCCCCCGGTTGGCCGGCAAGGTCGCCTCCTACCGGGCGGGCTACCTCGCCGAAGACCGCAGGGCACTGGAACGCGCGCTCGCCGACGGCGAACTGTACGGCCTGGCAACGACGAACGCGCTGGAGTTGGGTGTGGACATCGCCGGCCTGGACGCGGTGGTGATGGCGGGCTTTCCCGGGACGGTGACCTCGTTCTGGCAGCAGGCCGGCCGGTCCGGTCGGCGCGGGCAGGCGGCGCTGATCATCCTGATCGCCCGCGACAACCCGCTGGACACCTACCTGGTTCACCATCCCGCGGCGCTGCTGGACAAGCCGGTCGAGCAGGTGGTGATCGACCCGACCAACCCCTACGTGCTGGGACCCCAACTACTTTGTGCAGCAACCGAACTGCCGCTACAGGAGGCTGAGGTCGCGAATCTGGGCGCCGAGCGGGTGGTGGCGGGCCTGGTCACCGACGGGCTGCTGCGGCGGCGGACCGGCAGGTACTTCCCGGCCCCCGGCGTGGATCCGCACGCCGCGGTGGACATCCGGGGTTCGACCGGGGGCCAGGTCAGCATCGTCGAATCCGGCACCGGCCGACTGCTGGGCACCGCGAGCGCCGACCAGGCGGCGACCGCGCTGCACCCGGGGGCGGTCTACCTGCACCAGGGCGAGAGCTACCTGGTCGATTCGCTGGATTTCGACGGCGACTCAGGCGGGATCGCATTCGTGCACGCCGAAGACCCCGGGTATGCGACGTTCGCACGGGAACTGACCGCCATCGACGTCACCGGGGACGGCGAGCGAATGCGGTTCGGCCCGGTCAGCCTCGGGTTGCTACCGGTCACGGTCACCCACCGCACCGTCGGGTACCTGCGCCGGCGGTTCACCGGGGAGGTGATCGATTTCACCGAGCTGGACATGCCACCGGCGACCCTGCCCACCGTCGCGGTGGTCTACACCGTCACCGTCGACGCGCTGACCGGGTGCGGCATCGACCAGGGCCGCATCCCGGGTTCGCTGCACGCCGCCGAGCACGCCGCTATCGGCCTGCTGCCGCTGGTGGCCAGCTGCGACCGCGGCGATATCGGCGGCCTGTCCACCGCGCTGGGGCCGCCCGCGCTGGACGGGCTGCCCTGTGTGTTCGTCTACGACGGCCACCCGGGCGGCGCCGGGTTCGCCGAACGCGGATTCCGGTCCGCCGCCACCTGGCTGGCGGCCACCGCCGCGACCATCGACTCCTGCGAATGCCCGTCCGGGTGCCCATCGTGCGTGCAGTCCCCGAAGTGCGGCAACGGCAACGAGCCGCTGGACAAATCCGGGGCCGGCCGGCTGCTGCGCCTGGTGCTGGGTGAATTGGGGTGAATCGCCGCGGATTGGACCGTGGGAGTCGGCCGACCCCGCGAACGGCCGACTCCCACGAAGCTTTGCCTGGACCGCTGTTCTCGTGATGCATGTCACTGGGCTGCGGACCTGCGACGTACGCTACAGCTCAGCTGTTATCGGGAAGTCGCGGTTTGCTTTCGCTCCCGTAACTTTCAAGCGCAGCAGCAAGTTACCGGGTCGCCATGGCAGACGCAACTCAGCCACGCGGGGCTGGTCTGTCCGGTCGCTGTGAACGACGATCTTCGGCGCGCAACCCGTAAAATCCGAGGGCATGGGCCACGACTGGTTGCTGGTGGAGACACTGGGCACGGAGCCCGCGGTGGTCGCCGAGGGCCGGCAGGTGAAGAACCTGGTCCCGCTGACCCGGTTTCTGCGCCGGAGCCCGGACCTGGCCGCGATCCAGACGGCCGTCGCCGAGTCGGTGGAGACCGGCCAGGGACTGGCCAGCATCACCCCGAAGAACAACCGGGTGATCCGCACCGAACCGGTGCTGATGTCCGACGGCCGGGTGCACGGCGTGCAGGTGTGGATCGGCCCGGCCGACGCCGATCCGCCGGAACGCCCGACACCGGGTCCGCTGAAATGGGATCTGACCCTGGGCCTGGCCACCGACACCCCGGAATCGCTGGCCAACAGTGGCCGCAACCCGGAGGTGGAGGCCACCCACGGCAGGGCATTCGCCGAAGATCTGCCGACCCGTGACTTGAGCCCGAACGAGAACACGGTGCTGTCCTTGGCGATTCGGCCCGAGGACGGCCAGACACTTTGCAGCAGTTGGGATGTCACGGACTGGCAGGGCAACGAAATCCGGGTTGGCTTCGTCGCCCGCACCGGGTGGGAACCCGCGGCCAGCGGCCGCGAACACCTGGTCTCACGCGGGATGAACTGGCGCTGCGAACTGGAGGGACCCTCGCGGCGCCACGACGTACTGGCCCGGCAGATCCTGCAGGCGTTGGCTCAGCCCGGCGTGCATCGCGCGCTGGTCGACCTCGGCAGCTGGCGGCTGCGCAAGTGGCTCGATGAGCCATGCCCGGTGTGCGACTGTCCGGACACAGTCGACGAACCGCGGGTTCATCCCGACGACGATCCCGAAATAGCTCGGATGACAAAGGCATTCGATTCAGGACCGACTTCGGGAGTGCTTCGGCTGCGTCGCCGGGGCGGCGGCTGGGCGCCGATGCACGTCACCGTCAACCGGGTGGAGCTGGAGGAGAACACCTTCGCCGGGCTGGTCGCACTGCGGGCGGCCACCGAGGACGAACTCGCCGCGGCCGCGCTGTCCGCCGACGACGGCCCCGCGCCGTAGGCCCGGCTCGCGCCGCGGCGTGCGCCGGCCCGATGGCCCAGCCGGCGAACAGCACCGGCACCTCGACGCGGACCACCGCGTCGAGCCCGTCGATCCGGCAATCGCAGTGCCCGATGCCCATCAGGTGAGCCACCGAGGACGCGCTTGCACACGCCTGCCGCGCGCCGGCCGGCACGCCGGCGGCGGCCGACAGCGCGGCCAGGTCAGCGGCTGCCTGGGCGCGGTGCCGCGCGACCACCGCCGACCCCAGCCCGATTCCGCCGGCGGTGACGGCCAGCAGCGCCGCGACCATGCCGGCCGCCAGCACCGTCGCAGCGCCGCGATCACGATCCGGGCTCCGCGACCGAGATGCCCGTGGCGTCGATGACCAACGCCGGCAGCAGGCTTGGGCGCACGCTGACCGTCGCCACCACGAACCGGCCGTCCCGGCGCAACTGCACCGCCGCACCGGCCGGGGCGATCCCGTGTGCGACCCGGATCGCCACCCGCTCGTCGCCGCGGGCCGCCAATCGGGCGGCCTCGCGGGCGGCGTCGACGCAGCGCACCTGCATCGACACCGCCGCGATGCCGGCCAGGCACAGCACCAGCACCGCAACCAGCGTGGCCAGCCCCAGTGCCGCCTCCACCGTGCTCGCCCCGGCGTCATCGATCGCACCCGTCAGACATTGGTGTTCAGCGCCCGCCCGATGACCCGGCTCAGCGCCGAGACGACCGAGTCGCCGGTGACGACCGAGTACAGGATGGCGCCGAAGGCGGCGGCGGCGATCGTCCCGATCGCGTACTCCACCGTCGACATCCCGGATTCGTCGGCGATCAGCAGCGCCGCCCGAGCCTGCAGCACCCGAAAGGTGTCGAGCATCCGATTCTTCATCGTTCTCCCCTCTGACAACGCCCCGCCCGGGGGGCTTCGCGGCCGCTCCGCGAAAAATCGGTGCGCGACGGCGCTTCACAGCAGACCGGAACCCAGCACGTCGCCGGCCAGCCCGGCCACCACCGGAGCGATGCCCAGGCAGCCGAACGCCGGCAGGAAGCACACCCCGAGCGGTCCGGCGATCAACACCCCGGCTCGTTCGGCCGCGGCCGTCGCCGCCTGCGCGGCATCCTGCCGGCACTGATCTGCCAGTTCGGCGACGGCGTCAGCCAGGGCCGCACCGGAACTTCCCGATCGCCGGGCCAGTCGCAGCAACGCCGCGGTCTGCGGGTCGGGTCCGGGGCCGGCATCCGGCGGCGCCGACCATGCCGTGGCGGGGTCGGCCCCCAGCGCAAGCAACTGGGCGCCCCGGCGCAGCGTCCGCGCCAGCCGGGGCGGTGCCGACGCGGCGGTCGCGGCGGCCGCGGCCGGCACCGTCATGCCCGCAACCAGGCACAGCGTCAGCACGTCCAGGCTTGCAGCGACCGCCAGTGGGTCGGTGTCCGGGACCGCGCGGCGGCTGATCCGGCGACCGCGTGGCCGCAACCCGGCCCGCACCCGCACCAGCGAGGGACCGGCACCGGCCAGCGCCGCGAGGCCCAGCAGCATCGCCGCGGTGCTCATGTCAGCCGTCCGGTGATCCGGTCCGACCACAGCAGCCCGGCGCAGACCAGGATCACGCCGGCCAGCAGCAGCCAACCGCCCCCCGGAGTGAGCAGGAAGCGCACCGGGTGCGCGCCGATCAGCTGGCCCAGCAGCACGCCGAGCGCCGGCAGGGCGGCCAGGATGGCGGCCGAGGCCCTGGCGCCGGCCATGCCCGCGCGCACCTGACTCGAAAACCGTTGCCGCTCGGTGATATCACGCTGCGCGGCATGCATCAGGCCGGCTATCGCCAGCCCGTGCTCGGAACCGAGCTGCCAATACACCGCCAGCCGTTCCCACTGCGCGGTTCGCGACGAGGATGCGGCCACACCGCGCAGCCCGGCGGCCACATCGGCACCCAGCCGGGCGCGCGCAGCCACCGCGCGCAGGCCGCCGGCGACCCCGGCGTGACCGGTTTCGGCCGCGGCCACCTCGAAGGCCCGCACCGGATCTGCGCCGATCCGCAGCTCGCCGACGACGACGTCCAGCGCGGCCTGCAGCGCGTGCGCCTCCGCGACGCCGTGGCGGTGCCGGGCATGGCGCCGGCGGCGCAGGCCGACGGTCACCCCGAGGACGGCAATCGCCAGGCACCCGGTCACCGGCAGTCGTGCGGCCAGGGCGGCGGCCAGGGCGGCGACCGGGACCACGGCCGCGAACCCGGCCACCCGGACCGCCCCGGACCGCCCCGCCTTGGGATCGCCCGCCGCCCGGTGCCCCAGCCGGCGCGCGGGCGACGCCGGGATCAACAGCGCCGCGGCCAGCGCCAGCGGCGCTCCGGGGCCGATCACGCCGGCATCCTTCGGCGCAGCAAGCGATGCAACTCGCCGCCGTCGTCGCAGCTGCCCCGGTCGGCGTGCCAGGCGGTCAGGGCCCGAACCTGCCCGGCGCCGGTGCGCTGCAGCACCGCGATCTCGGCGAGCCGCCGCCGGCCGTCACGGTCCCGCCCGACGTGCAGCAGCACCTGCACCGC
>CAZGGK010000080.1:0-15639 GCA_964525125.1 uncultured Mycobacterium sp.
TCTCCAGCACGATGTCGTAGGGCACCTTGGCCTCGGCCAGCAGCACGTTCATGTGTCCCGGCAGCCGGCCCGCCACCGGGTGGATGCCGAACCGGACGTTGACACCGCGCTCTCGCAGCTTGCGGGTGAGCTCGGCCACCCCGTACTGCGCCTGCGCGACGGCCATGCCGTAGCCGGGTGTGATGATCACCGAGTCGGCGGCGGTCAGCAACTCGGCCACCCCGTCGGGGGTGATCTCCCGGTGTTCGCCGTAGTCGTGATCTGAGTCGGACGCCGGTGCTTCCATCCCGAAACCGCCGGCGATCACCGAGATGAACGACCGGTTCATCGCCTTGCACATGATGTAGGACAGGTAGGCACCCGAGGAGCCGACCAGCGCGCCGGTGATGATCAGCAGGTCGTTGTTGAGCAGGAAGCCCGACGCCGCGGCCGCCCAACCCGAGTAGCTGTTGAGCATCGAGACCACCACCGGCATGTCACCGCCGCCGATGGAGGCCACCAGGTGCCAGCCCAACACCAGCGCCAGCACGGTGACCACCACCAGCAGCCACAGCTGCGGGTCGATGACGAACCACACGGTGAACGCCACGAACGCCAGCAGCGCACCGATGTTGAGCAAGTTCTTGCCGGGCAGCATCAGCGGCGCGGACTTCATCTTCGCCGAGAGCTTCAGGTTGGCCACCACCGAACCGGTGAAGGTGACCGCACCGATGAACACCCCGATGAAGACCTCCGCGGAGTGAATGCCCAGCAGCCCGTCCCGCGCCAACTGAACCGCATCGGTACCGCCGAGGTCGGCCTCGACGTGCAGATAGCCGTTCCAGCCGACCAGCACCGCCGCCAGGCCGACGAACGAGTGCAGCAACGCGATGAGCTCCGGCATCCCGGTCATCTCGACCACCTTGGCCCGCCACAGGCCGATCGCCGCACCGATGACGGTGGCGCCGATCAGCAGGGCCAGCCCCACCGTGTTGATGTGGTGGTGCGCGGCGAGCACGATGGTGGCGACCAGCGCCACCGCCATGCCGCCGATACCGAAGTTGTTGCCGACCTTGGACGTCTCATGCCTGGACAACCCGGCGAGCGCCAGGATGAACAGCAGCGCGGCGACCACGTAAGCCGCCGATGCGGCGGTCTCTATCGAAAACATGGGGGTCTACTCCAACTGTGCGGGGCTCGGGGTGGGCGAGCAGGTCGGCGGCTCAGCTACGGGAGAACATCACCAGCATGCGGCGGGTCACCGCGAAGCCACCGAAGACGTTGATGCTGGCCAGCAGGATCGCCGCGGCGGCTATTGCGGTGACCACCGGGTCGCCGTGGCCGATCTGCAGCAGCGCGCCGACCACGATGATCCCCGAGATGGCGTTGGTCACGCTCATCAACGGGGTGTGCAGCGCGTGGTGCACGTGGCCGATCACGTAATAGCCGATCACGATCGCCAGCGCGAACACGGTCAGGTGCGCCTGCAGCGCCGGCGGTGCGATCGAGACCAGCCCGAACAGCAGCGCCGCCGCGCCCAGCACCAGCCCGAGCCGGCGCGAGTCGGGCATCGGCTCCTTGGCCGGCTTCATCACGGCCGGCGCCTTGGCGGCGACCGGGGCCGCCGAGACCTGCACCGGCGGTGGCGGCCAGGTGGTCTCGCCGTTGCGGACCACCGTCATCGACCGCTGCACCACGTCGTCGAAGTCCAGGACCAGCCGTCCGTCCTTCTCCGGGGTCATCAGCTTCATCAGGTTCACCAGGTTGGTGCCGTAGAGCTGGGATGCCTGCGCGGGCAGCCGGCCGGCCAGGTCCGTGTAGCCGATGATCGTCACCCCGTTGCCGGTGACGACCACCTCGCCCTTCACGGTGCCCTCGACGTTGCCCCCGTTGGCGGCGGCCATGTCGACGATCACGCTGCCCGGCTTCATCGACGCCACCATCGCCGCGGTGATGATCCGCGGCGCGGGCTTACCCGGGATCAGCGCGGTGGTGATGATGATGTCGGAGTTCTTGCACTGCTCGGTGTAGAGCGCCGCCTCGCGGGCCTTGTAGTCCTCGCCCATCTCCTTGGCGTAGCCGGTAGCCGACACCTCGTTCTCCTCGGCCGTCCCCGAAGAGATCGACAGGTACTCCCCGCCCAGCGATTTGATCTGGTCGGCGACCTCGGGGCGGGGGTCGGTGGCATGCACGATCGCTCCCAGGCTGCCGGCCGTCCCGATCGCAGCCAGCCCGGCGACCCCGGCTCCCACCACCAGCACCCTGGCCGGCGGCACCTTGCCGGCCGCGGTCACCTGGCCGGTGAAGAACCGGCCGAAGCTGTGCGCCGCCTCCACCACCGCGCGGTAGCCGGCGATGTTGGCCATCGAGCTCAGCACGTCCAGCGACTGCGCCCGCGAAATCCGCGGCACCGCGTCCATCGCCAGCGCGGTGATCGGCCGGCGGGCCAGGTCGGCGACGAGCTCGGGTTTGAGCGCCGGAGCGATCAGGCTGACCAGCGTCGCTCCCGATTTCATCCCGTCGAGCTGCTCGCCGGACGGGGCGTTGACGCCGAACACGATGTCGGCGCCGCGCGCCTCACCGATCGAGGCGCCGGCATCGAGGTAGGCCCGGTCGGAGAAGGAGGCGGCCCGGCCGGCGCCGGCGTCGACGACAACCTCGTAACCGAGGGCGATCAACTTGGTGACGGTCTCCGGCGTCGCCGAAACTCGCGTCTCACCGGGCTGTGCCTCGGAAAGCACGCCGATAATCATGAAATTGCTCCCTGCCGTCGCAACGAGTCGGTCTGAATTCGCATGCCGCCTGCTCCCCGTGCAGGCCAGGCTCAGCGTTGACGGTAACGGATGGACCGCGTGCATCGAAATCCACCAGTGATCACCGACACATCTTCGGTGTCCTATCGTGGCCGGGTGAGCACACTGGGTGGGGCCTGGAACTTCCGCGACGTGGCCGATTCCGGCCCGGTGCGGCCGGGTCGGCTGTTCCGCTCCAGCGAGTTGAGCCGCCTTGACGACGCGGGCCGCGACGAGCTGCGCCGGCTGGCGGTCACCGACGTCGCCGACCTGCGCTCACCGCGCGAGGTGGCACGCCGCGGGCCGGGCCTGGTGCCGGCCGGTGTCGACGTGCATCTGCTGCCGTTCCCGGACCTGGCGGCCGATCAGGCGCCGCCGGACAGCGCGGCGCCGCACGAGGACGCCTTTCGGCGGCTGCTGACGAGCAAGTCCGATGACGAGTCGCCCATCGAGGCAGCCACCCGGTACATGATCGACGAGTACCGGCGCTTCCCCACCCTGGCCGGGTCACGCCGCGCGGTGCACCGGGTGGTCACCCTGCTGGCCGCCGGGCGGCCGGTGCTGGCGCACTGCTTCGCCGGCAAGGACCGCACCGGGTTCGTCGTCGCGACGGTGCTCGAGGCGGCGGGCGTCGACCCCGACTCGGTCATGGCCGACTACCTGCGCAGCAACGCCGCCGTACCGGCGCTGCGGGCCCGCATCGTCGAGATCGTGCAGGACCGGCCCGAGGCCGAGATCACCCCCGAAGTCGTCACGTTCACGCAAGCCCGGCTCTCCGACGAGGTGCTCGGCGTCCGCGCCGAATACCTGGCCGCCGCGCGCGAGGTGATCGACGACACCTACGGCTCGCTGGCCGGCTACCTCGACGCGGCTGCGGTCAGCGCCGACGACATCGCGGCGTTACGGGCCGAGCTGCTGGGCTGACAAGCCGGCCGCCCGCACCGAACCGGTGAGTATGTTCACCGATATGACACCGCACCGGGCACGCCACACCGGCAGCACAGTGGCCATACTGCTCACCGCCGCTCTGGTCGCCGCGGCCCCGGCCCTGTCGCCACCGTCACGACCGGGCACCGAGGCGCTTGCCGTGCGGCTGACCGGCACCGACTCGCTCGGCAACGGCACCGCGCTGATCATGGGGCCGAGCGGGTTCCCGATCCCGGTACAGCGCTACGTCGACGCGATGACACGGCTCTATCTGCAGCCGCACGGCTTCGCCGGTACCGCGCGGGGGCTCTTCACACCCGAGGGGCTCTACCCGGCCACCGGCGTCAAGACCCTGCCGTTCGACGTCTCGGCAGCACAGGGCCAGCAGATCCTGGCGTCGACGATTCAGAGCCAGCTCGCCGCCGGCGGCGCCGGTGCCGACAGTGCCGCCAACCCCGTCGTGGTTGTCGGCTTCTCGCAGAGCTCTTCGGTCAGCTCGTCGACGATGCAGCAGCTGGCCGCCGAGGGTGTCCCCAGCGACTACGTGCACTTCGTGCTGACCGGCGACCCCAACAATCCCAACGGCGGCATGCTGGAACGCTTCAACGTCCCGATCAATGGGGAGAGCCCGTCGGTGCCCAGCCTGGGCATCACGTTCAACGGCGCGACCCCGGACAACCTGTACCCGACGGCCGTCTACACCAACGAGTACGACGGCTTCGCCGACTTCCCGCGCTATCCGGTCAACCTGCTGTCGGACCTCAATGCCTTTCTCGGGATCGCGTACTCCCACGCCACCTACGCGGTGCTGACGCCGGCGCAGATCGCCGACGCGATCCTGCTGCCGGGGTCGGCCGAACTGACCGGCGCGGGGCTGACCGACTACTACATGATTCCCGCCGAGACCCTGCCGCTGCTGGCGCCGCTGCAGTTGCTGCCGGTGATCGGAGAGCCGCTCTACGACCTGCTCGAACCCGACACCCGGATCCTGGTGAACCTCGGGTACGGCAGCATCGAGCACGGCTGGGACCAGGGCCCGGCCAATGTGCCCACCCCGTTCGGCGTGTTCCCGACCGTCGACCCGGCCGAGTTGTTCGGCGCGCTGGCCAGCGGCCTTCAGCAGGGCGTCATCGACGCCCTGCAAACCCTGCGGGACCCGGCCAACTACCAGATCCCGCCGCTGCTGGAGAATCCGTCACTGGCGTCGCTGATGGACGCCGCCTACGTGATGGGCTTGATCGACCACCCGGGCCCGACGCTGCTGGAGCTGCTGCAGGGCGGACTGGGCAGATTCGCCAACTTCCCGATTTCGGACGCGACACTGCTCTCGCCGCCCACCGACATCTTCACCGCGCTCACCGGCACGGTGGCCGCCGACTACGCCACCCTGCTGCCGGTCGCCGACACCGCCAACGCGCTGCTGACCACGCTGCCGTCGGTCGCGGTCAGCTTCATCACCGACCAACTCGCCGCCGGCGACCTGCTCGGCGCGATCAGCGAGCCGATCGCCGTCGCCACCGCATTGATCCCGTTCGCGCTCATCTTCGGTGCCGGCGCGCCCATCGTCGAGGCGGCCGGCGGCACCCTGGCCAACCTGATCCAGCTGTTCGACCTCGGCTGACCCGATCCCCCGACCGGGTCTACCGGACCGAGAAGCTGGCCAGCTGCGCCCCGGAAAGGTCGGTGATGGTCGCCCACTGTGCGGCCACGTCGTCCACCGACGGCGGGTTGTCGAAAGTGGCGCCGTCGTTCTGGAACAGCGCGGTGCGCTGCACCTTGCCGCCGCCGACGATGAACACCGACCCGGTGTCGGGCACCTCCTCGGTGCACAGGTAGGCCACCACCGGCGCCACGTATTCCGGAGTCAGCTTGGCCAGCATCTCCGGCGGCAGGATGTCCTCGGTCATCCGGGTGGCGGCGATCGGGGCGACCGCGTTGGTCTTGATGTTGTACTTGGCGCCCTCGATGGCCAGCGTGTTGATCAGGCCGACCAGACCGAGCTTGGCCGCGCCGTAGTTGGCCTGCCCGAAGTTCCCGAACAGTCCGCTGGTGGACGTCGCGACCACCGCCCGGCCGAAGCTCTGCTCCCGGAAGTGCGGCCAGGCCGCGCGCAGCACGTTGTACCCGCCGTACAGGTGCACCCTGAGCACGGCGTCGAAGCTCTCCGAAGTCATCTTGTGGAAGGTGCCGTCGCGCAGGATCCCGGCGTTGCTCACCACGCCGTGCACCGCGCCGAACTCGTCGAGAGCGGTCTTGATGATGTTCGCCGCGCCCTCCTCGGTGGCGACGCTGTCGTAGTTGGCGACCGCGCGACCGCCCGCCTCCCGGATCTCGGCGACCACGTGGTCGGCCATGTTGTGTCCGGCCCCGGTGCCGTCGCGGGCTCCGCCCAGGTCGTTGACGACGACGCTGGCGCCCTCCCGGGCCAGGGTCAGCGCGTAGTCGCGGCCCAGTCCACCGCCGGCTCCGGTGACGACGACGACACGATCCTGCACTCCGGGCATGGGGTTCCTCTCGATTGTTTCGGTGGATTCGTTCCGGTGGCTCAGTTCAGGTGCACCGATGGCATTAGAACAGACGGCGCGCCAACTTCCACGCCTTCTCGGTGTACGGCGGGTAGACCAGACGCGCCATGTCCGGGCGGGTCGGCTTGGTCAGCACCGCCTTGCGGTGACTGAACTCCTCGAACCCCCAGCGGCCGTGGTAGGCGCCCATCCCCGACGGTCCGACGCCGCCGAACGGCAGCTTGGCGGTGGCGAAGTGGAAGACCAGGTGGTTGACCACCATCCCGCCGGCCGAGACCTGCCGGATCACCTTTTCGCGGATGTCGCCGGCCTTGGTGAACAGGTAGGCGGCCAGCGGCTTGGGCCGGGAGTTGACGAAGCCGATCGCGTCATCGACGGATTGCACGGTCACCACCGGCAGGATCGGCCCGAAGATCTCGTCGGTCATCAACGGCTCGTCCGGGTCGGGGTCGAGCACGACGGTCGGCTGGATGCGGGTCTTGGCCGCGTCGGACCCGCCGCCGAGTGCGACGGTTCCCCTGGTCGCGGCCAGGTAACCGACCAGGCGGTCGAAATGGCGTTGGTTCACAATGGGTTTGCCGTCGGGCTCACCGGATTCGAACGCCGACACCGCGTCCTTGATCTTGCTCACCAGTTCGTCCCGGATGCTGGCGTCGGCCAGCACGTAGTCGGGGGCGATACAGGTCTGCCCGGAGTTGATCAACTTGGTCCAGGCGATCCGCTTGGCGGCGACGTCGATGTCGGCGTCGGCGGCGACGATGCACGGGCTCTTGCCGCCCAGTTCCAGGGTGACCGGGGTCAGGTGCGCCGCGGCGGCCTCGTAGACCTTGCGGCCGATCTCGGTGCCACCGGTGAACGCCAACCGGTCGAAGCCCTGGGCGATCAATTCCTGGCTCACCGCGCCGTCGCCTTCGATCACCGCGATCGCGTCGGTGTCCAGATACTGCGGAACCAGTTCTGCCATCACCCGCGACGAGGCGGGCGCCACCTCAGAAGGCTTGAGCACGACGGCGTTTCCGGCCGCGATGGCCCCGATCGCCGGCCCGAGCGTCAACACGAACGGGAAGTTCCAGGCGCCGATGATCAGCACGGTGCCGTAGGGCTCGTACTCCACCCAGCCGCGGCCGGGCAGTTGGGAGAGTTCCAGCAGCCGGTGCCTGCGCCGGGCCCACTTCTTGACGTGCTTCGCCGCGTAGCGCGCCTCGGCGACGGTGCCGGCGATGTCGGCAAGCCACGCCTCGAACGGCTTGCGGCCCAGGTCCTCGTCGAGCGCGGCGGCGATCCTCGGCTCGTTCTCGGCCATCAGCGCGGCGATGCCGTGCAGCTGGGTGCGCCGCCACTCCAGGCCGCGGGTACGTCCGCTGGCAAACGTCTCCCTAAGGCGGGCAACGGTTTTCGAAACATCCGATGCAGCCGGAACCGACGAAGCCGAGGATACCGGGGATGCGGGCGCGGTACTGGTCATGGCGTTCCTTCCGGGCCGGGGTGAACCCCATGGTAATCAGCCGTCCGATCGGGCGACAGGTCAGTCGCGCACCTCCGCGCGGTGCTCGTCGTGATAGATCAAGTCCTGCACGTCGACCGTCTGCGGCAGATCGAGTGTGTCGGCCACCTTCTTGAACCGCTGCTGCATCTGCGTACGCCGTTCGTCGGCGTGATTGGCCGCGGTTTCGGCGGCAATGCGGCTGCCCGGCGCGCTCAACACGGTGATCTGTTCGAACAGCCGGTCCTGGGCCTCGGCGGGCAGGTACATCAGCAGGCCCTCGGCCAGCCAGGCCGTCGGCGCCGCCGGGTCGAAGCCGGCGGCGCGCAGCGCTGCCGGCCAGTCCTGCCGCAGGTCCATCGGCACCTCGCGACGGTCGGCCGAGGGTGCCACACCGTGCGCCGTCAGTGTCGCCGACTTGTAGGACAGCACTCTCGGCTGGTCGATTTCGTACACCGTGGTCCCGGCCGGCCAGTCCAGCCGGTAGCCGCGTGAATCCAGGCCCGCGGCCAGGATCACCACCTGCCGGATGCCGACCGCCGCCGCTGCGGCGAAATACGCGTCGAAAAAGTGGGTCCGCACCGCCTGGTAGTTGCGCATGTGGTGGTAGACCGCGCCGACCGCGGGGTCGGCGGCCTCCACCTTTGCGATCACGGACTCATCGAGCATGGTCTCCCATTACCCGGTGCCGGCCTCGGCCACCATGACCGTCGTCACGCCGACGCTGGTGCTGATATCCCAGGTGTCGTCTTCGGTGCGGATTGCGCTCATGACCTGCCCAACTCACCCGGTTTGCAAGCCATGCTACCGAATAAGTTAGATGGGCTATACGTTGAGCTGCCAGAGTTGCTGCGCCAGCAGCAGCTGGATGTTCTCCGACGCCGCCTCCAACTGCTGACTCGTGCCTATGAAACCGGAGTAGAACGCGATCCCCCACATGATCGCGATCAACATCTCGACCAGCGACGCAACGTCGCGATCGGTGACGACCTCGCCGCGCTCGACGGCCTCGGTGACCACCCAGGTCAGGAATTCGCGTGTCTCAGACTGCATGTCGTCGGTCGCCCCGCGCAACTCCGGGTGGCGCTGTGCCTCCAGGAACGCCGCGACGACGAAACCCCCGAACGTCCGGTCCGCGATGTTCTCCTCGACCAGCGGGGTGAGATAGGACGACAACCGGGTCAGCAGGGTCGTCTCATGGCGAGCCCGCTCGATGGCGGGGGCGATCGCCAGCCGGCTGGTGCGGTCCAGCACCTCCCGGTAGAGCAGCATCTTGCTGGCGAAGTAGTGGTTGATCGCGGGCCGGGTGAGATCGGCGCGCACGGCGATGGCCTGGAAGGTGGCCGCGTCATAGCCGAATTCACTGAAGACCCCTCGGGCCACCAGCACAATACGCTCACGGGTATTCGTGGACTTTGCTCCACGCGGGCGTCCCAACCGGTGGGCGACCATGGCTTGCATCGATCAATTGTGGCACGCTCAACGATCTTCGGGTAGCCGCGACGGCGATTCGCACAGTGAACTGCGGGCGTTCCACCGGCTTTGCCGTGGGTGCCGTCATACAGTCGTCAGGTGGTTACCCAAAAGACCCACAGGCAGTACTTCGAGGCGGGCCTGGAAGTGCTGTCCGAACTGGGCTATCGCGGTTTCAAACTCGCCGCGCTCTGTCAGCACATGGGCTTGACGACCGGTTCCTTCTACAACCGGTTCGAAAACTGGCCGTCGTACGCCCACCAACTGGTCCATTACTGGGCCGAGCAGTACCCCGATAAGTGGGCGCTGGCGATGCGCGCCGAGCCCGACCCCCATCGGCGACTCGCCCTGATGGCACAGCACATCAAGACGACAACGCACGAAACCGAGTCCGAGATCCGCACCTGGGGCGCGATCGATCCGGAGGTGCGCGAAGTCCTGTCCGGGGTGGGCCGGCAACGCTTCGATGTCGTCTTCGAGACGATATTCGCGATTCTGGGCGACGTGCGCAAGGCTCAGCTCTTCGCCAACTGGTCAACCTATGTGCGGGTCGGCTACCAGCAGGCGACCATTCCGCCCGATCCGGACGCCCTGAGTTGGGTGGTCGACCGGTTCGTCGAAGCCGTATACGCGGAGCGGCCGGCCGGGAACCCCACCCAGTAACCCCACGGCCACTGCGAAGTTTACGGCGGTTCCCCGCACGCCAACGCCGCATTAGAGTCGGGTCGTGGCAGCGACGGCATCCCCGACGGCCTACTTCGAGACCGGCCTCGACGTGCTGTCCGAACTGGGCCACGGCGGACTCAAGCTGGCCGAGGTCTGCAGCCGCTTGGGGGTGACGACCGGATCCTTCTACCACCACTTCGCCAGCTGGTCGGTGTACACCAGTGAACTGGCCCGATACTGGATGGACGCCCGCACGGTGCAGCAGGTGGAACTGGTTCGGACCGAGCCCGACCCGCGCCAGCGGATCAACCTCATCATCGAGATCGGCCTGGCGCTGCCGCACGAAGCCGAGGCCGCGATCCGGGCCTGGAGTTCGGCGGATTCCGAGGTGCACGCGGTGCAGGCCGAGGTGGATCGGCAGCGCTTCGACATCCTCTACGAGTCGGCGCTGGAGGTTCTGCACGACGAGCGCCAGGCACAGGTCTTCGCCGACTGGGCGATCTATCTGCTGATCGGCTACGAGCAGGCGCTGTTGCCGCGCGACAGCACGGGCCTGGCGTGGATGGCCGTCCAGTTGCTCGACGCGCTCGACTCGGGCCGCTTCGCCGGAGTCCCGCCCCGTCAGTGACGGCGCCGCCGGCGGCTCGCGCCCGGCCCGATCGACGGCAATCCTGCTGCCGGGTGCCTTATCCTGCATCGACCAGGCTCGGGCGAAGCGGAAGGTTGACCCTGATGAGTCGTTGCGGTCGTGGTGCACGGGGTGGGCGGTCCGGTGCGACGCGACTTCGGCGCCGCACGGCGAGGCTGGCCGGCACCGCGGGCGCCTGCCTGGCGTTCGGGATGGCCCCGCTGACCGCCGGGCCGGTGGCGCACGCCGACTTCGACGACCTGGTCGTTGCGGCGCCGGTCGATCCGCCCGCGCTGGCCGACTCCGACTGGGTCGGCGTGCTGATGATCCTGGTTCGGGGCGCGACCTACGAACCGCTCTACGCGCTCGGCCAGGATTGGATCGCCAGTCCGTTCGGGCAACTCTTGGATCCGATCATCAACGCGCCGACCGCGCTGCTGTTCGGCCGCGACCTGATCGGCAACGGCGTCGACCTCTTCACCGGCCCCAATACCTCGCTGCTCGGCTGGTCCGGGATCTTCGGCAACTTCGGCGACGGCGGCTTGCTGTTCGGTGACGGCGGCACCGGTTCAGCAGGCGCGGCCGGCGGGTCGGCCGGGTTGATCGGCAACGGTGGCAACGGCGGGACGGGATTCGACGCCGGCCTTCTCGACGGCCGGCTGGTGGCCGCAGGCGCCGGCGGCGCCGGCGGCGACGGCGGCCTGTTGATGGGTGACGGCGGCACCGGCGGAGTCGGTGGTGCCGGGTGGGCCGGCAGCGCCGGGCTGGCCGCGACCGCCGGCGGAGCCGGCGGGACCGGCGGCGCGGGCGTCCTGCTCGGCAACGGCGGCACCGGCGGCGACGGCGGCGCCGGCGGCGACGGTGCGCGGGGCAGCGACGGGACGGCCGGCGGCGACGGCGGCACGGGCGGAACCGGCGCCGACGGCGGCACGGGCGGCGCCGGTGGCCGTGCCGGGCTGATCCTGAGCGGCGGCGGCTCCGGCGGGGCCGGCGGGCGCGGCGGTGCCGGTGGACTCGGTGGCAGCGGCGGCAACGGCGAGGCCGGCGCCGACGCCCCGGCCGCCACCGGCGAAGCCGGCGGCAACGGCGGCAACGGCGGCTCCGGGGCGGCCGGCGGGGCCGGCGGCCGTGGCGGCGACGGCGGGGTCGCCGCGGCGGGCGGCACCCTGGGGATCAGCGGCGCCAACGGTCTCGGCGGCAACGGCGGCAACGGCGGCAACGGCGGCAACCCCGGAACCGGCGGTCAGGGCGGCGGCGGCGCCGGGGGCGGGGGCGGGGCCACGGCCGGGGCCGGCGGGGCCGGGGGCCACGGCGGAGATTGCGGGGCCGGCGGGGCCGGCGGGGCCGGCGGCCAGCGCGCCGACGGCCTGCAGTCCGCCGCCGGCGTGGCCGGTGCCGACGGTACGTCCGGCGGAGCCGGCGGCAACGGCGGGGCCGGCGGCGACGGCGTGGTCTTCGCCGACGGCACCGCACAGTCCGGTGGCCCCGGCGGCGACGGCGGCGCCGCCGGGAGCATCGGCGGCGGCGGCAACGGCGGTGCCGGCGGCGCCGGTGCGAACGCGACCACCGGCAACGGCGGGGCCGGCGGCGCCGGTGGCGACGGCGGCAGCGCGGCACACGGCGCCGGCGGCAACGCCGGCGACGGCGGCAGCGGCGGCAGCGCCGGTGCGATCGGTACCGGGGGCGCGGGCGGCAAGGGCGGCAACGGCGCGGCCGGTGGGGCGGGTTTCGGCGCCGTCGCCGCCGGTGGCGACGGCACCTGGGGCTACGCCGGCGGGATCGGCGGCAACGGCGGGATCGGCGGGGCCGGCGGAACCACCTCGGGCGACGGCGGCGCCGGCGGTGACGGCGGCACCGGCGGTCACGGTGGCGCCGGCGGCAACGGCGCCGACGGGGCCGCGGGCGCGGGCGCGGATCTCGGCAGCAACCTGCCCGGGGGCGACGGCGGAGCCGGTGGAGCCGGTGGAGCCGGCGGGGCCGGCGGCAACGGCGGGGCCGGCGGGGCCGGCGGGGCTGCCGTACTCGGCAATGCCGGCGCCCACGGCGGCGGCGGCGTGGGCGGCGACGGCGGTGCCGCCGGCAACGCCGGCAACGGTGGCGCCGGCGGCAGCGGCGCCGGCGGCGGGCTGTTGCGAGCGGCCGGTGCCGGCGGCAACGGCGGTACTGGCGGCGGCCGCGGCAATCCCGGTGCCGGTGGCGCCGGTGGTATGGGCGCCGGCGGCAATCACGCCGCCGACGGTGCGACCGGCACTGCCGGCACCGGGGGCAACGGCGGCAACGGCGGCAACGGCGCCCAGGGCGGCCAACTCGCCGACGGCACCGGCCAGCTCGGCGGCAACGGCGGTGATGGCGGCAACGGCACCGGCACCGGCAGTGTTGGCGGCAACGGCGGCAACGGCGGCAACGCCGGCGGCGGCACCGGCATCGGCAGTGCGGGCGGCAACGGCGGCAACGGCGGCGATGGACTGCAGGGTGCCCGGGCCGGCTACGGCGGCGCCGGCGGCACCGGCGGCACACCCGGTGCCCCCGGCAGTCCGGGCCAAGATCACGGCTGATCGCCCGGGGCCGCTGCGCGGCCGCTACAACCGCACGATGGCCTGCACCGGCAACCGCGGACCGCGGCGCGGTTGCACAGCCAGCCCACTGACCTCCAGCAGTCGCACCACCCGGTGTCGGTGCGGCCGCATCGGCTCCAGCAGGTCGACCATGGCGTCGTCGTCGACCGGGTGGCCGAGCAGGGTCCGGCCGACCACCCCGGCCAGGTGGTAGTCACCCACCGACAGCGCGTCGGCATCGCCGAACGCACGCTGCGCCGTCTCCGCGGCGGTCCAGGCCCCGACACCGGGCAGCGACGTCAACGCCGCCCGCGCCTGCACCGCCGGCCGGCCGGTCAACCGTTCCAGCGACGTCGCCCGCTGCGCGCAGGCCACGACGGTGCGAGCCCGCCCGGGATCGACGTTGGCGCGGTGAAACTCCCAGGACGGGATTGCCCGCCACACTTCGGCCGGTGGCGGCACCCGCATCCGGGTCGGCGCCGGGCCCGGTGCCGGGTCGCCGAACCTGGTGACCAGCATTCGCCAGGAGCCAAATGCGTCGACTCCCGGTACCCGCTGCTCGAGCACCGCGGGGATCAGCGCCTCCAGCACCCGCCCCGTGCGCCCCAGCCGCAGGTGCGGCACCCGCCGGTACGCGGCCGCCACCGTCGGCTCGGTCGGCGCGAAACCCGAAGCGTCGTCGTCGGCGCCCAGCAGTCCCGGCGCGAGGTCGAGAAACTCTGCGGCACCAGCGCCCCAGGCCTCGCAAGCGACCGCGTCCCGCGCCACCCTGGCGATCCGTGCCGTCACCGGTCCGCTGCGCAGCAGGCTGGTCCGCCAGACGGCACCGTCGTCGGCGCCGTAGAAGCAGGGGTCCAGTGGGCCCCTGCGCAGCGGTGCCAGCGTCGGTCCGGGGCTGACCGGGCCGGGGAAGGTGACGGTGCGGGTGCGGGGAATATCGATGCGGTGATCATAGGATGGCAGGGTGACCACCCCGTTCGACGATCCGCAGGCCGAACTGGCGTGGATGTTCCTGCAGTGCATCACCGAAGGCGCCGAGTTGGACGAATACTTCGGGCTGCTCAGCGACGACTTCAGCTACTGGAGCGTGCTCGATCGCGAACCGATCGACAGGGAAGCGCTGCGCCGGCAGGTCGAACAGCGCAAGCGCAAGCTGCGGATCACCCTCGAGTTGATGCGGTGCATCAACGAGGGCGAGACGGTGGTGATCGAGGCCGAAGCCGACTGCGTCACCCCCGACGGGAAGCACTACGAGAGCCCGGCGGTGTTCATCATCGACACCCGCGACGGCCAGATCGTGTCGGTGCGCGAGTACACCGACACCCGCTTCGCCGCAGAGGTGCTCGGCACCTAAGCGGACCCGATGAGGATCTCCGCCTTGTCCGGGTAGCAGGCGACGTGCCCGGCGATCGCCGCGACCGCGGGGAAGGGTTCCGGGTAGGTCCAGATCGCATCGGCAATGACAGTGCCGGCCGCGGTGGTCACATCGAAATAGCCGGCATCGCCCTTGAACGGGCAGTAGCTGACCGTGTCGCTGCGGGTCAGCATGTGCTGGTTGACGTCAGCCATCGGAATGTATTGCACGGCAGCATGTCCGGACTCCCGCAGCGTCAGCGCGCAGTCGGTTTCGGCCAGCACCTCACCGTGCACCCGGACCGTGACGTGCCGGTCCGTCGGGGAGACCGTGATCGGATACTCGGCGGTGGGGGTCAGGACGGGTCGCTGACTCATGGTGTTGCTCCTGCGGGTCGGGCCTAGAGCTTCCAAACGTCGCGCACCGCGTCGTTTCTTCCGCTGGTTTCTTTGCCGGTGCTGCGCAGGCCCATCCAGAACCGGGCCGCTTCCCGGATGGATTCTTCGACCGGCCTGGGCTGCCAACCCAATTCGCGTATCGCTTTGCCGTGGTGGACCTCGGCTTCGGCCCGCATCATCCGCACCGACGTCACCGACAGCTCGGCATCGGTCCGGGTCAGCCACGCCTTCAGGCTGCCCAGCGCGGCGAAGGCGTACAGCGTCGGCACCGAGATCGAACGTCGTGGCGGCGGCACCCCCGCTTCGTCGGCAGCGATCCGGATCACCTCGGCGATGCTGATCATCCGCTCGGATATCAGGTACCGCTCGCCGTTGCGCCCGCGTTCGGCCGCTAAAAGGAGCGCATCCGCTGCGTCTTCGATACCGACGGCCTCCAGTTGGATGTCGCGCATGGTGAACGGCAGCTTGGCGTAGACCGCGCCGGCGATGAAGGCGCCGTGCGGGGTTCGGCCCCAGTCACCGGCGCCGTAGGTGGTGGACACGCACATGGCGACCGCCGGCAGCCCCCTTTCGGCGGCGTAGGCCAGCACCATCTCCTCGGCCTGCACCCGCGACTCCACGTACGGGGTGAGCCCCCGGCGCCGGATCTGGTCGTCCTCGGTCGCGATGTGACCGCGCCGCCGGCCCACCGTCGCATAGCTGCTGGTGAAGACAAACCGCCGCAGGCCGGTGACGATCGGCTCGGCGACGGCAGTGTCGGTGACCACGTCCAGGACGTTGCGTAAACCGTCGACGTTGGTCCGGAACAACGGTGCGGGGTCGCGCAGCCAGGCCCGGGTGTCGACGACGCAGTAGTAGA
>CAZGGK010000081.1:0-15491 GCA_964525125.1 uncultured Mycobacterium sp.
CCCCCTCCCCCCTCTCAACACCCCCCGTATCAGCCCCACCAACGGCCCTGCCCCCGGTGTCGCCGATGAGTGTGGCGCCCAGCCTGCCGCCGCCGAGCGCCATGCCGACGCCATCAGGCACACCGCTCACCGCGGCCACCGGCGCACTGCCGCCCGCCCCCACCGCACCGCAGCTGCCGCAAGCAACACCGCTGGCAAACCAGGCGGCGCTCCCGCCGACGCTGCCGTCGGCGGCAACCGCGCCGGTGTTCGATACCCCGCCACCGGTGCACACCGCCGCGGTGGAGGCCCCGCCGGCGCCGACCTACGTGGCTCAGCCGACCCCGGTGGCACCGGTGGCCCCGATTACCCCGCCCCCGATCGCCGCCGGCCCACTGCCGAGCTACGGCGCCGAGTTCCGGGCACCGGCACCGGCAGCGCAACTGCCCACCGCTCCGGCCGCACCGGCAGCGGCCGCACCGGTATCGGCACCGGCCGGCCCGTCACCCGGCGCCGGGCCGGTCACCCCGTCGGTGGTGCGGCAGGCAACGCCTCAGCCGACACCCGCTCTGCTCGGACAGCAGGTAGCCACGGCCACCGCCAGCGGAGCACTCACGGGAGTCCCCGCCAGGCAGCTCGGCGCCCAGGCTCGGCTGCGGCGCCTGGTCGACTTCGTCGCTCGCCAGGAGCCGCGGCTGTCGTGGGCCGCCGGGGACCGACCGGACGGCAGCACCGTGCTGGTCACCGACCTGGCCGGCGGCTGGATTCCACCGGGCATAGAAATCCCGTCCGGCGTGCAACTCCTCGACCCGGCACCCCGTCGCGGCAACCTGGAGTCGCTGCTGGGCGAAGTGACCGTCACCAGCACCTACACGTCAGGACAGCACCTGCCCACCGTCGATGACCCCGAACCCGTATCGACGTCCGTCCGGGCCAGGCAAGGTCCGGTGGTCGACGAACTCGGATGGGAACTGGGCCGGGTCACCAAGTGGCGCGACGGTCTACCTCGGTTGGCGCACACCTTGGCCAAAGCCGCAACTGCCCGCACCGGCATCCTGGACTCCGAAATCGCGCTGCTCCGAGCAGATCTCACTGCAATGGCCGACCAGGTTCTGGACTCCTGCCCCGGCAGTGCCGACGCTTCCGTGCTGGGCAACTGGCAGCTGCTGGCGGTGATCGACGCCCTGGTCGGCGGCGACAAGGTCGGGGCGCACTATCACTTCGCCTGGTTTCAAGCGCTGAACCACGGGTCGTAGCGGAAACTTCGACATGGACCCGCAACAGCTGCAGATCATCCTGGGCCAGCTCGCCCAGGCACTCGGGTTACCCCCGCCTCCGCTGTTGGCACCCGATCAGATCGCGTCGACCCGTTCGGTTATCAGCCAGTTGCTGGCCGCGCTGGGAATGGCCGGCAATGCCGGTGACCCCGCCGACATGGCCGCCGCCGAGGCCGGGCTGGCCGAGCGCGAACTGCAAACCGGTGCCGCGCTGGCTAAGTTTCCCGCCAACGAGGAACAGGCCGCCCAGGCGATGGGCCAGGTGATGGGCATGGCCCAGCAGATACCGCAATCGCTGTCCGGCGTGGGGCAGGGCGTCAACGGGGTCTTCAGCGGTTTGGTCCAACAGCTCAGCCAGGCGATGCAGCAGGGCGTGCAGGCCGGCGGACAGCTCATCGGGGGGTTGGGCAACGCCGGCGAGACGGCCGAGGCCGCCGGCGAGTTGCCCGAAGACGCCCTCGGGGCCGGTGGCGCACTGCTCGGCACCGGCGCCGGCGTGGGCATGGGTCTGGGTTCCACCATGCCGGCGGGAAACCTGGGTCCACCGGCGACCCCCTCGGCGGCGACGTTCCCGGCGTCGTCGTCCGGTCCGGTGTTGCCGCCGGGCACACCTGAGCCGGTCGGTGCGGGACGGGGCGCCATGGGCGGGTACCCCATGATGCCGCCCGGCGCCGCGGGTGGGGCCACCGGCGCAACCGGTGACGCCAAGGCTGACACCAAACGCGTGGTCCCGCCGGCGGTGAAGAACGGCGCACCGGTGCAGGGTCGGATCAGCACTCCGCCGAAGTTGCCGGAAGTGACCAAACATGTGCAGGGCAAGCCGGTGGCCACCCGGCGCATCGTCGCCCCGGAGCGCAAGACCGAGAGCGACGGTGACGGTCTCAGCTGACCGGCACCACGACCAGTTCGTGGGGGCGCTTGTTCAGCGGTTCGGCACCCTCGGGGGTCACGACGACGATGTCTTCGATGCGGGCGCCCCAACGCCCGGGAAAGTAGATGCCCGGCTCGACGGAGAACGCCATCCCGGCAGCAAGTGGCAAACCGTTGCCGGAGACGATGTAGGGCTCTTCGTGAACCGATAATCCGATGCCGTGCCCGGTGCGGTGCACGAAGTAGTCCGCCAGCCCGGCTTCGGTCAGCACATCGCGCGCCGCGGCGTCGATCTGCTCAGCCGTCACACCCGGACGCACTGCTGCCACGGCTGTCGCCTGGGCATGTTGCAGTATCGAATAACGGTGCACCACCGATGGATCGGGTTCTCCGATGCTGTAGGTGCGGGTCGAGTCCGAGTGGTATCCGGGTTCCCATGCACCGCCGATGTCGACGACGACGATGTCACCGGCCCGCAGTACCCGGTCGGAGTGTTCGTGGTGCGGGTCGGCACCGTTCGGCCCGGAGCCGACGATGACGAACGAGACCTCGGAATGACCTTCGGCGACAATGGCTTCGGCGATGTCAGCGGCGACGGCGGCCTCGGTGCGACCTGGCACCAGCAATTCCGGCACCCGAGCGTGCACCCGATCGATGGCCGCCCCGGCCTGGCGCAGTGCCTCGATCTCGCTGGCGTCCTTGATCATCCGCAACTCGCGCAGCACTCCGGTTGCCAGCACCGGCGGCACGCCGAGTATCTCGGCCAGCGGCAGCAGGTGCAGGGCCGGCATCGCATCGGTGACCGCGGTGGCCGCCGGCTGCCCTCCCAGGGCGTCGGCGACCAAGCGATAGGGGTCGTCGCCGTCGACCCAGTCGATCACCGACAGCCCGAGGTCGGCGGTCGCCGATGCGGCCAGCGAGGCCAGCTCCAGGCGCGGCACCACGATGCTGGGCACCCCGGCAGCCGGAAGCACCAGTGCGGTGAGCCGTTCGAAGGTCTGCGCCCGTGACCCGATCAGATAACGCAGGTCGTAGCCGGGGGTGATGATCAGGCCGACCAGCCCGGCCTCGGCGGTGGCAGCGGCCGCCGCGGCTAGCCGGCGGGCATAGACGGTGCTATCGAAACGGGACGTCACAAGCCGCCACGCTACCGTTGACTCTGCACAGACCCGGCAAAAGTGCGAGTGACCCCCGTGGTGTACGCAGAGTCAATGCCGAACACGCCAAGACCCCTGCTGCTGCTCGACGGCGCCAGCATGTGGTTCCGCTCCTACTTCGGGGTGCCGGCCTCGATCACCGCACCCGACGGTCGCCCGGTCAACGCGGCGCGCGGCTTCCTGGACACCGTCGCCACGCTGATCACCCGGCACGCACCCGGCCGACTGGTGGTGGCGTTGGACCTGGACTGGCGGCCCCAGTGGCGGGTGGACCGCGTCCCGTCGTACAAGACGCATCGGGTGGCCGAACCGGAATCCGAGCCCGGACCCGGTGTCGAGGAGGTGCCCGACGAGCTGACCCCGCAGGTCGAGATGATCATCGACATCCTCGAAGCGGTCGGCATCGCAACCGGTGGGGCACCCGGCTTCGAGGCCGACGATGTCCTGGGCACCCTGGCCGCCGCTGAACGGCGGGACCCGGTGATCGTGGTCAGCGGGGACCGCGACCTGCTGCAGGTCGTCACCGACGAGCCGGTCGCGGTCAAGGTGCTCTATCTGGGTCGCGGCCTGGCCAAGGCGACGCTGCTCGGACCGGCGGAGGTGGCTCAGAGATACGGGCTGCCCGCGAGCCGGGCCGGCGCCGCCTACGCGGAGTTGGCGCTGCTGCGCGGGGATCCCTCCGACGGGTTGCCCGGGGTGGCCGGCATCGGTGAGAAGACGGCGGCCAGGCTGCTGGCCCAGCATGGCTCGCTGACGGCGATCCTGTCCGCCGTGGCGGACCCGGAATCCAAAATGCCACAGGGTGTTCGGATCAAGCTACAGGCCGCCGCGGACTACCTCGATGTCGCGGGACCGGTGGTCCGGGTGGCCACCGACGCGCCGGTGTCGTTGACGCCGCCGTCAGATGAACTGCCGGTGACACCGCGCGACCCGGCCCGTGTCGCCGAGCTGGCCGATGCACTCGGCCTGGAATCGTCGATCGCCCGGCTGACGAAAGCGCTCGACTACTTGGGCCGGCCCACCTCGTAGGTGCCGGAGTTGTCCCGGAAGGTCACGGTCACCTGGCGTTTGGTGCCGTCGATGCTGACCTCGCAGTTGAACGTCTCGCCCTGCTTGACGACGGGGTTCTGGCCGTCGTTGCACTTGACGTCCTTGACGTTCTTGGCCCCGTAGCCGTTGGTCTGGTCGGCGAGGATCTGCTGCACGCCCTCCTGCGCCCTGGTGATGTCCAGCTTGGTGGTCACGAAGAATCCCGGCTTCCAGAAGCCGAGGACCAGGACCACCAGGACGACGATCCCGAGGAACGCCGCGGTCACGGAGCCGATCACCGCATTCGACCGTTTGGCTTCCGGTGCCGGCTGCCCGTACTGGCCGGGCTGCTGCTGATACTGCCCGTATGGGTCGGGTTGCTGCCCGTACTGCCCGTACTGGCCGTACTGGGCCGGCTGACCGTATTGCCCAGGCTGTTGCGGGTACTGGCCGTACTGCGTCGGCTGCTGCCCGTACTGCGTCGGCTGCTGGCCGTACTCGGTGGGCTGCTGGCCGTACTGCTCGGACTGCGGGTAACCGGGCACGGCGGGGTACGACGGGGCAGCCGGATACGACGCCGTCGGCTGCTGGTACTGCTGGTACTGCGGTGTCGTGTAGGCGGGCGGCTGCCACTGCTGGTCAGGGCTCTGCGGCTCCTCCCCCTGGCCCGGTGGCTGCCAGGCCTGCGTGGGGTCGTATCCCTGCGGTCCAGTCATCGTCGTTGCTCAGTCCTCTCAAGTGCCCGATGCCCCTGCTGGGTACACGGTAGCGCCCGGCCCAGCCTACCCGGCGTCAACAGCGACGACGCCTCGCAGAACCGTGTCGATCGCACGTTTCGCGCAGGCCCGCAGACCTGGGTCGGGGGCCGCATTGCGCAGCTGATCCAGCAGATCGAGCACCTGCCGACACCAGCGCACGAAATCTCCGGCCGACAGTGGTGAACCGCCGCCCGCCGCGTCGGACTCGGCAAGTGCGGCAGCGAGGTCGCCGGTGCGAGCCCAGCGATACACCGCGGCGACGAACCCGTCGTCGGGTTCACGACTCGGCGCGATCCGGTGGTGGTGCTCATCGGCCCGCAACTCCGCCGACAGCCTGCGGGTTTGGTGCAGTGCGTGGCGTATCGGCGCGGTGGGCGACTCGCGGCCGGACATCCCGCCCGGCCCTTCGCCGCCCCGCGTTTCGTACAGCACCGCCGAGACCACCGCAGCCAGTTCGGCGGGGCCCAGGCCGTCCCACGCTCCGGTGCGCAGGCATTCGGCAACCAGCAGGTCGCTCTCGCTGTAGATCCGGGCCAGCAACAATCCGTCGTCGGTGACCTGCGGACCCCCGTCACCGGCTTGGATGAATCCGCGTTCGGTGAGCAGGCCGACGATCCGGTCGAAGGTGCGGGCCAGCGAATTGGTCGCCGCGGCCACCTTCTTGCGGATCTGGGCGTTGTCGCTTTCCAGCCGCAGGCAGCGCTCGGCAACCCGGATCGAGGTGTCCCGATCCGGGTCGCGGTGGGCCGGATGACGGCGTAACGCCGCGCGCAGCGACGCCAACTCCGGGTCCACATCGCCGTCGTCCCCGGTTCCGGCACCGCGGCGGCCATGCCGGGCCGGGATCACCAGACCGGCAGCCGCCGAGCGCAGCGCGGACGCCAGGTCGCGCCGGACCCGTGGCTGTCGGTGCTCGACCCGTTTGGGCAGACTCATCGAACCCACCGGTGAGGCGCCCGCCGGGTAGTCCGCCGCCGAGATCCGCCCCGCCCAGCGGTGTTCGCTCAGCACCAGCGGCCGTGGCTCGGTGCTGTCCCGATCGGCTTCCAGCACCACCGCCAGCCCGCTGTGGCGGCCGCGGCTGAGATTGATGATGTCGCCACGGCGCAGTGCTGCCAGCGCATCATGGGACGCCTGGCGGCGCTGCAGCCGCGACGCGCGGGCCTGTGTGCGTTCGCGGGCCGAAATCTGCGCGCGCAGCCGGGCGTACTCCAGGATCGGGGCGTCCGCTCCACCGAGCTCCGCGGCCACCTGCTCCAGCAACCGCTCGCCCCGCTCGGCGGTCCGGACCAGCCCGACGACCGATCGGTCGGTCTGGAACTGGGCGAAGGACCGCTCCAGCAGCCGGTGCGCCTGTTCGGGCCCCATCTGGTGCACCAGGTTGATCGTCATGTTGTAGGACGGGGCGAACGAGCTGCGCAACGGGAAGGTCCGCGTCGAGGCCAGCCCCGCGACGTGGCCCGGGTCCGCGGTGTCCTCGTTGGGGTGCCAGAGCACCACCGCGTGGCCTTCGACGTCGATGCCACGCCGGCCGGCGCGGCCGGTCAGCTGGGTGTACTCGCCGGCGGTCAGCGGGGCGTGCTGCTCGCCGTTGAACTTCACCAATCGTTCCAGCACCACAGTGCGGGCCGGCATGTTGATGCCCAGCGCCAGCGTCTCGGTGGCGAACACCGCTTTGACCAGGCCCGCGGTGAACAGCTCCTCGACGGTGTGCCGGAACACCGGTAGCAGCCCGGCGTGGTGGGCGGCCAACCCCCGCAACAGCCCCTCGCGCCACTCGTAGTAGCCCAGTACGGCCAGGTCGGTGTCGGCGAGGTCGCCGCAGCGGTGGTCGATCACCTCCGCGATGCGGGCCCGCTCCTCTTCGGTGGTCAACCGCAGCGGCGAGCGCAGGCATTGTTTGACGGCGGCGTCGCAGCCCACCCGGGAGAACACGAAGGTGATGGCCGGGAGCAGACCCTCGGAGTCCAGGATGGCGATCACGTCCGGGCGGCCCGGTGGGCGGAACAAGCGGGGCCGGTCACCTCCGTGCCTTCGGGAAGACCCGCGCGGCTGCCAGTCGGTCAACCGGTCGGCCTCCCGGCGGTGCGCGATATGGCGCAGCAACTGCGGGTCCACCACCGGCTTTCGCTCCGCGGCGCCGGCCCCGTAGTCGAACAGGTCGAACAACCGCTTGCCCACCAGCATGTGCTGCCACAGCGGCACCGGTCGGTGTTCGTCGACCACCACGGTGGTGTCGCCGCGCACGGTCTGGATCCAGCCGCCGAACTCCTCGGCGTTGCTGACCGTCGCCGACAGGCTGACCAGCCGCACCTCTTCGGGCAGGTGCAGGATCACCTCCTCCCACACCGCACCGCGCATCCGATCGGCCAGGAAGTGCACCTCGTCCATCACTACGTGGGAAAGGCCTTGCAGCGCAGGAGAATCCGCGTAGAGCATGTTGCGCAGCACCTCGGTGGTCATCACCACCACCGGGGCATGGGAGTTGACCGACAGGTCGCCGGTCAGCAGCCCGATCTTCTCCTTGCCGTAGCGGGCCACCAGGTCGGTGTGCTTCTGGTTGCTCAACGCCTTGATCGGCGTCGTGTAGAAGCACTTGCCACCGGCGGCCAGCGCCAGGTGCACCGCGAATTCGCCGACGACGGTCTTGCCGGCTCCGGTGGGCGCGCAGACCAGCACACCGCGGCCGGCTTCCAGCGCCGCGCACCCGCGCCGCTGGAAATCGTCGAGGGCGAACGGCAACTCGGCGGCGAACCGGGCCAGCTCGCTCATGACCCACCCCAGTACCCGCGAGAGCGCGCACAGCTACACGCCCGCATGCGGGAAGGGGTGCTCACGGGACGTCGACGGGGGACGGCCGTTCGATCACCGAGGCCTGGTCGTCGGGAATCGCGGCCTCGGCCTTTTGGGCTTCCCGCTTGGCTTTACGCCGATCGTGCAGGTGGGCGACCTGGATGGCCAGCTCCAGCAGCACGGTCAGCGCACCGCCGAGGGCCAGCATCGAGAACGGATCCGATCCGGGGGTGAAAACCGCCGCGAACACGAACATCGCGAAGATCAGCCCACGTCGCCACGCCCTGAGCCGTTCGTAGCTGAGCACGCCGGCAAGGTTCAGCATGACGATCAGCAGCGGAAACTCGAAGCTGATCCCGAACACCACCAGCAGGTTGGTCAGGAATCCGAAGTACCGGTCACCGGAGAGTGCGGTCACCTGTACGTCGCTGCCGACCGTCATCAAGAACCCCAGCGCCTTGGACAGCACCAGGTAGGCCAGCACCGCACCGGTGACGAACAGCACCGCCGCCGCCACCACGAACGTCACCGCAAAGCGGCGCTCCCTGCGGTACAGCCCGGGCGTGATGAACGCCCACAGCTGGTAGAACCACACCGGGCAGGCCAGCACGATCCCGGCGGCCAGCCCGACCCGCAGCCGCAGCATGAACTGGTCGAACGGACCGGTGGCCAGCAGCCTGCACTGCCCGTCGGCGCTGATGTCGGCGCGCGCCGACGCCGGCAGCGCACAGTACGGCTGCCGCAGCCATTCGCCCAGGCTCTCCATCCCGAAGAACGAATGCCCGTACCAGATGAACCCGACCGCCGTGGTCAGTGCGATCGCCGCCAGTGAGATCAGCAACCGGGTCCGCAGTTCACGCAGATGGTCGACGAGCGACATCGTCCCGTCCGGGTTGCTGCGGCGGCTGCGCGGGTCGAGGCGCCGGAGGAATTCGGGGGTGCGCACTGAGGTTGCGGCGCCGAACCGGCGCTAGACCGGCCGTCCGTCGGCCGCCGGTGGCTCGACCCGCTCGGACTGCACCTTGGTCACGGGTGTCTCCGGCTGGCCCTCGTGCTGCAGTTCCTTGATCTCGGATTTGAAGATCCGCATCGACTTGCCCAGCGAGCGCGCCGCGTCGGGAAGCTTCTTCGAGCCGAACAGCACAACCACAACGATCAGCAGGATCGCCCAGTGCCACGGACTAAGAGTGCCCACTTTGCCTACCTCCAGACGTCTCCCAGGATGCTACCGCAGGTCACCGCGGGATTACCCCCCAGCCGCGCCGCCGACGGCGCACCCTCAATGACTGTCCGGGCTCGAATAGCCGCCCAGCGCCGCAACTGCCGCCTCGCGCACCTGCGTGACCAGCGACGCCGGCGCCAGCACCCGCACCTCCGGCCCGAAGCCCAGGATCAGCCGGGTCAGCCACTCGTCGGAGGCGTAGGTGATGACCGCTTCGCGGGAGCCGTCGGGGCGCTCGGCGAGCACCGTCATCGGGTAGTAGTCGAACATCCACATCGCCGATGTCCCGACCAGCAGGGATGCCGTCGGAAGTGCCGGGTCGGCATCGAACAGCGAGGTGTCGGTGCCGGCCTGCACGGCCGGCGGCGGCGGCGCCGACGGCTCGTCGAGCACCTCCGCGGCGTCGATGCGGTCGAACCGGAACAGCCGGACGCTCTCGGCGCTGCGGCACCACGCCTCCAGGTAACTCTGCGCCGCGATGACGACCACCCGGATCGGGTCGACGACCCGGTGGCTGGAGGTGTCCCGCGAGGCCGAGTAGTAATCGATGGCCAGTGCGCGCTGCCGGTGCACCGCGTCGCGCACCGCCGCAGTTGCCGGGGTCTCGGCGGCGGTCGGCGCGCTCTGCGGGTGGCCCGCCGCGCCGGCCGTGCTCACCGAGGCCTCGATCTTGACGGTCGCGCTCCGAGCGGCCTGCGGATCGACCAGCCCGGGCAGCTCCGCCAACGCCCGCAGCGCCACCAGCACCGCGGTCGCTTCCGTCGAAGTCAGTCGCAGCGGCCGGTCCATGCCCGCGGTGAACGTGACCGCGAGGTAGTCCTCGGAGATCTCCAGGTCGATCAGGTCTCCCCCGCCGTGGCCGGGCAGCCCGCAGTCCAGATACAGCGTGTTCAGGTCGGTCATCAGCTGCTTCTTGCTGACTCCGAGGTCGGCGGCGGCCTTGTCCGGGTGCACCCCGGGATGCGCCCGCAGGTAGGGCACCATGTTCAGCAGCCGGACCAGCCGCCTGGACAGTCTGTTCACGCCGGCAACTCCGCGGCCTGAGCCCGCAACCGCGCGATCACGTCCGCGCGCAGCGACTCGGGTTCCAGTACGACGGCGTCGGCGCCGTGTCCGGCGATCTGCCGCGCAAGTCGGTCCCCGGACGGCAGGTCGACGGCGATGACGGCGCCCTCGCGCCCGCCGAGTGCCCGCCGCTCGACGACGGCGCCGCAGCGGCGCAGTGCGTTGGCGTGACCGTCGGCCAGCCAGATCCGGGCGGTGACGCCGGTGGGGGTCTCGGCGATGGCATCCGAGACGATCCTCCGCAGGTCGGCATCGGCGGGCTTGTCGACGGCTCCGGCGGGGCCGATCGCGACCACGTCCGCGCCGATCCTGGACAGCCGGAAGACCCGGACGGCGTCCCGGTCGCGGTCGCGGCCGACCAGGTACCACCGGCCGCTGTCGGTGATGACGCCCCACGGCTCGACGGTGCGGGTGGTGTAGGGCTCGGCGCTGGACGTGCGATGCGGGAACTGCACCGCCCGTGCGGCGTTGATGGCAGTCAACAACGCCCCGAGCACCTGCTCCGAGCCGTGGATGCCGGGCAGCGCCGACGGCGTGGCGAACGACACGTTGCCGCCGGCCGCAAGATCGACGTCGACGCCGCCGGCCCGCAGTTTCAGCAGCGCCCCCTGGGTCGCGTTGGTCAGTTCCGGCGAGTGCCACAGCTGCATCGCCACCGCAACCGCCGCCGCCTCCTCGGCGGTGAGCGCGATGTCGGGCAGTTCGTAGTCGTCCCGGTTGATCCGGTAGCCCTCGGCGATGTCGAAACCCGAGATGCGCCCGGTCTCCAGCGGCACCCCCAGGTCGCGCAGCTCGTTCTTGTCGCGTTCGAACATCCGGGAGAACGCCTCGTCGGTGGGACAGCCGGCGTATCCGGCCACCGCGTGCCGGATCTTCTCGGCGGGGACGAAGTACTTGGTGGAAAGCAGGCAGATGACCAGGTTCATCAGCCGCTCTTCTTTGGATGCCGCCATGGCTACATGCTGGCGATCAGCCGGTTCACCCGTTCGTCTACCGAGCGGAACGGGTCCTTGCACAGCACGGTGCGCTGGGCCTGGTCGTTGAGCTTGAGATGCACCCAGTCGACGGTGAAGTCCCGGCCGGCGGCCTGGGCGGCGCTGATGAATTCACCACGCAGCTTGGCCCGGGTGGTCTGCGGCGGGGTGTCGACGGCGGCGTCGATCTCGTCGTCGGTGGCGACCCGGGCGGCAAGTCCCTTGCGCTGCAGCAGATCGAAGACGCCGCGACCGCGTTTGATGTCGTGGTAGGCCAGGTCGAGTTGGGCGATCTTCGGGTCGGACAGCTCCATGTTGTAGCGGTCCTGGTAGCGCTGGAACAGTTTGCGCTTGATCACCCAGTCGATCTCGGTGTCGACCTTGGCGAAATCCTGGCTCTCGACGGCGTCCAGTTGGCGGCCCCACAGGTCGATGACCTGCTCGTTCTGCGGGTTGGTGTTCCGGGTCTGCAGATACTCGACGGCGCGGGAGTGGTACTCGCGCTGGATGTCCAGGGCGCTGGCCTGCCGGCCGCCGGCCAACCGCACCGGGCGCCGACCGGTCAGATCGTGGCTGACCTCCCGGATGGCCCGGATCGGGTTGTCCAGCGAGAAGTCCCGGAAGGGCACCCCCGCCTCGATCATCTCCAGCACCAGCGCCACACTGCCGACCTTGAGCATGGTCGTCGTCTCGGACATGTTGGAGTCGCCGACGATGACGTGCAGCCGCCGGTATTTCTCCGCGTCGGCATGCGGCTCGTCGCGGGTGTTGATGATCGGGCGGGATCGGGTGGTGGCGCTGGAGACACCCTCCCAGATGTGTTCGGCACGCTGGCTCAGGCAGAACGTGGCGGCTTTCGGGGTCTGCAGGATCTTGCCCGCGCCGCAGATCAGCTGGCGGGTCACCAGGAACGGCAGCAGCACATCGGAGATCCGGGAGAACTCACCGGCCCGCACGATCAGGTAGTTCTCGTGGCAACCGTAGGAGTTGCCCGCCGAGTCGGTGTTGTTCTTGAACAGGTAGATGTCCCCGCCGATGCCCTCGTCGACCAGTCGCTGCTCGGCGTCGATCAGCAGGTCCTCCAGCACCCGCTCGCCGGCCCGGTCGTGGGTGACCAGCTGCAGCAGGTTGTCGCACTCCGCGGTGGCGTACTCGGGGTGGCTGCCGACGTCGAGGTACAGCCGGGCGCCGTTGCGCAGGAACACGTTGGAACTGCGCCCCCAGGACACCACCCGGCGAAACAGGTAGCGCGCCACCTCGTCCGGGGACAGCCGACGATGACCGTGGAACGTGCAGGTGACACCGAATTCGGTTTCGATGCCCATGATTCGTCGCTGCACGCCATCGAGCCTACTGGCTGTGGGGGCGAGGTGCTGAGTCATCCGTCGGCGGGTCACGCCGCGACCGTGAATCTCGCGACGGGACACGCCGGGGCGGCGTCGGAGGGCTCACACTGGCGGCTTCGAAGGACCAGGTGCCGGCCGGCTCGGGGGCGGCTACTCGGTGGGGCCGAGCGTCTCCAGCACGACTTCGGCCACCCGCTTCATGGTGGTCCGCCGGTCCATCGCCGCACGCTGAATCCAGCTGAAGGCGTCCGGTTCGCTCATGCCATGCTTGGCCTGCAGCAGACCTTTGGCCCGTTCGATGAGCTTGCGGGTCTCCAGGCGTTCCGACAGCGTGGCAACCTCGGATTCCAGTGCCGTCATCTCCTGGAATCTGCTGACCGCCAGTTCGATGGCGGGAATCAGGTCGCTGACCGAGAACGGCTTCACCAGATAGGCCATCGCCCCGGCGTCGCGGGCGCGTTCCACCAGGTCGCGCTGGCTGAAGGCGGTGAGGATGAGGATCGGTGCGACGCGCTTGGCGGCGATCTCCGATGCCGCGTCGATGCCGTCGCGGCGGGGCATCTTCACGTCCATGATGACCAGATCGGGGCGGAGCTGTTCGGCCAGTTCGACGGCTTCCTGGCCGTCGCTGGCCTCGCCCACGACGTCGTAGCCCTCGTGCCGCAGCATCTCCACCAGGTCCAACCTGATCAAGGCCTCGTCCTCGGCGATCAGCACCCGGTGTGCCGGGCGCGAGCCGGTGTCGGACGTCGGACCAGTCATCACGCCATTGTGGCGTGGCCGCACCCGACGGCGCGCACCCGGGTGGCGAAACCGCCGCGCGGTCGGGTGCCCGCACCGCGTATCCGGCATCGTCTAGGGTGGAAAACCGCGCGCCGCTCACCCGAGCAGCCAGGCCCTCGTATCCCAACTGGCAGAGGAAACGGATTCAAAACCCGTCAAGTGTGAGTTCGAATCTCACCGAGGGCACCGCAGATCTAAAACTGCGTTGCAGCCCAGAATGCTTTCCGGCTTCGCAGTCGAGGGTGCAAGAGTTGGCGGCGCCTCGCTGACCGGGTAGCAGTCGAGGACTTCCGAAGATGGAGGGTCCCGGACCGCGCCGGCCGAAAGACCTCGACGTGCCCAACGCCGCGCCAGCGGCGTCTTCCCTGGCGGGCGCAACCGCAACGACGTCAGCGCTAGTTGGTCGTTGGCGGTGCCTGCGGCTGGAACGGTTGATACCACCACCAGTCGGCCCGCTCACCGAGCGGCCCGCGACAGGGTGCGACCGCCGGTGGCGGGCTGGTGGGCGTGCGGGCCAGCGATCCGGGATGGAGTTGCGTGCCGTCGCCGTCGGTCACGACGAGCCGGCCGGCCGGTCCGGTTATGGTGATGTCGCCCCGGTGATGCAACCGGTGGTGGTGGGGACACACCAGCACCAGGTTGCTCAGTTCGGTCGGCCCGCCGTCCTCCCAGTGCCGGATGTGATGGGCGTGCAGACCGCGGGTGGCTCCGCAACCGGGAACAGCACAGCTGGGGTGGCGGTGCTCGAGCGCGCGGCGCAGCCGGCGGCCGACCGTGCGGGTCGATCGACCACAGCCGATGACTTCGCCCTCGCGTTCGAACCACACCTCACAGGTGGCATCGCAGGTCAGGTACCGCCGCACCGACTCCGACAGCAACGGGCCCAGGTGCAGGGCGCCGATCTTTTCCTTGACGTCTAGGTGCATCACCACGGTGGTGCGCTGGCCGTGCGGCCGGCGGTGCACGTCGGTGTCCCATCCGGCCTCCACCAGCCGCATGAACGCATCGACCGTGGTCGGCATCGGGGGACGCTGATCGGGCGCAGCGCTGTCACCGTCGCGGTCACGTGTCCACTCGGCGATGAGCGCGTCACGATGCGACTGCAGCGCAGCCTCGAACGTCGCCGACTCGGCATGCGGGAGAGTGATGCGCCAGCAGTCGAACTCGGCGTCGCTGGTCTTGGTGATCGCCGGCTGCGGTTCGGGCCGGGGGCCGGGTTCGGGTCGCGGTGCCAGCTTGATCGCGGTGCGCAGCTGGCTGACCGTGGCGACCTCGGCCAGCTCGGCATAGTGTTCGTCGGATCCGTCGGCGGCGCGTTGCGCGATCACCCCGACCTGATCCAGCGACAGCCGGCCCTTGCGCATCCCCTCGGCGCAGCGGGGAAACGACTCGAGCCGGCGCGCCACCGTCGCGACCGTATCGGCGTTGCCCGGTGACACACCGGTCTTCCAGGCCACCAGCGCAGCGATGGACCGCACCCCGGTAGCACCCCACAGTTCATCGCGGTCGATCTCGGCGACGATCTCCACGACGCGCCCATCGATCGCATTGCGCTGACCGGTCAACTCCGAAAGCTCCTCGAACAACGCCTCCAACCGTGCACCCGGAGGCGCCTGGACGCCGGTTGAGGTCGCGATCGAGGACATGACACGAGCATTGCACCGGGGTCTGACATTGATGGTGGAAGAGCGTTACCGCGCAGGTCGTGACTCTGGGTCTGACTGACGCCCTGCTGGGTTGTCTTTAACTTGATCTGTCCGGCCTGCGTGGTGCGCGTCTGCTCACACCGGACAGGACGGACATGACCTAATCAGGAGCCTGGCCGTTCCTCATCGATGTCTTGTCTGCCCGCCCTGGCCGGTGTGTGCCCCATCACATCAGGATCAGAAGGGACACCATCATCGTGACAGAATCCACGCTCATCGTCGCCGGTGCGGACACCCACGCCGACACGATCCACGTCGCGGCGATCTCCATGACCGGCGCGCCGATCAGTGACCGGGAGTTCCCGACCACCCGCACCGGTTACGCCGCGGCCATCACATTCTTGACGTCATCGGGGCAAGTCGAGCGGATCGGGGTGGAGGGGACCGCCAGCTACGGCGCCGGGTTCACTCGGGCGCTGAGCGCTGCTGGCATCGAGGTCGTCGAGGTGACCCGGGCGGTCAAGTCCACCCGCCGCCTCAAAGGCAAGTCCGACCCCCTCGATGCCTACAGTGCCGCCCGCACCGCGTTGGC
>CAZGGK010000082.1:0-11426 GCA_964525125.1 uncultured Mycobacterium sp.
CGCTGGGCCTCCTGGAAAGCGGCCGCCGGCAACGACGACGACCCGCCACCCTTCTAACCGGCCAGGGTCAGTCTTTGACTTTCGCCATCGCCAGCACGTCGAGGCGCTTGTCGAGCTCGGCCTCCGAGAGCTTCTCGCCGATCAGGCCCCGGTCGATCACCGTCTGCCGAATCGTCTTGCGCTGCTTGAGCGCTTGCTTGGCCACCGCGGCCGCTTCCTCGTAGCCGATCGCCGAGTTCAGCGGGGTCACGATCGACGGGCTGGACTCGGCCAGCTCGCGCAGGTGCTCGACGTTGGCGACCAGCCCGACGATGCACCGCTCGGCGAACAGCCGCGACACGTTGGCCAGCAGCGTGAACGACTCCAGCAGGTTGCGCGCCATCATCGGGATGTAGACGTTGAGCTCGAACGCGCCGCTGGCGCCGCCCCAGGCGATCGCCGCGTCGTTGCCGACCACCTGGGCGGCCACCTGGGTGACCGCCTCCGGCAGAACGGGATTCACCTTGCCCGGCATGATCGAACTGCCCGGCTGCAGATCCGGCAGCTGGATCTCGGCCAGCCCGGTCAGCGGGCCGGATCCCATCCAGCGCACGTCGTTGGCGATCTTGGTCAGCGACACCGCGATGGTGCGCAGCGCCCCGGATGCCTCCACCAGTCCGTCACGGGCCGCCTGTGCTTCGAAAGAGTTGACCGCCGTGCGCAATTCGGCCAATCCGGTCTCTGCGACCAGCACCTGCACCACCTTGGCGCCGAAACCGTCCGGAGCGTTGAGCCCGGTGCCGACCGCGGTGCCGCCGATCGCCAGTTCACCCAGCCGGGGCAGTGTCGCGCGCACTCGTTCGATGCCGGCCTCGATCTGGCGGGCGTACCCGGAGAACTCCTGCCCCAGGGTCACCGGCACGGCGTCCATCAGGTGGGTGCGGCCCGACTTGACGACGGTGCGCCACTCGGCGGCTTTGGCCGCCAGCGCCTGGTGCAGCACCTGCAGCGCCGGAATCAGGTGGCGCACGGCGGCTTCGGTGGCGGCGATGTGGGTGGCGGTCGGGAAGGTGTCGTTGGACGACTGGGACATGTTCACGTCGTCGTTGGGGTGCACCGCCACCCCGGCGGCCGAAGCGATGGAGGCGATGACCTCGTTGGTGTTCATGTTCGAGCTGGTGCCCGAACCGGTCTGGAAGACGTCGATGGGGAACTGGTCGTCGTGGCGGCCGTCGGCGATCTCGGCGGCGGCGGCGATGATCGCGTCGGCCTTCTCCGGCGCCAGCAGGCCCAGATCTTTGTTCACCTGCGCGCAGGCGCCCTTGAGCAGACCCAGTGCCCGGATCTGGGTGCGCTCCAGGCCGCGATGCGAGATCGGGAAGTTCTCCACCGCGCGCTGAGTCTGGGCGCGCCACAGCGCGTTGACGGGCACCCGGACCTCGCCCATGGTGTCGTGCTCGATGCGGTATTCGGTGCCGGCGTTTTCGGCCATAGCTGCAAGTCCTCGCTTGGTGGTGGTCAGGGCAGGGGATATTGGGCGGTGGAGTCGCCGGTGAAGTCGATCGCGGAGTATTCGTTGAGCTTCGAGAGCCGGTGGTAGGCCTCGATCATCCGGACCGTGCCGGACTTCGAGCGCATCACTATCGACTGGGTGGTGCAGCCGCCGGGGTAGTAGCGCACCCCCTTGAGCAGGTCGCCGTCGGTGACACCGGTGGCGCAGAAGAACACGTTCTCGCCGGAGACCAGGTGCTCGGTGGTCAGCACCTCGTCCAGGTCGTAGCCGGCGTCGATGGCCTTCTGACGCTCGGCGTCGTCCTTGGGGGCCAGTTGCGCCTGGATCTCACCACCCATGCAGCGGATCGCGGCGGCGGCGATGATGCCCTCCGGGGTGCCGCCGATGCCGGCCAGCATGTCGGTGCCGGAATCGGGCCGGCAGGCCGAGATGGCCCCGGCGACGTCGCCGTCGGTGATCAGCCGGATCCGCGCCCCGGTGGCCCGCACGTCGTGGATCAGCCTCGCGTGCCGGGGCCGGTCCAGGATGCACACCGTCATGTCGCGGGGCGAGAGGTCTTTGACCTTGGCGACGGCGCGGATGTTCTCGGCGATCGGCGCGGTGATGTCCAAGACGTGGCCGGCGTCGGGCCCGACGGCGATCTTGTTCATGTAGAACACCGCCGACGGGTCGAACATGGCGCCGCGATCGGCGACCGCGAGCACCGAGATGGCGTTGGGCATGCCCTTGCTCATCAGCGTGGTGCCGTCGATCGGGTCGACGGCGAAGTCGCAGTCCGGACCTTCGCCGTTGCCGACCTCCTCGCCGTTGTAGAGCATCGGCGCGTGGTCCTTCTCGCCCTCGCCGATCACCACCACACCGCGCATCGTCACCGAGTTGACCAGCTCGCGCATGGCGTCGACGGCCGCGCCGTCGCCGCCCTCCTTGTCGCCGCGGCCCACCCAGCGCCCGGCGGCCATCGCACCTGCCTCGGTCACCCGCACCAGTTCCAGGGCCAGGTTGCGGTCGGGGGCTTCGCGTCGGGGTGGGCCTGTCATAGGTAGCGATTCTCCCAGAGGCAGGTCGACACCCGTCAGCTGGGATACTGGCGGCGTGACCACCGAACCGCGCCCGGCCCCCAGGCCCGCGAAGCCCCGGCTGTTACAGGACGGCCGGGACATGTTCTGGTCGCTGGCGCCGCTGGTGGCGGCCTGCATTCTGCTGGCCGGCCTGGCCGGGATGTGCTCGTTGCGGCCGGGCGGGGTGACCACCGGCCCGGTGCCGTACTTCGACGCCGCCGCGGCGCTGAACGCCGACGCGCAGACGCTGGGCTTCCCGGTCCGGCTGCCCGCCCTGCCGCCGGGCTGGCAGGCCAACTCCGGCAGCCGCGGCAGCATCGACGAGGGGCGGACCGACCCGCAGACCGGTCAGCGGTTGCGCGCCGTCATCTCGACGGTCGGCTATCTCAGCCCCTCCGGGAAGTATCTGAGCCTGACCCAGAGCAACGCCGACGAGACCAAATTGGTGGCCTCGATCCGCCCATCGATGCACCCGACCGGGACCGCGGACGTCGCCGGCACCGGCTGGGTGGTGTACCAGGGCGGTGCCGACCCGGTTTCTGAGCCGGTATGGACCACCCGGCTGGCCACCGCGCAGCTGGCCATCACCGGCGCGGGCAGCGAAGAAGACTTCCGGACCCTGGCGGCGGCCACCCAATCCCAGCCGCCGCTGCCCGCGAGCCGATAGGACTGGCGAATGAACGCACCCGCAGCCGACCTGACCGGATGGACGTCGTCGCCGTTCACCGGCGGCGGACTCACCCATGACGTCTACCGCAGGGGCCAGGGGCCCGGCGTGGTGCTGATCCCGGAGATTCCGGGTATCCACCCCGGCGTGCTGGCGCTGGGCAACCATCTGGTCGACAACGGTTTCACCGTGGCGATGCCGTCGCTGTTCGGCGAGGCCGGCCGGGGAAATACGTTCGGCTACACCGTGGGCACCCTCGCTCGGGCCTGCGTGGTACGGGAGTTCTCGGCGTTCGCCACCAACAGGCAGCGGCCGGTGTCGTTGTTCCTGCGGGCGTTGGCCCGCGACCTCGACGCGTCGACACCGGGCAAGGGTGTCGGGGTGATCGGCATGTGCTTCACCGGTGGCTTCGCGCTGGCCGCGACGGTCGACGACAGCGTGCTGGCGCCGGTGCTCAGCCAGCCGTCGCTGCCGCTGCCCCTGACGCTCAAGCAGCGCCGCGACGCCGGGGTGTCCGAGGTCGAGCTGGGGGTGATCGCCGACCGGGCTGCCAACGACGGACTGTGCGCGATGGGCTTGCGATTCAGCCAGGACAAGCTGGTGCCCGGCGAGCGGTTCGCCACGCTCAAGCAGCGGCTGGGTGACGCGTTCGAGGTGATCGAGATCGACTCGTCGCCGGGCAACCCGGACGGCTTCTCCCGGATGGCGCATTCGGTGCTCACCGACGAGGTCCGTGAGGTCGACGGTCACCCGGCCTATGAGGCGCGCAAGCGGGTGGTGGAGTTTCTCACTCAGCGGCTGATGCCGGCGTAACCAGGGGTTTCGGCTTGTCGGCCACATACACCTCGATGGTGGTGACGATGAGGATCATGATCACCGGGCCGATCACGATGCCCCAGAAGCCGAACATCCCGATGCCGGCGAAGACCGCCAGCAGCATCAGGGCGGAATTGAGCCGGGCGTCCTTGGGCACCAGGATCGGGCGCAGGAAATTGTCGATGTTGGTGACCACCACCAGGTGGAACACGAAAACGAACACCCCGCCGACGACGTTGCCGAACAGCGCCATGCCGATGCCGAACGGCATGGTCACGATGCCACCGCCGAGCGGGATGATCGACAGGGCGGTCAGCAGGATCGCGAAGATGAAGAATCCCTGGTGGAATCCGCCGATGTAGATCGAGGCGGCGCCGGCGACCCCCTGGAACAGCGCGATGACGAACTGACCGCCGACGGTGCCGCGCACCATCGAACCGGTTTTGGTCAGGTACAGCTCGGTGATCTCGTCGCCCAGCGGGTTGAGTTGGCCGATCAGGGCGTGCAGCCGGTCGCGGTGCACCAGCAGGGCGACGAACACATACAGGAAGATGATCGCCGAGGTGACCGCCCCGACGACGCCGCCGACGGTGCCCTGCAGCAGGTGCAGGAGCAACTCGCCGCCACGCTGCCCGACGGTCACCATGGCATGCCGCAGCCCCTCGATGGTCACTTCGGCATGCACGAACGGCACCCGGGCCAGCAGACCGTTGACGAACTGCAGGGCTTTGTCGCCGAGCGTGCTCATGTCGGTCTTCTCCACCCATTCGGCGATGTGCCCGACCGTGCGGGAGATCTGCACCACCGCGAGGGAGCCGCCCAGTCCGACCGGGATGACGACGGCGGCCAGCGCCACCAGCAGGGTGCCCGCGGCCGACAGCCCGGTGGACATCCGCCGGTTGAGCCTGCGGAACAGCGGGGTGAAGATGTAGGCGCCGACGGCGGCCACCACGATCAGGACGAAGTAGTCCCGCAGGAAGTACGCCCCGAACAGCAGTGCGATGACGGTGAAGACGGCCAGCGCGCGGCGCTGGGTGACGGTGAATTCGGAGTTCACGACGCCCCGCCCGCCAGCTTCATGACGTGGCCCAGCACGTCGGGGTAGCGGCGCAGGTGGGCGCCGCCGTTGAGGTCGAGCACCTCCCCGGTCAGCCAGGACGCCTTCGCCGAGCACAGGAACAGCACCGCGTCGGCGACGTCTTGCGGGGTGCCGGCCCGCCCCAGCGGAGTGTTCTCCAGGTAGTCCTCGAGGACGCCGGGGATGGCGCTCACCGGGTCGGTCAGCGGGGTGTGCACGAAGCCGGGGGCCACCGCGTTCACCCGGATGCCGCGGGACGCCCACTCCAGCGCGGCCACCTGGGTGAGCATCGACAAGCCGGCCTTGGCCGCACAGTAGGCGCTCATCCCGGCCGCCGGCTGCCGGCCGTTCAGCGAGGAGATCGAGACCAGCACGCCGCCGTCGCGCAGGTGCCGGCCGGCGTACTTGGCCACGATGAACGCACCGGTCAGGCAGACGTCGACGACCGCCCGGAACTGGTCCACCGGCATGTCGACGATCGGCCCGAGGGTGCCGAAGCCGGCGGTGTTGACCACGATGTCCAGGTCGCCGGCGGCCGCGAACAGCGCGCGCACCGATTCCTCGTCGGTGACGTCGACCTTTTCGATGCGGTGTGCGCCCCCGGTGTTGCGGTCGGCGACGGTCACCCGACAGCCGCCTGAAGCGTCTGAGGCCAGCGCTTCCGCCACGGCGCGGCCGATTCCGGAAGCGCCGCCGACGACCAGGGCGTTCCGCTCGGTCATGCCGGTGCCGGATCGGGTCGGGGGTCGGCCCACTTGTCGCGGATGGCGCCCCACGGGTCGGCGTACTGTCTGCCGCTGCGGTAGTAGGCGTTGCGGCGCCGGGTGATCTCGCGGGCCAGTGGAGCCACCGCCCGCAGCAGGTAGCGTTTCGCGCCGAATCGCTCCGCGGTCTCGGTGAGCAGATCCGGCCACGAAACATGCTGGTGGCCGAGTACCTCCTGGGCGCGGGTCGAATCCATCCAGTCGGTGTTGAACCAGTCGCCGTCGCTGTCCGGATTGCCCGGAAGGCCGGTGGACAAACCGTTGACCAGACCCATCGCGCCCGCTATCGCCGCCGCCACGTCGCCCTGCACCTGGCGGTGGCTGTCGTCACCGCCGATCAACAGGGTCTCGCCGACGGCGTCGGCGGTGGTCGCCGCGGCGAACGCCGACGCCACGTCGCGCACGTCGACGGTCTGCAAGCGGCCGTCGGTGGGTAGCAGACTCTCGAAGTAGAAGTTGTCCAACTTCGTGTACGCCATCGGCTCCACCGTCAACACCCCGCCCAGGCGCAGGATCACCCAGTCCAGCTCGCAGCCGCGGACCAGGCGTTCGGCCCGCAGCTTGTGGTCGCCGTAGATGTCGGCCGGGTTGGTCGGGGTGTCGGCGGTCAAGACGCCGGAGACCGTGTGCGGGTTGCGCGAGCCGTACACCGCGATCGAAGAGGCCTGCACGAACCGCGGCGGGTTCGGCTGGTTGACGGCGGCGGCCAGCAGGTGTCCGGTGGCGTCCACGTTGACCTTGCGGGCCAGTTCTCGGCGGGTGTAGATGAACGGCGGGATCACCGCGGCCAGGTGGATGATCGCGGACGGTCGGACCGCGCCGACCAGGTTGTCGACGGCGGCCGGGTCGGTCAGGTCGGCGTAGCGCACCTGCACCGAGGCCGGCAGTTTGGTCGCCGCCTTGCGGTTGGCGGGGGTGGCGAGATCGGTTGCCATGACGTGTCGGCCGTCTTCGGCCAACCGTTTGACCGCCGCCGAACCGACCAGGCCGAACGCGCCGGTGACCAGCACGGTGTCCACGGGCACCTCCTTGCGTGACAGCTTCCGTTTCGGGGAGCACCCTTGAGACTACGGAGGTGATTGTGATGTATGACGCAGACTTGGCCACCAACTGGCATGTCGACATTGAATTCGACGAGGACGAGACCCACACCCATGCGACGGTGCGCGCGCAACTCGGCGCCGGAGGGGCCATGGCCGCCCGGGGCGATGCCTACCGGCACCCGAGGGACGCCAGTCAACCGATGGTCGGTGAGGAGATCGCCGCCGCCCGCGGGCTGATCGCCCTGGGCACGGCGCTGCTGGAGACCGCGTCGGCGCGGATCGAGCAGGCCACCCACCACCCGGCGCACCTGTACCGCTGATCCGTGGCGCTGGCCGCCTGTCTGCTGTTCGGCCGGCGCTCCGAGCGGGCACTGCGGGCGCTGTGGGACCGAATCGAAGAGAAGGGGTGCCGAGCCTGCGCTCGCACACCCACCCGGGCCAACGACGATGAGCGTGGGCACCGGGATTTCACCGAACGCTACCGGAAGCTGGCCAATGACCTCGGCTTTGAGGGCCAGATGGCGTTGGCCCGAGACATGCGAGCGATGACTACTCCGGGTGCGGCTCGGCGACCACCGTCGCCAGGTGCGGATGGGCCTCGGCCTGCACCTGCTTGAACAACTGGGTGTAGTAGGGCAGGCAGTCGGCCATGGCCTGCTGGGTGGTGAAGAGCGGCTGGTAGCCGAGATCGCGTCGGGCCTTGTCGATCGAGAAGTAATTGTTCAGGTAAAGCCGTTCCACCGCACCGGGTTCCAGCATCGGCTTGGGCAGCCCGAATTTGAAGTGCAGCCACTGCCAGATCACCATCACGTCGCGCACCAGCCGGCCGGAGATGCGCATCCGGGGCCACGGTTGCCCGCACGCCTCCACGATCGGGCCGGCGAAGTCGAACATGTTGATCGGCTCGCCGTCGTTGATGAAGTAGGCCTGGCCGGGTGCGGTGCCGCCCGGCACCAGGTGCTCGGCGGCCAGGATTTGCCCGTGGATCAGGTTGTGCACGTAGGAATTGTCGAGTTTCGCGCGTTTGCTGCCGATCAGGACCTTGACGTGGCCGGCGACGACACTTTCGAAGAGCTTGCGGAACATGGTCTGATCGCCGTTGCCCCAGATGCCGCTGGGTCGGATGGCGCAGGTCAGCATGTCGGCGCCACCGTCGTGCGATGCGTTCTCGTCCAGCACGAACTTCTCGGCCACCACCTTGGTCTCGGTGTAGAGGTCGTTGTACTTCGTTGTGTAGGGCATGGTCTCGTCACCACCGGAGATCGGCTTGCCGCCCATGACCACGCTGTTCGACGACGTGTAGACGAACCGCTGCACGCCGGCGGTCTGGCCGGCGTGCACCAGGTTCTTGGTGCCGTCGACGTTGACCGCGAAGCTGCGCCGCCGGATCTCGTCGGTGACCTCTGCGCCGCCCTGCAGATCGATGATCGCCGCGGTGTGGAACACCGTGTCGATGCCGTCGACCGCCGCGGCCACCGCCTCGGGATTGCAGATGTCGCCCTGCAACACCTCCAGCGCCGGGTGCGCGGGCAACGGGGACGGTGCGCGGTCGAAGGAACGCACCTGGTAGCCGCGGTCCAGCAGGGTCGTCACGAAGTTGGCCCCGACGAAGCCAGAGCCCCCGGTGACAAGCACCCGGCCCAGTTGTGTTGTCAGCGATGGATCAGCCATCGGGCGAGCATAACGGAACGTGTTCCAGTTCCGGGCGTGAACTCAACCGTCGCCGTCGTCGTCGGCGGCCAGCGCGTCGCGTACCCGCCGGCGCGCGCCAGCTAAGTGCTCCTCGCAGCGCTTGGCCAGCTGCTCGCCCCTTTCCCAGAGCGTCAGCGACGCGTCGAGGTCGAGCCCGCCCTGCTCCAGCAGTCGCACCACCTCGACCAGCTCGTCCCGGCATTCTTCGTAGCCGAGCTCACTAATGGGCTTCGTCTGCTCGGGTTGCTCAGCCGCCATCGGTATGCCCTTCACTGGTCGCAGCCACCGCTCCGTCCGAAACGCGGATCCGCAGGCCGGTTCCGGCCGGAGCGTCATCGACCGACCGGAGCACATGGGCCCGTCTGGAGACCGGAACGACCTGAACCACGGCGTAGCCGCGGGCCAGGGTGGCCGCCGGGCCCAGCGTAGCCAGCCTTGCCGACAGGTGTTCGACCCGCTCGCTCTGGGTTTCGACCAGTCGGGTGATGTCGCGGCGCACCGCCGCCCGGGCGCGGTGCACCTCCTCACCGCGTGCGGTGAGCGCGGCCAGCGGGTCGGCCAGCACCGGGCGGCTGCGCAGCTGGGCCAGCACCCGCTGTTCGCGCAGCACCCAGTTGCGCAGTGCCGCAGCGGTGCGCCGGCGCAGGTCGGCGACCCGTTGCTGCTCGGCGGCGGCGTCCGGAACGATCCTCTTCGCCGCGTCGGTGGGGGTGGCGGCCCGCAGGTCGGCTACCAGGTCGCAGAGCGGGTTGTCGGGTTCGTGACCGATCGCGCTGACCACCGGGGTGCGACAGGCCGCGACCGCCCGGCACAGTGTCTCGTCGGAGAACGGCAGCAGGTCCTCCACGCTGCCGCCGCCACGGGCCAGCACGATCACCTCCACGGCCGGATCGGCGTCCAGCTCACGCAGCGCCCCGACGATCTGGGGGACAGCCGCCGGGCCCTGTACGGCGGTGTTGCGGACCGCGAACCGCACCGCGGGCCACCGGGCTGTGGCCACCGTGGTGACGTCGCGTTCGGCGGCGCTGGCCCGGCCGGTGATCAGCCCGACGGTGGCCGGCAGGAACGGGATCGGTCGTTTGAGTCGCGGGTCGAACAGTCCCTCGGCGTCCAACAGCTGCCGCAGCCGCTCGATGCGGGCCAGCAGCTCACCGACGCCGACGGCTCGGATCTCGCTGAGCCGCAACGAGAAGCTGCCGCGGCCGGTGTAGAAGCTGGGCTTGCCGCAGACCACCACGCGGGTGCCCTCGGTCAGCTGTACCGGCGCCCGGTTGACCAACTCGGGTGTGCACGTGACCGGCAGCGACATGTCGGCGGCCGGGTCGCGGAGCACCATGAACACCGTCCTGGCCCCCGGCCGCAGGTTGATCTGGGTCAACTGGCCCTCCACCCAGACCGAGCCCAGCCGGTCGATCCAGCCCTGCACCCGGATGGCGACCGCGCGAACCGGGAACGGGTTCTCGGCGCAGCTTCCCGGCGCAGGTGCGGTCACTTGGCAGCGACGTGGGTGATCCTGTTGGCCAGCAGGGTCTGGAACGGCGCCCGCGCCTTGGTGGCTTCCTCGTAGTCGAGCAGGGCTTGAAGATCCTCGGCGCTCAGCGAACGCAGCCGGGCCCGCAGTTGGGCCAGGGTGAGTGACCCGTAGTCGAGTTCGGTGACGATCGGCGGTGCCGGGACGGTCGCGGTGGCCGTGCCGTTCGTCTCGACCGGGGCGCCGGTCGGATCGCCGGAGTAGAGGGCGAACCGCCCGTCGGAGCGGGGGGCGTCATCGAAGCCGTCGGGCTCGGTGCCGTTGAGCTCGTCGGCGTCGTCGAGGTCTTCGTCGAACGTCGCCCATTCCGGTTGCTCGTCCTTGGGCGGGAACAGCGACTCCAGGGTGGAATCGCCCTTGTTGGCCAGGTCGGCGAGGCCCTGCTGCCACAGCATCACCAGGTGGGCCGCCTGGCTGGCCAGTGTCATCGGATACATCAGGATGGTTTGCGGCAGCTTCATCGTCTCCTGGACGGCGACGGTCGCCACCCCCACCAGCAGCCGGATTCCGTATGGTGCAGTAGCCATGCCCCTTAGCCTGCCTTAACAGCCTGGCTTAGCCAAACACGGGTCGCGGACCGTACGCTGGTTGTCATGCCGCCGACGCTTGGGATTCCTGGTGTGTCAGTGTCCGCGGCCGGCGCGCCCACCGACAAGCGGGTGTTGCTGGCTGAACCGCGAGGCTACTGCGCGGGGGTGGACCGGGCCGTCGAAACCGTGGAACGGGCCCTGGAGAAACACGGCGCGCCGGTCTATGTCCGGCACGAGATCGTGCACAACAAACATGTGGTGGACACCCTGACCAGGAAGGGTGCGGTGTTCGTCCGGGAGACCGACGAGGTGCCCGAAGGCGCGATGGTGGTGTTCTCCGCGCACGGGGTGGCGCCGAGCGTGCACGAGTCGGCCGCCGACCGAGGGCTGCGCGTCATCGACGCGACCTGCCCGCTGGTGGCCAAGGTGCACAACGAGGCCAAGCGCTTCGCCCGGGACGGCTACGACATTCTGCTGATCGGCCACGCCGGCCATGAGGAGGTCGTCGGCATCATCGGCGAGGCGCCCGACGACGTGCAGTTGGTCGACGGCCCGGACGCGGTGAACTCGGTGACGGTGCGCGACGAGGACAAGGTGGTGTGGCTGTCGCAGACCACGCTGAGTGTCGACGAGACCATGCAGACCGTGCTGCAGTTGCGCCGGCGGTTCCCGAAGCTGCAGGACCCGCCCAGCGACGACATCTGCTACGCCACCCAGAACCGGCAGACCGCGGTCAAGGCGATGGCGCCGGAGTG
>CAZGGK010000083.1:0-11076 GCA_964525125.1 uncultured Mycobacterium sp.
AGAATCCCGCTACCAACAACCCAGACCAGCGCTACCAACTCGGGCTATGCGCCACTCCCACTCGACAGCGTTCTTGCCTGGGCTGGCACGCTAGGCGCCCCGGTCGATCACCGCCCCGAAACAACCGGGGATGCAATAGAACTCGTCGCCGCTGGGATCGGCGTGCTGGTCGTGCCGCAGTCGCTGGCGCGGCTGCATCACCGCAAAGACCTGACCTACCGTCCGATCGCCGACGCGCCCTCCTGCGCGGTGGCGCTGGCCTTCCCGGAAGGCCCGCAGCCGCCGCTGGTCGAGGAGTTCGTCGGGATAGTCCGGGGCCGCAAGCCCGGTTCGTCGCGGGGGCTGCGGCAGCCGGCGCCGAAACGGAACGCGCGGGAGAAGACCCTCGCCAAGCAGGCCGCCCGCGCCGCGGCGGGCAAGGCCGTCCGTGGCGCCGCGGGCAAGGCCGCCGGGACACGCCGCCGTCCACGGTGAATCCTGCGACGGCCGCTCGGCGTGTCGCGTCGCCGGATTCACGCTCGCAGCGGGTGGGGAGGTGGCCGGGGGCCGACCGCGGGCGGGGGCCGACGGCGGCTCAGTACCGGTGTTGCGGACCCTGCCCCTTGGCGTACATCCGCCGCAGCATGAAGTCGCGCACCCGGCCGTTGTCGATGAACTTGATGCCGGCGTTGGCGATCGCCGGGATGCCGGCCAGCTTGTGGAAGATCCGGCCGCGGCGGTACTCCCGCCCCCACGCCTCCTCCATTCGCTGGGCGTAGTTGGTGAAGTCGTCCGGGCCGCCGTTGGTCAGTGCCGCGATCGCGCACTCACCGGCGGCCAGCCCGGATTCCAGCGCCTTGGAGATGCCCGCACCGGAGGCCGGTTTGCCCGCGCCCAGCGCGTCGCCGGCGAACAGCACACCGGGTCGCCACGGCGGCCACGCGGTGAAGCCCATCGGCAGCCGCCAGGCCCGCACCGTCTTGGACTTCTTGAGCTCGTCGATCGACGGCAACTGCCAGTCGGCCGGCAGCCCGGCCAGGAATTCGCCCAGAAACGCCGTGGCGTTGATGGCCTGCCAGTTCTGGTAGCTGTTGACGTAGCCCAGGCCTATGTTGACGCGCCCGTCGCCGAGCGGGAACACCCAGCCGTACCCGGGCAGCTGGTCGCCTCGGAAGGCCAACTTCAGGTAGATGTCCAGGGAGTCGACGTCGGGCCGGTTGGCCGGCATCTCGGCGCGGATCGCGATCGCCGAGTAGCCGTTGTAGTCGGAGTCCAGCTTCATGGCGCGCTTGATCGGCGAGTAGGCGCCGTCGGCAGCGATCACCGCATCGGCCAGCACCTTTTCGCCGCCCTTGAGCACCACCCCGGTCACCCGGCCGGCGTCGTCGCAGACCGGGCCGGTGACCTCGGCGGACTGGCGCACCTGAACCCCGGCGGACTCGGCGTGCTTGAGCAGCAGCGTGTCGAGTTCGGGCCGGCGGGCGACGTGACCGTGGTCGGGCATGCCGGGGCGGCGGGGAAACGACAGTTCCCACTCGCTGGGGCTGAACACCCGCACCCGGTTGACCCGGTGGAACTTCGCGACCTCGTCGGCGAGCCCCATCTTCTGCAGGTAGCTGACCGCGCGGGCGGTCAGGCCGTCGCCGCACGGCTTGTCGCGGGGGAACTGGGCCTTGTCGAGCAGCACCACCCGGGCGCCGGTCTGCACCGCCTGCCAGGCGGCCGCCGACCCCGCCGGACCGCCGCCCACAATTGCCAGGTCAAATCGCTGCGTCACTGCATCTCGTCTCGGTATTCGCCGGACCTGCGCCGGAAGTTCCCACGATGCTATCCGACCGCCGCGGGTCGGCGGTCTGCCCAGGTCAGCCCGGTTCACCGCCGGCAGGGCGGTAAGGTGCTCAGCGTGCGGGCAGTAGCCAGACCCAAGGCCGACGAGACCACCGGCAAGAAGGTCGACGCGCGCAGCGAGCGGTGGCGCGAGCATCGCAAGAAGGTGCGTGGCGAGATCGTCGAGGCCGCCTTCCGGGCCATCGACCGGCTCGGGCCGGACGTGAGCGTGCGGGAGATCGCCGAAGAGGCGGGCACCGCCAAGCCGAAGATCTACCGGCACTTCGCCGACAAATCCGATCTGTTCTACGCGGTCGGGGGGCGGCTGCGCGACATGCTGTGGACGGCGATCTTCCCGTCGGTCGACGTCACCACCGACTCCATCCGGGACATCGTCCGAAACACCGTTGCCGAGTACGTCGACCTGGTCGACCAGCACCCCAACGTGGTGCGGTTCTTCGTCCAGGGCCGTGCGCCGGAGCGTTCCGAGTCGAGGATGCGGACGCTGAACGAGGGCCGGGAGATCACGCTGGCGATGGCCGAGTTGTTCAGCAACGAACTGCGCGACATGGAACTGGACCGGGCGGCGTTCGAGCTGGCCGCGTTCGCCGCGTTCGGTTCGGCGGCCTCCGCCACCGACTGGTGGCTGGGCCCCGGCCCGGACAGTCCGCGGCGGATGCCACGAGAGGCGTTCGTCGCGCATCTGTCGACGATCATGCTGGGCGTGATCGCCGGCACCGCCGAGTCGCTGGGCGTCACCGTCGACTCGGACCGGCCGCTGCACGAGGCGATGCCCGGCCAGCGGCCGGTCGCCTGATCGCACGATGCCAGCACGGCGCCGATACCGGCCATCGCGGCGATGAACACGATCCGCCGAAATTCGACCCGATCTGGGGTAATACTTGCATAGCTTCGGAGCGGCGGCGAGGAGGACTGTATGGCGTGCACCGCGCCCGGCGCCCGGCGCAGACTTGCCCCGAGAATGCTGGCCGGTGCCGCCGCGATCACCGCGGCCGCGTTGGCGGCGCAGGGATCGGCCGGCGCGGACGCGGTGCGGGACGTCCTGTTCGGCGGGCCGGTGGGCGATCCGTATGCGTGCTCGGCCGCCGACGTCTTCGGGTGTGCGATCGTCTACGGCGGCAGCGGAATCCCGATACCGCACCAGAACTACGTTGACGCCGTCGACAAGCTCTTCATCCAGCCCGGCCACCCGGGGTTCACCCCGCAGGTGCTGTTCGCCCCGATGCAGCTGTATCCGTTCACCGGCGTCAAGCAGCTGCCGCTGGATGCGTCGATGGCCCAGGGCCTGACCCTGATCGACACCGCCCTTCGGGAACAACTCGCCGCCGGGCACCAGGTCCTGCTCTACGGCTACTCGCAGAGCGCGACGATCGACACCTTCGAGATGCGGAACCTGCTGGCGCTGCCGGAGGATCACCGGCCGAGCCCCGACCAGCTGTCCTTCGTGCTGCTCGGCAACCCCAACAACCCCAACGGCGGGCTGCTGCAGATCTTCGACCTACCCGCGCTGCAGGACGCCGACGGCAACGGGCCGTCGATCCCGTCGCTGGGCATCACCTTCAGCGGTGCGACCCCGGACAGCATCTACCCGACCACGGCCTACACCATGGAGTACGACGGGTTCGCCGACTTCCCGCGCTACCCGATCAATGTGCTGGCGGACCTCAACGCCGTCGCCGGCATCGTCTACGTGCACCCCTTGCTTCCGACGCTGACCCCCGAGCAACTCGCCGAAGCCCACACCCTGCCGGTCGAGGGTGTGTCCAACACCGTCTACAAGATGATCGAGACGGCCGATCTGCCACTGCTGGCGCCCCTGCGCGGCATCCCGCTGGTGGGTGACCCGCTGGCCGATCTGGTGCAGCCCGCGCTGCGGGTGCTGATCAACCTGGGCTACGGCGACATCGAGCACGGCTGGGACCAGGGGCCGGCCAATGTGCCCACCACGATCGGGGTGTTCCCGACCGGTATCGACGTCGGCGACGTGCTGACGGCGCTGGCCGGCGGGGCGCAGCAGGGCGCCGAGGACTTCGTCCGGGACCTGGGGTCGCTGACGCCGCAGAGCGTCATGGCGGCGGTCGCCGCCGGCGGCAGCCTCGGTGCGCTGCCCGGCTTCGGCGACCTCGCCAACGCGTTCAGCGGCGCGCTGGCCTCGGCCTATTCGTTGCTGCTGCCGACCGCGGACATCGCCAACGCCCTGCTGACGACGCTGCCGGTCTCCGCCGCCGAGATCTTCCTCGGCGAACTGCAGGACGGCAACCTGCTGGACGCGCTGGGCCTGCCGATCGCGGCGACGATCGGGCTGGGTTCGCTGGCGGCCGGCTTCGAGATCATCAGCATCCAGCACGCGATCGCCGGGGTCAGCGCCAGCCTGTCTGGCCTGCTGGGCTGACCGGTGCTTGACGCCGGGCGGATAGCCGCTCGGCGGGCCGGCTCGCGTGCCCGGAATTCGCGCCGCACCTCGGCGGCTCGGCGATAGCCGCGGTCCGGGTGCAAGACGCCGCAGGTGGTGTGGCACCGCCCAGGAGCCGTTCGTCGGTGGTGACAGAAGTCGCGTTGACACCGCCGCCCATCGCGGCGACACTGATCACACCAAGTATCTGGTACCAGCGGTCCCAGTAAAGCTGAGTGGAGGAGCGTGAAGATGACCGTCACCGAGCCGGCCGCCGGCGCCACGGCGGACAGCACCCCGGTGGTGCAGACCCGCGCGCTGATCATCGGGACCGGATTCTCCGGGCTGGGCATGGGCATCGCCCTGCAGCGCCAGGGCATCGACTTCGTGATGCTGGACAAGGCCGACGAGATCGGCGGCACCTGGCGGGACAACACCTACCCGGGCTGCGCCTGCGACATCCCGTCCCACCTGTATTCGTATTCCTTTGAGCCCAAACCGGATTGGGAATACCTGTTCTCCTATCAGGGCGAGATCTTCGACTACCTCAAGGGTGTCGCCGACAAGTACGGGCTGCGCCGCTACATCGTGTTCGGCGCCCATGTCGACCGGGCGATCTGGGACGACGACGAATACCGCTGGCATGTGTTCACCACCGACGGCCGGGAATACGTCGCGCAGTTCCTGATCTCGGCCGCCGGCGCGCTGCACATCCCGTCGGTGCCCGACTTCGACGGCCTCGACGACTTCCGCAAGGCGGGCGGCGCGGCGTTCCATTCGGCGGAGTGGGACGACACCGTGGATCTGGCCGGCAAGCAGGTGGCGGTGATCGGGACCGGCGCCAGTGCGATCCAGATCGTCCCCGAGATCGTCGATCAGGTTGCCGGACTGCAGCTCTACCAGCGCACGCCGGCCTGGGTGATACCGCGCACCAACGAGGCGATCCCGCCGGCGCTGCGCCGTGCGCTGACCAGCATCCCCGGCCTGCGACTGGGCCTGCGCACCGGCATCTACTGGCTGCAGGAGGCGCTGGCGGTCGGGATGACGAAGCGGCCGGGCCTGCTGAAAATCGGTGAGGTGCTGGGCAAGTGGAACATCCGCCGCGGTATCAAGGACCGTGAGCTGCGGCGCCGGCTGACGCCGCACTACCGGTTGGGCTGCAAGCGGATCCTCAACTCGTCGAGCTACTACCCGGCCGTCGGCAACCCGAAGACCGAGCTGATCACCGGCCGCATCGCGCGGTTCACCCCGGACGGCATCGTCACCGTGGACGGCGCCGAGCGCAAGGTGGACGTGGTGGTGTTCGCCACCGGGTTCCACGTCGGCGACGCCTACACCTACGTCGACATCAAGGGCAGCCACGGCGAGGACCTGGTCGACCGCTGGAACACCGAGGGGGTGGCCGCCCACCGCGGGGTCACCGTCGCCGGGGTGCCGAACCTGTTCTTCCTGCTCGGCCCGAACACCGGGCTGGGCCACAACTCGATGGTGTTCATGATCGAGTCGCAGATCCACTACATCGAGCAGGCGATCGCCGCGGCGGACAAGGCCGGCGCGCAGGCGCTGGCGCCCACCCGGGCCGCGCAGGATGAGTTCAACGAGAAGCTGCAGCACAAGCTGGCCCGCTCGGTGTGGAGCACCGGCGGCTGCGCCAGCTGGTACCTCGACGAGCACGGCCGCAACCCGGTGCTGTGGGGCGGCTACACCTGGCAGTACTGGAACGCCACCCGCCGGCTCAAGCCGGCCGAATACCAGTTCTCCGGGGTCGGCGCAGGGGTTGGCGCAGGGACCGGCCGGTAACGGCGCGCGACACGCCTGGAACACAATCCCTTGTGTTGCCGCGGCTTGTTGCACCCCAGGGGTAGTGTCTGAGGCCTGGGTGCAGCGGAGAATCCGTCGTCGTGAAATGGGGTTGCGGTGAGCGAAAAATTGCAGCTGATCGACCGGGTGTCGGCGATCAACTGGAACCGGGTGCAAGACGAGAAGGACCTCGAGGTCTGGGACCGGCTGACCGGTAACTTCTGGCTGCCGGAGAAGGTGCCGGTCTCCAATGACCTGCCCTCGTGGGGGACGCTGACCGCCGCCGAGAAGCAGCTGACGATGCGGGTGTTCACCGGCCTGACGCTGCTGGACACCATCCAGGGCACGGTCGGCGCGGTCAGCCTGATCCCCGACGCGCTGACCCCGCACGAGGAGGCCGTCTACACCAACATCGCGTTCATGGAGTCGGTGCACGCCAAGAGCTACAGCCAGATCTTCTCCACGCTGTGCTCGACCGGTGAGATCGACGAGGCCTTCCGCTGGTCGGAGGAGAACACCAACCTGCAGCGCAAAGCGGCGATCGTGATGCAGTACTACCGCGGCGACGAACCACTCAAGCGCAAAGTGGCCTCCACGCTGCTGGAGAGCTTCCTGTTCTACTCCGGGTTCTACCTGCCGATGTTCTGGTCGAGCCGGGGCAAGCTCACCAACACCGCCGACGTGCTGCGGCTGATCATCCGCGACGAGGCCGTGCACGGCTACTACATCGGCTACAAGTACCAGCGTGGCCTGGCCCTGCAGGACGGGGCCAAACAGCAGGAGCTCAAGGACTACACCTACGAGCTGCTCTTCGAGCTCTACGACAACGAGGTTGAGTACACCCAGGACCTCTACGACGGGGTGGGGCTGACCGAGGACGTCAAGAAGTTCCTGCGCTACAACGCCAACAAGGCGCTGATGAACCTGGGCTATGAGGCACTGTTCCCGCGGGACGAGACCGACGTCAATCCGGCGATCCTGTCGGCGCTGAGCCCCAACGGCGACGAGAACCACGACTTCTTCTCCGGGTCGGGTTCGTCGTACGTGATCGGCAAGGCCGTCATCACCGAGGACGAGGACTGGGAGTTCTAGGACACATCTGGCCTTTCGCCGTGAATTAGCCCTGCGGAGTCCTCGCACGCGTGTTTACATACGTGGATGATGATCGAAGCCAAGCCGGGCAGAGCGCCGCAGCTGTTCAACCTGCTGCTCGCCACTTGGACCTCGCTGGTCTGCTTCTGGGCGTGGAACATGGTCGGCCCGCTGTCGACCAGGTACACCGCCCAGATGGGGCTGACCAGCCGCACCCAGGCGCTGATGGTGGCGACGCCGATCCTGGTGGGGGCGCTGGGCCGGATCGTCAGCGGGCCGATGACCGACCGGTTCGGCGGCCGCAAGATGCTGATCGGGGTGTCGCTGGTCTCGATCCCCCCGGTGCTGGGGGTGGGCTACGCCGCGAAGATCGGCTCCTACCCGCTGCTGGTGGTGGCCGGGTTCTTCCTGGGAGTGGCCGGCACGGTGTTCGCGATCGGAATCCCGTTCGCCAACAACTGGTTTGACCCGGCCCGCCGCGGCTTCGCCACCGGGGTGTTCGGGATGGGGATGGTCGGTACCGCGGTCTCGGCGTTCTTCACGCCCCGGATGGTCAACAGGTTCGATGTGTTCACCACGCACATCATCGTCGCGGTCACGCTGGCGGCCACGGCGCTGCTGTGCATCGTGGCGATGCGCAACGGCCCCTATTTCGTCCCGAACACCAACCCGGTGCTGCCGAAGCTCAAGACCGCCGCCAAGTTGCGGGTCACCTGGGAGATGTCGATCCTCTACGCGCTGGTGTTCGGCGGATTCGTGGCGTTCGCGAACTACCTGCCCATCTATCTGAAGACGATCTACGAATTCTCACCGGTCGAAGCGGGTGAGCGCACCGCGGCGTTCGCGCTGGCCGCGGTGCTGGCCCGGCTGGTCGGCGGGACGCTGGCCGACTACATCGCGCCCAAGTACGTGGTGCTGGCCTCACTGGCCGGCATCGCCGCGCAGACGTTCATCTCGGTGTTCAGCCCGCCGGCCGACCTGTGGACGGGCCTGACGTTCATCCCGCTGGCGCTGGCGCTGGGCATGGGAACGGGCGGGGTGTTCGCCTGGGTGGCCCGGCGCGCCCCGGCCGGCGAGGTCGGCTCGGTCACCGGCATCGTCGCCGCATTCGGCGGATTGGGCGGCTACTTCCCGCCCCTGGTGATGGGCGCGACCTACGATCCGGTGCACAACAACTACACGGTCGCACTCTCGATGCTGGTGGCCACCGCGCTGCTCCTGTTCGGCTACACCGTGTTCTTCCTGCACGCGCGAGAACCTGCGCCGAAGGCTCAGGCCGGCGACGCGGTGTCGATGACGAAGCGGTAGCGCACGTCGCCGGCCTCAGTTGATCGGGGCGTTCACCCAGCGCAGGTCATCGATGATGCCGCGGGCGGCGACCAGGCCCTGACCGGTCTGCCACACCTCGTTGTTGACCACGAAGACCCGGTTGTCCCGGGCCGCGGAGAGCTGCCGCCAGGCGGCGCTGTCCAGCAGGGCGTCGGCGCGCTCCCTGCCCGCCGGGGAGGCGAACGACACGTAGACGATGTCGGCGTCGGCCGCGGAAAAATCTGCTGAGCCAAGATCTTTCGCATCGATCTCGACATAGGGCCGGTCGGTGAACCGCTGTGCCGCCGGACGGTCCAGGCCGACGGCTGCCAGCACGGTGGCCGGGAAGTTCGCCGACCCGTACACCCGCACCGTGTTCTCGGTCAGCGTCAGCACCGACGCCTGGAAGTGGGCGGCGTCGTGGGCGGCGCCGGTCTGTCCGGCCTGTTCGGCGAACCGGTCCAGCAACTCGTCGGCGGCGTTGGTGCGTGCCACCGCCGCGGCGACACCACGCAGGTTGTTCTCCCAGGCCGCGCCCGGTGCCGCGGTGAACACGGTCGGGGCGATCGCCGCCAGTGCCGAGTACGACTCGGGGGTCAGCCCCTGCGAGCCCAGGATCAGGTCGGGATGCGCCGCGGCGATCGCGGCCAGATCCGGGGCGCTGCGGGTGCCCACCGCCGGCAGGTCGTGCACGGCGGTGCCCAGGTAGGCCGGCTGGGTAGGCGAGCCGTTCGGCCGGGCGGCGGCGACGATCCGCGACTGCAGGCCCAGCGCGCACAGCGCGTCGAGCTGGTCGCCGGAGAGCACCACGATGCGCTGCGGGTCGGCGGGCACCCCGACCGTCGCCGGCTGCATGCCGGCCGCGTTGGCCACGGTCCGCGGCTGTGGACCGGTCTCGGCGCGGGCCGGTTCCGGGGCGCAGGACTCGTCCGGCCGGCGCTGGTTGCCCAGCACCCCCGCCCCGGCGATCTTCGTGGTGCTGGTGATCACCGCTGCCGCCGGGTCGGCGGGCGGCGCAGCGCCGCAACCGGCCACCGTGACCAACATCACCGTCAGCGCCGAAAACGCTCTCAGCGCCGCCCCGGAACTATCCGCCCTGACCACCCGGGTGACGTTAACACCCCGGCCGTCCGACGCGTTTACGACAGTTTGTAGGACTCAAGGTTCCGCGGTGACGGCGCGGCGGCTAGGATTCGCTAAGATTCGTGCACGTTTCCAGGATGCGCCGGGTCACCCCGGATGGACGTTTGGAGGAACCTTGACCGCCGAAGCACCCCCGCGCGGAGAACTGGAGATTGCCCGCCCGTACCCGGCGCCGACAGGCCCGCGGGGCAGCCTCATCTACAAGCTGGTCACCACCACCGATCACAAGCTGATCGGCATCATGTACTGCGTCACCTGCGTGGTTTTCTTCGGCGTCGGCGGTCTGCTCGCGCTGCTGATGCGCGCCGAGTTGACGGTTCCCGGCCTGCAGTTCTTCTCCAACGAACAGTTCAACCAGCTGTTCACCATGCACGGCACGATCATGCTGCTGTTCTATGCCACGCCGATCGTGTTCGGCTTCGCCAACCTGGTGCTGCCGCTGCAGATCGGCGCGCCGGACGTGGCGTTCCCGCGGCTGAACGCCTTCTCGTTCTGGCTGTTCCTGTTCGGAGCGCTGGTGGCGCTCGGGGGCTTCGTCACCCCCGGCGGTGCGGCCGACTTCGGCTGGACCGCCTACACCCCGCTGAGCAATGCGCTGCACTCGCCGGGCGCCGGTGGGGACCTGTGGATCTTCGGGCTGGCCGTCACCGGCCTGGGCACCATCCTGGGCGCGGTCAACATGATCACCACCGTGGTGTGCACGCGCTGCCCCGGCCTGACCCTGTTCCGGCTGCCGCTCTTCACCTGGGACATCCAGGTCACCTCGACCATGATGCTGATCATCTTCCCGCTGCTGACCGCCGCGCTGGTCGGGCTGGCCGTCGACCGGCGACTGGGCTCGCACGTCTACGACCCGGCCAACGGGGGCGTCATCCTCTTCCAGCACCTGTTCTGGTTCTTCGGTTATTCTGAGGTCTATGTCATCGCACTACCGTTCTTCGGGATCATCAGCGAAGTCGTGCCGGTGTTCTCGCGTAAGCCGATCTTCGGCTACGTCACGCTGGTCTACGCGACGATGAGCATCGCGGCGCTGTCCACCGCGGTCTGGGCGCACCACATGTTCGCCACCGGCGCCATCCTGCTGCCGTTCTTCTCCTTCATGACCATGCTGATCGCGATCCCGACCGGGCTGAAGTTCTTCAACTGGATCGGCACCATGTGGAAGGGCCAACTGACGTTCGAAACACCGATGCTGTTCGCGGTCGGCTTCATGGTCACCTTCCTGGCCGGCGGCCTGACCGGGGTGATGCTGGCCAGCCCGCCGCTGGACTTCCACGTCGCCGACAGCTACTTCCTGGTGGCGCACTTCCACTACGTGCTGTTCGGCACCATCGTGTTCGCCACCTTCTCCGGCATCTACTTCTGGTTCCCGAAGATGACCGGACGGCTGCTCGACGAGCGACTGGGCAAGCTGCACTTCTGGCTGACCTTCATCGGATTCCACACCACCTTCCTGCTGCAGCACTGGCTGGGCAACATGGGCATGCCGCGCCGCTACGCCGACTACCTGGACA
>CAZGGK010000084.1:0-10812 GCA_964525125.1 uncultured Mycobacterium sp.
CGGCTGATGATCTCCTTCATGATCTCGCTGGTGCCGCCGTAGATCCGGTTCACCCGGGACCCGGTGTACATGTTGGCGATCGGGTACTCGGCCATGTATCCGTAGCCGCCGAAGATCTGCAGACACTTGTCGACGACCTGGTCGGACCGCTCGGCGGCGAACAACTTCGCCATCGACGCGGTCATCGGGTCGTTGTGGCCGCCGACATACTGGGCGATGGCGTAGTCGACCAGGGTCTTGATCGCCAGTGCTTCGGTCTTGCATTCGGCCAGCACGAATTTGGTGTTCTGGAAGTTGCCGATCGGCCGGCCGAACGCCTCCCGTTGCCGAGAGTATTTGATCGCCTCCAGCACCGCCGCCTCGGCAAGTGCCGCACACAGTGTGCCGATGATCAATCGTTCCCGGGCCAACTGCTCCATCAGCTGGTAAAAGCCCAGTCCCTCCTGCGCGCCCAGCAGGTTGGCCACCGGCACCCGCATGTCGGAGAAGAACAGCTCGCGGGTGTCCTGGCCGTGCTGGCCGATCTTGGCCAGCACCCGGCCGCGCTCGAAACCGGGCAGGCCGTCGGTTTCGGCGACGATCAGCGACACCCCCGCGGCGCCCTGCGACGGATCGGTCTTGGCGACGATCACCAGCAGGTCGCAGTGGGTCCCGTTGGAGATGAACGTCTTCGAGCCGTTGATGACGTAGTGGTCGCCGTCGCGAACCGCGGTGGTGCGCACCGACTGCAGATCCGATCCGGTACCCGGCTCGGTCATCGCGACAGCCAGCACCGCCTCGCCGCTGATCGCCTTGGGCAGCCAGCGTTTGCGCTGCTCGTCGTTGCCGTACGCGTAGAGGTAGTGAGCGACGATCGGGGAGTGCACCGAGAACCCGAAGCACTGGTCGTGAGCGTAGACAAGTTCTTCCTGGACCACGGCGTGCATCGCGTAGTCGCCGGCCATCCCACCGAACTCCTCGGGCAGATCCAGCCCCAGTAGCCCGGCGGCGCCGGCCTTGTTCCAGAAGTCGCGGTCGACGGCGTGCTGGGCGATCCAGCGCTCCTGGTTCGGAGTGGCTTCCTTGCGGAGGAAATCCGCCGCATGCTTACGCAGTTCGCGGTGCTGGTCGGTCTCCCAAGCGGGCCGGTAATCGGGGAACAGTTGCGACACGCCTGCATCGTAGCGGCCTGCGGCGGCGGTCGGTGTGCCCGCTGGCCGCCGCCCGCAGCCCACTCATCGGAAGATTCCGTCCGGTGTCTTCGGTGCCGTACTCAGCAGCGCCGGATCCACCACGATGTTGAGCGCAGCCAGCTCACCGCCGTTCATCCCGGCCAAGCCATCGACCGCGGACAGGAACCGTTGCTGTTCATCGGCTTTGACCACCCCCGCGGAGAGCTCGATGAACTTGCCACGGTACTGCCGGCGCCCGAACGGCCGCGCCCCCAGCGGATGGGCGTCCGCAACAGCCAATTCGTCGGCGATCACCGCACCGTTGTCCAGGGTCACCACCGCACGCGCGCCGAAAGCCCTCTCCCGCGGGTCGGTCGAGTGGTACCGGCGCGTCCACTCCGGATCCTCGACGGTGCTGATCTTGCGCCACAGCGCGACGGTGTCGGGCCGATGGGCCCGCTCGGGCGCATAGGACCGTTCGTGGTGCCAGCACCCGTCCTGCAACGCGACCGCGAAGATGTACATGACCGAGTGGTCCAGCGTCTCCCGGGAGGCGTCCGGGTCGAACTTGTGCGGATCCCCCGAGCCGGTGCCGATCACACAGTGGGTGTGCCGGCTGGTGTGCAGCACGATCGTGGCGACCCGGCCGAGGTCGCCGATGCGTTCCCGGAGCCGGCAGGCCAGGTCGATCGGCGCCTGGCTCTGGTACTCCGCCGAATACTCCTTGGTGTAGCTGTCCAGGATTGCGCGTTTCTCTTCGCCGGGGCCGGGCAGCGGCACCCGATAGGTGTGATCCGGACCGGACAGCAGCCAGGCGATCACCCCATCCTCACCCTCCCAGGCCGGGGCCGGTGAATCCTCGCCCCGCATCGCCCGGTCGACTGCCTCGATGGCCACTTTCCCCGCGTGCGCGGGGGCGAAGGCCTTCCAGCTGGAGATCAGGCCCTTGCGAGACTGCCGGGTTGCCGTGGTCAGATGCAGCGCCTGGCCGATAGCCGAGTAGGTGACCGCCGGATCCAGTCGCAGCATGGTGCCCAGCCCGGCCGCGATCGCCGGTCCCAGATGCGCGACATGGTCGATCTTGTTCTCGTGCAGGCAGATTCCGCGGCACAGGTCGATCTGAATCTCATAGGCGGTGGCGATGCCGCGAATCAGATCGGCACCGGCGGTGCCGAGCTGCTGGGCGACTGCGACCAGCGGTGCGATGCTGTCCGCAGGGTGGGAGTACTCGGCCGCCAGAAACGTGTCGTGGAAGTCCAGTTCGCGCACCGCCACCCCATTGGCCCAGGCTGCCCATTCCGCCGAGTAGCTGCCGTCGACCCCGAACACCCGAGCACCCGGCACCACCGGGTGCGCCAGCGCCTGCCGGCGAGCCACGGTGACCGGCCGGCGCAGCACGGCAGCAGCGCTGACCGCGGCGTTGTCGATGATCCGGTTGAGCACCATCGCCTCGGTCTCGGCGGGGACGGCCACCGGGTCGGCAGCCACCTGCGCGATCTTCCAGGCCAGGTGTTCCGAGCGCGGGAAATCATCGGCACTGCGATGGGTTCGAACGGTGTGCAGCAACACAATCCACACCCTACGCAGCAGCTCGCCGGGTTGCCCGCAGTGCGTTCCCGCGCCAGTTCGGTTGGGCGGCCACCGGGCGGTAGAAGATCACCGGTTGACCAGCCGCGCCGGCCGGCCCGAGCCTCGCAGCCAGCCCCGGCCCGGCGGCGGTCTCCGCACTCGCGGCCACCACCGCGTGCAGCATTCCCGGCTTCATGCCGATGCCTTCGAGCCGGCATGCGGTACCCGGGATTCGGCGGCGTCGGCGCTTATGGTCGCCAACCTAGAGCGCGTCGTCCAGCAGACGCAGGTAGCCGTCGAGGTCGCCGACCGCCGACGCGGCCGCGTGCACGCTGATCGCGATGGTGTCGCCGATACCGTGCACGCCGTGGGTGAGGCCCATCATCGGCGACAGCGCGGGAAATCCTGCCGTCAGCAACACCGGCAGGTCGCCGAAGCGCAGATCGGCGGACCCGCGATGCACGCTGGAAACCACGGTGTTGCCGGCCACCCGGGTCCATCGGGCATCGGCGTCGAACCGCTCGATGCCCCAGCGCAGCAACGCCGCCGGCGTCGCGGCGAACGCCCGATCCGCCGCGAGCGCCGCGGGGTGCCCGGCACGACGACGGGCGGCGGCGATATCGGCGGCGATCCGCTCTTCCCGGGCCTGCCGGCCCAGATGCGGGTAGAGCCCCACCTTGATGTTGCCGAAGTGGTTGTGCGCTTGGCGGACACCGGATTTCGCCATCGGAACCTCGGCGCCCAGCGATCCGCCCGGATCGCCGAGATGCTCCGACAGCGCGCTGGACACCGCGGCCAGCACCGCCACCGTCACGCTCGGCCCGGCCAACTGCGCCCGGTGCCGCACCAGGGTCCGCACCGTGCGAGTGCCGGTGGGCCGCGCGTTGGTAGCCAGCGCCGGCAGGTCTCCGGCCGGCGGGGGCAGCAGTCCGGCACGGGTGTCGCGCACCAGTCGCCGATAACCGCGGGCCGCCGCGGCGGCCCGCCAGGGCAGCCAGCCCGGCTCGGGCGCGCCCACCGCGGGCACCGGTACCCCACGACCGAACAGCCAGGCGGCCAGCGCTGAGGCCCGCACCCCGTCGGCCAGCGCGTGGGCGACCTGCAGCACGGCGACGGTGGCCGAGCCGTCCCACCCGGGGAGGTCACGCACCGGCCCGAACAGGTGCAATCGCCATGGCGCGCAACGGCAGTCCAGTTGCTCGTCGGCCAGCCCGGTGATGGCATCCAAACACCCGATCCAGGTGTCGTCGGCGAGCCGGTGCCGAACGGCGCCGGAAGCCCCGGTCGTCGGGACCCACCGGGGGTAGGCCCACCCACCCGTTTCCTCGACCCGCATCGTCAGGTCGGGGCTGGACCGGGCGCGGTCCAGCACCTCCGCGACCGCGCCGCCCGGATCCCGGGGCACCCCGGCGAACGCATAGACCAGGAACTGGTCGCTGGGAACCTTGGCCGACATCCAGTAGAACTGTGCGTCGACCGCGGCCATCGGCCGCCGGTCAGCCGATGAAGTCGAGCACCAGCTTGGCGACTTCATCCGGTTGTTCGAGTTGCAGGAAGTGCCCGGCATGGTCGACGACGGCCACGTCGCTGCCGGCCGGCAGCACCGAATCGACGAACCGCGCGAAAGCGGGGGTCATGCAACCGTCGTCACGGCCATGCAGGTACAGGCTCGGCAACCGGGGCGGCAACTGCCAGTACCGGTCGAGTTCTGCGTAGCGGGCCGGCGGCCGGCCGGTGCGAACGCTGGCCCGGTACGGCCCGAGGGCCGCGCGCCAGCTGTCCGGCGCGCCGATGGCCGCATCGACCCGCACCAGGTCCTCCCGGGCGTCGTAGCCGGGCGACCAGCGCCGCCACAGCAGCGGCAGCAGCCACGACGCGGACCGCTCCGGCAGCCACGGCAGCTGGAAGTAGCCGATGTACCAGCTGCGCAGCAACTGCGCCGGAAGTTCACGCAGCAAACCGCGGCGGTGACCCGACGGGCCTCGGTTGCGGAACGTCGCGCGCGGCGGCACCGACATGATCACCGCTTTCGTAAACGGGCTGTCCGGCATCGCGGCCAGCCCGGTTGCGGTCAGCGCGCCCCAGTCGTGGCCGATCACCACGTCGCGGTCGGTGCCCCCGGCCGCCGCCCGCACCCGCAGCGCGTCGTCCATCAGCGCACCGACGTGATAGGTGCCCTCGGACGGAATCGATGACGGCGCGTAGCCGCGCATGAACGGTGCCACCACCCGCCAGCCCGCGTCTACCAGCCGAGGCGCCAGCCGGCGCCATACGTAGGCGGTATCGGGGAAGCCGTGCAGGCACAACGCCATCGGGTCATTCGGTGAACCCCAGGTCAACGCCTTGAGCTCCACGTCCGGTACCGAGACGTCGATCCAGTTCGGATCAGCCATTGTTTAGCCCTCTGCGCTCCTGTTCCACGCCCCCCGAGGACCGGATCGCGTCCGGCCCGAACAATTAGGTCAACGGACACGTTAGCGCCATCTGCCACGGTTCGCCGCGCGGAACCCGGTCGCGTCACCCAAGAACCTGGTCAGAAGGCGCGCACCGACCGGCCGGACCGCCGAGTAACGTCAGACGGCGATGGACAACGCAGGCCCACCGCAGACCGTCGGACACTCCGGCGCCAACGGCATCAAGCTGGTCGCCGACGAGTGGAACCCCGGCGCCGGCCCGACGGTGCTGATGCTGCACGGCGGGGGCCAGAATCGGCACTCCTGGCACCAGACCGGTCAGGTGCTCGCCGATCGGGGCTATCACGTGGTCGCGCTGGACACCCGCGGCCATGGCGACAGCGATCGCGCACCGGACGCCGACTACGCCATCGAGACCCTGGCCGATGATGTGATCGCCGTGCTGGGGGCCATCGCAAGGCCGGTGGTGCTGATCGGGGCGAGCATGGGCGGGCTGACCGGCATCCTGGTCGCCGCCTCGGCCGGTCCGACCCAGGTGACCAAGCTGGTGCTGGTGGACGTGGTGCCGCGGTACGAGAAGGCCGGCAGCGCCCGCATCCGGGACTTCATGTTCGGGCACGTCCACGGCTTCGAATCGCTGGCGCACGCGGCCGAGGCGGTGGCCGCCTACCTGCCGCACCGGGCCAGACCACGCAGCCCGGAGGGCTTGAAGAAGAACCTGCGCCTGCGTGACGGCCGCTGGTACTGGCACTGGGATTCGGCGCTGCTGACGAAACCCGGCGACGACCCGGAATTGCGCACCGACCAGATCGAGGCGGCCGCGATCGGACTTGAGATCCCGATCCTGCTGATCCGCGGCAAGTTGTCGGATGTGGTCAGCGACGAGGGTGTCCGGGACTTCCTGGACAAGGTGCCCGGCGCCGAACTCGTCGAACTGTCCGACGCCGGGCATACCGCCGCCGGCGACGACAACGACGCCTTCAGCGCGGCTGTGGTGGAGTTCGTATCCCGCCCGCAATGATCGCGATCTGCCTGCTGGCGGCCGCAGCGGTGATCGAAGCGGTCGCACTGGCGGTTGTCTGGTGGCAGCTACGGCGCGCCCGCGACGAGATCGCCGGCCTGCAGCAGCGGGTCGACACCCGGAACCTGTTGCTGTCCAGCGGGCGGGAAGCCGTCAAGACCATGTGGCAGACCGCGAACCTGGTGCGCAAGCAGGGGTTCGGCGCCGCGGTTCGCAGCTCGATCGAGGATCTGGCGGACTGGGCCGAGGTGGAGCGGCCCGACCTGGCCCGGATCACCCCGGACGGCCGGGTGGTGATCCTGTTCACCGACATCGAGGAGTCCACCGCGCTCAACGAGCGCATCGGCGATCGGGCCTGGGTCCGGTTGATCGCCCGGCACGACGACATGGTGCACCGGGCGGTCCGGGAACGTTCCGGGCATGTGGTCAAGAGCCAGGGCGACGGTTTCATGATCGCGTTCGCCCACGCCGAGCCGGCGGTGCGCTGCGCCATGGACATCCAGCGGGGGCTACATCGTCAGCGGAACCGAAAGCAGCACAATGCGTTCCGGGTCCGGATCGGCATCCACCTGGGCCGCTCGGTGCGCCGCGGCGACGACCTGTTCGGCCGCAACGTCGCGATGGCCGCGCGGGTGGCCGCCGCTGCCGACGGCGCCCAGATCCTGATCAGCGAACCGGTGCGCGATGCCGTCGCCGGGTGCGACGACATCGCCGTCGATGCCGGTCGCGACGTCGAGTTGAAGGGCTTCGCCGGCACCCACCGGCTCTACGAGGTGGATTCGGCGAGCCGCTGATGCAGCCGGGCCCGAACCTCGTCGGAGGTGTAGGCCCGGCGCCGCCGCTGGTCGCGCACCACCAGCACTCCCCCGGCCGCCACCCCGACCACACCGGCCAGCCCGATCCACTTCCAGATGCTGCGCATGAGGACACCGTAATGCGGCCGGTGCTTTACCGTGCTCAGAGTGGACGCACACACCGTGACCCTCGATCGAGCGCTGGCCGAGACCCGCACCGGCGACATCTGGCTGTTCCGCGGCCGCTCCGGCCCGGACCGCACCATCCAGACCCTGTCGAATGCCCCGGTGAACCACGTCGGCATGACGGTGGCCATCGATGACCTGCCGCCGTTGATCTGGCACGCCGAACTCGGCGACAAGCTGCTCGACGTCTGGACCGGCACCAACCATCGCGGGGTGCAGCTCAACGATGCCGGCGAAGCCGTCCGGCAGTGGGTGGGGCGCTACCAGCAGCGGTGCTGGCTGCGTCAGCTGACGCCGTACGCCAGCCGGGAGCAGGAGGACCGGCTGCTGCGGGTCATCGCCCGGATGGACGGCACCGCGTTCCCCACCACCGCGCGGCTCACCGGCCGGTGGCTGCGCGGGCGCATCCCGACCTTCAGCGACTGGATGCGGGGCATCCCGCTGCTGGACCGCAAGGCCAGCGAGGTGACGCTGCGCCGCAAGGCCCGCCGCCAGGCGGTCGGTCTGGAGACCGCCTACTGCGCGGAGACGGTGGCGATCACCTACGAGGAGATGGGGCTGATCTCCACCGAGAAGCAGTCGAACTGGTTCGACCCCGGGTCGTTCTGGAGCGGCGACATCCTGCCGCTGGCGCCGGGCTACCAGCTGGGCCGCGAGATCGCGATCACGCTCGGCTAGTCCACAGCCATTTCGGCCATCGCCGACCAGCCCGTCGCCTCGATGGATTGGCTGATGATCTTCGGCGTCGCGGCCAGCGCTTGCGGCAGCTCCCGCATCGCCCGCTTGAAGTGGTCGCTGTTGACGTGCTCCCCGCCGGCCTCGGCGTCGCGGAACGCCTCGACCAGGACGAACTCGTGCTCGTTGTCCAGGCTGCGCGACCACTCGAACCACAGGTTGCCCGGCTCGGCCCGGGTGGCGGCGGTGAACGCGGCCACCAGGCCGGGCCAGCGCGGCGTGAATTCCGGCTTGGTCTCGAACTTGACCACGATGAAGATCATCCGATCTCCAGGGTGCTGACGACCGGGGTCGCGTTCACCGTCAAATCCAGCACCGGGCAATGCCTTTCGACGATGCCGTGCAACTCGGCATAGCGTTCCGGCGACTCGGGCCCGGTCACCGTCACCACCACCCGCACCTCGCCGAAACCCGGCCGGACCGAGTCGTCCAGGCCGAAGAAGCCCCGCACGTCCAGGTCGCCCTCGGCGCGCGCCGTGATCTCGTCGACCACGATGCCCAGTTTCTCGGCCCAGAACCGCCAGGTGACGATCTGGCAGGACAGCAGCGACGCCAGGTAGTACTCCACCGGGTTGGGCGCGGTGTCCGCACCGCCCAGGCTCGGCGGCTCGTCGACCTCGACGCTGTACCGGCCCAGGCTGACGGTGCTGGCCACCGCGTCGTGGGCCACCGCCGAGGCACGGAACACCACCCGGGCACCTGCTGGATCGGCTGCGGCGGGTTCGCGGGTCGCGGCGACGACCGCCGCCAGTTGACTTGTCGAGGTGGTCACGGCCACCAAGGATAGTGACCGTCAGCCTTTGAACGGCAGCAGCTTGTTGAGTTCGTTGAGATCCAGGCGCAGGCCGCGGATCAGGGCGGTGCCCCTGGCGGTCTGCACCAGCGTGGCGATGGCGCCCGGATACTCGGCAAGTTCCTTCAGATCGGCGGAGACCACCTTGATGTCCTCAGCGGCGACGCGGAGCGACTCCAACGTGCGCTCGATCAGATCGGCGGGGGCTTGGAGGTTTTTCGGCTGGGTCACGGCATGCGAGCCTATCGCCAAACCACCCGCCGTGCTGGCCAGATCGACGGCCCGCCGGCAGCGATGACCGTCGGTGGCCACCGGTGTGAGCTTCGGTGGCCATAGGTGGCCTTCGGTGCCGTGATTTCGATTGGCTTGCCGCCTGCGGTAGAAGGTCAGCACCGATCCGTGCCGCCAGGAAAGGCCCGGCCACCCCGTGGCCCGGTCAGACCTCGATGATCTCCAGCAAGCCTTCCAGGCCGGCAAAGTCCGCGCCGTTGCGGGTGATCAACGGCAACTCTTCAGCCAGTGCCGTTGCCGCAATCAACAAGTCGGCATGCCTGCGCCGCGGTTGACGCCCGACGGTCAGCACCGCCGCGTAGACCCTGCCGTAGGCACGCGCCGCCCCGATTCCAAACGGCAGCGGATCGAACGTTGCTTCCGCCCGCTGCAGTCGGTCCTGCCGCCGGGCGCGTTCCCCGGGGTCAGCGGCCGCGGCCGGCCCCGCCGCCAATTCAGCCATCGTCACCGCGGACACCGCCACCTGAACCGGGAGCGTTTCCGGACCTAACCGCTCAAGGTCGATGACGACCGAGGTGTCCAACAGGCCGACCGCCAATCGGTCAGGCACGCGGGTCGACGATCTGGTCGACGGTCGCGTCCAGATCGTCCCGAAGTCGACCCCAGTCGACGGCCGGCGCACCCCGGAATGCCTCCACCACCGCCCGAGCGTCGACAAACCGGCGGCGCCGCAACGGCCGAAGTTCGCCGACCGGCTCCGATCGTCGGGTCACGATGAAAGAGCGACCCTCGTCGAGGCCACGCATTATGCGACCGCTGTCGTTGCGCAACTCCCGCTGGCTGATCTGTTCGACCACAGCGTCAATCGTAGCGCCTGGTGCTACACGGACGGCTGGACGCCCCGATCCCAAACGCCCGGCAAAGAGACCTTCCGAACGAACGGGTTCAGGCGCACTTGAACGGAGTGATCGCAGCAAGCTGCCCCTATACGTTGAACCGGAACTCGACCACGTATCAGGTGGCACATGCCCCTGGGATGACGTCGGCCAATCACCGTGTCGCAGCAGCTCAGCGGTGATTTGACCAAACGTTGAATCGGAATACCGACTTCGGCTCTAACGCGTAGCGTCATCCCCGAGTCCGCCTTGGCAGGCGGCGCGTCGCCTGGCGGATAACGCCGGGCACCGAGTCCGCCAAGTCCTGCCGGCTGCGCGAGAACTCGCGGATTGCGCGATAGCTTGCCAAGAACTGGCGAGGTGACGGGACGGTCGGTATCCATGCCAGTTCCCAGTGGATTCCGCTGATCGGGTCGTCAAAGAACACCGCGTAGTAGCCCGGGGTGTACTGCGGGTAGGCCTTGGGCGCGTCGGTCACCGGAATGTTCTTGGCAAGCAGGAAATCCCGGTAGAAACGGTCAACTTCCCTCCGGCTGCGCGCCCACAAGGCGATATGGTTGACTCCGATGGCCTGCTCACTGTGGACGAGCTTCTCCCCGGACGTCGCGGGTTGGATGCCGATATAGCTGTGCGGAGCGACATGGTTCCGCGTCATGTAGTAGACCGACTGGTACTCCATGTTCAGCGACGAGAAGCTGCTGTATCCGAGCCAGCCGAGCATCGCGTCGTAGAACTTGAGAGACTCGTCGTAGTCCGGCACCGCGAACTCGATGTGACTGACTCCGCGCCAACGCATCAGACCACTCTCCACGTCGATTCAGCACTCAACTAGCGACAGACCGTAGTACGGATTTGGTCCCAGCACAGTCCCCGGTCACGCCGACGTGCGCCCGATAGCGCTGGCGTTTACCGCCGTTGGCAATCGTTTGGCGGCTACTTCTTACCGCCAGACGTTAATCCGCTCCGGAACTCCACCACGTCCCCGTCGGCCATCACGTAGTCCTTACCCTCCATCCGCACCT
>CAZGGK010000085.1:0-10760 GCA_964525125.1 uncultured Mycobacterium sp.
AACAGAATCCGGCTTACAGGCCAGCTCGTCCGCGCCGCCTCACCGCTTTGGCGAGCTTCCCCAGCGCGTGGTCCAGTTGGGCCCGGCAGCGGTCGGCCAGATCTTCCTCCCGCTGATAGAGCAGGCCGTAGCTGAAGGTGTCCTCGGCGGCGGCGTGTGCGGCCGCGGCCTCGGCGAGCAGGTGGGCACGGCTGACCACGCTGTCCTGGTGGTCGCCGAGCAGCGTCTGGATCGCCTTGGCCCGCTCGGCGACCTGTGGCGCATCCGTCGCCGCGGCGACGTAGCGCAATCGCTTGGCGCTCTTGCGGATACGGTGCAGAGCCTGGTCGCGGCCGGCCCGCGAGGCCGCCCGGGCGGCCTTCGCCGCCTTCCGCACGCGACGGTGAGCGGCGTCGATGCCCGCCGGGGTGCCGGCATGGGCACCCGCGAGCGGCGCGGCGATCAGGGTGTCGAGGCCGTCGAGCAGGCGGAAGTACCGCGCCGAGCGCATCGCCGCCAGCGACTGTCGCAGCCCGGCCCGGTAGCGCTGCGCGGCGCCGTCCACCAGCCGTTCACGCACCCGGCCGCGCACCAGCGCCGGCGGCAACCGGTCCAGCGCCGCCCGATACCGCTGGCCCAGCACCTCGGCATCGCGCGCCGCCCCCAGCAGGCCCGCCAGCCAGCGCAGCTCGTCGGCGATCGGGGCGTCGTCGGGCAGCAGGCTGCGGATCCGGCGCAGCGTCACCCGCATCTGGTGGACCGCGTCGTCGGCGTCGGCCCGCACCGCGCGGTCCCAGCCCAGCAGCACCTCGACCTGCTCGGCCACCGCCCGGTGCAGCGGGTCCAGCCGGGGCGGAATCCCCACCGGTGCCGCGCCGAGCGCGCGCGCCAGTTTGGAGCCGTGCTGCGCCGGAACCGCGCCGGCGTCGAGCAGGCGCCGGCTGAGCTGGTCCAGCAGGCCGGGGTCGCCGGCGACGAGTTCGATCTCCCACTCCCGCCACCGCCGCTCGCCGGTGCTGACCCGGTCGTCGCAGAACTCCGCCAGCGCGACACCGTCGGGACCCGACAGCAGCGCGCTGTCGCGGGCGGTGGTGATCCGTGCGACCGGAACCAGGGGGCGGTCCCGGACGATGGCCGCCACCACGTCGAGCAGGTGGTCGGGCACCCGGTCCGCGGCGCCCAGGGGGAGCCGGATCTCGGTGCGGGCGGCCGGCCCGGATGGCAGTTTCAGGTGCCAGCCGGAGTCGGTGCCGCCGGTGCGGCGGCGCAACGTGACGCGCCGGGCGGCCAGGTCGTGTGCCGCGGTGTCGAAGTACACCGCGTCCAGCGACTGCGACACCGGTTCGGCGACCGTGGCGATGCCCGCGAACGACGGTCGCGCCGCGGTGTCGTCGACGTCGAACTTGCGCTCCACCTCGAGGTGGCGGGTGCAGTCCGGACCGCTGGGCATGCGTCCAGCGTGTCACAACCGCCGCATCGCGGCAGCCGGCCTAGAAGCTGTGCTCTGAGGCCGGGAACGTCCCGGACGCCACTTCCTGTGCGTATTGTGTTGCGGCGCGGTGCAATTCGCCGCCGACATCGCCGAAGCGCTTGACGAACCGGGCGGTCTTGCCGGTGCTGAGCCCGGCCATGTCCTGCCAGACCAGAACCTGGGCGTCGCAGTTGGCGCCAGCGCCGATCCCGACGGTGGGGATGGTCAGCTTGCCGGTGATCTGGGTGGCCAACTCGGCGGGCACCATCTCCATCACCACCGCGAAAGCGCCGGCCTCGGCGACCGCGATCGCGTCGTGAACGGTCTGCTCGGCGGCGTCGCCACGGCCCTGCACCCGGAAGCCGCCCAGGGTGTGGACGCTTTGCGGGGTGAATCCGATGTGCGCCATCACCGGGATGCCGGCTGCGGTCAGCACCGCGATCTGCTCGGCAACCCGCTCGCCGCCCTCCAGCTTGACCGCGTGCGCGCCACCCTCCTTCATGAACCGGACCGCGGTGGCCAGCGCCGCGGCCGGTCCGGCTTCGTAGCTGCCGAACGGCAGGTCGGCCACCACCAGCGCGCGCGGGGCGCCCCGCACCACCGCGCGCACCAGCGGGATCAACTCGTCGATCGAGACCGGCACGGTGCTGTCGTAGCCGTAGACGACGTTGGCCGCGGAGTCACCGACCAGCAGCACCGGGATGCCGGCGTCGTCGAAGATCGCCGCGGTGGAGTAGTCGTAGGCGGTGAGCATCGCCCACCTGCGACCCTCGGCCTTCATCTGCTGCAGGTGCGGTACCCGGGTGCGGGCGCGGGTGCGGGAAGCGCCATAGCCGTTTTGCTCAGACATCGTTGTCCCTCGACGTGGTCGGTTCGATCCTCGTGGCCCTGCTCGGGTCCCCGGGTCGGCTGACATCAGCCAGTGTGCCACCTGCGTCCGGGGGGTTGCACCGCGGGCGCAGTGGAGTTCCTCACACCGCGCCCGTCAGCGCAGTGCCCCGGACCGCGGACCGGCGCATGGCAGCATGTGGTGTCATGAGCAGCCGCCGCCGGATCGCGCGCACCACCCTGGCCTGTCTGGTGATCGCGATTTCGGTGCTCGCGGCCGGCGGTTGCGGCCGGATCACCGACGGGCGCGCGGTGCTGCCGTCGCCGCGGATCGGTCAGCCGGTCCAGTGGGACAAGTGCCGGTTCTCCGGCGGCGCCACGGTCAAACTTCCCGACGACGCCCAGTGCGGCTTCATCGCGGTGCCGGTGGACTACAACAACCTAGAGGACCCCGATGCCGACACCGCGGCACTGGCCATGATCCGGTTCCCCGCCACCAAGGAGAAGATCGGCTCGCTGGTGGTCAATCCGGGTGGGCCCGGGGAGTCCGGGATCGAAGCCGCGATCGGCATGGTCGCGACCGTGCCGAAGCGGGTCCGGGAGCGGTTCGACCTGGTCGGTTTCGACCCGCGCGGGGTGGCGTCGTCGCGTCCGGCGGTCTGGTGCAACTCCGACGAGGACAACGACCGGCTGCGCACCCTGCCGCAGGTCGACTACAGCCCGGCGGGCGTCGAGCAGATCGAGAACGAAACCAAGGAGTACGTCCAGCGCTGCCTGGAAAGGAACGGTAAGGACTTCCTGGCCAACATCGGCACCGTCAACGTCGCCCGCGACCTGGACGCGATCCGGGCGGGGCTGGGCGACGAGAAGCTGACCTACCTCGGCTACTCGTACGGCACCCGCATCGGCTCGGCCTACGCCGAGGCCTATCCGCAGAACGTGCGGGCGATGATCCTGGACGGCGCGGTCGACCCGAACGCCGATCCGATCGAGGAGACGGTGCGCCAGGCTGCGGCTTTCCAGGGGGCCTTCGACGACTTCGCGAAAGACTGCGCGAAGGCGTCGAACTGCCCGTTGGGAACCGACCCGGCCAAGTCCGTCGACGTCTACCACAGCCTGGTCGATCCGCTGGTGGACAAGCCCGCGAAGACCAAGGATCCCCGTGGGCTCAGCTATTCCGACGCCATCGTCGGCACCATCATGGCGCTGTACTCGCCGAGTTTCTGGACCCACCTCAGCGACGGACTGACCGAGCTGACCCGCGGGCGCGGGGACATGCTGCTGGTGCTGGCCGACCTCTATATGCGCCGTGACTCGCAGGGGCGGTACACCAATGCCACCGACGCGCGGGTGGCGGTCAACTGCGTCGACCAGCCGCCGATCACCGACCGGGCCCAGGTGATCGATCAGGACCAGCGGTTGCGCAAGGTGGCCCCGTTCATGAGCTACGGCAAGTTCACCGGCGACGCCCCGCTGGGCACCTGCGCGTTCTGGCCGGTGCCGCCGACCTCCGATCCGCACGTCATCTCCGTGCCCGACCTGCCGCCGCCGCTGGTGGTGTCCACGACCCGCGACCCGGCCACCCCGTATCAGGCCGGTGTCGACCTGGCCAAGCAACTGCGCGGTGGGTTGTTGACGTTCAACGGAACTCAGCACACCGTGGTCTTCCAGGGCGACGACTGCGTCGACGCATTCGCCGCCCGCTACCTGATCGACGGCGTGCTGCCGCCTGCCAATGCGAAGTGTTGAGCGCTGATACGCTTCTGCGTTATGGACCGTCAGAAGGAGTTTGTGCTCCGCACGCTGGAGGAACGCGACATCCGCTTCGTCCGGCTGTGGTTCACCGACGTGCTCGGGTACCTGAAGTCCGTCGCGATCGCGCCGGCCGAACTCGAGGGCGCCTTCGAAGAGGGGGTCGGCTTCGACGGGTCGGCGATCCAGGGGTTCGCGCGGGTGTCGGAGTCCGACACGGTGGCCCGCCCCGACCCGTCCACCTTCCAGCTGCTGCCGTGGACATCCGACGACGGCGGACACCACTCGGCCCGGATGTTCTGCGACATCACCATGCCGGACGGCTCGCCGGCCTGGGCGGACTCCCGCTACGTGCTGCGCCGGCAGCTGGCGAAGGCCGGTGAGCTGGGATTCTCCTGCTACGTGCACCCCGAGATCGAGTTCTTCCTGCTGCAGCCCGGCAAGTACGACGGATCCCGTCCGGAACCGATCGACGACGCCGGCTATTTCGACCAGGCGATCCACGACTCGGCGACCAACTTCCGCCGGCACGCGATCGAGGCGCTGGAGGCGATGGGCATCTCGGTGGAGTTCAGCCACCACGAAGTCGCCCCCGGCCAGCAGGAGATCGACCTGCGCTACGCCGACGCGCTGTCGATGGCCGACAACGTGATGACGTTCCGCTACGTCATCAAGGAGGTCGCGCTGGACGAGGGGGTGCGGGCCTCCTTCATGCCCAAGCCGTTCGGGGAGTTCCCCGGCTCGGCCATGCATACCCACATGAGCCTGTTCGAGGGCGAGGTCAACGCCTTCCACAGCCCCGACGACCCGCTGCAGCTCTCCGATGTCGGCAAGTCGTTCATCGCCGGCATCCTCGAGCACGCCTGCGAGATCAGTGCCGTCACCAACCAGTGGGTGAACTCCTACAAGCGCCTCATCCACGGCGGTGAAGCGCCGACGGCGGCGTCGTGGGGGGTGTCCAACCGCTCGGCGCTGGTGCGGGTGCCGATGTACAGCCCGCACAAGACGTCCTCGCGGCGCGTCGAGGTGCGCAGCCCCGACTCGGCCTGCAACCCCTACCTGACGTTCGCGGTGCTGCTGGCCGCCGGCCTGCGCGGCGTGGAGAAGGGCTATCAGCTGGGGCCGCAGGCCGAGGACAACGTGTGGGACCTGACGCCGGAGGAACGCCGCGCGATGGGCTACCGCGAGCTGCCGGGCAGCCTGGAGCGGGCGCTGTTCGAGATGGAGAACTCCGAACTGGTGGCAGAAGCGCTGGGGGAGCAGGTTTTCGACTTCTTCCTGCGTAACAAGCGCGCCGAGTGGGCGAACTACCGCAGCCACGTGACACCGTACGAACTGCAGAACTACCTTTCGCTGTAGCGGTCGTGGCGACTCCCGCGACGCGCCGCCCGAGGCTGCCGAGCGTCGGGCGGCTCGGCCTGGTCGACCCACGCGCGGCCGCCGACCTGGCGAGCCTGGGCTGGTACGACGAACAGGGCGCGAACGGCCAGGCCCGGATCGAGTTGCTGTGGTCGCTGTCGCGGGCACCGGATGCCGACGCGGCGCTGCGGGCCCTGGTCGGGCTGGCCGAGGCACTGGACGCCGGCGGGGGCGGCGGCTGGGCCGAGCTCAGCGCGGCGCTGCTCACCGACCGCGGCCTGCGCGGGCGGCTGTTCGGGCTGCTCGGCTCGTCGCTGGCACTGGGCGATCACCTGATCGCCCACCCGCGGTCCTGGAAGCTGCTGGCCGGCGAGACCGTGCCGTTGCCGTCCGCCGGCGAGCTGCGCGCGATGTTCGCCGAGTGCGCGACGACCGCCGACGGGCAGGTGGAGGCGCTGCGAACCTGCTACCGGGACCGGCTGCTGGTGCTGGCGGCGCTGGACCTGGCGCCGACCGTCGAGGACGAGCCGGTGCTGCCGTTCGCGGCCGTCGGGGCACACCTTGCGGACCTGGCCGACGCGGCGCTGGGGGCGGCACTGTCGGTGGCCGGGGCCAGTGTGTGCGGTGTCGATCCGCCGCCCCGGCTGGCGGTCATCGCGATGGGCAAATGCGGTGCCCGCGAACTGAATTACGTCAGCGACGTGGACGTCATCTTCGTCGCCGAGGACGCGAGCGCACTGACCAACCGGGTCGCCGGCGAGCTGATGCGGGTGGCGGCGGCGGCCTTCTTCGAGGTGGATGCCGGACTGCGGCCGGAGGGCCGGCGGGGCCCGCTGGTCCGCACCTGCGAATCGCACGTCAGCTACTACCAGCGGTGGGCCAAGACCTGGGAGTTCCAGGCGCTGCTGAAGGCCCGGTTCGCGGTCGGCGACGCACAGCTGGGCCGGGCCTACCTGGACGCGTTGGCGCCGATGGTCTGGACCGCCTGCGAGCGCGACGATTTCGTGGTCGACGTGCAGGCGATGCGGCGCCGGGTGGAGCAGCTGGTGCCCGCCGACGTGCGGGACCGGGAGCTCAAGCTGGGTACCGGCGGCTTGCGCGACGTCGAGTTCGCGGTGCAGTTGCTGCAACTGGTGCACGGCCGCAGCGACCCGTCGCTGCATGTGGCGTCCACGGTCGACGCGCTGGCTGCGCTGGGCGCCGGTGGCTACATCGGCCGCGACGACGCGGCCAACCTGACCGCCTCGTACGAGTTTCTCCGGCTGCTCGAGCACCGGCTGCAGTTACAGCGCCTCAAACGCACCCACATGCTGCCGTCGCCCGACGACCACGAGGCGCTGCGCTGGCTGGCCCGGGCCGCGCACATCCAGCCCGACGGCCAGCACGACGCGCTGGGGGTGCTGCGCGAGGAGCTCAAGCGGCAGAGCATGCGGGTGTCCCGGCTGCACGCCAAGCTGTTCTACCAACCGCTGCTGGAGTTGGTCGCGCCGACCGGGCTGGAGCTCGCCGGTGGCATGACGGCCGACGGCGCCGAGCGCCAACTGGCGGTGCTGGGCTACGAGGGCCCACAGGACGCGCTGACGCATCTGGGGGCGCTGACCAACCAGAGTGGCCGCCGGGGCCGGGTGCAGTCGGTGCTGCTGCCCAAACTGCTGTATTGGCTGTCGCAGACCCCCAATCCCGACGCCGGGCTGCTGGCCTACCGGCGGCTCAGCGAGACGATGGCCGCCCAGCGCTGGTACCTGGCTACGCTGCGCGACGAAAGTGCGGTGGCCAAGCGGCTGATGCGGGTGCTGGGCACCTCGGCATACATCCCGGAGTTGTTGATGCGGGCACCGGAGGTGATCGCGTCCTACGGCGACGGCCCGTCCGGGCCCAAGTTGCTCGACACCGATCCCGACGCGGTGGCCGGCGCGCTGATCGCCTCGGCGGCGCGTTACGCCGACCCGGTGCGGGCCATCGCCACCGCCCGCAGCCTGCGCCGGCACGAGCTGGCCCGGATCGCCTCCGCCGACCTGCTCGGCATGCTGGAGGTCACCGAGGTGTGCGCGGCGCTGACCGCGGTATGGGTGGCGGTGCTGCAGGCCGCGCTGGAGGCGATGATCCGGGTCAACCTGCCGGGGGACGCCGCGGGTGCGGTGCCGCCGGCCAGGATCGCGGTCATCGGCATGGGCCGGCTGGGCGGCCGCGAGCTCGGGTACGGCTCCGACGCGGACGTGATGTTCGTCTGCGAGGCGTCCGACGGGGTGTCCGACGCCGAGGCGGTGCGCTGGTCGACATCGGTCGCCGAGCAGGTCCGGGCGCTGCTGGGCACCGCCAGCGCCGACCCGCCGCTGCAGGTCGACACCAACCTGCGGCCGGAGGGACGGGCCGGCCCGCTGGTCCGCTCGCTGGCGTCCTATGCGGCCTATTACGCGCAGTGGGCGCAGCCGTGGGAGATCCAGGCGCTGCTGCGGGCGCATCGGGTGGCCGGTGACGCCGACCTGGGCCGGCGGTTCCTGGCGATGGTGGACCGGACCAGGTATCCCGATGGCGGGGTGTCGGTGGACGCGGTCCGGGAGATCCGCCGGATCAAGGCCCGGGTCGACGCCGAACGGCTGCCCCGCGGGGCGGATCCCAACACGCACACCAAACTGGGGCGCGGCGGACTGGCCGACGTCGAGTGGACCGTGCAGTTGCTGCAGCTGCGGCACGCCCACCGTATCCCGGCGCTGCACACCACCTCGACGCTGGCCGCACTGGACGCCATCGCCGCCGCCGAGCTGCTCGGCACCGACGACGTCGAGCGGCTGCGGCAGGCCTGGCTGATCGCTACCGGCGCCCGCAACGCGCTGGTGCTGGTGCGCGGCAAACCCACAGACCAGCTGCCCGGTCCGGGGCGGCAACTCAACGCGGTCGCGGTGGCAGCGGGCTGGCGCGACGACGACGGCGGTGAGTTCCTGGACAACTATCTGCGGGTGACCCGGCGGGCGAAAGCCGTGGTGCGCAAGGTATTCGAAGAATGATGAGGGAGCTGTGATGATTTTCCGGGCGGAGTCGGGAGTGACGACGATCAGCGCCGACGAGCGGGACCGATTGACGGCGTGCTACGGCCCGCTGGCCCAGGCCGTGCGCGAGTTGATCGACGTCACCATCCGCACCCAGGCCGACGAGGCCACCATCGCCGCCATGTGCGACCGGGTGCGGGAGGTGACCGAGGAGTTGAGCGGTGCGCAGCTCAGCGACAAACCGGGGCTGCGCTACGTCGTCGACGGCCGGCCCCTGGCATGGGGCAACGCCGTTGTCGGACTGCGCAACCCGATCGCCCCGCCGCTGACCATCCAGCATGACGAGGATCACCGGTGCTGGGCGGAGTTCACCCTCGGCGCCCCGTACGAGGGCCCGCCCGGGCTGGTGCACGGCGGGGTCAGCGCCCTGGTGCTCGACCACCTGCTCGGCGAGGCGGCCAGCCAGGGCCTGACCAAGCCGCTGTACACCGGCACCCTGACCGTTCGCTACCTGCGCGGGACACCGCTGGGGGCGCTGCGCGGCGAAGCCGAGGTGTATCGCCGGGAGGGCGTCAAAACCTTTGCGCGGGGCCGCCTTTGCGATGAAGCCGGGGTGACCGTCGAGGCCGACGGGGTTTTCATCCTGCCGGCCTGGGCGCGGACGTGAGGTAGCCGCCGCTACCCGTTGTTGTGGCCGGCCGCGCCGGAGGATCCGGAGGTGCCGGCCGCCCCGTCGGGGCCACCGGCCGTTCCGGGCCCGCCGAAGCCGCCCTTTCCGATGCCGCCGCCGGTGCCGGTCCCGCTGCCGGCGCTGCCGCCGCTGCCACCGGTGCCACCGGTGCCGGGGTGGTTCTGGTCGCCGCCAGCGGCGCCGTCGCCGCCGGTACCGCCATAGCCGACCCCGCCGGTGGTGCCGCTGCCGGTGGCGGCCGCCCCGCCGGTGCCGCCGGTGCCGCCGACCGCCCCGGCGCCGGTGCCGCTGCCGCCGCGGCCACCGGTTCCGCCCTGTCCGCCGATGCCGCCCCAGCCGAAGCCGCCCTTTCCGGTGCCGTCGCCGATCCCGTCGCCCCCGGTGCCGCCGGCACCGCCGTCGCCACCGGTGCCGCCACCGATACCGGACCCGCCGGCCCCGCCGTGTCCACCGGTGTAGCCGTAGCCGAAGCCCGCCAGCTGAGTGAACAGCGGTCCGTTGCCGATGCCGATGCCCTTGCCGCCATCCCCGCCCCGGCCGCCGTCGCCGCCGGTGCTGCCGCCGCCGTCGCCGGTGCCGCCGGTGCCGCCGGTGCCGCCGGACCCGCCGATGCCGCGCACGCTGAGCTGGTCGGCGATGTCCTGCACGTCGCCGGTGTTGCCGTTGCCGCCGTTGCCGCCACGGCCGCCGGTGCCGCCGTTGCTGCCGACCCCGCCGCCGCCGCCACCGCCACCGCCGGCACTGCCGGCACCGCTGCTTCCGGTGCCGCCGCTGCCGCCGTCACCGCCGGTGCCGCCGTTGTCCGCACCGCCCCGGCCGCCGTGACCGCCCTGGCCGCCGCCGGTGCCGAAGGAGATGTCGGAGGTGCCGCCGGCGCCGCCGACGTTGCCGGTGGCCCCGCCGATGCCGTTGCCGCCGTTGCCGCCGTTGCCGCCGTTGCCGCTGCCGTTCCCGGTACCGCCCCAGCCGCCGGTGCCGCCGGTGCCGCCGGTGTTGCCGGCGCCGACCCCGTCGCCGCCGTTGCCGCCGGTGCCGCCGTCACCGCCGGTGCCGAACTTGCCCATGCCGGTTCCGGTCAGGTCCAGCTCCCAGCCGCCGTAGCCGCCGCGGCCGGCGTTGCCGCCGTTGCCGCCGTTGCCGCCGGCGTTGCTGCCGGCGCCGGCGTTGCCGCCGTCACCGCCGGTGCCGCCATCGCCGTAGTCGCCGGCCTGGCCGTTCGCCGCCTTGCCGCCGAGGCCGCCGCTCCCGCCGTTGCCGCCGAAGCCGCCACGGCCACCGGAGAAGCCGGGACCGAGGTCGTCGCCGTTGGCGCCGGTGCCGCCGATGCCGCCGTCGCCGCCCTTGCCGGCGTTGCCGCCGTTTCCGGCGAGCGCGCCGCCGGTGCCCCCGTTGCCGCCGTCGCCGCCGCTGCCGCCGTCGCCGCCGTTGCCGGCGAGCACCGGCAAGTAGTTGCCGTGCGCCCCGATATCGCCCTTGCCACCCGCGCCGCCGTCGCCGCCGTTGCCGGTGCTGCCGCCGTTGCCGCCGTTGCCGCCTTTGCCGCCGGACTGGCCCCGGCCGCTGGCGTCGTCGATGTGCTGACCGTTGCCGCCTTTGCCGCCGTTGCCGCCGTTGCCGCCGAGGGTGTTGACGGCTCCGCCGGCGCCGGTGGCGGCCTGGGTGGTGTGGCCGGGGTTCCAGCCGCCGGCGCCGC
>CAZGGK010000086.1:0-10712 GCA_964525125.1 uncultured Mycobacterium sp.
CCGAACATCCACGGCGCCGGCGGGAACAGCACCTCGGAGATCTCGGCCAGCGCCAGGATGTGCTTCTCCATCGGCTGAGCCCGGTCGTCGTAGGAGGCCTCCAGCGAGCCGGGCTTCATCTTCTCGAAGCCCAGCGCGATCGTGCAGTCGGCCAGCCCACCCCGGATGGCCTGCGCGGCCAGGAACAGCGCGCTCGAACCGGTGGAGCAGTTGTTGTTGACGTTGACGATCGGGATGCCGGTCATTCCCAGCTCGTACAGGGCCCGCTGCCCCGAGGTGGACTCGCCGTAGACGTAGCCGACGTAGCCCTGCTCGACCTCGTGGTAGTCGATGCCGGCGTCGGCCAGGGCGTTGGTCCCCGACTCCCGGGCCATGTCCGGGTAGTCCCACGCCGATCCGTCCTCGTTGACCCGCCGGCCTGGTTTCTCGAACTTCGTCATGCCGACACCGATCACGTACACCTTGTTGGCCATTGCACTCCCTTCCGACCGAAAACATACATGCACGGTTGCATGTAAGCAAGGGTGGTGGGTTACGCTCGGGTTCATGTCGAACACCCCGATCGATCACGAAATCGTCGTCATCGGCGCCGGGTTCTCCGGTATCGGCACCGGGATCGCGCTGGACCGGGCCGGCTTCACCGATTTCGTGATCGTCGACGACGCCGACGGCATCGGCGGAACCTGGCATTGGAACACCTACCCCGGCATCGCGGTGGACATCCCGTCGTTCAGCTACCAGTACTCGTTCGAGAAGCACCCACGCTGGTCCCGCAGCTACGCCCCGGGCCACGAACTGAAGGCCTACGCCGAGCACTGCGCCGACAAGTACGGGCTGCGGCCGCGGATTCGGCTGCGGACCGAGATCACCCACGCCGAATTCGACGAGGCGGCCCGCCGCTGGCGGCTGCACACCGACGCCGGCGAGCAGTTGACCGCCCGGTTCGTCATCAACGCCAGCGGTGTGCTGACCCGCCCGGTCACCCCCGACATCCCCGGCATCGCCGATTTCGCCGGCGTCACCATGCACACCGCCCGCTGGGATCACGCGGTGGACCTGCGCGGCAAGCGGGTCGGCATCATCGGCACCGGCGCCTCGGCCGTCCAGGTCATCCCGGAGATCGCCGGCGACGTCGAGCACCTGACGGTGTTTCAGCGCACCCCGATCTGGTGTCTGCCCAAACCGGACTTCCCGCTGCCCGGGCCACTGCGCACCCTGCTGCACCGGGTGCCCGGGGCACAGTCGACGGCCTGGCTGGCCGGGCAGGCGTTCGTCGAGGTCACCTTCCCGATCCTGGCGCACTACGCGGGTGCGGTGCCGCGAGTCTCCGCGGCCCTGGAGTCACTGGTGCTGCGCTATCTGCGCAGCCAGGTCGACGACGCCGACGTCCGCGAGAAGCTGACCCCGCGCTACGGGCTGGGCTGCAAGCGCCCGAGCTTTCACAACGGGTACCTGGCCACCTACAACCGGGCCAACGTCACCTTGGAGACCGCCCCGATCACCGCGGTCAGCCCCGCCGGTGTGCGTGTCGCACCCGATGTCGAGCACCAGTTGGACGTGCTCATCCTGGCGACCGGGTTCAAGGTGATGGACCCGGACAACATGCCCACCTACGGGCTGTACGGGATCGACGGCATCAGCCAGCAGCAGTACTGGGACACCCATCGGCTGCAGGCGTACGAGGGGGTGACCGTGCCGGGCTTCCCCAACCACTTCTCGATCATGGGCCCCTACGGCTACAACGGCAGCTCCTACTTCTCCCTGATCGAGGCCCAGACCGCCCACATCCTGCGCTGCCTGGAACACGCCCGGGCCAGCCGATCCGACTACATCGAGGTCACCGAGGCCGCCCAGGCCCGCTATTTCGCCGAGGTGCTGCGTCGCCGCCGGACTCAGATCTTCTGGCAGGACAGTTGCGCGAGCGCCAACAGCTACTACTTCGACAAGAACGGCGATGTGCCGCTGCGGCCGATGACCACCGTCGAAGCCGCCTGGCGCAGCAGACATTTCGATCTGAACGACTACACCTTCCAGCCGGCCTGATCGGCCGCGGACAGCACGGCGCCCGCGCCCTTGCGAAGATCAGCGCAGGCCCGCTCCCAGCGCCGCCGGGCGCGCCGGGAGTCATTGTCGACGAAGTTGGCGACCAGGATGCCGCGCAAGGCATCCATCGCGGTGTAGACGAAATTGCGAATCTCCTTCTGCGCCGGATGTTCGGGCAGCAGCTGGGCGATCGCGGCGATCAGGGTGCCGTTGACGACCGGCTCCACCCGCTCGATATGTGTTGCCAGCACCCGGTCGATGCGGGCGGCCACCCACAGCTCCATCGTCGCCACGAACATCGGCCCCTGATGGGCCTCCCACAGGAAGTCCAGCATCGTCGCAACCGGATCCGCGCTGGACTTCACCCGGCCCAGCTCCCGGATCGTGGCCTGGGCGCGCTGCTGGGCCAGGTGCTCGACGGCCGCGACCACCAGGTCTTCCTTCGAACGGAAGTGGTGGATCTGCGCACCCCGGGTGACCCCGGCCAGCTCGGCGATGCGCGGCGTCGTCGTCCCGGAGTAGCCGTAGCCGACCAGGCACTCCACCGTGGCGTCGAGCAGGCGGGTGCGCATGGCCGCGCTGCGCTGGGCCTGGGTGCGCCGAACACGCTGTTCGTCGGCGTCGACCACCATCTCGCTCTCCTCTCCGCCGTGCGACGTAACTTAAATACAGCGATGATGGTATCTAGATTACCCGGCGAGATGCGCGAATGGCCTCGGAATCACCGGCGATACCCATAGCCGGCGGCGACTACCCGCCCCCACGGGCACCGACGATCCTCCTCCTGCCGAACCCGACTCACCTCACGGACGGCGGGCCCGCACCCACTGCATGGTGCCGACGGTCCTGGTGCGCACACCAACCAGGCCGTGGCGCTCCAGGATGTCGGCCACTTCGTCTTCGCCGAACAGGTGCGCTCCGGCCATCGGCAACATGGTCAGCAGCCGCGCCCCGCGGCCCACCGTGGGCAGCAGCACCACCAGTCGTCCGCCGGGCCGCAGCACCCGCACCATCTCGGCCAGCGCCAGCGCCGGTTCCGGCACCAACTGCAAGACCAGCATCGACGACACCGCATCGACGGTCGCGTCGCGCAGCGGCAGGCGTTGCGCATCGGCGCGCAGGAAGCCGACCTGCGGCACGGAATGCGCTCTGACCGCGCGCGTCAGCATCGGCTCAGAGATGTCGACTCCGAGGACCAGCCCGTCCGAGCCGACGGCGTACGCCAGCGACGCGGTCACATCACCCGGTCCACTACCGACGTCCAGGGCCGTCCCGCCCGCCGGGATGTTCAACCAGTCCAATGGCTCTCGCCAGGTGGTGGCCAGCCGGCGCAGCGTGGCTTGGGCGTTGTCATAGAGCATCGACCCCACCGCTGACGCCCACATCTTCTGGACGACGCCGGTATTCTTCGGCACGCCGGCCTGCTCGCCCGCTGCACCGAGCAGGTCGAGGTAGCCGTTGCGAACGTCGGGATCAGCCGGCGGATCGACCAGCAGGTCCAACGCCTTCTGTAGCGCAGGTGCAATAGTCATCGCCGCCCTTTCTCGCCAGCCCACCGTAGCGGCAAGACCTGCGAGCCGGCCACCGCCACAGCTGAAACCGGCCTGTCACAGGGTGGCCGGCCGGATGACGACCACCGATCTGGTGCGGTGACCCGAATCCTCCAGCAGGGCGATGACCTGACCGCTCGGCGCGACCCCCGCATAGATCCCGGCGATGCCGGCGGCGTCGAGCGCGCGGCCGTGCCCGGCCGCGCCGGCCTCCCCGGCGGTCAGCTCGCGCCGGGGGAACGCCAGCAGACAGACCTCGTCGAGGGTGTGACTCAGCCGGGGCGAGTCGGCCAACTCGTCGAGGGTGCGGGCCTGTTCCAGTCCGAAATCGCCGGATCGGGTGCGGCGCAGTGCGGTCAGATGCCCGCCGACTGCCAGCGCGGCGCCCAGATCGCGGGCCAGCGCCCGGATGTAGGTGCCCGCCGAGCAGTCCACCTCGACGTCGACGTCGACGAGTTCGTCGTGGCGACGCACCGCCAGCAGGTCGAACCGTTCGATGCGCACCGGGCGAGCGGCCAATTCGACGGCCCGGCCCTCCCGGACCAGCTGGTAGGACCGCTTGCCGTCGACCTTGATCGCGCTGACCGCCGACGGCACCTGGGCGATGTCGCCGCGCAGCGGTGTGAGCGCGGCGACGATCGCGGCATCGGTGAGATGTGCTGCCGAAACCTGCTGCAGCAGTTCGCCCTCGGCGTCCTCGGTGGAGGTGGTCTGGCCCAGCCGGATGGTGGCGGAATAGGACTTCGCCGAAGCGGTCAGCAGGCCGAGGACCTTGGTGGCCCGCTCGATGCCGATCACCAGCACCCCGGTGGCCATCGGGTCCAGGGTGCCGGCGTGGCCCACCTTGCGGGTCGAGAAGATCCGCCGGCACCGCGCGACGACGTCGTGGCTGGTCATGCCGGCCGGTTTGTCGACGACGACGATCCCCGGCGGCGTCGGGGGCACGCTCACAGCACGATCGCCGTCAGCACCAGTCCGTTGCGCACCGACCAGCGCCCGCGCAACACCGTCAGCGGCGGCCCGGACAGCGCGGCCGGATCGATCAGGATGCGGGAGACGAACTCGCCACCGGGGTCGAAGCTGATGTGGGCGTCCTCGAAGCCCAGCCACCGCCTGGTCAGCGGGAACCACGCCTTGTAGGTTGCCTCCTTGGCGCAGAACAGGATCCGATCCCAGTGCAGGTCGCCCGGTAATGCGTCGAGTTCACGGCGTTCGGCGGGCAGGCTCACCGATTCGAGCACTCGGTCGGGCAGCACATCGTGCGGTTCGGCGTCGATACCCACCGAGCGCGCATCCACACTGTGCGCCACCACCGCGCCGCGAAAGCCCTGGCAGTGGGTCAGGCTGCCCACGATCCCGTCCGGCCAGCGCGGTTCGCCCTTCTCCCCCTTGAGGATCGGCACCACCGGGTGTCCCAGCTGCTGCAGCGCCAGCCGGGCGCAGTGCCGGGCGGTGACGAACTCGCTGCGCCGTTTGGGCACCGACTTGGCGATCAGCGCCTCCTCGGCGGGCAACGGGACCAGATCGGGCGGATCGGTGTAGAGCTCGGCAGAAATCACCGGTGCCGCACCCAGCACCGTCGTCAACAATCCGCTCATCGGGCTTGCCGCTGACGCAACCGTTCCCGGAATTTCGCGCTGGCATCGCGCATTTCGGGGGTGATGACGAAGTGCCCGCCGAACTCGTTGAGGTAGCCCGGCGCGTACTGCGGGTCGGGCAGCACCTGGCGCAGCCAGCGGTACGGTTTGCGGCGGTGCCATTCCCGCGGGTAGCCCACCGACACCTCCTCGAAGCGCACGTCGTCGTACCAGGTGGTCCGCGGAATGTGCAGGTGACCGTAGACCGAGCAGGTCGCGTTGTAGCGGGTGTGCCAGTCGGCGGTTTCGACGGTGCCGCACCACAGCGAGAACTCCGGGTAGAACAGCGCCTCGCACGGCTCGCGCACCAGCGGGAAGTGGTTGACCAGGACCGTCGGCGTCATCCAGTCCAAGTCGTCGAGCCGCTTGCGGGTTGCGGCCAACCGGTCGCGACACCAGGCGTCCCGGGTGCCGTACGGCTCGCAGGACAGCAGGAACTCATCGGTGGCCACCACGTTGTTGTCCCGGGCGATCGCCAGCCCTTCGGCCTTGTTGGTCGCCCCGGCCGGCAGGAACGTGTAGTCGTAGAGCAGGAACATTCCCACGATGGTGGCCGGGCCGCCCTCTTCGGTCCAGACCGGGAAGGGGTGTTCGGGGGTGACGATCCCCATCTCGTCGCACATGGTGACCAGGTAGTCGTAGCGGGACCGGCCGAAGATCTGCATCGGGTCCTTGCCGGTGGTCCACAGTTCGTGGTTGCCGGGCACCCAGATCACCTTGGCGAAGCGGCGGCGCAGCAGATCCAGCGACCAGCGGATGTCGTCGGTGCGCTCGGCGACGTCCCCGGCGACGATCAGCCAGTCGTCCGGCGTGGCCGGGTGCAGCGACTCGGCGACCGGTTTGTTGCCGATGTGGCCGGTGTGCAGATCGGAGACCGCCCACAGCGTCGGGCGCCCGGTGCCCGTCGGCTCTGACGTCATCACGGTGTTCCACCCTAATCGTTTCCGTTATGGCGGTGGGTGGCCGACTTGTACACTCCCGGCATGGTCACCAAGTTGCGTCTGTTCGCCGCGCTGGGCGCGCTGGTCATCGCGGTCGTCGTGGTCTGCCAACAGGCGGCGCCGGCCGCCGTCGGCGGCGACCGGGTGGAACTGCGTTCCACCACCGCACCCCTCAACGGACCCACCACCAGCAGGGACTTCTCCCCACAGCTGACCAATCCGAGTCCGTTCAACGCGTGCCGCGACATTCCCGAAGACGTCATCGAGGGACTCGGGCTGGCGTTCACGCCGCCCAAGCCGGTGGAGGCACAGCGCTGCGAATACGACGCGGGCAACTACCAGGTGGCGGTCGAGGCGTTCATCTGGCGCACTTACGCCGAAACGCTGCCCCCCGACGCGGTGGAGACCACGATCAACGGGCACCGGGCCGCGCAGTACTGGGTGATGAAGCCCACCGAGTGGAACAACCGGTGGTGGGTGTCGTGCATGGTGACGTTCAAGACCAGCTACGGGGTGATACAGCAGTCGCTGTACTACTCGCCGGTCTACTCCGAGCCCAGGGTGGACTGCCCCTCGGAGAACCTGATGCGCGCCGAGCAACTCGCCCCGCACTACAAGTTCTGACCGGTTGAGCGTGCGCAGCGCACGACGCGTCGGCGACACCGTGCTGGCCCGGATGCTGGGGCTGCCGCGCGGCGCCGGATACACGGTGACGCCGACCGGGGTCCCGATGCGCGACGGGGTCGCGCTGCGGGCCGACCACTATGCGCCGGCCGGTCCGGTGCGCGGCACCCTGCTGGTCCGCGGCCCGTACGGACGCGGGTTTCCGTTCTCGCTGGCGTTCGCCCGGCTGTACGCGGCCCGCGGCTACCACGTGGTGGTGCAGAGCGTGCGCGGCACGTACGGATCGGGCGGGGTGTTCGAGCCGATGGTCAACGAAATCGCCGATGGCGCCGACACCGTGGTGTGGCTGCGCCGCCAGCCGTGGTTCACCGGCTCGTTCGGCACCGTCGGGCTCTCCTACCTGGGTTTCACCCAGTGGGCGCTGCTGGTCGACCCGCCGCCGGAGCTGGCGGCCTCGGTGATTAGCGTCGGCCCGCACGATTTCAGTGAATCAACCTGGGGCACCGGCTCTTTCACGCTCAACGACTTTCTGGGCTGGAGCCATCTGATGGCCGGACAGGAACGCGGCGGCCGGCTGCGGGCCGGCATCCACCAGCTGACCACCCGCCGCAAGGTCTCCCGCGCGGCGGCGGACCTGCCGCTGGGTGCGGCCGGCCGGGCACTGCTGGGGGCGGGCGCGCCCTGGTACGAGTCATGGGTCGAGCATCCCGACCTCGACGACCCGTTCTGGCAGCGCTACAAATTCGGTGCCGCGCTGGATCGGACACAGATCCCGGTGCTGCTGCTCAGCGGCTGGCAGGACCTTTTCCTCGGGCAGACGCTGACGCAGTACCGGCGGCTGGCTGACCGGGGTGTCGAGGTGGCCCTGACCGTCGGGCCGTGGAACCACACCCAGATGCTGTCCAGGGGGCTGGGCGTCGTCACCCGGGAGTCGATGAGCTGGCTGGACGCCCACCTGGCCGGCGCCGACCCATCCCGGTCCAGCCCGGTTCGGGTGTTCGTCACCGGCGGCGGCCCGGGCTGGCAGGAGCTGCCGGATTGGCCGCCACCCGCCGACGCGCGGTCGTGGTATCTGCGGTCCGGCGGCGGGCTGGCCGCAGCGCCCCCGGCGGCCCGAGCGGCGGTGAGCTTCCGCTTCGACCCCGCCGACCCCACCCCCACCGTCGGTGGCCCGCTGCTCTCCCCGGACGGCGGCTACCGCGACGACCGCAGGCTGGCCCACCGCGCCGATGTGCTCTGCTTCACCGGCGCCGTGCTGACCCAGGACGTGTGTGTGGCCGGCAACCCGGTCGTCGAATTGACCCACAGTTCGGACCATCCCCACGCCGACCTGTTCGTCCGGGTGAGCGAGGTCGACGCACGCGGGCGGTCCCGCAACGTCAGCGACGGCTACCACCGCCTGGACGCAACGGCCGGCCCGGTCCGGATCGAACTCGACGCAATCGCGCACCGCTTCATCGCGGGATCGCGCATCCGGGTGCTGATCGCCGGCGGCAGCCATCCCCGCTACGCCCGCAACCCGGGCACCGGCGACCCGCCGGTCAGCGCCGAACGACTGCGGCCGGCCACCCACACGGTGGCGCTCGGCGACTCCCGGTTGGTGTTGCCGGTCGCCGAGCTGCCGCTACGGTGAGCTGATGACCGACGACATCCTGCTGATCGAGACCACCGATCGGGTCCGCACCCTGACCCTGAACCGCCCGCAGGCCCGCAACGCCCTCTCATCGGAGCTGCGGCAGCGATTCTTCGCCGCGCTGGCCGACGCCGACACCGACGACGACGTCGACGTGGTGATCCTCACCGGCGCCGACCCGGTGTTCTGCGCCGGCCTCGACTTGAAGGAATTGGGCAACACGACTGTCCTGCCCGACATTTCGCCGCAGTGGCCGCCGATGACCAAGCCGGTGATCGGCGCGATCAACGGTGCGGCGGTCACCGGCGGGCTGGAGTTCGCGCTGTACTGCGACATCCTGATCGCCTCCGAACACGCCCGGTTCGCCGACACCCACGCCCGGGTGGGGATCCTGCCCACCTGGGGGCTGAGCGTCCGGCTGCCGCAGAAGGTGGGGGTCGGCCTGGCCCGCCGGATGAGCCTGACCGGGGACTACCTCTCGGCAACCGACGCGCTGCGGGCCGGGCTGGTCACCGAGGTCGTCCCACACGAGCAGCTGCTACCGGCGGCACAGCGGGTTGCCGCGGCGATCGTCGGCAACAACCAATCCGCGGTGCGGGCGCTGCTGGCCTCCTATCACCGTATCGATGAGGCGCAGACCGCGGACGGTCTGTGGATCGAGGCCGCGTCGGCCAGGCAGTGGATGCGGCAGGTCGGCGGAGCCGACATCGCCGCCAACCGCGAAGCCGTGTTGCAGCGGGGCCGCGCCCAGCTGCGCTAGACCGATTCGCCGCATCGGTGGCAAACGGTCCCGATCAGGACACCGCCGAGGTTTACCATTGAGCAGGCCGGTGCCGAGCGCGGCCCGGCCGTCAACTGACCGGCGTGAACGAGGCTGAGTGGTCGCCATGACGCTGCAGGGCAACCGGTGACCATGCCCGGGCCGGTCTGGATGGCCTCGCCGCCCGACGTGCACTCGGCGCTGCTGTCCGCCGGCCCGGGACCGGGTCCGCTGCTCGCCGCTGCCGGCGCGTGGAGCGCGCTCAGCACGGAGTACCTGTCGATCGCCGACGAGCTCACCGCACTGGTGGCGGCGGTGCGATCCGACACCTGGGCGGGTTCGGCCGCCGAGGCCTATGCGGCCGCGAATGTGGCCTATGGCCGCTGGCTGCTGTTGACCGGCGCTCAGGCTGCCGCGATGGCCACCCGACTGGAGATCGCCGCCGCAGCCTACGCCGCGGCGCTGGCGGCGATGCCGACCCTGGCGGAACTGGCCGCCAACCACGCCGCCCACGCCGCGCTGGTGGCGACGAATTTCTTCGGCATCAACACCATCCCGATCGCGCTGAACGAAACCGACTACGTGCGGATGTGGATTCAGGCCGCCACCACCATGACCAGCTACCAGGCGGTCTCCGGCGTAGCGTCGGCGTCCGCGCCCCACCCGGCACCGGCGCCACCGATCACGAAGCCCGCTGCGGCCGCATCGTCATGGCCGCCAAGCGACTTCGGCCCACTCGACGGGGTGCTCAACCAGCTTGCGCATCAGCTGCTCTCCCAAGACTTCTTCGAATGGAAGGGCACCGATTCGCTCTTTGAGATCATCTTCCCCCCGGGGACCTTGAATCCCGGCCCGGCACCGCCGGACGCCACCCCGCTGTCGCTGCTGTGGCCCCGGATCGAAGGTTTGCTGGTCTACGGCCCGGAATTCTTTCAGATGTACCTGGCGACCGCGCACAATCCGGTGCAGACGATCTCGGCAGCCCTGCTGTTCTTCACGACGGCGTTCACTCACCTGACCAACACCTTCATCCAGATCGGCCAGGTGCTGATCACCCAGCCGGCGTATCTGCTGCCGTTTGCTTCGGCGATCATGCCGGCCGGGTCGGCGGGCCTGGCGGGCCTGGCTGGCCTGGCTGGGCCGACTCCCCCGGTCGTCGTGTCCGACGTGCCGATCCTCAGCCCGGCCGTCGCTCAACCCGCCGTCGCAGCGTCAGCCGCGCCGGCCACGGTCCCGACCGCCGCACCGCCGGTCGGCTCGATGCCCACCATCGCCGCCGCGCCCGCGACGGCGGCTCCCACGGCCGGAAGTCCACCACCGGCAACCATTCCGCCACCCTTCCCCTATCTGGTCTCCGGCCCGGGTTCCGACGCCGGATCGGGGTTGGGCACCGGGGCGAAAACCCGCCGGCCGAGCCGTGATCGCGCCGCCGTGGCCGGCGCCGCCACGGCAAGCGCCCGGGTCGAAAGTGGCTCTTCGCAGTTGAGGGTGTAGCGGGTAGCGGCGCGTCGTTGGCCAGATAGG
>CAZGGK010000087.1:0-10530 GCA_964525125.1 uncultured Mycobacterium sp.
AACGCCGACTCCGAGGCCACCAACTGCGGAATATGCGCATCCAACATGCTCATCGTTGTTTCTCCTTCCGATCCCCTGCTGATTCCTATCCGAGCACTGATTTCTTCGTTTCCGGCAAAGCCTCGACCGGGCCCGTACCGCCATCGCCCCAGCTCTCCGGCAGCATCGGGGCGTCGGGCCCACCGCCGAAGCCGTCGCCGGTCAAAGTGGCCAGCCCCGCCGCCCCGGCGAGACCGGCCCGGTCCACTGTCCCGGTGAACCCCAGCGGTCCGGCCCCCCGCCCGGACGCCGCCGGCCGGCCACCGTCGGAGGCTCCGGGAGCAATGCCGGTGTCGGCGTCCATGAACTCGTCGGCGTAGTCCCGCAGTGCCGCCTGCCGGCGCCGCCGCGCCCGGGTCCGCTCCCGCGCCGATACGCCCACGGCCGCGGCCGCAGCCGGTACCCGCGTGGCCGGGGCCTGCGCCTTGGTGCGCTCGATCAGGGTCGGCCCGTATCCGGTTCCGGGATCCGCACCGGCCACCAGGTAGCCGAAGCCGCTCGCGGCCGCGGCCGGTGTGGCCGGCGCCGCTGCCGCGGCCGCCGCGGTGGCCGGCACCGGCGCACCCGGGGTGGCGATGCCCGATGCCAACCCCGCCATCACCATGCTGGGCCGGAAGCCGCCCGCTCCCGTGGCCCCGGCAGCACCCGGGACGGCGAGCGGGGGCTCGTCGCCCAGCGCCGCCAGGTAGCTGGCGCCCAGGCCGATCGCGATCGGCAGCACGATCGCCGGGGAGCTGAGCACCACCGACCAGAACGTCGTGCCGAACGGAATGAAGAACGCCTCGTAGGCCAGGAAGAACAGCAACGGAAACCAGGTCACCAGAGCGGCGGGGTCGGTGAGAATCTCCCGGATCACCTGGCCCGGGTTCTGCACCAGCTGGACCAGTTGGTTGAACAACTGAGTGAAGAAGTTCGAGCCCGGCGGCGGTGCGTCGGCAGCAGCCGATGCGCTGTCGGTCTTCAGCACCGGCGGCGCCGCCGTGGTCCGTGGCGCCGAGGCCAGTGCCAGGCCGGAGACGGCATGGTAGTCGCCCATGGCGGTGGCGGCCTGAACCCACATCCGGGCGTAGTCGGCTTCGTTGAGCGCGATTGGGATGGTGTTGACGCCGAAGAAGTTCGTCGCGACCAGCGCCCCGTGGGTCAGGTGGTTGGCGGCCAATTCACCCAGGGTCGGCATGGTCGCCAGCGCGGTGACGTAGGCCGACGCCGCGACCTCGTGCTGGGCGGCGACGCCGGCGCTGTCGGCGCCGGCCTGCGTCAGCCACTCCAGGTAGGGGGCGTGCGCCGCCGCGTACCGCTCGGCGCTGCCACCCTGCCAGGCGCCGGCCCGCACCGCACCCATCAGGGTGGTGAGTTCCGTAGCAGCCGAGGTGTATTCAACGCTCATCGAGTTCCATGCCCCGGCAGCCGAGAGCAGCGGACCCGGACCCGGGCCGCTGCTCAGCAATGCCGAATGCACCTCCGGGGGGGAGGCGATCCAGACCGGGGCCGGCATCGTCAGCCGCCGGTGACCAGGTACGTCGACGCTGCTGCGGCATCCCCGGCGGCGTAGCTCACACCGGACTCGCCGACCCCCACGCCGGCGCGCCCGAGCTCTTCGATGCCCTGGGCGGCCACCGTGGCGTGTTCGCTGCCCTGGGCGGAGAAGCCCGCCGCGGTCTGCAGTGAGACCGGATCGGCGGCCGGCGGCACCACGGCGGTGATCAGCGGTGCGGCACTGGCATGGGCGGCCGCCAGTCGGGCGGTCAGCGCCTCGACGGCCGCACTGGCCGCCGCCAACCCTTCGGGAACCACTCGCAGTGTCATGTCCGTTCCTCCTTCTGCGGTATACCGGTGTGCGTCATCAGCGTGTCAGCCTGGAGTCGACCCGCGGGTTGACCAACTGGATGTAGGTGGGGCCGTCGCCGTCGTCCAACAGGATCGCCCGGCCCGCCGGCAGCCGGCCGAAGCGCTGGCCGCGGATCTTGCCGCTGTCGGCGGGGTTCCCGGACAGCATCAAGGTGGTGGCCTGCAGGTCGTTGAGTCGGCGTAGCAGCGGGTTGGTCATCAGCGCGTGTGCCGATCCGGTGGCCCGCCCGGTGACGATAACCCGAAGCCCCAGGTCACGGGCTTGAGCCAGCAGCTCGAGCAGGTTCGTCCAGGGCCGCTGGCCGGCATAGGGCCCGGTCAGCGCGGGCGTGTCCGGGATGGTGTCGACGTCGTCGATGATCAGATAGTGTGCCTGGCCCTGATAGGTCCAGCCGGCCAGTTCGGCAACCGACAGACCCGCCGGCGGGCGGCGCGCCGCGATCATCGCGGACAACCCCAGCATGGCCGGGATGACCCGGTCGGCGTTGGCGGTGTACTCGTTGTCGCCGAACAGCGGTTCATCGACCAGGTGAAGGCGCCGATCCACCACGGTGAACGCCACCCGATCGGCGTTGTTGTGCTCGCGCACAGTGCGGATGATGTGCCGCAACAAGGTGGTCTTGCCGGACTTGGCGTCGCCGAACACCATCAGCAGCGGATTGTCGGCGAAGTCGACCTCGACCGGCGCCAGATCCTCTTCCCGCTGGCCGATGACGACCCGCTCCGGGCCCGGATACAGCGGGCCGAGGACGTCCGGCGCCAGGTCGGTGGGCAGCAGCCGCACCGGCGGTGCGCTGACACCGGGGTAGCGGGCATTGAGCTCGGGCACCCGGTCCAACTCCGGAGCGGCGAACAGGAAATGTTCGGCCGCCATGGTCAGGCCGCGGCCCGGCTGATCGGCCGGAACCGCTTCGGCCGGACGGTGCAGTGCGCCGACCACCCGGACGTTGCTGTCCCGCGGGTCGTGCAACTTGAGCTCCAGTCGCAGTCCCAGCCCGTCCCGCATCGCCAGTGGCACCTCCAGCCAGCTCGGAGTGGTGATGATCACGTGGATGCCGTAGGACAGACCCACGTTGACCAGTTCGGTCACCTTGGCCAACAGCGGGTTTCGGGTATTGAACTGATCGGTGTTGTCCCGGCTGAACGCGTAGAGGTTGTCGATGATGAGGAACACGTCACCGTAGCCGTCGTCGAGCATCGGCCCGCCGTCGTCACGGAACGTCTCCCGGTGCTGACGCGCGACCAGCAGTTGCTCGAGCTCACCGAAGGTACGCCGAATCCGCTCCGGTTCCAGCCCGGAGGCGACGCTGCCGACATGGGCGAGCTGCTCCAGTGCCCGCAGCTGCCCGCCGCCGTAGTCCAGGCAGTAGAACGTCACCTGACGCGGCGAGTGCAGGCTGGCCGCGGAGAGGATGAACGTCTGCAGCGCCGTCGTCTTGCCGGACTTCGGTCCGCCGTGGATCACCATGTTGCCGTTCGCCGAGTGCGCGTCGAACACCAGCGGGTCGCGGCGCATCTCGAACGGCTTGTCGATCTCACCCAGCGGCCAGCGCAACCGACCCTCGCCGAGCCCAGCGCGGGCCAGCACGGCGTTCAGCGGGATCGGCTCGTCCAGCGGCGGCAGCCACAGCTGCGGCGCCCGTGGGCCATAACCGGCCAGCTGGTCGCCGATCGTCGCGATCAGCTTGCGTGGCGGTCCGGCCACCTCATCTTCGGGTTCGAGGACCATCTCGATACCCTGGTCCGCCGAGACCGGCCCGGCGGTGAACAGCTTCGGCTCGGGAGCCGAGTGCATCACAATGGCTCTCGACTTGCGCGGCGGATCGTAGATGCCGTCGACGTAGGTGCTGCGGAACTTGATCGGCGCCGCTCCGGGTGCGGGCACCAGGAAGCCCTCACCCTTGTGCTCCCTGCCGGACTCGATGTGGTAGGCGTCTTCGACCCCGATGATCTGCCGGGAAACGCTGGGGCTGGCCACTTTCAGCGCGATCCGGTACGACGTGTTCTTGTCGATGTCCTTGATCTTGCCGACGTCCAGGGTCTGGGATGCGAACAGGATGTGGATGCGGAACGAGCGGCCCTTGCGCGCGACGTAGTCGAACAACTCGGCGTATTCGGGGTGGTCGGCCAGCATCAGGGTGAACTCGTCGGCCACCACGAACAGCGTGGGGATCGGCGGGAAGTCGCCAGCCGCCCCATCCCTTCCGCATGCGGCCTCGTATTCCGTCACCGAGTTGAACGCACTGCCCTGTACCCGTCGGCCGGCCTCGCGCAACAGCATCTCGCGTCGCGCCACCTCGCCGCGCAGCGTGTCGGCGAACCGGTCGGCCAGCGACTTCTTCTCGGCCATGTTCGAGATGACCGCAACCACCTGCGGGAAGTTGCGGAAGATGTCCGCACCGGCCTCGCCCTTGAAGTCGGCGTAGATCACGATCAGCCGGTCGGCGGAGTGGGTGGTCAACAGCGACAGCAGGATCGACATCAGGGTCTGCGATTTTCCGGACCCGGTCATGCCGATCATCAGTCCGTGCGGGCCCATGCCGCCCTCGGCTTCGTCCTTGAGGTCGAAGACCAGCGGTTCGCCGGTGGCGGTGACCCCGATCGGAACACGCAACTCCTGATCGCGGTGCCGCGGCGCCCACAGGGCGGGCACGTCGAGCCGGGCGGCGTCGCCGATCCCCAGCAGGGTGCCGAAGCTGGCGCCGCGGGTGGCCGCCGTGCGCAGCCCGGGATGGGTCGGGTTGGAGTCCCAGCGCGACAGCCGCCGGGCCAGGTGGCCGGCTTCGGCGGCGGCCAACCCATCGGCCCTGTCGACATAGCGCTGCCAGCCGCCGGTCTGCCAGCGGTCGATGACCACCGGTTCGCCGCCGATCCGCAGGATCGGCCGTTCCGGATCCGAATACTGTTCGCGGTGCGGTGCGGTGGCGGTGCGATGCACCACCGTGACCCCGGCGCGCGGGATCGCCAGCGGCGAGGCGCTCAGGTCGAAATCCGGATCGTCGACGATCACCAGCAGGTGCCGCAGCGCTTCCGGTGGCCCGCCGGTGAACGCCGGCCGATCGGCCAGCGCCGTCTCCAGCAGCGCGGCCAGTTCGTCCGCACTGTTCGCCAGGTAGCGGGCTGGGCCGACGCCGTCGATCCGGCCGGGAATGTCGGTGTGCGGCAGCCACTTCAGCCAGGACCAGGCCGGGCCTTCCAGGTCCGGTGTCGCCAGCGCCACCCCGAGGATCGTCGGGTCATGCCAGACCACAGCCTGGGCGACCCACGCGCGCAGCGCTGCGCGCACCGTGTCGGCTCCGGACTCACCGGCGGTCTGCGGGTCGGCCAGCACGGTGATCTGGGAGACCTTCGTCAGGTCCAGTCCGACCGGAACGTCACCAACAGTGCGCTGGGTATCGAGCAGACCGCGTAACGCGCTGTGCGACACCGGTTCCAGATCGATTTCGTCGGCGGTGTCGGTGACCCGGACCGGACTCGCCAGTGGCACCGAGTGCCGGCCGGTGCGCACCACCAGGAAGTCGTCGTCGTCCGGGTCTCGTTCCCACTGCCGCCGCGACCCGGGTACCGCGGCCAGGTCGCCGGGTTGCGGGTGCGACCATTCGGCCGCGGCGCGCTGCTTGGCCGCGGCGGCCCGGATGTTGTCCCGCACCACCGACAGATACCGCAGGTAGTCCGCCCGTTCGGCGTCCACCTCCACGGTGCGGGCCTTCTTGTCGCCACCGGGACGGTAGATACCCGCGGCCGCCACCAGCAGCGCGAACGGGAAGAACAGCATCACCGGCGAGACCAGTCGCATCCCGGTGGCGACCATCGCGACCACCATGCCGACGATGAGCAGCACGATGACCACCGGCAGGGCACGATGCAGGAACGACGGCGGGACCACCCGCGGCAGTTCCGGCGGCGGTTCGATGGTGATCGCGCCCCGGTCGGTCGGGGGCGACGGCAGTCGGCGCCGAGCCTCGAAGATCAATCGGCTCATCGGGTCTCTCCCCCGCTAGCTGTGACGGCCCTGCGGCCCGGGCGCTGGTCGGGCGCCAGGCCGTCGTGCGCCAGCAGTGCATCGGCCCTCGACAGTGTCGGCCCGGGCGCCAGCAACGACAGCACCGACCACGGCATCGCCAGCGCCGGCTGCGACAGGCCAAGCGCATCAACGGTTTTGGCTCCGCCATCGGCGGCGGCCTCGGTGTCCAGGCCGTAACGCACCCCGGTGTCGGAGACCCAGAACAGCGACCCGGTGGCCTCAGCAGTCGCGTGGCCGCCGGCGCTCTGCACGAAGTAGCCGGTGCCGGGCTGCAGCGCGACCCGGTCGGTGGTGCCGCCGGCCCCGGCCCCGACCAGGTCGAGGGTGCGCAGACCGTCGGGCAGTGGCAGCGCCGAACCGGAGAGCAGGCTCAGCGAACTGGTGCCGGACCCGGCCGGCTTGCTCCAGTGCGCGCAGGTGACGGGGTCACGCACCGGGTCGGTGAGGCTGACCGGTTGCGCCGGGTACCGGGAGGTGTCCAGCGCGTGCGATACCGGCAGCTTCGCGACCTGATCGGCACCCAGTCGGGGCGGCTGGGCCAAACCGTGGGAGTCGGTGTTGCGAAGTACCGCGGCGACCACACCGGAGACCGGCTGCAGCCCATCGGACAACACGGCGTAGAACAGCGGGGTGTTGTCGGCCGCATAGGCGACCACGACCGCACCGACCGGCGCCGGCACCGGCAGGTCGAACCGCGGTGGACTGCCGGCGTCCGGGATCGCCGGGGCGGTCAGCGCCGGCGCCTCCGGAATCGCGTTGAACAGCCCCGTGCTGATCGTCCGCGGTCTGGGCGCTTCGGCACCCAGACCGAGCGCGCCGGTGACGGCGTGGTCGGCCAGGTCGATGCGGCTGCGTTTGCCGTCCCACAGCAGCCAGGCCTCGCTGCCGTTGCCGGCCAGCACCGCGCGCTGGACGTCCAGTGCGCCGGCGCGCGCGCCACCGTTCGCCGGCGGCCCGCCGATTACCGTCACACCGGCTGCCGGTCCACTCACCGCGTCGCACACCGTCCAGTCGGCGTCCCGGGCGGTGTTCTGCACCATGCGTTCCGGTGCACCCGGAATTCCGATCAGGTTGCCGCGCGCAAGCTTGTCCAGCGCAGCGCTCTTCACCGCCGTCGGATTGGCCGGACGGCCGACGATCAACCGCGCCGAGGTCAGGTTGAGGACCGGGTGCAGTTGGTCGCCGAGCCGCACGTACAGCGCCGAGGTGGACTTGTCGGCGAGCACCGGGTCGTTGGCGGTCGCGCCGGTGGGCCAGATCAGGGTGAACGCGAAGCAGCCCGCCGCCGCGGTGGCCACGATCAACAGCCCCATCAGCACCGCGCGCGCCTGGGTGCGCAACGGCTCCACCAGCATCCGGGTGTCGTGCAGTGCCACCCCGGAGGCGATTCGCCGCATCACGAATCGCCAGCCGCTGACCTGGTGGCGGGTGACGAAGCCACGGCGGTAGGCCACCTGGTCCGGATTTTCGTTCACCGGGGTGCGGGATGCGAACGAGCGCCTGTCCTCATCGGTCTGCGCGCTTTGGCGAGCACTCATGCGGGCATCTCCAGCCCCAGACCGGCCAGCAGCGACGCCGACGTGTTGCCGACATCGGCAGCGGTGATCGTCATCAGTTCCTCGTCGGTGAAGTCGCCGGTTTGGGCGTGTTCGGAGTGGTCCAGCCGGAATTCGCGCTCCTCCTCGGACTTCTCCACCAGGTTGCGGACGAATCGGCCGTTGCCGGCGATGTCCAGCCCGCGGCGCTCCACCCCGGCCGCGTCGGGTTTGGTCGCGCTGGCCAGATGCGCGAACAGTGCTTCCATGTCATCCAGTGCAGCCTGGTCGAAGGCGCTGTCCCGTTTGGCGGCCATGAAGTTGGCGATCTCGATCAACTCGGCCGACTTGTAGGACGGGAAGTCGATGCTGCGGGTGAATCGTGACCGCAGGCCCTGGTTGGTGTCGAGGAACCGGTCCAGGTCGGCCCGGTATCCGGCGACGATCACCACCAGTCGGTCGCGGTCGTTCTCCATCCGGGCCAGCAGGGTGTCGATGGCCACCAGGCCGAAGTCGTTCTTGGCGCCGGTGGCCACCAGGGAGTAGGCCTCGTCGAGAAACAGCACGCCATCCAGGGCGCTGTCGATGATCGCGTTGGTCTTGGCCTCGGTCTCACCGATGTGCTGGCCGATCAGGTCGGCGCGGTGCACCTCTTTGATGTTCTCTTTCTTGAGCAGCCCCAGGCCGCAGTAGATTTTCGCGACCACCCGGGCGATGGTGGTCTTGCCGGTTCCCGGCGGGCCGGTGAACACCAGGTGGTGGGTGCGCTGCGCCACCTCCAGCCCGCGCTGCTTGCGGATCACCTCCATGGCCACCGAACTCTTGAGGCGCGACACCTGGTCCTTGACCTTCTCCAGGCCGATGAACTCGCTGAGCTCGTGTTCGGCCTCGGCCAGCAGTTGCGACTTGCGCTCCTGGGCACCGGGGTCGATGAAGTCGCCGGGGCTGGGCTCGGTGTCGACGTTCCAGGGATCGGTCCGGGCTTCGATCCGGGCGGCGGTGGTGGTGACGATCCCGAAGCTGGTGTCGGTGAGCGCCTCTTCGACCTGGGCGTTCTCCGGGTTGGCCGCGTAGAGGTCCTGTAGCACCTCCTCGGCGGTTTCCTCGTCACCCTGTGCGCGCAGGACCAGCGCCTTGGCCAGCGCGCCGTCCACCGCGGCGATCGCGACCGGTCCGGCCGGCTCCTCCAGGTAGGACAGCGCGGGTGCGAACATGCCGAGCCGGGCCAGCGCGGTGCCCAGCGCGATCCTGGCGGCGTGTGCGTAGAACTCGTCCAGGCTCGCGTCGTTGACGATCGGGGTCAGCAGCTTGACCACATCCGACCAGCGGCCGGCGGCGTGGTGCACGGCGACCGCTACCCAGCGCGCGTCGTTGGAGCCGGGCCGTCGTCCGGTGACGGCGGCGACAAGTTGGTGAGCGTCGGCACAGCGGTCGGCCAGGGCCAGTTGGGCCGCGTGCGCCAGGTGGAAATCGTCCGGTTCGGTGGCACGGAACCGCAGATACAGCCCGGTGTCGTAGGAGAAACCGAGAGCACCCTGCTGCAGATCCAGTCGCCGCTGCAGGGCGCCCGCGCTGGCGGCGGTCTGCGATACCGCGGCCAGTACCCGCGCGGAGAGGTCACCGGCAGCGGCCAGCCCGGTCCACGCGTCGCACTGGTCGTGGGCGACACGGGTCAGATCGGTGAAGCCGGCGCGGGCAGCGGTCAGGTCGGCGGGGCGCTGCCGCTGGTACACCACGATGCCCAGGGCTCGGCAGCAGGTGGCAAACCGACTGACGGTCTCGTCGTCCACCCGGCCCAGTGGGTGCGCGGCGGGCTGGCGGGAAAGCAGGCTGGCATCACCGGTGCTCACGTGCGGTCCGCCCCCCTCTGGATAGTGTTGCCTAAGCTAACTCGGCTGAAGTTAGCATTGCATAAGCTAACTGTCGAGACGAGCCCGCCCGACCGGGCGACGGATTCGGTCACCGCATACCTCCAGCGCATACTGCGACTCTCTGTTGAAAACGATTTTCAATATGCTCGACGTGGAGAATACGCCACGCCGAGCTCGCCGAAAACGACTGCCACTACGCTGTGACGCCTTTGACCGCTGTGACCAGGGAATTACGTTCGATCATCGGTCCCGCCTCGGAGCCCGGCCCCGGCACCGGCCGGCCGTGTTCGCGCAGGTAGTCGGCGAGCGGCGTCACCTCCGCAGTCCAGCCCCGCGCGCCGAACCACTCGTCGGCCGGGGCACACCGCTCGTTGTAGACCAGCTGGTGGAAGACGCCACGCCTCTGGTCACCGCGTTCCGCCTCGACCGCGGCGGCATAGTCTTCCGGCGACAGCGGCGCACCATCTTCGACACCCAGGTGGCTGCCGGGGCCAGCCAGCGCGTCGATGCCGATGAAGAGTTGCTCCTCGGCAGCAGCCGGTAGGTAGACCAGTAGCCCCTCGGCGATCCACGCCGAGGGCTTGGCCGGGTCGAAGCCGCTGTCCTGGAGTGCCCGGGGCCAGTCCTCACGGAGGTCGACGGGCACCTCTCGGCGCTCCGCCTTGGGCTGGGCATTGCGCTGGGAGAGGGCATAGCGCTTGAAGCCGAGCACTTGCGGCTGGTCCAGCTCGTAGATCGTCGTCGCGTCCGGCCACGACAGCCGGTAGGCCCGCGAGTCCAAGCCGGCCGCCAGGATCACCACCTGGCGTACCCCGGCATCGGCGGCACGCCGGAAGTAGTCGTCGAAGTAGCGGGTCCGGGCACCCTGGAAGTTGACGAAGTGGTCACCGAAATCCGGGGTCAGCAGATCGTGCTCGGGACAGCTGCCATCGAGGACTCCCGCCCACTCGCCGCCGGCCGCCCGACAGAAAATCTCCGCGTACGGATCGACGGCAAGCGGATCGAGCTTCTTCCCCTCCAATGCCCGCGCGGCGGCCACCCGCAGCGCGGTCGCACCGACACTTGTCGTGATGTCCCAGCTATCGCCTTCGCTTCTCATACCGGTGAGCCTATGCGGGGGTGGCCAGCCGCAGTCTGCGGACGCACGCGACTTCGGTCAGCCCCATCTGGCGGCTTCGGCCTGATCTCGGGCCAGCATCGACACGGTATTGGC
>CAZGGK010000088.1:0-10510 GCA_964525125.1 uncultured Mycobacterium sp.
GCTCACCCCCACGGCTAAAGCCGGGGGTCCGCCGCGCTACGTTCATTCCGATCGACCTGCATCGGGAGCGATCCGCGGGTGACGGCGACGGCGCCGCCCACCGATTCTTGAAACGGTCGCCGGACGCCGAACTACTGCTCTCCGCGATCGCGCTGGGCGAGTTCGCCGAGGGGTTCGGCCGGGCCGAGCACCCGGCTCTGACCGCCATGCGCGACGGCCACATCCTCGTTCCGGTGGATGACCACATCGCCCTCGTCTACGCCAGGGTGGCCCGGGAACTCCGGCGGCGCGGCGAACTCATCGGCAGCAACGATCTCTGGATCGGCTGCACGAGCCTACGACTGGGCATCCCGATCGTCACCGCGAACGTGGAGCACTTCCGGCGCATCGACGGCCTCGGCATCGTGCAGTACCGCTGACGGTATACCGGTCACTCCCACTCGATGGTGCCGGGAGGCTTGCTGGTGACGTCCAGCACCACCCGGTTGACCTCGGGAACCTCGTTGGTGATCCGGGTGGAGATCCGCTCCAGCACCTCGTAGGGCACCCGGGTCCAGTCGGCGGTCATGGCGTCCTCGCTGGACACCGGTCGCAGCACGATCGGATGACCGTAGGTACGGCCGTCGCCCTGCACACCGACCGAACGGACATCGGCCAGCAGAACCACCGGGCACTGCCAGATCTGGTGGTCCAGGCCGGCGGCAGTCAGTTCCTCGCGGGCAATGGCATCGGCGCGGCGCAACGTGTCCAGTCGGGCGGCGGTGATCTCACCGACAATCCGCACCCCCAACCCAGGTCCCGGGAACGGTTGGCGCGCAACGATTTCCTCCGGCAGGCCCAACTCCCGCCCGACCGCGCGAACCTCGTCCTTGAACAACAGCCGCAACGGCTCGACCAGGGTGAATTTCAGGTCGTCGGGCAGACCGCCGACGTTGTGATGGCTCTTGATGTTCGCGGTGCCGCTACCGCCACCGGACTCGACCACGTCGGGATACAGCGTGCCCTGCACCAGGAACTCGATATCGTTGTCCCCCAGCACATCGCGCACCGCGCCCTCGAAGGCGCGAATGAACTGACGCCCGATGATCTTGCGCTTGCCCTCGGGGTTCGACACTCCCGACAGCGCGTCGAGGAACGCAGCGGCGGCCTCTATGGTGACCAGTTTCGCGCCGGTGGCGGTGACGAAATCGCGCTCCACCTGATCGCGTTCGCCGGCGCGCAGCAGTCCGTGGTCGACGAATACGCACGTCAACCTGTCGCCGATGGCACGCTGAACCAGTGCCGCGGCCACTGCCGAGTCCACCCCGCCGGACAGCCCGCAGATGGCGTGGCCGTCGCCGATCTGGTCGCGGACCCCGGCGACCAGTCGGTCGACGATATGGGCCGGCGTCCAATCCGCGGCGATGCCGGCGAAATCGTGCAGGAACCGACTGAGCACCCGCTGCCCGTAGGGGGTGTGGAGCACTTCCGGGTGATATTGCACACCGGCCAGTCGCCGCGCGCGATCCTCGAACGCGGCCACCGGTGCGCCCGCCGTGCCGGCCACCACGGCGAATCCGTCCGGCGCGGCGGTCACCGCGTCGCTGTGGCTCATCCACACCGGCTGGGTCCGCGGCAGGCCGGCATGCAACTCGCCGCCGGTGACCTTCATCTCGGCACGGCCGTACTCGCTGGTCCCGGTGCGCTCGACGGTGCCACCGAGGGCCTGCGCCATGGCCTGAAATCCGTAGCAGATCCCGAACACCGGCAGACCCAGGTTCAGCAGTGCCGGATCCAGTTGCGGCGCCCCGTCGGCGTAGACACTGGCCGGACCTCCGGACAGCACGATCGCCTGCGGGTTGTAGGCCTCGACCTCGTCGACCGTGATGTCATTCGGGACAACCTCGGAGAACACCCGCGCTTCCCGGATCCGACGGGCGATGAGCTGGGCGTACTGCGCACCGAAGTCGACCACCAGGACCGGGCGCGGGGATGCTGACTGCACGACGCGAGTCTAAGGGTGGGCCGGTCCGGTCGCCGCGAGCCCCGGTCAGCCCGCCGAACTCGCCGGGTTGGCCGGTGCCCAGCGCAGTGCGCCCGGCGCGCCCTCCGGCACCACCGGATGTCTGGGTGCGATCGGGTCCAGCCGCCGGTAAGGCTGATCCTGAGCCGGCCGCAGGTCGGCCTCACCCTTGTTCGGCCACAGCGACGCCGCCCGCTCGGCCTGCGCCGCGATCGACAGCGACGGGTTGACACCGAGGTTGGCCGAGACCGCGGCGCCGTCGGCCACCGCCAGCGTGGGGTACCCGTACACCCGCTGGTAGGGGTCGATGACACCGCGCTCGGGGCTGTCGCCGATCACCGCGCCGCCGAGGAAGTGCGCGGTCAGCGGGATGTTGAAAAGCTCGCCCCAGGTGCCGCCGGCCACGCCGTCGATCTTCGCGGCGATCCGGCGGGTGACCTCGTTGCCCACCGGAATCCAGCTCGGGTTGGGTTCGCCGTGGCCCTGCCTGCTGGACATCCGGTGGATGCCCAGCTTCCCCTTCTGCCGAAACGTGGTGATGGAGTTGTCCAGGTGCTGCATCACCAGCATGATCATCGTGCGCTCGCTCCAGCGCCTCGGGTTCAGCAGCCGCAGCATCCGTCCGGGATGCTCGCCGGCCTGGTCCCGCAGTTGTTTCCAGCGCGGAACATCGGCGCTCTCCGAGCCCTCCGGGCCCGGGCCGTCGGTCATCAGTGTCTGCAGCAGGCCCATCGCGTTGGAGCCCTTGCCGTAGCGGACCGGCTCGACATGGGTGTCGGCGCTCGGGTGGATCGACGACGTGATCGCCACCCCGTGGGTCAGATCCAGCTCCGGGTTGACCCTCATGGTCGCGGCGCCGACGATCGACTCGGAGTTGGTGCGGGTCAGCACCCCGAGCTTGTCGGACAACTTCGCCAATTTCCCCTTGTCCCGCATCTTGAACAGCAGCCGCTGGGTGTTGTAGGTGCCGGCGGCCAGCACCAGATGTGTCGCGGTGAAAGTCTTGTGGCGGCGGCGCGGGGACGGCCCGGTGCGCGCGGTGCGAACCAGCCACACCCCGTCGGAGCGCTGCTCGAACCCGGTCACGGTCGTCATCGGATGCACTTGCGCGCCAGCCGATTCCGCCAAGGCCAGATAGTTCTTCAGCAACGTGTTCTTGGCGCCGTGCCGACAACCGGTCATGCACTCACCACACTCGATGCAACCGGTGCGGGCCGGGCCGGCACCACCGAAATACGGGTCGGGAACGGTCTTTCCGGGCGTCTTGGCACCGTCGGCCCCGAAGAACACCCCGACCGGGGTCGCCACGAAGGTGTCGCCGACGCCCATGTCGTCGGCAACCTGTTTGACGATACGGTCCGCGTCGGTGAACGTCGGGTTCTGGACCACTCCGAGCATCCGTTGCGCCTGGTCGTAGTGCGGCGTCAATTCGGCGCGCCAGTCGGTGATCTGACTCCACTGCCGGTCGGCGAAGAACGGTTCCGGCGGCACGTAGAGGGTGTTGGCGTAGTTCAGCGATCCGCCGCCCACCCCGGCGCCGGCCAGCACCATGACGTTGTTGAGCAGGTGGATTCGCTGGATGCCGTAGCAGCCCAGCTTCGGCGCCCACAGGAACTGGCGCAGGTGCCAGGAGTTCTTGGCGAACTCGTGGTCGGCGTAGCGCCGCCCCGCCTCCAGCACGCCGACCCGGTAACCCTTCTCGGTCAGCCGCAGCGCGCTGACGCTGCCGCCGAAACCCGAACCAACAATCAGCACGTCGTAGTCAGGTTGCATCGGAACAGTATGGACCGACTCGCCGACCGGCGCGGGCAGACCCGGGCCATCGGGTCCACCGGTACCAGGCGCGGAGCCAGGACAGCCCCGATGTTTGGGTCTTAGGCAAGGCTACGCTAACTTATAGCTCGATTTGAATCACGATGCCAGACCACGATCAAGGAGAGCCATGGAAACCGTCACCTGCCGGTGCGTCGCCACCGCCGTCGCCGTCACCGCAGCCGGCCTGATCATCAGCACCCCGGTTGCGACCCCGCCGCCGACCGCGCAGCTCCGCGACATCGCACTGACCAGCGGTTCCGACGTCAACGCCGCCTCGACGAGCCAACTCGGCTTCAACTCGTCGTTGATCGAGGGCTTCTTGAGCTCCAATACCCGACTGGTCGACGCCCAGCATGACCTGACGCCGGAGTTGGTCCGGCTGCTGGGCGGCAGAATCGACCCCGACGGCACCCCGCACGGCCTCGCCAAGGACGCGGTCGAGCAGTTCTTCAACGCCAGCAACGCATTCTCCGGGATTGGCCAGAACCTCTTGCTCAGCCTGCTCGGCGCCCGCGGAACGGTGGCCGGCGACGGGGTGTTCACGTCGCTGGACCCCGAAAGCCTCAACGCGTCCCTGGTGGTCGACCCACGGCATACCGGCACCAGCGAATTCGCCGGCCTGGAGAGCGCGATCGGCCACTACATCGGCGCGGCCGTCTTCCTCAACGGTTTCCTCAACGACATCCCCGAAGATGTGATCGAAGGCGACGCCACCTACGACAACTTCACCAAGATGGTTACCGACACGGTGATCTTCAATCAGGCGCTGCTCGACGCGGAGAAGGTATTCAGCACCAGCCTCGTGCGCAGCGAACTCGACCTGGAACGGGCGCTGTTCGGCACCGACAGCGCGTTGGGCGGTGTGGTCAACCACGTGTTCAACGCGTTCAACATGCACTTCGACATCCAGCAGCAGAGCCTCAACGGGTTGTTGGGCGTCACCGGTTATGACCCGCAGGCCTACACCGCAGCGCTGCTCACCGGCGGCGACGGCACCGTCGGCGGGGTGCTGGGCATGCTCAACCAGGGTCTGGCGGCGACGACCGGCCTGTTCGGCCTGCTCCAGGGCGCATCGACCGGCGCCCCGGATGGCTTCCGGCCGGACCCGGCCGCCGTCGGCGATGCCTTCCAGGTGCTGGTGGCAACCCTGGCCGGCAGCCCCTTCGGCGATGTCTTCGACGCCGGCGGCCCGTTCGCGGACCTGCTGGCCGACCTGCACGCCATGGTCTAGCCGCCGACGGTCAGGCCGACCTTCTGGAACTCCTTCAGGTCGCAGTAACCGGCCTTGGCCATCGACCGGCGCAGCCCGCCCACCAGGTTCAGCGCACCGAACGGGTCGTCGGAGGGGCCGGTCAGCACCTGTGCCAGCGACGGTCGCTCGCCGAAGGCGACCTGCATCAGGGCTCCCCGCGGCAGCGACGGGTGCGCCGCCGCCGCCGGCCAGAACCAGCCGTCGCCCTGCGCCTCGGCGGCCGCCGCCAACGGCGTGCCCAGCACCACCGCGTCGGCACCGCAGGCCATGGCCTTGGCCAGGTCGCCGGAGGTGTGAATGTCGCCGTCGGCGAGCACATGCACGTAGCGCCCGCCGGTTTCGTCGAGATACTCCCGGCGGGCGGCGGCCGCGTCGGCGATCGCGGTGGCCATCGGCACACTGATGCCCAGCACCTCGTCGGAGGTGGTCACCCCGGAGGTCGAGCCGTAGCCGACGATCACCCCGGCGGCCCCGGTGCGCATCAGGTGCAGCGCGGTGCGGTGGTCGATCACCCCGCCGGCCACCACCGGGATGTCGAGCTCGGAGATGAACGTCTTGAGGTTGAGCGGCTCCCCGTCTTGAGCCACCCGCTCCGCGGAGATGATGGTGCCCTGAACCACCAGCAGGTCGACACCGGCGGCCAGCAGTGCCGGGGTCAGCGCCTGCGCGTTCTGCGGGCTGACCCGCACCGCGGTGGTCACCCCGGCGTCGTGGATACGCGCCACCGCGGCACCCAGCAACTCGGGGTCCAGCGGTGCGGCGTGCAGTTGCTGCAGCAGCCGGATCGCCGCCGACGGCTCGGGTTCCTTGGCGGCAGCCTCGACGACCTCGGCGACCCTGGCCCCGACGTCGGCATGCCGGCCGATCAGCCCCTCGCCGTTGAGCACCCCCAGCCCGCCGAGGCGGCCCAATTCGATCGCGAACTCCGGTGAGACCAGCGCATCGGTGGGGTGTGCGACAACCGGGATCTCGAACCGGTAGGCGTCGAGCTGCCAGGCGGTCGAGACGTCCTGAGACGAGCGGGTGCGCCGCGACGGCACGATGTTGATTTCGTCAAGTTCGTAGGTGCGACGGGCGGTGCGGCCCATGCCGATCTCGACCATGTCACGCATGCGGGGTCAGCCTCGTTTCTCGGCGCGCCGGATCAGCGCATGTAGTAGTTCGGCGCTTCGACGGTCATCGTGATGTCGTGCGGGTGGCTTTCTTTCAGCCCGGCAGCGGTGATCCGGACGAATTGAGCCTGCTGCAGCTCTTCTATGGTGGCCGATCCGGTGTACCCCATCGCCGCCCGCAGCCCACCGGTGAGCTGATGGATCATCGTCGCCAGCGGACCCCGCAGCGGCACTCGGCCCTCGATGCCCTCGGGCACCAGCTTGTCCTCGGAGAGCACGTCGTCCTGGAAGTAGCGGTCCTTGGAGAACGACTTGCCCCCGCTGCGGCCCTGCATGGCGCCGAGCGAACCCATCCCGCGGTAGCTCTTGAACTGCTTGCCGTTGACGAAGATCAACTCCCCTGGCGCTTCGTCGGTACCGGCCAGCAGCGAGCCCAGCATCGCCGTCGACGCGCCGGCGGCCAGCGCCTTGGCGACGTCGCCGGAGTACTGCAGCCCACCGTCGGCGATCACCGGCACCCCGTGCGGGGCGCAGGCCGCCACGGCCTCCATGATGGCGGTGATCTGCGGTGCCCCCACCCCGGCCACCACCCGGGTGGTGCAGATCGACCCCGGACCGACCCCGACCTTCACCGCGTCGGCGCCGGCCTCGACCAGCGCGGCCGCCCCGACCCTGGTGGCGACGTTGCCGCCGACCACCTCGACCCGGTCGCCCACCTCGGCCTTGAGCTTGCCGACCATCTCCAGCACCAGCCGGTTGTGCGCATGAGCGGTGTCGACGATCAGCACGTCGACGCCGGCGTCGGCCAGCGTCATCGCGCGCACCCAGGCGTCGTCACCGACGCCGACCGCGGCGCCGACCAGCAGCCGGCCGTCGCTGTCCTTGGTGGCGTTGGGGTGCTGTTCGGTCTTGACGAAGTCCTTGACGGTGATCAGGCCGGTCAGTTTGCCGTGCCCGTCGACGATCGGCAGCTTCTCGATCTTGTGCCGGCGCAGCAGGCCCAGCGCGGCGTCGGCGGAGACCCCCTCCTGCGCGGTCACCAGCGGGGACTTGGTCATCACCTCGGCGACGGGCTTGTTCTGGTCGACCTCGAAGCGCATGTCCCGGTTGGTGATGATCCCGACCAGCGTGCCGGAGGAGTCGACGACCGGCAGCCCGGAGATCCGGAACCGGGCGCACAGCGCGTCCACCTCCGCCAGGGTGTTCTCCGGCGAGCAGGTGACCGGGTCGGTGACCATCCCGGCTTCCGACCGCTTCACCGTCTCGACCTGGCCGGCCTGCTCGGTGACCGGCAGGTTGCGGTGCAGCACGCCCATGCCGCCGGCGCGGGCCATCGCGATCGCCATCCGCGATTCGGTGACGGTGTCCATCGCGGAGCTGACCAGCGGCACCTTCAGCCGGATTCTGCGGGTGAGTTGACTCGACGTATCAGCGGTAGCCGGCACCACGTCGGAGGCGGCCGGCAGCAGCAGCACGTCGTCGAAGGTCAGCCCCAGCATCGCCACCTTGTCCGGGCGCGCGGGATGGTGGTCACCGGCCGTCGCCCCGTCGGCAGCCACGCCGTTGGCATGCGCGCTGACTGCCTCAGCGGCGGCTTCGGGATAGGGAGAGCCATAGGACATCGCGGAGCCTCCACTACGCAACCGGGGGTGAGAAGCCCAATACTAATCGGCTCGCGGGCGTGATACCCGCTCGCCATGGCATGGCACCCGGCGCCCCGGCACAGCACCGGCCGCTGGCGTTGTGTCGGGCCGACTGCGTACCCTGGGGGCGTGCGTGACCACCTGCCGCCCGGTTTGCCGCCCGACCCGTTCGCCGACGACCCGTGCGACCCCTCGTTCGCACTGGATGCCGTCGAGCCGGGCCAGCCATTGGACCAGCACGAACGCAGCGCGGTGGAAGCCGACCTGGCCGACCTCGCGGTGTATGAAGCGCTGTTGGCGCACCGGGGCATCCGCGGCCTGGTGGTGTGCTGCGACGATTGCCAGCAGGACCACTACCACGACTGGGACATGCTGCGCGCCAACCTGCTGCAGTTGCTCATCGACGGCACGGTCAGGCCGCATGAGCCGGCCTATGACCCCGAACCGGACACCTATGTCACCTGGGACTACTGTCGCGGCTACGCCGACGCCTCCTTGAACGGCGCAACGTCGGAGGCAGACGGGTACCGCTGATCGGCGTCACCCGGGCGGCTGGCCGGCCCGGGTGGGCACCGGCATGATCACCGACACGGTGGTGCCGTTGGTCGCCGGTACGGCGTTCGGGTTGCGCTGCTGCACCTGAAGCAGCAGCCGGTTCCACTGCGCGACCAGCGCATCCCGGCGCTCGGCGTCGCCGACCATCTGCACGGTGTCGCCCAGGGAGGCCAACCGCTGCTGCGCCTGGTCCCACTGCGCCGCCGCGACCATCTGCGCGACCTTGTCCAGCTCGCTCTTCGCGCTGATCATCACCTGGTCGTCGGTGCTCTTCGGCGCGCCGAAGAGCACCGACCGCAGGCCGTACAGCGAATCGCCCGACTGGGCGCTGCCGACCACCGCGGCAAATCCCCCCAGCGCCAGCAGCGTGGCGGCCGCCGACCCCACCACGATCAGGCCGGGACGGCCGCGCCGCCGCGCCGCCGGAACCGCTTTGACGCCTGCGTTCGCCGGCGGGGAGCGCAACTCGTCGCGCCAGCCCGACAGCAGGTCGGCCAGCGCCCGATCACCGTCATCACCGCAGTCCACCGGAGTCTGTGCGGCCAGCGCATCGATGAACCGATCCGTACGCACCAGGTCGTCGACACCCGGATTCTCGTTCGGCCGGTGACCGAACCCCACTCCTCGATCAGCCATCGTGCCGCCCCGTCCCGACGAGCTCGGACTTCAGCCGCGCCAACGCCCGATGCTGGGCCACCCGCACCGCGCCCGGGGTGCTGCCGACGGCGTCGGCGGTCTCCTCGGCACTCAGTCCGACGACCACCCGCAGGATCAGGATCTCACGCTGGTTACCGGGCAGCAGCTGCAACAGCTTGTCCATCCGGGCGGCCGAGTCGGCCTGCACGGCCAACTGTTCCGGACCGGTCCAGCCGGACTCGACCTCCGGCACCGAATCGGTGGGGTACGCACGGTCCCGGCTGAGACTGCGATGCACGTCGGCGACCTTGTGCGCGGCGATGCCGTAGACGAAGGCCAGAAACGGACGGCCCTGATCGCGGTAGCGCGGCAAGGCGGTGATCACGGCCATGCACACCTCCTGCGCCACGTCGTCAGCGGTGATCCCGCCGCGCTGGACGTTGCCGACCCGGGCGCGACAGTACCGGACGACCACCGGGCGGACAGTCTCCAGCAGTTGCCGGAGCGCACCTCGATCACCGGCCACCGCATCGGCGACGACGTCGTCGAACCGCACTCCTTGGACTGTCATCGGTGGCGCCATCTCCAACGTTACGAACCCGGCATCGCGGGGCGGTACAGCACAGGTCGACAATAACGACCTGCCGCGATGCGACGACGCACTATCGACGCCAACTGCCACCACGCCGGCACACCGACTCGGTGCAGCCGTCCCGGATGGCGCGCAGCTGCCCCGCCGTGCGGGTTGCACTGCCGATGTCGGCCAGCAGACACGCCGACGCCCACTGCAGCGGAACCAGTCCCAGCCGCCCGGCGGCGTCCAGGGTGGTGTCGGCAACCGCCCGCGCCCGCTCGATCCGGCCCGCGCAGCACAGCGCGGCAGCCAGCACCACCTCGGTCTTGACCCGGTGCCGGACCGATCCGCAGCCGGGGTCGGCGGCCAGGTCAAGCGCCTGTTCGGCGTGCCGGACCGCGGTGACCCCGTCGCCGGTGGCCATCGCCAACTCGGCGCTCACCCACGCGCGCCGCACCGCCAGGCGGTGCGGCGGGGTGGTGACAACGTCCGGCGGCCGGCCCGATTGGTCGATCAGCGCCGCGGATGCCGCGAAGCGGCCGACCCCGAGCGCGTCGGCGGCCAACCCGATCAGCGCGTCCGCCCTTGCCTCGACGACCCCGGGATGCTCTCCCGCAACGTCCCCGCGGCCGGCCAGGACGACGGCCCGGCCGTCCCAGCCGCGGGCCCGGTCGTGCCAGCCCAACTGACGCAGGAACGACCCCTGGGTGCTGTGCGCCAATGCGGCCAGCGGCCCGGCCGGGGTGTCGCGCAGCAGTGCCGCGAGGTCGCTGCGGGCGCTCGCGTAGCGGCCCTGGCCGCCGGCGGCGACGGCCCGCAGCCAGTGCTGGTGCGGCGTGACCGCGGTGGGCAGCGGCCAGCGGCCGGGTTCGCTACCGAACGCGGCATCGGCCAATTTAACGCAGTTTTCTACCTCAATCA
>CAZGGK010000089.1:0-10429 GCA_964525125.1 uncultured Mycobacterium sp.
GCCGGCGGCGGGGTCGCAGGCGGTGGCGCCGGTTCGGCAGGCAGCAACGGCAACGGCGGCAACGGCGGGCGCGGCGGCAATGCCGGCACCCCCGGCAACGGCGGCGACGGCGCCCGCGGCAACGCCACCTACCTCAACGGCGGCAACGGCGGCAACGGCGGCAACCCCGGGGCGATCGGCACCGGCGGCGGCAGCGGTGCCGCCGGCACCGGCGGCGCGCCCGGCACCGGCACCGCCGGCACCGCCGGCACCAACGGCACCGCCGTCACCGGCTCGTACGGCAACGGCGGCAACGGCGGCGGCGGCTCGTTCAACCCCGCCGGCAACGGCGGCTTCGGCGGCAACGGCGGCAACGGCGGCAACGGCGGGGTGCTGGGCAACGGCGGCAACGGCGGGGCCGGTGGCCAGGGCGCGGTGGGCACCGCCGGCACCGACGGCGCGGTAGGCACCGACAATCGGGCCGCACCGGTCGGCACCACCGGCGGCACCGGCGGCAACGGCACCAACGGGCAGGCCGGCGGGACCGGCGGCAACGGCGGCAACGGCGGCACCGGGGTCAACGGCGGCAACGGCGGCACCGGCGGCTACGGCGGCACCGGCGGGGCCGGCGGGGCCGGCGGCAACGCCGGCTTCCCCGGCCCCAACGGCACCGGCGGCACCGGCGGCAACGGCGGCAACGGCGGCAACGGCGGCCTGGCCGGCCCCGGCGGCAAGGGCGGCAACTCCACCGGCGGCGGGGTCGCTGGCAACGGCGGTGCGGGCGGCCTGGGCGGCAACTCCGGCGCCGGCGGTCTCGGCGGCACCGCGACCCCCGGCAGTGTTCCCGCCGGGCCCGGCAAGGCCGGCGCCAACGGCTTCATGGGCACCCAGGGCGGCGCCGGCGGCCAGGGCGGCCTCGGCGGCACCAGCACCGGGACCGCCGGTAACGGCGGGGCCGGCGGCAACGGCGGCACCGGTGTCAACGGCGGCGCGGCCGGGGTCGGCGGCAAGGGCGGCGACGGCGCCACCGGCGGCAACGGCGGCAACGGCGGCGCCGGCGGCAACGCCGGGGTCAACGGCGGCATCGGGGGCAAGGGCGGCAACGGCGGCGGCGGCGGCAGCCACGGCAACGGCGGCAACGGCGGCAACGGCGGCAACGGTGGGCCCGCCGGCAACCAGGTCGGCAACCCCGGCCAGCCCAAGACCGGCGGATCGAGCCCGACGGCCGGCAATGGCTCGGGCGGCAGTTCCTGCGGCGGCACCCTCTCGATTTCCTCCTGCACCGCTGGCAACGGCGGGATCGGCAGCAACGGCAACAACGCCAACAACGGCGGACTGCAGCAGGCCGGTGGCACCGGCGGCACCGGCGGCACCGCCCAGACCGGGGCGCCGCTGGGCCAGACCGCCACCGGCGGCAAGGGCGGCGCCGGCGGCGTCGGCGGCCTGAACGCCACCGGCGGCACCGGCGGCAGTGGCGGCTACGCCTACGTCGGCGGCAGTTCCAGCAGCGCCATCGGCGGCGCCGGCGGCACCGGCGGCAACGGCGGCGTCGGTGCGACCGGCCTGATCGGCGGGTCCGGCGGGATCGGTGGCAACGGCGGCGCCGGCGGGTCGGTCTCCGGCAACGGCGGCAACGGCGGCAACGGCGGTATCGGCGGCACCGGCGCAACCGGTTACACCGGCGGCGGCGGCGGCACCGGGGGCACCGGCGGCACCGCGCATTCAGCAGCACCATCTTCGGGACTGCTCACCACCTCCATCACCGGTGGCAAGGGCGGGACCGGTGGCACCGGTGGCCTCGGCGGTGCCGGTGGTCAGGGCGGGCAGGGCGGAGCAGGCGGCAACGCGGGCCCGGCCGGCGGCAGCGGGGTGGCCGGTCAGGCCGGCACCGGCGGCAAAGGCGGTATCGGCGGTTCCGGTGGCGTCGGTGGCACCGGCGGCACCGGCGGTGCCGGTGGCAACGTCAACCGGGGCACCGCCAACGGCAATCAGACCGCCGGCGCAGGCGGCACGGGCGGCGCGGGCGGCCCCGGCGGTTCCACTGGCGGTGCGGCCGGTGCCGGCGGCGCCGGCGGCCTCAACGCCGACGGCTCGCCGTCGGGCAAGAGCGGCGCCGCGGGTACCACCGGTGGCACCGGCGGGGCTGGGCAGTCCGGGTCGACCGGCACCGGCGGCGCAGCCACCGGAAGTTAGCCGCCCGCAGCAGCGCTCACCACGACGTCGACCGCGGCGGCACCGGCATCCGAGGCGATCACCAGCACCGGCGCGTTCGGCCCGGAGACGACCTGCCCGCCGGTGACGCTGACCTGGTAGCCGCGCGGGAAAGCCAGTGCCGGCACCGAGATGACGGTCTGCGAACCGGCGGCAAAGCCGCCCAGGCCATCGGCCCGCTCGGTGGAGTAGCTGAGCACGAAGGCGCCGTCGGCGAACGACCAGGAGTTCGGGGTCCCTGCCACCAGTTGCGGATACGGCGCGGCCAGGGTTGCCAGCCGGGCGTCATCGACGTTGTCGCCGGTCGGTGGCCGGCTGGGATCGAAGACCAGCGCCCCGGCGGTCGAGGTCCCGGTGACGGCGGGCACGCCGTTGTACGCCCACTCCAGCCAGCCGTACCCGTACCGGTCGGCAGCGTTCATGGTGCCGGCTATGGCCTTGCTGCCGTCGGCCGAGCCGAACTCGGTGATGATCGCAGGGATGTGGTGAGCCCGGGCGTAGGCCGAGGCGTTGCCGGTCAGAGTGTCGTCGATCAGCGGGCACAGGATGCCGTCGCCGAAACCCGAGAAGGTGCAGTAGTCGTGGAACGCGAACACGGTGTGCGGCTGGTCCACCGCACCCAGCCGGGTGGGCACGCCCTGGCTGAACAGGGTGTTCGGTTCGAAGAACACCGGGGTGGTGGGGTCGACGGCCCGGATCGCCGAGACCGCCTGGTCGTAGAACGGGGTCAGCCGCTGGGCGTCGAAGGCGGCTCCGCCGAACATGGTGGCCAGCCACGGTGAGCCCGGCCACGGCTCGTTCATGACCTCGTAGCCGGCCACTGCCGGGTCGTCTTTGAAGTGGTCGGCGACGTACTCCCACATCCGGGCGTAGTGGTTCTGCAAGCCGACACCGTCCGGCGCGGCGGCGTTGGACCAGAACGCATCCCAGGCGTGGTTCTCCGCGGGATTGAGCGGGTAGTCGACCGGGAACCCGAAGATCGGGTTGGGCAGCCCTCCGGTCAGCGTCGCCCACTCCGGGGCGCCTTCACCGCCGAACACGGTGCTGTAGGAGTCCTGGTGCATGTCGAGCACGGTGACGATGCCGTGGTCGGCCAGAATCCGCACGGTCTGGGCGATCGAGGCCAGGTAGGCGTCGTCGAAGACCCCGGGCTGAGGCTCCACCCCGGCCCAGATGACGCCCAGCCGGACCGCGTTGAACCCGTTGGCGGCCAGGAACGCCGCGTCGTCGTCGCCGAACCCGCCGGCCGACGGCTCGAACGGGGCCACCTTGTAGACCTCGTTGAGCCCGTGCAGCACCACGGCGCGCCCTGCGCCGTCGGTGAGCCAGCCGCCGGCGGTGCTGAAACCCAGGGTGGGCGGCGCGCCGCCGAGCAGCGTGGCGAAGCGGCCGACCGCGCCGTGCGCGCCCAGCAGACCGGCGCTGCCGCCGGCGCCGCCCAGCGCCGGCAGCACCCCGGCATGGTCCAGCGCATTGCCGCCGGGCCCGCCGATGCCGAACAGTCCGGTGGCGTCGCCGCCGTCGCCGCCGTTGCCGCCGCCGGTGCCGTCTCCGCCGGCGCCGCCGATGCCCAACAGCACTCCCCCCGCACCCCCGGCACCGCCGGCGGCACCCGCTCCCCCGGCGCCACCGGCCCCGCCGGTGCCGAAGAACCCGGCCGCCCCGCCGGCGCCGCCGCCGACACCGGCCAGGGTGCTGTTCCAGCCGGCGCCGCCGTCGCCGAACAGCCAGCCGCCGGCGCCGCCGTTGGGGTTGTCGGCCGTGCCAGCCGCGCCGTCGCCGATCACATAGGAGCCCAGCAGCGCGTTGATCAGGCCGTCGATCTGCCGGCCGAGGTTGCTGTCGATCCAGGCCTCCAGGCCGGTGTGCAGCGGGGTGTAGACGAACTGGTCGAACAGCGCGCCGTCACCGACGGCCATCATGTCGAACATCTCGGCGTGTGCGGAGGGCGCCACGATCAGCGGTGCGACTCCGACAGTGACGAATGCCGCCGCAGTCCGACGGATCCGGCTGCTGCTGCGACGAGCCATCTCACGGCCTCCTTCCGGCGTGCTGCGCTGCCGCCGGGTGCGATCAACGTAGCAAAATCGTCTGGGTAATTTGGCCGGTACAGATGTGTAAGATATGCACCATGAGTACCGTCAGTCTGCGGGAGTTGCGCGAACAGCTCGGAACGCTGGTCCGTTCCGTGGCCACCACCGGCGAGGAAGTGGTCGTCACCGACAGCGGAACCGAGATTGCCGTCATCGTCAGCCTGGCCGATTATGAGCGACTGCACGAGCATGCCGACATCGCCGACGCGCTGCGCTTGCAGGCGATGCGGTCGGCGCCATTCGCGAAACTGACCCTGTCGGAGATGCTCGAGCAACTCGGTCTCGGAGCTGAAGCCATCGGCTCGGGACCGTGAAGGTCCTTTTTCACGCCGATGTTCTCAAACAGCTGCAGCGGTTGCCCCGCACCGAATTCGAGACGGCATTGCAGACGATCATCGCGCTCTCGCATGACCCGAGACCCGCGGGGGCGAAGAAACTTGTCGGCGGCGGCGGTGATTGGCGAGTGCGCTTCGGCCAGTACCGCATCGTCTACAGCGTCGATGACAAGGCCGGGGAAATCCTGGTCTTCGTGGTCGCCAAGCGCAGCGACGCCTACCGGTAGCTACCTCAGCCGATACGCCTCTACGACCTCCGGGTCGGGGTCGACACCCAGACCCGGCCCCGGCGGAACCGAGATCGAACCGCCCGCCGGAGCGAGCCGGTCGCCGTAGACGGATGCCTGCAGGCCGAGCCGGCACCACTCGATCATCGCGTCGGCGCCGCCCAGCGCGGCGCTCACCTGGATCGCCGCCAGCAGGCCGGGCCCGCCGTAGAAGGAGTGCGCCAGCACCGGGACGTTGTGGACGGCGGCCAACGGAAAGACCTTGCACGCCTCGGTGATTCCGCCCAGCTTGGCCGGGCTGGGCTGGGCGAAGTCCACCGCCCCGGCGGCCAGCAGACGTTCGAATTCCATGAGCGTGGAGACGTTTTCGCCCGCCGAGACCCGCAGCCCGGTCGATGAACGCAGTTCGGCCAGCCCGTCGAAGTTCTCCGGCGGCCACAGCGGCTCCTCCAAGAACTTCAGCCGCACCGCCGTGAGCTCTTCGGCGGCGGCCTGCGCCTGGGCCAGCGTCCACGAGCAGCCGATGTCGGCGATCAACTCGATGCCGGGGCCGGCTTCTTCGCGGGCCGCGCGGATCGCCGGCAGCTGCGACTCGTGCAGCTTGATGGTGGAGAACCCGGCATCGATGGCACCCCGGACTGCGGCGCGCACCGGGTCAGGAGCCGAGTAGCAGGGCAGGCTGGCGTAGCAGCCCATGCTGCTCGCCCCACCGCCGAGCAGCCCGCAGACCGAGGTGCCGGCGAGCTTTCCCGCGATATCCCACAGCGCGATGTCCACCGCCGAGAGCCCGTATTTCAGCGGCCCGCCGCGCCCGAAGACGTGCAGCCGCTGCTGCACCGCCAGCATCAGCGGCCCGATTCCGGTGGCGTCGCGGCCGATGCACAGCGGTGCGATCAGTTCATCGATCGCAAGTCTGGCCGCACCGGCCGCACCGTAACCGAACGCCTCGCCCCAGCCCTCGACGCCGTCGCCGGTGGTCACCTTGACCAGCAGCGAGTCGACGGCAGAGAGCCTTTCGCCCCACAGGCTGGCACCGGCCGTCGTGACCGGGATGTGCAGCGGGATCGTCTCGATCTCGGCGATGCGGGCGCCGGCGGGCATGGATGGCTCCTTCCGGTCCTTCCGGCTAGCTGCGGTTGCCTCCTGTCTACCCGGATTGCCATCGCTGTGCCGTCGGCTGTTCCGGTGAGATCCCTGTTACCATCGCGCGATGGCCGATCCGGCAACGCCGAGCGGACGCGGCGAACCGCCGCGGTTATCACGGCGCGACGTGCTGAAGTACGCGTGTTCGGTGCCCGCTCTGCTGGGTGTGGGCGCGGTGGCGTCGATGCTCGACGGGCCGCAGGCGTCCGCGGACAACCTGAAACTGATCGACTTCTCCGAGCGACTGGTCGCACCGGATCTGATCAAAGCCGCCGGCTATGCCGGGGCGCTGGTCTATGTGTCCGAGTTGCGGCCGGGTGCGGACTTCGATTTCAAGCCGGTGACCCGCGACTATGCCGACGGGCTGCGCGCGGCGGGCCTGCACGCCGTCAGCTGTTACCAGTACGGCAAGCCCGGCTGGCCTTCTTCCCCATCGGATTTCACCCGCGGGTACGACGGCGGGGTGGCCGATGCGCAGACCGCCTTGCGGTTGCACGCTGCTGCCGGGGGCCCGGATTCGGCGCCGATCTTTTTCAGCGTCGATGAGGACATCGATCTGCAGACCTGGAATAGCGTTGCGGTCCAATGGCTTCGGGGCATCAACTCGGTACTGGGAACCCAGCGCACCGGCATCTACGGTCACAACCGGGTGTGCGGGTGGGCCATCGAAGACCAGGTGATCGGGCGCTCGACCACCCCCGGGCACTGGTGGGCGTGGCAGACCATCGGCTGGTCCGCGGGCAAGCGCGAGCCCCGGGCGGTGCTGTGTCAGGTCGTGGTCAACACCGTCTCGGAGCCGGGCGTCATGCTGGGCGGCACTCACGTCGACGTCGACGACGTCCTGGCAGCCGATTTCGGCCAGTGGGATCTGCGCCGATAGTCCTGAGCCCTGCGCGCTGGTGGCAGTCTGGTAGGTGGGCCGACGCCGAGTGCAGCAGGGAGAAGACCATGACCACCAGCCCGGACGAAACCACTGTGCTGGCCCGACTGGGGCTGATCGCCGAGCTCGCCGGAACGTGGCACGGCGGCGGGATGAACATCGCCGCGCGACCGGATTTCCAGAACCACGGCGACGTCCTGCTCAGCGTGAGCTCCACGTCGGACACGCTGTCGTTCGACCCGATACCGGCGACGATCCACAACCGCGGTTTCGCCCAGCCCGATATCGAATTGTTCGGCTTCACCTATCTGCAGCACACCAGCGACGCCGTCAGCGGCGATCCGCTGCACATCGAACCCGGCATGTGGGTCACCCTGCCGCCGACCACCCGGCCGGCGGCCGAACCGCCGCCGGGCGGGCAGCTCGTCGCCCGGATGTGGAGCATCCCGCACGGCGCCTCGATGGTGGCCCAGGGGTTCGCCGTGCCGTTCTCGGGACCGCCGGTCATCGGCCCGGCGGCCGATCCCGTCGGCGGATCCAGTCCCGCCTTCTCCAGCTTTCCATCGTTCAACAGCACGCCGTTGCTGCCCGCGTTCCCCGGCGCGCACTCGGCGATCTTCGCCGCGGGTAGCTCCGAAGCCCGGGCCAGGGCCGACGGCGGGTTCTCCGAATACACCTTCACCGACCCGGCCGCACTGCCACCGGGGATCACCCAGCAGGCCGTCGACGATCCGGTCGTCCTGCTGCAGCAGCACCTCCAGCGCCAGATCGCCGAGGGCTACGAGTTCGACGGTGTCGCGCTGAACATCGCGACCGCGCCGGCGGTGCCCTTCCAGCCCCGGCCGGTGGTGTTCGGAGACCCCGGCGCGCCCCCCGACACCCTGACCGTGCCGCAGTTCGGCGGCGGGATCGCCAACCACACCTTCCTGCGCGGTGTCGCCGAGCAGCAGCCCAACTTGAGCACCGCCCTGGTCTACGCCACCTTCTGGCTCGAGCGGCTGCGCCACCCCGACGGCCGGCCGGCGCTGCTGCAGCTTCAGTACGCGCAGACGGCGCTGGTTAACTTCCCGGCCCGCAATGTCACGGGGCAGCCGAACATCAGCTGGCCGCATGTCACGGTCTCGACCCTGCGCCGGGCCGAGTAGGGTCGGGACGACGCGCAGAAAGGTACCCACACGGCCATGACCGCGGAGACCGAACAGAGCTTCAACGCCAAGACGATCGCCGAATTCCGGGCCAACGGCGGCCGGGTCGGCGGTCAATTCGAAGGCTTCCCCCTGCTGCTATTGACCAGTATCGGCGCCCGGAGCGGGCAGATCAGGGTGTCGCCGGTTGCCCGTTTCGACATCGACGGCAGCATCTACATCGTCGGCTCCGCCGCCGGGCGTGACAAGAACCCGGGATGGGTCGCCAACATCCGCGGGAATCCACAGGTGAAAGTCGAGATTGGCGACAGCCCGATCGCCGACGCGACGGCCGAGGAGCTGCCACCGGACGAGCGTGACCGAATCTTCGGGATCGTCAAGGAACGCGCACCTGGGTTCGCCGGCTACGAGGCTGCGACCAGTCGCGTCATCCCAGTCTTCGAGATCAAGGCGACCTGAGGGCTCATCGTTTGAACGACCACCGGTCGGTGGGGCTGCCGAGAGGATTTGACGGCGTCAACACCTACGACCACTTCTAGTCGGCTATTCGATGATGACCATCGCCCAGCAGCCCACCGCCAGGCGCACTGGTCGATGGAAGGAAGGGCTGTGACCTGACCATTGAAGCAGCGTTTGAGCCGGTGACTGAGGTGACCGCGGATGACCTCGGGCGGCCCCGACATGCCTGTTGACCGGCACTCAGTCTGAGGACCATGGGGTAGTGGTCCGGAACTGACGATGGTCAGCCTGTTGGCCGCGGGGGTCGTTTCGATCCTTGGGGTGCCCGGACAGCACGGTGATCAGGTCGTTGTAGCCCGGGCCACTGGCGTCGGTGGGCATGTTCCTGGCCCACCTGGCGCATTGCCCCAACGGGGTGGTGCTGTCGGTGGTCAACCCGACCAGTCCGGCGGTGACGCATGACCTCGCACTGGCCTGAGCCAGACAGCTGCTGGTGTCGATGGTCCCCGGTGTTACGCGGAGATCAGTTGCTGGGCGCGTTGAAACGACACGCCCAGGACCTCCCCCACGTCGCGCACCGCAACGCCATGTTCGGCGAGGGATCGAGCCAATTCCCGCGCCTGGGCCTGTGCCGCGGCGGCATGCTGCTCGGCGAGTTGGCGATCGTGGGCCACTCGCTGTGCCTCGGCGGTGACGTCGATGTCGGCGACTGTGATCGAGATCGTCACGGCGACCGTGGAGGGCGCCGAGTCGGTCACGGTGCAGATGAAGTCGAGTGCTTCGCCTGGCACGTCGGCGAGCCGGCGGGCTTGGGTGGTGGTGCTGAGGTTGATCGCACCGTCAGCGTTGACGTACCCGTCGAGTTCGGGGACGTCGATCATCCACCACCTGTCGTCGCGGCTGACTTTGACCTGGTAGGTGTGCATGTCAGTCCTCCGTGCAGTTTGTGACGCAGGCTTGGATCGCGGTGTCGACCTGGCGGCGGACGCCCGGGCTGATGGTCCGGTGACCGTCGGCTAGTGAGCCGCTGTAGCGGCCGTGCGGGCAGGTCCACATGGTGTGGCTGCCTTTTCCGTCTCGGGGGTTGAAGCCCGCCTTCTTGAGCTGCTTGATGATTTCTCGCGTGGGGGCCGACGCGATCATAACGCTAGTCTACAATGCTAGACTATATCTAGTCAATTGTCATAGACAGTTATTTCGCCTAGTGGATGCGATATGGTTGCGCAGGTAGCCGCGGTAGTCCTGGGGCGTGCGGCGTTCGACACCGGACAGGTGGTCGATGTGGTGGGCCAGCCAGGTCGTGACGGTGCGCCCACTGCGCTTGGAGCGCCGGCGGGCCGGTTCGATGCCGTACATGTCCAGAGCGCGGACGGCGCCGTGTGCTTTGGCGGCCGCACGGAACGCCTCGGCGGCCGTCGGGTGGTCGAACGGCGGCGAGATCTGTTCCCCGCCGACCCGGTGCCGCGCCAAGTAGCAGATGGTCCCGTCGCTGCGGGTCCGCTTGCAGATCGGCGCCCAACGGTCCGAACTACTCGGAAAGTTACTTGACATGGCCGGAGTCGTAACAAATTATGTGCCTGACCAGCATATATCGGTGGAGCTGCCGGGAATCGAACCCGGGTCCTACGGCATTCCCTCAAGGCTTCTCCGTGCGCAGTTCGCCTTGTCTCTACTTGGATCTCCCGGTCACGCGAACCAGCCGAGATGACGATCCCAGTCGCTGTTGGTGTCCCGAGGTGTCCCGCGACCGGACACATCGGTGGATCCCTCTAGTCGATGCCAGGGTCCGGGCTGAGGGCTTTCCCGGTCTGACAGGCCCGCCGTCGCTTAGGCAGCGAGGGCGAAGTCGCTCTGAAGAGCGACCCGAGCCGGAGTAAGTGCAACCTTGGCGCTTACTTGGTTACAGCGACGCTTACGGTGGTCTCCTGCCTGCACCGGCACGCTTCCCTTGATTCGA
>CAZGGK010000090.1:0-10350 GCA_964525125.1 uncultured Mycobacterium sp.
GACGCGGCGACCAGAACGTGAGGTAACTCCACATGGCCGAGCCCCGCCGCCAGTTGCCGCCGCAGGTCCGCAAGATCGAGGTAGGCGACCGCCGCACAGGAAAAACCGTTGTGCGGTATCAGGTTACGGTCGACGGTGGAATCAACCCGGAGACCGGCAAGCGTCGGCAGGTACGTCGTCGGTTCACCACCGAACGTGATGCACGCAATGAGCTGTCGAGAGTTCAGAACGGTGTTGCAACGGGCACCTACGTTCATGCCAGCAAGCTGACCGTCGATCAGGCTTGTGAGGCGTGGCTAGCTTCCAAACACGCACTCAAGCCGTCCACGCTGCGCGGCCACCGTGTATCACTTCAGGCGCTGCGCGACGCGCTGGGGGCAATCCCGGTGCAGAGGCTGACCAAAGCGGACCTGGACGGCCTGGTCGGCAGTCTGCGAGCGGGCAAGGTCGACGGCCGCAAGGCGTGGTCGCCGCGATCGGTGAACTACCTGCTCTACCTGTGCTCGGCGGTGCTCGATGAGCAGGTCAAGCAGGGCCACCTGATCCGCAACGTCGCGCAGCTGGTCGACCGGGTGGCCGGTGCCCCGCAGAAGTTCCGCACCCTGACCGATGTGGAGATGTTCGCCATCCTGGACCACGATTGCCGGGATCGGCACCTGTGGGCGCTGGCGCTGTACGGGCTGCGCCGTGGCGAGGTCGCGGGCCTGCGATGGGAGAACGTCGACCTCAGGGCCGGGACGATCAACGTCTGCGAGAACCGGGTGGCGATCGGCAGGCGGATCGAGGTCGGCACACCGAAGTCGAAAGCATCGAACCGGGTCTTGCCGATGCCGGCCGAAGTCGTCGGCCTGCTCAAGGCCGCACGCAAGCGCCAGGCGGCCGAGCGGCTGCGCCTGGGCGAGGACTACGGACCAGGCGAGCACGTCGGCTGTGACGAGGCTGGACAGCCGTACCACCCGAACCTGCTCACGTTCCGGTGGGAGAAGCTGCTGCGCGATCTGAAGATCAACCATGTACGTCTGCATGATGCGCGGCACTCCTGCGCCACCTTGATGCACCTGCGCGGGGTGCCCATCGCGGTGATCGCCGCATGGCTCGGACACGCCAGCGCCGCCTTCACCATGTCGGTCTACGCGCATTCTCCCGACGACGCACTGAAGATCGCCGCCAGCAGTTTCGGGCGAGTTGTGACATTCTGTGACATCGAGACCACCCCGGGCGGTCAGCCATGACGGTCAAAACAGCGCCTACCAGCGCAAACTAAGTGCCCCCAGTCGGACTCGAACCGACACTGGGCGGATTTTAAGTCCGCTGCCTCTGCCAATTGGGCTATGGGGGCCAGCGGCGAATCTAGCGTGCGAACCCCGGCGGTGCGTCAGCGACGCGGGCAATCGCTTCCCGGAAGAAGAGTGCTGCGCGGCTTGGCGCGCAGCACTACATGTGCTGGGGGCAGTAGGCCGTCACCGCGATGGCGGTGAACCGTGCCGCAGTCTGCATGGTGAAGCCCGGGTTGGTGGTCTGCACCGCGATAACGGTGTCCATCGGGGACAGGCCGGCGTCCATCAGCTGGCACACGGAATTGCCAGCGGCGATGGCCGCCCCGTCACCGCGATGGGTCAGGCCGGCTCCGGCAAGCGCTGAAAGAAACTGCGCGTCACTGCCGACGTAGTCACCACGGTCGGCATTCGCTGGGGCCGCGAGGCCGACTGCGGCGGCGAGACCCGCCAGCACGAATAACCGTTTCATAGCTTTCAGTGTGCGCAGCGTGCGTTAAGGGCATGTTACGGAGCTTTTAATGCCGCGGACTGCATTGTTAAATCCATGTTTCCGCTGACGGCCGCCAGGGCTCGGACCAGCGACGCCGTGCCCGAAGGTGTGATGGATGCCACCTCGACAACTGCTGCGCCCGCGGTGCCCACCACCGAATTCCTGCGGGCGTTCCACCACCGCGCCGCTGCCGCAGGACCGGTTCACCGGTGACACCGATCACAGATTCCCGCAACATCCGGGCTCGCACGTAAATAGTTCATACACGGGAGTTAAGAAGCCGTAAACCGACTTTCGTCCACGTCGGGTTCTGCGCGACTGTGGAGGCCGGTGGTCGGCCTGCCCTGCGGGTCGGTTCGGTTCGGCGAGGGAGAAGTGCGATGTCTTTTGTGACCATTCAGCCCGAGGATCTGGCCTCGGCGGCCGGCAGCCTACAGGGCATCGGATCGTCGCTCAGCGCAGAGAACGCCGCTGCGGCGGGCCCGACCACCGGTGTGGCTCCGGCGGGCGCCGAAGAGGTTTCGGCGCTCTTGGCGGCGCAGTTCTCCGCATACGGCAGCCTGTACCAGGAGGTCAGCGCGCAAGCCGCGGCCATCCACGAGATGCTCGTCAACACCCTGAACGCCAATGCCCAGTCATATGCGGACACCGAGGCGGCCAACGCGGCGGCAGGACAGTCCCCGACCGGCTTCATCGGCGAGCTCATCAAGGCACTGGGCTCGAACGCGATGGTCACGAACCTCGGCGGAGGTGGGTCGACCGCGATGATGTATATCCCATCGAGCCTGCTGCCATCCATGATCGGCTTCCTGACTGCCGGCGGCACCAGCGCCGGCGGTGCGACAGCCCCCGGCCTGGGCGCACTGTTGGCCCCCGGTGGTGCGCTCAGCACGCTGGGCGGGCTGGGCGGCGGACTCGGTGCGGCCAGCAGTGCAGCCGCGGTCGCGCCCGCCGCCACCGGGGCGGTGGTCCCGGCTTCGCTGGCGAGCAACATGTCCTCGCCGCCGAACTGGGTGACGGACACCCCGGCCACCACCGCTCCCGCCGCTGCCCTGCGGGGTGCCGGATCGGCCGTCGCACCGGAAGGCAACTCGGTCGCCGCGATGCCCGGTGGGGTTCCCAGCGGCGCCTCCGGCCGCAGCGGCTTCGGCACGCCCCGCTACGGCATCAAACCCACCGTCATGCCGCGCCCGGTCGCGGTCGGCTAGCGCGTCAAGGAGCAACCATGATGGACTACGGAGCTTTGCCGCCAGAGATCAATTCCGGTCGGATCTACGCCGGTGCGGGTTCGGCGCCGATGATGGCCGCTGCCGCGACCTGGAGCGCGCTGGCCGACGAACTCACTTCGGCGGCGACGGCCTGCGAGACGGTGATCTCACAGCTCACCGGTGAGGGATGGCGCGGTCCGGCCTCGACCGCGATGACCGCCGCAGTCGCGCCGTACCTGGCGTGGATACGCACCACCGCTGGTGAAGCGGAGCACGCCGCCACCCAGGCCACCGCCGGGGCTGCGGCGTTCGAAGCGGCCCATGCGGCGAGTGTGCCCCCACCGGTCGTCGCCGCCAACCGGGCACAGCTGGCGGCGCTGGTGGCGACCAACGTTCTGGGCCAGAACACCGCGGCTATCGCGGCCAACGAAGCCCAGTACGGCGCGATGTGGGCCCAAGACGCCGCGGCAATGTACGGCTATGCGGCCGCCGGGGCGACCGCCGCGCAACTGACACCGTTCAACTCTCCGTCGCAGACCAACAATCCAGCGGCGGCGGCCGGTCAGGCCGCCGCGGTCGCCCAGGCCACTGTCGCCGGCAACGGCCAAGCGGCACAACTGATCTCCGCGATGCCCGGTGCACTGCAGGGGCTCTCCGCGCCGGCGGCAGCCAGTGCTGCCGCAGCGACGGCACTACCGCCCTGGCTTCAGTCGATACTCGACTTCACCAACACATTGGGCAGCATCTCCTATGTCGCGGCCGCCGCCCAAGGCCTGGGGACCGCGATCGTCTATATCCCGCCGACCCTGATTCCGACCATGGTCGGTTACCTTGCCGGCGCCGGTTTCAACGCCGTCGGCGGTGGTTCAGCCGGCGCCGGCCTGGGCGCCCTGCTGGCTCCTGGCGGGCCACTGGCCGACCTGGGCGCACTCGGCGGCGGTATCGGTGCTGCCGCCGGCGCAACGTCGGCGATCGGCACCATGAGCGCGACTGCGCCCGCGATATCGGCAACCGTCGGCCAAGCATCGCTGGTGAACTCGTTGTCGGTGCCGTCGAGCTGGGCCGCGGCCACCCCGGCCGCCGTCGGCGCCGCTGACCTGTCGGCCAGCGGCTGGGCCGTCCCGCCGGAGCACAACTCGGTGGCGGCCATGCCCGGCGGGATTCCGGGAGCCGCCGCCGGACGAGGTGGCTTCGGTTTCGGTGCCCCGCGCTACGGGTTCAAGCCCACCGTCATGCCCAAACCGGTGATGGTCGGATAGCGCTAAAGACGCCACCAACTACGAGCAACAGGGAGCTGTCTTACAGCAGATCCCGTCCAGCCGGAGTTCATCACGGCGGTCAGGCACAACTTCGCGGTGATCTACCAGCAGGCCGACGCGCACGGCTCCACGGTGCAGAACGCCGGCGACACCATGGCCGGCACCGACTCGGCCGCCGGCTCCAGCTGGGCCTGACCACCGGAACGACAGCCCGGCGCGGCGGCACACCCGAAGGGGTGCGCCGCCGCGCTCCGCGATCTGCCGGCCGAATCCTGGGGGCGGCGTAAATGTGCCGTCAAAGTTCCGCCTCACCGCGTTAAGAACGTGTAAAGAAACCTGTTCACGCGGTTGCGGACGGCGAACTGTGGGGCCTCGAACCACCCCACCAGCGGGGTGACATCCCAGGAGAGGCCCATGTCTTTCGTCACCACCGATCCCGAGGCGCTGATCGCCGCCGCCGGAAACCTGGAAGGCGTCGGCTCCGCCATGGCGGCGCAGAACGCGGCCGCGGCGGCACCGACCACCGGCGTCGTTCCGGCCGCCGCCGACGAGGTCTCGGCGTTGCAGGCCACCCAGTTCGCCGCCTACGGCACCCTGTATCAGCAGATCAGCGCCCAGGCCACGGCGATTCAGGAGATGTTCGTCAACACCCTGCGCACCAGCGCGAACTCCTACGAGGCCACCGAAGCCGCCAATGCCACCGCCGGGAGTTCGTCCGGGTCCTGGATCACCGACCTGATCAACCTGCTGACCGGTTCGGCATCCGGACCCTACGGACTCGCCGGCAGCACCCTGGGCAACAGCGGGATCATCGCGGCGATGCAGCTGAACAACTTCGGTTCCGCCGCCTCGGACCTGCTTCAGCTGGGCAGTTCCGGCTTCCTGGCTCCCGGTGCGCTGGCCAGCGGAGGAGCGACAACCACGGCGGCAGTCGCCGGGGACGGCGCGGACGCCGCGGTGCTGGCGAGCGCTTCGAGCCCGGCGGGCTCCGCGGTCCTGTCCGGCAGTGCGGTCTCGGCGGGTGCGGGCCGGGCGCCCGCGGTGGGCGGGCTCTCCGTGCCACCAGGTTGGGCGAGCGGCGCAGCGCCGGCCGCCACCCCCGCCCCCCTGGCCGGCACCGGGTGGACCACGCCCGCCCCGCACACCGCCCCGGTGGCCGCGATTCCCGCCGGGGTGTCGGCGATGGCCGCCGCCGACCGTGGCGGTCTGCGCTTCGGGGCGCCCCGGTACGGCGTCAAACCCAAAGTCATGCCGCGCCCGCCGGTCGGGTAACCAGCACAGCGAATTCAACCAGGCAAGAAAGGGACTCCCCCGAAATGGACTTTGCAGCGCTGCCTCCCGAGGTCAACTCCGCGCGGATGTACACCGGACCCGGCGCGGCTCCGATGATGGCGGCCGCGGCCGCGTGGAACGGCCTCGGCGCCGAACTGTCCACCACGGCCGCCTCCTACGAGTCGGTGATCGCCACGCTGACCGGCGAGGAGTGGCTGGGGCCGGCATCGGCGTCGATGGCCGCCGCGGCCGCACCCTATGTGGCGTGGCTGAACAGCACCGCCGCCGCCCTGGAGCACGCGGCCATCCAGGCGATGGCCTCGGCCGCCGCCTACGAGACGGCGTTCGCCATGACGGTGCCACCGCCGGTGATCGCCGCGAACCGGGCCACGCTGGCCGCGCTCGTCGCCACCAACGTGCTGGGTCAGAACACCGCCGCGATCGCGGCCACCGAAGCCCACTACGGCCAGATGTGGGCCCAAGACGCTGTTGCGATGTACGGCTACGCGGCGTCGTCCGCCACCGCCGGGGTGCTGCGGCCACTGTCCGCACCCCCGGCAGCTGCCAACCCGGCCGGGCAAGCCGCACAGGGTGCCGCGGTGGCGCAGGCCGCCTCCAGCAGCGGCCAGGCGGGCCTGTCGCAGCTGGTATCCAACCTGCCCGGCGCGGTACAGGGGCTGGCATCCCCGCTGGCCGGATCCGACGTGTTGACCGACGCCATCAACTCGACGCAGAACATCGGGCTGTGGAACGCAATCCAGACCTACGGCAGCAGCATCACCAACGTCGGGGCCTGGAACATGTTCGCCGGCATCACGGCTGCCGCCGGTCTGTCTTCGGCCCACGCCGCAGAGGTCGCCGCCACCGCTCCGCTCGCCGCGGGTCTGGTGAGCTCGACGACCCCGGTCGCCACCGGCGGCTTCGCCGGGGCACCGGTGCTGGCCGGTGCCGGCCAGGCGGCCTCGGTCGGCGGGCTGTCGGTGCCGCCGAGCTGGTCGGCGGCCACCCCGGCGGGCACGGCGCCCGCGGCCTTGGCGGGATCGGGCTGGGCCGCCCCGGCCGAAGAAGGCGCAGCGATGACCGCCGTGCCGGCGGGCATGCCGGCGGCGGCGGCCGGACGCGGAAGTTTCGGATTCGGCACTCCGCGTTACGGTGTCAAGCCCACCGTGATGCAGCGGCCGGTGATGGTCGGCTGACCGATCGCGAAGCCGATCGCGCCATCGGAACGCGGAACGCTATGTCTGTGCTGGCCTACCTGTTACTCACCGCGGCGGTGTTCGCAGTCCTGAACCTGCTGCTGAAGCTGATCGAGGGCCTGTGAGCGCCGCGAACGCCGTCGGCCTGGTGCTCGCCGTCGCGATCGCGGCACTGCTGGTGGCGGCGCTGCTGTTCCCGGAGCGGTTCTAGTGGGTACGGCCGGCGCAGGTGTGGTGTTCGCCGCGCTGCTGGTCGCTGCGCTGGCGGCGGCACATGTTCCGCTGGGCGACTACATGTATCGGGTGTATCGCGCCGAAACGCACTCGCGCGCAGAGCAGTTGATCTACCGCATGATCGGCGCCGACCCGAGGTCAGAGCAGAGCTGGCCCACCTATGCCCGCAGCGTGCTGGCTTTCTCCGCCGTCGGAATCGTGTCTCTGTTCGTGCTGCAACTGGTCCAGCAGCGACTGCCACTGCACCTGAACGATCCCGCGACACCGATGACGCCGGCGCTGGCCTGGAACACCGCGGTGAGTTTTGTCAGCAACACCAACTGGCAGTCCTATTCCGGTGAGTCGACCCAGGGACACCTGGTGCAGATGACCGGCTTGGCGGTGCAGAATTTCGTCTCCGGCGCGGTCGGCATGGCGGTCGCCGTCACATTGGTCCGGGGATTCACCCGCACCAGAACTGGTGAACTCGGCAACTTCTGGGTGGACCTGACCCGCGGAACGCTGCGTATTCTACTGCCGCTCTCCATCATTGGCGCGATAATCCTCGTCGCCGGCGGCGTAGTCCAGAATTTCCACCCGCACGATCAGATCGCCACCACACCGGCGGGCGCGACACAGGCGATCCCCGGTGGCCCGGTAGCCAGCCAGGAGGTGATCAAGCTACTCGGCACCAACGGTGGCGGGTTCTACAACGCGAACTCCGCGCACCCCTTTGAGAACCCGACCGCGTGGACCAACTGGTTCGAGGTCTTACTCATCGCGGTCATCGCCTTCTCGCTGCCGCGCACCTTCGGCCGGATGGTGGGAAACATCAGGCAGGGCTATGCAATTGCCGCGGTCATGAGCATCCTCGCCGTGTCCAGCGGCGCGCTGACGATGATCTTCCAGCTGCGGCATCACGGCACCGTGCCGACCGCGGTGGGCGCCGCCATGGAAGGGGTCGAGCAGCGTTTCGGGGTGGCCGATTCGGCGATATTCGCCGACGCGACCACGCTGACGTCCACCGGAGCAGTCGATTCGGCGCATGACTCCTACACCAGTCTCGGCGGTCTACTGCCGCTGTTCAACATGCAGCTCGGCGAGGTCGCTCCCGGCGGTGTCGGCGCGGGGCTTTACGGGATGCTCATTCTCGCGGTGATCACCGTTTTCGTCGCCGGGCTGATGGTCGGGCGGACCCCGGAGTACCTCGGCAAGAAGATCACCCCGCGGGAGATCAAATTCGCCGCCGGATATTTCCTGGTCACCCCGCTGATCGCACTGCTGGGCACCGCGGTTGCGGTGGCGCTGCCGGGCCAGCGCGCCGGGATGGGCAACACCGGCCCGCACGGCCTGTCGGAGGTGCTGTACGCGTTCACCTCGGCGGCGCACAACAACGGCTCGGCGTTCGCCGGCCTGGGCACCGACACCGTGTGGTACAACACGGCGCTGGGACTGGCGATGGTCTTCGCCCGGTTCGTACCGATGATCCTGGTGCTCGCCCTGGCCGGCTCGCTCGCCAAGCAGGGTGCGACGCCGGAGTCCATCGGCACGCTGCCCACCCACCGGCCCCAGTTCGTCGGGCTGGTGGTGGGTGTCACCCTGATCCTTGTCGCGCTCACCTTCCTGCCGGCTCTTGCGCTCGGCCCCCTGGCAGAGGGGATTCACTGAAATGCATTTGACGACAACCACTTCAGCCGCTCACCAGACCAGCGCCGGTGTACTCGACGCCAGGATGCTGCTGAAGTCGCTACCGGGCGCCCTGTGCAAGCTCGATCCGCGCACGATGTGGCACAACCCGGTGATGCTGATCGTCGAGATCGGCGCCGTCTTCTCGACCGTGCTGGCGATCGGCTCGCCGAGTTGGTTCGGCTGGCTGGTGGTGTTCTGGCTATGGCTGACCGTGGTGTTCGCCAACCTGGCCGAGGCGGTGGCCGAAGGTCGGGGCAAGGCTCAGGCCGAAGCGCTGCGCAAGTCCAAGGCCGACACCCTGGCCCGCCGGGTGATCGGCTGGGCCCCGGATGTCGCCGGCACCGAGGAACAGGTTGCCGCGCCGCTGTTGCAACAGGGCGACATCGTGATCGTCGAGGCCGGCCAGATCATCCCCGGCGACGGCGACGTGGTGGAAGGCATTGCCTCGGTGGACGAGTCGGCCATCACCGGCGAATCCGCACCGGTGATCCGGGAATCCGGCGGTGACCGCTCGGCGGTCACCGGTGGGACCACGGTGCTCTCCGACCGCATCGTCGTCAAGATCACCCAGCGACCCGGCCAGAGCTTCGTGGACAAGATGATCGCACTGGTCGAAGGCGCCAACCGGCAGAAGACGCCCAACGAGATCGCGCTGAACATCCTGCTCGCCGCGCTGACCATCATCTTCGTGTTCGCCGTGGCGACTCTGCAGCCACTCGCGATCTACTCCAAGGCCGACAACCCCGGGGTGCCGGACACCGCCGCGCTCGACGGCAACGGCGTCACCGGAATCGTTCTGGTGGCGCTGCTGGTGTGTCTCATCCCGACCACGATCGGCGCGCTGCTCTCGGCGATCGGCATCGCCGGAATGGACCGGATGGTGCAGCGCAACGTGCTGGCGATGTCCGGTCGCGCCGTCGAGGCCGCCGGCGACGTCAACACCCTGCTGCTGGACAAGACCGGAACGATCACCCTCGGCAATCGGGAGGCATCGGAATTCATCCCGGTCGACGGGGTGACCGCCGAGGAACTCGCCGACGCCGCGCAGCTGTCCAGCCTGGCCGACGAGACCCCCGAAGGCCGCTCCGTCGTCGTCTACGCCAAGCACGCCTACGGGCTGCGGGCGCGACTGCCCGGTGAACTCGCCAATGCCCACTGGGCCGAATTCACCGCGCTGACAAGGATGTCGGGGGTCGACGTCAACGGCCGCCAGTTGCGTAAGGGCGCGGCCAGCTCGGTCGCGGACTGGGTGCGCGCCAACGGGGGCACGGTCTCGGCGCAGGTCGGCCATGTCGTCGACGGCATCTCCGCCGCCGGTGGAACGCCCCTGGTGGTCGGCGAGGTCTGCGGCGCTGCCGACCGCAGAAACGCCCGGGTGCTCGGTGTCATCTACCTCAAGGACGTGGTGAAGAAGGGCATCCGGGAACGCTTCGAGGCGATGCGCAAGATGGGCATCCGGACCGTGATGATCACCGGCGACAACCCACTGACCGCCCGGGCGATCGCCGACGAGGCCGGCGTCGACGACTTCCTGGCCGAGGCCACACCCGAAGACAAGCTGATGCTGATCAAACGGGAGCAGGAAGGCGGCCGGCTGGTCGCGATGACCGGGGACGGCACCAACGACGCCCCCGCGCTGGCCCAGGCCGACGTCGGGGTGGCGATGAACACCGGCACCAGCGCGGCCAAGGAGGCCGGCAACATGGTGGACCTGGACTCCGATCCCACCAAGCTCATCGAGATCGT
>CAZGGK010000091.1:0-9649 GCA_964525125.1 uncultured Mycobacterium sp.
ATCTCCTCCAACTCGCCGATCGACTTGGGGTCACGCCTGTCGACGTCGGTTCATCGCGCAGCATGCGGTAGATGGCGGCCTGGCGTCGCTCGAACTCGCACCGAGGACGCGGGTCGTCTTTCGGCTTGTAGGTGATGTCGGGCATCTTCGCCGACACTCCGTTCGTCTCAAGCAGTCCGGCGTAGCGCGGTGCGATCACCTGGCTTTCGTCTATTGGTGGGTGCCCAATCGACAGCAGTCCGCGGTTGAGGCCATCCATCCATCCCCGGTCGGGGTCGCCATCACCGATGCCGTGCAGGAAAGCAACTTTCATCGAATTGCCCTTTCCTTGATCGACCACAGTCATCGGGTGAGCCAAGAGATCGCTGCCCGAGCGATGTTCCACACGCTCTGGGCCACCGACGGCGGGCTCGCCGGTTCACCTCCCGGGTTGCCGAGCACGGCGTCGGAGACCCGGTGCGCTTCGTCGTAGCCCTCCGATACCGCGGCCACCCGGTCGGAGACCTCGGTGGCGTCGAGCTCAGTCGACGCTTTGGCCTGCGCCGTGGATTCCTCCAGTTGAGCCCGCAGCCGGTTCCTGGCCTCGCGGGTGCGTTCGGCCGCCAGTTCTTCCCGGTGCGCGGTTTCACGAGCACGCTCCGCGGCGTCAACTTTCTTCGAGAGGTTCATGGCAATCTTGGCGGCGTCGGCCAGTTGATCGTCGACCGCTTCGAGTTGACGGCCGATCTCATGTAGGGCCGCTCGGGCTCGACCCAAGGCGTCTTCATCGGCTGCTCCGGCAGCGGTCTTGAGCCTGCGCAGCTTCCCGTTGATCTGGCTGGCCTGGACCGCGTGCTTGGCGGCCGCATACAGCACTCGGTCAACGTCGAGGTCGCCGAACATACCGTCGCGGTAGGCCCGACTTTCGTTCAGTGACGTGGCCGACGCGAAAATGCTCGCCATCACGGCCTGCACGGCCATCGGGGCGTTGCGGTAGCTGCCCTCGGTGATGACGTGCCGGTGTCGCCTCCGCTCAGACTCAACGGACTGGTTCATTCGCACGAGAAGGCCCAAGAACCCGCTGATGATGAACAGGTCGGCGAGGCCCAGCAGCGGCCCGAAGGCGATGAAGCTGCCAATGAAGCCGCCGAACCCGTCACCGCCAGAGAAGACGAGAATCTGGTACAGCGCAAAGACATTGCCGCCGACGAACACGACGATGAATACCAACACCAGGAAAATCGCCAGGCCCATCAGGCCCGCCGCCGGGTCTCGGCCGTCCGGGTCGGTCACCGCGAGTGAGTCACTCATGCTGTGATCGTCACACGCACCACCGACAGAAAGCACGAGGTATTACGCACCTTGCGCGAGTGTCGAGAGATTGTAATACTTGGTGTCATGCCCGTCACACACGCCGTCATCAACCAGGTCTCCCCGCTGGAGAACTACAACCCGGCATCGTCGCCGGTGCTCATCGAGTCGCTGATCCGCGAAGGCGGGCAGTGGGGTGTCGAAGAGGTCACCGAAGTCGGCGCCATCTCCGGTTCCGCTCAAGCACAGCGCTGGGGCGAGTTGGCCGATCGCAACCGCCCGATCCTGCACACCCACGACCGCATCGGCAACCGCATCGACGAGGTCGAGTACGACCCCGCCTATCACGAACTGATGCGCACCGCCATCGAGCACGGCCTGCACGCCGCCCCCTGGGCCGAGCCCAAACCGGGTGCCCATGTGGTGCGCGCCGCCAAGACCGGGGTGTGGACGGCCGAGCCCGGGCATATGTGTCCGATCTCGATGACGTACGCGATCGTGCCGGCGCTGCGCCACAACCCCGAACTCGCCGCCACCTACGAGCCGCTGCTGACCAGCCGTGTCTACGACCCCGAACTGAAGGTGCCCGCAACCAAGGCAGGCATCACCGCCGGCATGTCGATGACCGAGAAGCAGGGCGGCTCCGACGTCCGCGCCGGCTCCACCCGGGCGACGCCCAATGATGACGGCAGCTACACCCTGACCGGGCACAAGTGGTTCACCTCGGCGCCGATGTGCGACGTCTTCCTGGTGCTGGCCCAGGCGCCGGGTGGGCTGAGCTGCTTCTTCCTGCCGAGGGTGCTGCCCGACGGCAGCCGCAACCGGATGTTGCTGCAGCGCCTCAAGGACAAGCTCGGCAACCACGCCAACGCATCGTCGGAGATCGAGTACGACGGCGCGACCGCCTGGCTGGTCGGCCAGGAGGGCCGGGGTGTCTCGGTGATCATCGAGATGGTCAACCTGACCCGGCTGGACTGCACGCTGGGCAGCGCCACCAGCATGCGGATGGGCCTGGCCCGCGCCGCCTATCACATCCAGCACCGAAAAGCGTTCGGCGACTATCTGATCGACCAGCCGCTGATGCGCAACGTGCTGGCCGACTTGGCGGTGGAGGCCGAAGCCGCGACCATCGTGGCGATGCGGATGGCCGGCGCCACGGACGCCGCGGTTCGCGGCGACGATCGCGAAGCTCTGCTGCGCCGGGTCGGACTGGCGGCCAGCAAGTACTGGGTGTGCAAGCGATCCAGCACGCACGCCGCAGAGGCGATGGAATGCCTCGGCGGCAACGGCTACATCGAGGACTCGCTGATGCCGCGGCTGTACCGTGAGGCGCCGCTGATGGGCATCTGGGAGGGATCCGGCAACGTCAGCGCACTGGATGCGTTGCGCGCCATCGTCACTCACCCGAAGTCGGTCGATGCCCTGTTCGACGAACTGGACCCGGCCGCGGACCAGGATCGTCGTCTGGGTGCCCACGTCGATGCGCTCAAGGCCGAGCTCGCCGACCTCGACGGCGCGCAGTTCCGGGCTCGCAAGGTCGCCGAGGACATCTGCCTTGGGCTGCAGGGTGCACTCCTTGTGCGCGACGGCCACCCGGCGGTTGCCGAGGCGTTTTTGGCCAGCCGCATCGACCGCAACTGGGGTGGGGCGTTCGGCACCCTGCCCGCCGGTCTGGACATCGCGCCGATCATCGAACGCGCACTGGTAAAGGGCTGAAACGGCATGCGGCACCACATCAACCCGGTCGAATTCGACAACCTGCGGACGATGACCTACCACGTCACCGACCGCGTCGCCCGGATCACCTTCGATCGCCCCGAGAAGGGCAACGCGATCAACGCCGACACCCCGCTGGAGTTGGCCGCACTGGTCGAACGGGCCGACCTGGACCCGAACGTGCACGTGATCCTGGTGTCGGGCCGCGGCGAAGGTTTCTGCGCCGGTTTCGATCTCGGGGCCTACGCCGAAGGGTCTTCACCGGCGGGCGGTGATGTCAGCTACCGGGGCACCGTGCTGGACGGCAAGACCCAGGCGGAGAACCACCGGCCCGATCGGCCGTGGGACCCGATGGTCGACTACCAGATGATGAGCCGGTTCGTGCGGGGCTTCTCGTCGCTGATGCACGCCGACAAGCCGACCGTGGTGAAGATCCACGGCTACTGCGTGGCCGGTGGCACCGACATCGCGCTGCACGCCGACCAGGTGATCGCCGCCGCCGACGCCAAGATCGGCTACCCGCCCACCCGGGTGTGGGGCGTTCCGGCGGCCGGGCTGTGGGCGCACCGCCTCGGCGACCAGAGGGCCAAACGCCTGCTGCTGACCGGTGATTGCATCACCGGGGCGCAGGCCGCCGAATGGGGCCTGGCCGTGGAGGCGCCGGACCCGAAGGATCTCGACGACCGCACCGAACGATTGGTGGCGCGCATCGCGGCGATGCCGGTCAACCAGCTGATCATGATCAAGCTGGCGCTGAACAGCGCGCTGCTGCAGCAGGGTGTGGCCACCAGTCGGATGGTCAGCACCGTCTTCGACGGGGTGGCGCGGCACACCCCCGAGGGACATGCGTTCGTCGCCGACGCGGTGGAGCACGGCTTCCGTGACGCGGTGCGGCACCGCGACGAACCCTTCGGCGACTACGGTCGCCGGGCCTCCCAGGTTTAGGTCGTGCCGGTAACCCTGGCCCGGATGACCGCGCGGTCGGTGGTGCTCTCGGTGCTGCTCGGCACCCATCCGGCATGGGCGAGTGCCGCCGAGTTGCTCCGACTCACAGCCGGTTTCGGTATCAAAGACGCCACGTTGCGGGTAGCGCTAACCCGGATGGTCGGTGCCGGTGATCTGATCCGCTCCGAGGACGGCTACCGGCTCTCCGGCCGGTTGCTGGCTCGCCAGCGCCGCCAGGACGAGGCACTGCGGCCGCCGGTGCGGCCCTGGCGTGGAGACTGGACGACGGTGGTGATCACCAGTGTGGGCAACGATGCCCGCGCCCGAGCCGAGCTGCGCACAGCGTTGGCCCGCAGCAGGTTCGCCGAGCTGCGTGAAGGGGTGTGGATGCGGCCGGACAACCTCGATGCCGACCTGGACACCGAAATCCGTTCCCGCTCGCGTGTGTTGACCGCGCGTGACGACGATCCGTCCGGCCTGGCGCGTCAACTCTGGGATCTGCCCGGCTGGGCCGACTCCGGTGAGGGGCTGCTCGATGCGATGGCGAACGCCGATGACATACCGGCGCGATTCACGGTGGCCGCAGCGATCGTGCGCCACCTGCTCACCGATCCCGTGCTGCCGCGTGACCTGCTGCCACCGGATTGGCCCGGAGATCGGCTACGGGCCGCCTACGCAGAATTCGCGAGCCAACTGGGTCGGCAACGTCAACAGCTGATGGAGGCCAGATGAGCGATTCGGTGCGGGTGGAGCGCGACGGTGCGGTGACCACGGTCATCCTGAACCGACCGGGGGCCCGCAACGCGGTGAACCGGCCCACGGCTGAAGCGCTGTACGAGGCATTCGACGTGTTCGATCGGGATGACGGTGCGGCGGTGGCGGTGCTGTGGGGAGAAAGCGGAACCTTCTGCGCGGGAGCGGATCTCAAGGCGTTTGGCACGCCCGATGTCAACCGGGTGAGCCCCGGCGGTCCGGGGCCGATGGGGCCGACCCGGATGGTGCTGTCCAAACCGGTGATCGCCGCGGTCGCCGGCTACGCGGTGGCCGGCGGCCTGGAGTTGGCGCTCTGGTGCGATCTGCGAGTGGCCGAGCAGGACGCGGTGTTCGGGGTGTTCTGTCGGCGCTGGGGGGTGCCGCTGATCGACGGCGGCACGGTGCGACTGCCCCGGCTGATCGGGCACAGCCGAGCGATGGACATGATCTTGACGGGTCGCGCCGTAGGCGCCGCCGAAGCCCACGCGATCGGGCTGGCCAACCGGGTGGTGCCCAACGGCCAGGCCCGCCAGGCCGCCGAGCAACTGGCCGCCGAACTCGCCGCGTTGCCGCAGCAGTGTCTGCGAGCGGATCGGCTGTCGGCGCTGCACCAGTGGGGCATGAGCGAAGCCGAGGCGATGGATCGCGAATTCGCCGGCTTCGACCGCGTCAAGCATGAGGCCCGGCACGGGGCAGGACGGTTCGCGTCCGGTGCCGGCCGGCACGGCGCCCCCGCATGATGCCGAGCGTGTACTCAGCGCGAAAATCCGGCCATTTTTTCGCGCTGAGTACACGCTCGGTACGGGGGTACGGGGGTACGGGGGTACGGGGGTACGGGGGTACGGGGGTGCAGGGCGCGGGCTCGCCACGCGGGGTGGGCCCACCATGCTCGGTGCGGGCCCGCCGTCAGCCCTTCTTGACGGTGTTGCCCGACCCGTGGTCGTCGACCTTCGGTTCGCCGCTCTTATAGGTGACGGTGTTGTCGAGGCCGGTGATCGTCAGCGCCCTGTCGATGTGGTCGAAGGTGATGCTGTTGTCCGCGCCGACGATCTGCACCGACTCGCAGTTGCCCTTCACCGTCAACTTGTTGTTGGACCCGCCCACGTTGAGTGACTTGCCGTCGGCGCAGTCCAGCTCCGTTGTGGTTCCGAATGATCCGTAGTTGATCGTGTTGCCCAACTCGAGTTGCGCGGTGGTGCGATGCGACGATGACGTGGCGGCGGGCGGGTTGTTGCCGGTGGAACCGCCACAGCCGGCCAGTGCGGCCGTCGCCAGCAGAACGCCGGCGACGACGCCGGTGATGCGGGAGTGGCGGTTCACTCGGATCACACCCCCACCCGCTGGAGCCGGTTGGTCATGCCCAGTTCGCGGCCGCGGTCGAACAAGAACGGGTCGCCGTTGCGAAAGTAGACGGTCTGGTCATAGCCGTAGACCGTGACGTCGTTGACGACGGTGTCGGCGATGACGGTGTTGGCCGAACCCTGCGTGCTGATCGCCCAGCAGGTGCCCAGCGCGGTGATGTAATTGCGCACCCCGTTGACGAACAACGTGCCGCCGTTGCAGTCCAGCGTCAGCACGTTGTTGACCCCGACGATATGGGTGTCACCGTTGACGGCGTGCGCATTTGGTGTGCTCGCGGTCAGCACGCCGGGAATGGCGATGACGCACGATGCCGCCACCGCGCCCAGGCCGGTCCATTGCACTGTCGGCCCCTCTCACCGCACTTGCTCGTGTTGCCGTCCGCAAGAGCCTACGTCGCCGTGGCTTCGGCTGTCGCCGGTTCCAGGCGACGACAGCCAGACGCCGGAGAACGCAGACGTGTGTCTAGGATCGCGTCAACCGAGGTGTTTTCCTGATTCGGAATCCGGCCCGCACAATCCGAAGGGCGATCGCCATGCCAGCTCGACCTGAGCCGCCGGTGGCGAGCGATCGGCCGCGTCCGCGCGGGAAGGGCGGGACGCGGTCGGTGAAGTTGAGCCGGGACGTCGTCGTCAACGCGGCGCTGACCTTCCTGGACCGGGAGGGCTGGGACGCCCTGACCATCAATGCGCTGGCGAACCAGCTGGGCACCAAGGGGCCGTCGCTGTACAACCACGTGCACAGTCTCGAGGATCTGCGCCGCAGTGTGCGGATGCGGGTGATCGACGACATCATCGGCATGCTCAACACCGTCGGCGAGGGCCGCGCCCGCGACGACGCGGTGACCGCGATGGCCGGCGCCTACCGCAGCTACGCTCATCACCACCCCGGGCGCTATTCGGCGTTCACGCGGATGCCGCTGGACGGTGACGACCCGGAATTCACCGCGGCGACCAGGGGAGCGGCGGCCCCGGTGATCTCGGTGCTGGCGTCCTACGGACTTGACGGCGAGGACGCGTTCTATGCCGCGCTGGAGTTCTGGTCGGCGATGCACGGCTTCGTGCTGTTGGAGATGACCGGAGCGATGGACGGTGTCGACACCGACGCGGTGTTCACCGATATGGTGACCAGGCTGGCAGCCGGGATGGAGCAACGCTGAACGGACCCCCGGGTGTGCCACAGCCCGCACTGCGCCGCTGCTGACCTGCGATAAGGCCACCGATCACGCGTTTGGATAGGCGTAGCCCACCCTGGTATTGTGATAACTCGTGCCTGGCCACTGAAGGCGCGTTTGGTGACACCATCTCCGGTGACACGATGCGCGGCGCCGGGCCAATTCGCATGTTCACTGCGCAGCGGAGCGATCTGCGGCCGGTTCGTGCGACACACCCGGCCACGGGACGATTCGGCCGGGCATAACTGCAGGACAAACGACTTAGACGCGCAACACAGAAAGCCGTATAGATGCCAACCATTCAGCAGCTGGTCCGCAAGGGACGCCGCGACAAGGTCGCCAAGGTCAAGACCGCGGCCTTGAAGGGCAGCCCGCAGCGTCGTGGCGTGTGCACCCGCGTGTACACCACCACCCCGAAGAAGCCCAACTCGGCGCTTCGCAAGGTGGCCCGCGTCAAGCTGACCAGCCAGGTGGAGGTCACCGCCTACATTCCGGGCGAAGGCCACAACCTGCAGGAGCACTCGATGGTGCTGGTGCGCGGCGGCCGGGTGAAGGACCTGCCCGGCGTGCGTTACAAGATCATCCGCGGCTCGCTGGACACCCAGGGAGTCAAGAACCGCAAGCAGGCTCGCAGCCGCTACGGCGCCAAGAAGGAGAAGAGCTGATGCCGCGCAAGGGCCCCGCACCCAAGCGTCCGCTGGTCAGTGACCCGGTCTACGGATCGCAGCTGGTCACCCAGTTGGTCAACAAGATTCTGCTGCGTGGGAAGAAGTCGCTGGCCGAGCGCATCGTCTACGGTGCTCTCGAGCAGGCCCGGGACAAGACCGGGACCGACCCGGTGGTGACGCTCAAGCGGGCGCTGGACAACGTCAAGCCGGCGCTGGAGGTGCGCAGCCGGCGCGTCGGCGGCGCCACCTATCAGGTGCCGGTCGAGGTGCGGCCGGACCGGTCGACCACGCTGGCGCTGCGCTGGCTGGTCGGTTTCTCGCGGCAGCGCCGGGAGAAGACCATGGTCGAACGGCTGGCCAACGAGATTCTCGACGCCAGCAACGGCCTGGGGGCCTCGGTCAAGCGCCGGGAGGACACCCACAAGATGGCCGAGGCGAACCGGGCGTTCGCGCACTACCGCTGGTGATGCGCGCGCGGCCGCTGGTGGCCGCGGGCGCGACCCAGGTATTGACTGACATCAAGCAAGTAACCGAAAGAGTGGGAAGACTTCTGTGGCACAGAAGGACGTGCTGACCGACCTGAGCAAGGTCCGCAACATCGGCATCATGGCGCACATCGACGCCGGTAAGACGACGACTACCGAGCGAATCCTGTACTACACCGGCGTCAACTACAAGATCGGCGAGACGCACGACGGCGCCTCCACCACCGACTGGATGGAGCAGGAGCAGGAACGCGGTATCACCATCACCTCCGCGGCGGTGACGTGCTTCTGGAACAACAACCAGATCAACATCATCGACACCCCCGGCCACGTCGACTTCACCGTGGAGGTCGAACGCAGCTTGCGCGTCCTCGACGGCGCGGTCGCCGTGTTCGACGGTAAGGAGGGGGTGGAACCGCAGTCCGAGCAGGTGTGGCGTCAAGCCGACAAGTACGACGTGCCGCGTATCTGTTTCGTCAACAAGATGGACAAGCTCGGCGCGGACTTCTACTACACGGTGCGCACCATCCGGGAGCGGCTGGGCGCCACCCCGCTGGTGATCCAGCTGCCGATAGGCGCGGAGAACGACTTCGAGGGCATCGTCGACCTGGTCGAGATGAACGCCAAGGTGTGGCGCGGCGAGACCAAGCTCGGCGAGCAGTACGACACCGTCGAGATTCCGGCGGACTTGGCGGAGAAGGCCGCCGAGTACCGCACGGCGCTGCTGGAGGCGGTGGCCGAGACCGACGAGGCGCTGCTGGAGAAGTATCTCGGCGGCGAGGAGCTCTCGATCGACGAGATCAAGGGCGGGGTTCGCAAGCTGACGGTGAGCTCGGAACTGTACCCCGTGCTGTGCGGCAGCGCGTTCAAGAACAAGGGCGTGCAGCCGATGCTGGACGCGGTGATCGACTACCTGCCGTCGCCGCTGGATGTCGAGTCGGTGCAGGGTCACGTGCCCGGCAAGGAAGACGAGATCATCAGCCGCAAGCCCAGCATCACCGAGCCGTTCTCGGCGCTGGCGTTCAAGATCGCGGTGCACCCGTTCTTCGGCAAGCTCACCTACGTGCGGGTGTACTCCGGCAAGGTCGAGTCCGGCGCCCAGGTCATCAACTCCACCAAGGGCAAGAAGGAGCGCCTGGGCAAGCTGTTCCAGATGCACTCCAACAAGGAGAACCCGGTGGAGTCGGTGTCGGCCGGCCACATCTACGCGGTGATCGGCCTGAAGGACACCACGACTGGCGACACGCTCTGCGACCCGA
>CAZGGK010000092.1:0-9108 GCA_964525125.1 uncultured Mycobacterium sp.
TTCGTCGAGATCAGCCCGCACCCGATCCTGACCCACGCCATCAGCGAAACCCTGGACTCGACGCACCACAGCGTCGGCACCCTGGTGCGCGACGGCGATGACACGCTCAGCTTTCACACCAACCTGAACAGCACCCACATCACCGATCACTCGCACACGCCGCACCCGGCTGAACCGCATCCGATACTGCCGACCACACCGTGGCAGCACACCCGGCACTGGCTGTCGGTCGAGAATCGGGTCAGCTCCGCCGAATCGGCGCCCCGGCCGGGCACCCTGCTCGGAGCGCACATCGCGGTCTCCGGCAGCCCGCCCACCCAGTTGTGGCAGGCACGGCTGGTGCCCGAGGCCAAGCCGTACCCGGGCTCGCACCGGGTCGGCGGCGTCGAACTCGTGCCGGCATCGGTGCTGCTGCAAACCCTCAGGGCGGTCGCCACCGAATGCGACGCCGCGACGGTGTCGGACGTCGCGTTCGAGCAGCCCATCCTCGCCGACCAGCAGCGGCTGATCCAGGTGGTCACCGACGGTGACAGCATCACCGTGTCTTCGAGCACCGCCGACACCACCCCGCAGCGGTGGGTGCGCCACGCCACCGCGCGGATCGTGCACCGCTCCGAGCAGCACGAGCCGGCCGCACCGACCGGTGGCGCCGACCCGGCTCCGCTGCACCCGGTGTCCATCGAGGCGGCCGCCGAACTGCAGCAGGCGTGGGGCATCGAAGGCCAGCCGTACGGCTGGTCGATCACCTCGTCCCGGTCCGACCGGAACGCGCTGATCGCCGACGTCGAACTGCCCGACACGTCGGTGGTGGCCCTGCTCGACGCCGCCCTGCACATCGCCCGCCTGGCGGACGGTTCCAACCCGCAGCTGATGTTCCCCGCCGCGGTGGAGAGCATCCGCTGGTCGGGCGAGCTCACCGAGGACCACGGATCGGTGCAGGTGCGCCGCCGCCCCGGTGGCGACGACGAACTCGTCGTCGACATCACGGTGACCGCACCCGACGGCAGCACCTGCCTGGACATCCGGTCGCTCCGGTACGCGCCCGCCGACCCGGCGCCGGCGCTGACGGCCGCCGCCGACGACCCGCGCAACATGGTGCACGTGGTCGATTGGCAGGCCTGGAACGTGCCCGCAGAGCAGGCCGCCGCGACGCCGGCCACGGTGGCGGTGATCGGGGCGGGCGATGACGCGCGGATCCTGCGCGACCGGTTCGCCGCCGGCGGTCACCTGCCGGCCGACGCCGCCGACGCGCAGTGTGTGGTCTACCTGGCCGATCCGGGCGATGCCGCCGACGAGACCGACCTCGACTGCGCGGCCCGGCTGTCGGCCGAGGTGGTCGACCTGGTCCGCCAACTGGTCAGGCGGGAGAACCGGCCACCCAGGTTGTGGATCGTCACCCGCGGCGTCCGGGAGGCCGCCTCGCCCGAGGCCGTGCGCCAGAGCTGCCTGTGGGGGCTGGCCGGGGTAATCCGGGCCGAGCAGCCCGAGCTCTGCGGTGGCCTGGTGGATCTGCCGGCCGCCGCCGGGGGCATCGGCGACTGCGTCCCGGCGCTGTCCACGGTGCTCGCGGCACCGGCCAAGTCCATCCTGGCGCTGCGCGACGGCGAATTCTTCACTCCGGTTCCCGCGCCGATCACCGGCGAACCGGTGCGCGAGCCGCTGCGCTGCCACCCGGACGCGGCCTACCTGGTCACCGGCGGGATGGGTGCACTCGGTCTGCTGATGGCTGGGTGGCTCGCCGACCACGGGGCCCGCAGGCTGGTGCTCGCCGGCCGCTCCCCGCTGCCGCGCCGGCGGGACTGGGACAACCCGGCGAACGACGCCGACGTCCGCCACAAGATCGGCGCCATCCGGGCCCTGGAGCGGCGCGGCGTGGCGGTCGAAGCCGTGGCGGTCGACATCGGATCAGCCGAGGCGGTGCAGGCACTGCTGGACGCCCGCGACGACAGCGGCGCCCCGGAGATCCGCGGCATCATCCACGCCGCCGGCATCACCGAGGCCCAGCTGCTGACCGAGATCGCCGAAGACCGGCTGCGCCGCACCCTGTGGCCGAAGGTCGCCGGGGCGCAGGTGCTGCACCGGGCTTTCCCGCCGGGCAGCCTCGACTTCTTCTACCTGACCGCGGCGGCCGGAGCGGTTTTCGGCGTGCCCGGCCAGGGCGCCTACGCTGCGGCGAACGCCTATCTCGACGGGCTGGCCCGGGCCCGGCACCGGCAGGGCTGCCACACCGTCAGCCTGGACTGGGTGGCCTGGCAGGGCCTCGGGTTCGCCACCGACGCCCACGTCGCGGTGCAGGAACTGGAGCGGATGGGCTCGCGGCCGGTCACCCCGGACGAGGCCTTCGCCGCCTGGGATTACCTGGACCGCTACGACGTCGGGCAGGCGCTGATGGCTCCGATGCCGTCGGCTGACGGACCGGCGCCGGATCCGTCCGGCGCGGACCTGGTGCCGGCCAGGGACTTCTCGCAGCTGTCCGCGGCGGAGATCCTCGGCGAGCTCGAGGTCGGGCTGCGGAGTATCCTGGCCCGCGAGCTCCGCATGTCGGAAGCCGAACTCGACCTGGACCGGCCATTCGCCGAACTGGGCCTGAACTCGGTGATGGCGATGTCGGTCCGGCGGGACACCGAAGCGCTGGTCGGCATCGAACTGTCGGCGACCATGCTGTGGAACCACCCGACCATCGGGGCGCTGGCGGCCTATCTGACCCAGAAGCTGCTGCCCGAGGACGATGCGGACGGCGACAGCGCGGCACTGCCCGACCCGGCCGACAGTGTGCTGAACGCGTTGTTCGATAGTGTGGAATCGGCTCTCGGTGGAGATGGCATTTGACAAGGATCGGTCTTAGCGTATGACGGCACCTCTCGATGAGGAAGCTCTCCGGAACTGGCTGGCCGACTACCTGGTGACGAATGTCGGGTGCAATCCCGACCAGGTCGACTTCGAGGCCTCGATGAACGATCTCGGGGTCGGCTCGCGCGACGCGGTGGTGCTCTCCGGTGAGCTCTCGGAGTTGCTGGGCCGGCAGGTTTCGCCGGTGGAGTTCTGGCAGCACCCGAGCATCACCGAATTGGCCCGGTTTCTGACCGGTCCGGAACCCGACATCGGTGCCGAGCATGCCCTCGAGCCGGGCCGGGCCAGCCTGGACGAGCCGATCGCGGTCATCGGCCTGGGCTGTCGCTTTCCCGGTGAGATCAACGGCCCGGAGGCGTACTGGCAGTTCCTCTGCCAGGGCCGGTCCGCGGTGACCGAGGTGCCACCGGATCGGTGGGCGCCGTTCGACGACGGATCGCCGGAGATCGCGGCGGCGCTGGCCCGCACCACTCGGTGGGGTTCCTTTCTCGGCGACATCGACGCCTTCGACGCCGAATTCTTCGAGATCTCCTCCCGCGAAGCCGTCAAGATGGACCCGCAGCAGCGGTTGCTGCTGGAGGTGGCCGCCGAGGCGCTGGAGCACGCCGGGATACCGGCGAGCTCGCTGCGCCGGTCGCGCACCGGCGTCTACGTCGGTGCCAGCATCACCGAGTACGGCTGCCACGCATCCGCCGACCTGCCCAGCGTCGACGCCTGGAGCAACGCCGGCGGCGCGCTGAGCATCATCGCCAATCGGCTGTCGTACTTCCTGGACCTGCGCGGCCCTTCGGTGACGGTGGACACCGCCTGCTCGTCGTCGCTGGTGGCGCTGCATATGGCCTGCCAGAGCCTGCGGACGCAGGACTGCGACACCGCGCTGGTCGGCGGGGTGAACCTGCTGATGTCGCCGGCGGTGTTCCGCGGTTTCGACCAGAGCGGCGCACTGTCGGCAACCGGTGCCTGCCACGCCTTCGACGCCGGGGCCGATGGCTTCGTCCGCGGCGAGGGTTGTGGCGTCGTGGTGCTCAAGAGGCTCGGCGATGCCCTGCGCGACCAGGACGAGGTGCTGGCGGTGGTGCGGGGCACCGCGGTCAACTCCGATGGCCGATCCAACGGCCTGCTGGCGCCCAACCCGGCCGCGCAGATGGCGGTGCTGCGCACCGCGTACGCCAATGCCGGGGTGGTGCCCCAGGAAGTGGACTTCGTCGAGACGCACGGGACCGGGACCCTGCTCGGCGACCCCATCGAGGCCCGCGCGCTGGGCACGGTGCTGGGCCGCGGCCGCCCGGTGACGGCGCCGCTGCTGCTCGGGGCGGTCAAGTCGAACCTCGGCCATCTGGAGGCGGCCGCCGGGATGGCGGGTTTCATCAAGGCGGTGCTGGCGGTGCAGCGGGCGGAGATCCCGCGCAATCTGCACTTCGACAATCCCAACCCGCATATCGCTTTCGATCAGCTGCGGCTGAAAGTTGTCGCCGAACAACAGCAGTGGCCGGAGACCGGACATCCGCGCCGGGCCGGGGTCTCGTCGTTCGGTTTCGGTGGCACCAACGCGCATGCGGTGATCGAACAGGCGCCCGCGGCCGGGCCCGACGGCCGCCCGGAGCCAGGGCCGGTTCCGGCGGTGAGCACGCTGGTGGTCACCGGCCAGACCCCGGAGCGCATCGCCGCACTGGCCGGAACGCTCGCCGACTGGCTGGAAGGCGACGGGGCGGCGGTGCCGCTGCCGGATGCGGCCCACACCCTCAACCATCACCGCGACCGCCACCCCCGGTTCGGCACGGTCTGCGCCCGCGACCACGCCCAGGCGGTCGCCGGGCTGCGCGCACTGGCCGACGGCCGGTCGGTCGACGGGGTGGTCGGTCCGCACGACGGCCCGTGCCGGCCCGGCACCGTGTTCGTGTACTCGGGTCAGGGATCGCACTGGGCCGGTATGGGCCGGGTGCTGCTGGCCGACGAGCCGGTGTTCGCCCGGGCGATCGCCGAGCTGGAGCCGGTCTTCGCCGAGCAGGTCGGCTTCTCTCTGCACGATGTGATCGCCGAGGGCAGACCGGTCAGCGGCGACGCGCAGGTGCAGCCGGTGCTGATGGGGCTGCAGCTGGCGCTGACGGAACTGTGGCGCTCCAACGGGGTGCATCCGGATGCGGTGATCGGGCATTCGATGGGGGAGGTGACCGCCGCGGTGGTGGCGGGGGCGTTGACCCCGGCCGATGGGTTGCGGGTGATCGCCGCCCGGTCCCGGCTGATGTCGCAACTGGCCGGACAGGGCGCGGTGGCGCTGCTGAACCTGGATGCCGAGGCCACCGAGGCGCTGATCGCCGGCCACCCCGGCGTGAGTGTGGCGGGTTACGTCTCGCCCCGGCAGACCGTCATCGCCGGCCCGCCCGAGCCGGTCGACACGGTGATCGCCGCGGTGGGAGCGCAGAACCGGTTCGCCCGCCGGGTCAACATGGAGGTCGCCTCGCACACCGCGTTGATGGACCCGATCCTTGCCGACCTGCGGGCGGCTCTGGCAGACCTGGCTCCGAACGTCCCCAGCATCGCGTTCCTGTCCACCGTCACCGAGGACGTGCGCGCACCGGGACCGTTGGACGCCGACTACTGGGTGGCCAACCTGCGCCAGCCGGCGCGGGTGAGTCAGGCCGTCACCGCCGCGGCCCCGGACTACGGCACCTTCATCGAGATCAGCGCCCACCCGATCCTGACCCATGCCATCGGCGACACCCTGGACACGCTGGACACGGCGACACACCAGCACAGCCTCGGCACGCTGTGGCGCGACGGCGACGACACGGTGAGCTTCCACACCAACCTCAACCGCACGCACACCGACCGTCCCCCGCAGACCCCGCATCCGCCCGAGCCGCACCCGCAGCTGCCGACGACGCCCTGGCAGCACGCCCACTACTGGATCGAGATCGCGCCGCCACGGCAGCGCGGAGCAACCGCGCCGGCCGCTCGGGCCATCCCGGGCGGCGAGGCCATCCCGGCCCGGTGGTGGTGCCGGCTGACCTGGCCGGCCCACGAGCTGCCGGATGCGCAGCCCGGCGACGCTTCCTGGCTGGTGATCGCCGACGCCGGGCTGGGTGCGGAGCTGGCGGCGCTGCACGGCGGCTCGGTCACGGTGCTGGACCCGTCGGTGCTGGACGGCGATCAGGGCGCGCTCGACGCTGCCCTGGCCGGTGCGACCCATGTGCTGTACGCGCCGCGGGTACCGTCGGGCCGGTTCGAGGCCGGGCCCGGCTACGACCTGTTCGGCGCGGCCCGGAGACTGACCGCGGCGGTCAAGCGGCAGGCACAGGCCAGACTGATCCTGCTCACCCGCAACGCCCAGCCCGTCGACGCCGGTGACCGGGCCAATCCCGGGCACGCGGTGCTGTGGGGCATGGGGCGCACCCTGGCGCTGGAGTATCCGGAGATCTGGGGCGGTGTCATCGACATCGACGAATCGGTGCCCGACGGGCTGGCCGCGAAATACGTGCTCGACGAGGCCCGCGGCGGCCTGGGCGGCCCGGCCGGCCGGGGCGACGACCAAGTGGTCTATCGGGCCGGTGTCCGCCGGGTTCCCCGACTGCTCCCCGGCCACCCCGGGCCGGCCTCGCCGGCCGCGATCGACCCCGGCAGCTGTCATCTGGTGGTCGGCGCGACCGGCAACATCGGGCCCTACCTGATCCGGCAACTCGCCGCTCAGGGCGCGGCCACCGTCGTGGCGGTGTCCCGCAACCCGGGTTCCCGCCTCGACGGGCTGGCCGCGGAATTGTCCGCCGCCGGAACGACATTGGTGACGGTCGCGGTCGACGCGGCGGACGAGGCCGGGATGCGCGCCCTCTTCGACCGGTTCGGCGCCGACCTGCCGCCGCTGGGCGGTGTCTACCTGGCCGCCTTCGGCGGCGGCCCGGTGACGCTGGAGGACATGACCGACGACGACGTCGCCGTGATGTTCCGCCCGAAGCTCGACGCGGTGGCGGTGCTGCACAAACTGTCGCTGGCACACCCGGTGCGGCACTTCGTGCTGTTCTCGTCGATCTCCGGGCTGACCGGCTCACGCTGGCTGTCGCACTATGCGGCGACCACCACCTACCTGGACACGTTCGCCTACGCTAGGCGGGCCGCCGGCCTGCCGGCAACCGCGATCAACTGGGGCCTGTGGAAGTCGCTGACCGACACCCAGTCCGACGTGGAACGCCAGGTGACGCTGGAATCGGGGCTGGAACCGATGCCCGACGAGGTCGCCATCTCGGCGCTGCCACTGGTCATCGGCGAGCAGGCACCGGTCCGCTCGACGATCGTCGCCGCGGACTGGATCCGGCTGGCGACGGCTTATCGCACCCGGGCGGCGCTGCACATCGTCGACGAGCTGTTGGACACCGAATCCGGCGTTGACACCGGCGTTTCGGGCCGGATCACCGCGTTCCGGCAAGACCTGGCAGACGCCGAACCGGAGCAGCGCCGTGCGCTGCTGCACGACCATGTCACCGGGCAGGTGGTCGCGGCGATGGGGCTGGCGTCGCGCCAGCTGCTGGATCCGACCGTGGGCTTCTTCCAGGCCGGGATGGATTCGCTGATGAGCGTGACCCTGCAGCGGTCGCTGTCGGAGAGCCTCGGTGAAGTGCTGCCGGCGGCGGTCGTGTTCGACTACCCGACCGTCGACGCGCTCACCGGCTACCTGGCCACGATCCTGCCTGAACTCGTCGAGGTGGCCGGGGAGGAAGCCACTGACGAGTACGACGACCTCAGTGAAGACGAACTGCTCAAGCAACTTTCGGAGCGGCTGGGTTGAGCTCGGGAGCTGAAGCGCAGGCGGATCGTCGGTCGATCGTCGCCGACGCGCTGCGCAAGATCGATGATCTGACCGCGCGGCTGGAGATCGCCGAAAAGGCCGATGTCGAGCCGATCGCCGTGGTGGGGATCGGGTGCCGGCTGCCGGGCGGGGTGAGCAACCCCGAGCAGTTCTGGCGGCTGCTGTCCGACGGCGACCAGGGCATCGTGCGGGTGCCGGCCGAACGCTGGGACGCCGACTTCTATTACTCGGCGGACCACACCGCGCCGGGAAAGATCTGCAATCGGGATGGCGGGTTCCTGACGTCGTGGCGGCCCGATGAGTTCGATGCCGAGTTCTTCGGGATCTCGCCGCGGGAGGCCGACGCGATGGATCCCCAGCAGCGGTTGCTGCTGGAGGTCTCCTGGGAGGCGCTGGAGCACGCCGGCATCACCGGTCAGGCGATCCGCGGTTCGCGCACCGCGGTCTTCGTGGGCCTGACCACCAACGACTACGCGCTGACGTTCGCCGGCGGGCTGCGGCCCGAGGACATCGACCCCTACCTGCCGTTCGGGAACGCGCCGAATTTCGCGGCCGGCCGGCTGTCGTACTTCCTGGGGCTGCACGGTCCGGCGGTGGTGATCGACACCGCGTGTTCGTCGTCGCTGGTCTCGATCCATCTGGCCTGCCAGAGCCTGCGCCGGCGGGAGAGCGATCAGGCGCTGGCGGCCGGGGTGAACCTGATGCTCAGCCCGGAGAACAGCATTGTCACCTCGCGGTGGGGGATGCTCTCGCCGAACGGCCGGTGCAAGACCTTCGATGCCGGTGCCGACGGCTATGTGCGCAGTGAGGGCGCCGGGGTGGTGGTGCTCAAGCGGCTCTCCGACGCCCGGGCGGCCGGGGACCGGGTGCTGGCGGTGGTGCGGGGTTCGGCGGTCAACCAGGACGGGGCCAGCAGCGGGCAGACCGTGCCCAACGGGCCGGCCCAGCAGTCGGTGCTGCGGGCAGCGCTGACCGCGGCGCGGTTGGAGGCTTCCGAGATCGATTACCTGGAGGCGCACGGCACCGGCACGGCGCTGGGCGATCCGATCGAGCTGGATGCGCTCAGCCAGGTGTTCGCCGACCGCAAGGACTCGGCGCCGCTGGTGGTGGGGTCGGTCAAGACCAACCTGGGGCACCTGGAGTCGGCGGCCGGCATCGCCGGTTTCATCAAGACCGTGCTCAGCGTGCAGCACGGCTACATCCCCAAGCACCTCAACTTCACCGAACTCAACCCGAAGATGAGCGCGGGCGCGTCGCGGTTCACCATTCCGGTCCAGGGCATGGCGTGGCCGGCGGTGGACCGGCCGCGCCGGGCCGGGGTGTCGTCGTTCGGGGTCAGCGGCACCAACGCCCACGTGGTGGTGGAGTCGGCGCCACCGGCGGAACCCGTTGCCGCCCAACCGGAGCCGGCGGTGAGCACGTTGGTGGTCTCGGGTAAGACGGCGGCGCGGGTGGCTGCG
>CAZGGK010000093.1:0-9086 GCA_964525125.1 uncultured Mycobacterium sp.
CCCCGGTCAGGTCGACCCCGGTCAGGTCGACCCCGGTCAGGTCGACCCCGGTCAGGTTGGCCCCGGTCAGGTCGGCCCTGGCGTTCACGGCTTCGATCAGTGCGTCCCGCATGGTGATGGCCGACTCCGAAACGTAAAGCGGCTCCCCGAAACGAGTTTTGATGACTTTCATGCGGTCACCGTCCGGTAGTTGTCGCCGTCGCGGACGACCAGGCCGCGGCGGATCAGTGAGTCCAGAGTGCGGCGGGTGCTGGAGTGGATGCGCCAGTTCTGCGGCCAGGCACCGTTGTTGCGGTGCATGTGGCCGAGGATTTCTTTCTGGTTGCGGCCCAGGCGGGTGGTCGGCGCGGTCATGACATCACCGCGGCGGCGTAGAGGGTGCCGACGAGGCGCAGTGCGGCTTTGGCGTCGCTGATCGATGCCACGGTGAACGCTTCGGCGGGCACACCGAGGCGCCGTGACGCGGTCCCGGTCAGTGCGACGATCAACGCTCCGGAGTGGGTGGCGGCGGTGGCGATCAGGGTGCCGTCGTCGAGGTGGACGAGCATGCTGCGGTCGGTGTCGTCGGTGATGTCGACGATCGTCACCTGCGTGGTAGTAAGGTCGGTGGCTGGCACAGTGGAGCCTCTTTCCGTTGTGTCACGCCCCCACCGGCACTGCGCGTGCCGGTGGGGGCTTTTCGGTTATGGGTGTTGGGGTGGGACGGCCGCGGACGCGACGGTGGTGGCGTCGACGCGGCCGTCCCCACCCACACCACCGCCGAAGGATGGTGTGGGTGCCCCGCCGATCCACCAGCCGGTAGACGGCAGATCGGGGGTCTGTGGTGGCACGATGGCCGCGAGCCGGCGGAAGCACTCCGCGGTCGCGATCGCATCGCCCAGGGCGGTGTGCGGGCCGGTGTTGATGACGTTCAGCCGGTCACACACCGTGTTCAGGCCGGGCAGCTCCGTTGGCGCCAGGCCCAGCAGGGGTGCGGCGTAGGCGGCCAGATCAGCCAGCCGGAAATGCCAGCCCGGCGCGATGCAGTGGTCTGCGGCGGCGACGGTCAGGAAAGCGGCGTCGAACGCCGGATTGGCGCCGGCCAGGGTGTTGCCTTCCAGCCATTCGAACAACTCTTCGTACGCCGTCGATGTCGCGAAATCATCGAGCTGCTCGTCATACAGGCGGCGGGTTACGTAGCCGTTGATGCGCAACGCTTCGAAGTTGATGCCGGCCGTCGACGGCAGCCGCGGTATGAAGTGCAGGTGTTCACCGGTGGCCACGTTGACCGCGGCCACCTCCACCACCGCGTGCCGGCGCGGATCAAGGCCGGTGGTCTCGACATCGACGACGATCAACTCCCGGGTCACGACAACTCCGCCAGCAGGGTGCGCAGATGGTCGCGTTCGCCAAGCAACTCGAGGATCCGGGCATCGGTGACCGCATCGATCCGGTCGTTGAGCCGCTCGACGTGGCGGATCAACGCCACGACCGGATCAGCCGCCACGGACCCGGCCGCCGGGGCGGGGGGGTGATCGGGTGCGCGGCGCCGCGCCGAGGCGGGCGCGGTGGTGTCGGGTTTGCGGGTCATCACCGCCCGCATCACATCGGAGAGCACACCCCCCGCCGACGGGCCGGTGCGCGCCGGCCCGCCGGCGGGCGCGCGGGCGGCGGTGGTGTCGGTGGTGTCGGTGTCGGGGACGACATCGACATCGATGGGCTGCTCAGTCACGGGGTTCATCTCCTGTCATCGAGGTAGGTCAGGGTCGAAAGCTGCTGTGCGACACGGGCGTCTGCAGCCCGGATCGGATTGGTGCGGTCCTCCAGGGCGTCACACCAGTCGTGGATGCGGTCCGCGATATCCCGCAACGCGGCCAAGTCGCGGTCGGTGACAGTCATGGGTGTGGTGTCCCAGTCATCAGCCGGGTCATGGGCCGGTCCCGGCCAGTGCAGGACACCAGCGATGCGGTCAAACCAGCTCACGCGAGCCTCCGATGCAGGTTGTCGACACGGGCAGTCAGGGCGGCGAGGTCCGCGCGCAGCTGGTCGGCGTCGTTGACCGCGGCATCACGCTGGGCGGTGAGGACGCCGTTGCGGTCGGCCATCTCCGATATGGCTTTGATGAGTCGGCTGTTCTTGTCCCGCAACACATCGATCACAGACTTGGACGCCCATGTGGCGCAGTCGCAGCCGGCCAGGGCTGGATGCTCGCCGACGGGCTGATCCAGGTCGGGGTGGGTCATGGCAGCCACCACCGCAGCAGAAACGTCGCCGTCAAGACGGCGAACATCGCCAACGCCAAGACGGTCACGACCGATCACCGCCGCCGGCGACCCACTGACGTACCTGCGCCCAGTCGTAGCGCACCAACCGCCCGACTTTCGTCCACACCGGGCCGCGGCCATTACCCCGCCACAGCGCAAGCGTCCCCGGTGCCACGCCGAGGAACGCGGCCACCTGTTTCGGCGACCCGAGAGCCTCAGGCACCGACGAGCCCTCGACTGGCCTGGTGGTCATCGCCCACCGCCTGCGGGCTGGCCCGGGCCGGAATCCCCGCCCGGACCGGGCCGCTCTCCTACGCTCGCAGTTTCAGCAGCGCCCGAACGGGCATCGAGCGAAGGAGAAGCATGGACACCGACGAACCGCTTCGGAAGATCCTCACGAAGTTCGCCAACGTGGACACGCCGCCCGAGATGGAAATCACGAAGCGGCTTCGAGATGCGTTGAAGGAGACCGATGGCAACCTTGGTGATCGCGATTCGGTGATTGCGCTGTTGATCACGGCTGTTGCGGAGTTGGAGGCGGAAGTGCGTCGACCGACGGCGCGCTAGTTCGTTCCCGATATCACGTAGGTCGGTGATCACGTCGGACCAGTCGCCCGTGTTTGCTGGACTGAATCCCTGCGGCTCAACTGTGCTCATCGCCCACCGCCTGCGGGGTGGCCCGGGCCGGCATCCCCGACCGGACCGGGCAGGTCCTGCGCCAGCTGATGACACCCGGCGGGCAGGTCCGGCGAACCCGACCACGGACCTGAAGCAGGAGCGTCCACCAGCCGGTGAGCAGCGGCGGTAACCACGATGTCTTCGGGGTGCACGGTCTCGCCGCGGCCGTCATCCCAGCGGACACGGACGTCCCCGGACTTGTGCGTCCCGTTGACCCGTCCGGTGGGGCCGTCAGCACGGCCGTGGATGCCGACGTACTTGACCCGTTGACCGGGCGAGAACCGCGGGCCGGCGTTCATGATGCGGCCTTGGTGTTGGCGGTGATGAACCGTTCGATCTCGCGGCTGCTCACACGACGGTGCGCACCGACCTGCACCCACCGCAGCGCACCCGATTTGAACAGGCCATAGATGGTGGTGCGGCTCACGCTCAACGTGGCCATGGCCTCGCTGACGGTCAACAGCCGCGTTGTCGCGCGCTGGCCGCTCATGCCACGGCCTCGCGTGAGATGAGTCGGGCGATGGCCTCAGCACCAGCCGGGGTGACCTTCAACGTGTGCATGACCTCGCCCTTGAAACGCGCAGCTTCATGGACTTCGACGGGCTTGAAGTAGGGACGCTTATGGGCGTATGCCGAGTAGCGGCGCCGTATCTCCACGCAGCCCTTGCGTTCGGAGTACCGGGATTCGGTCTCGATGTAGATCCAGCCCTTGTCGGCAAGTAGGTCGCGTAGCCATTCCTCGCCAACGTTGTTGTTGGCCGCGACGGTGCGGAGCTTGAGGCAGTCGGTGTCGGCGACGTACAGCTCGACGTAGCTGACCTTCGGGGCGTCCTCCGCGATCTTCTCCTCGAGTTGGTGAATCTGCACCTCACGCTGCTGGAGCACCTTCATGGCCTCGACGTAGCCCGCGGCCATCAGTTCGGTACCGGTCAGCTCACGGGCCGGTGAGACCTGCTCGGCGTTGAGGAGATAGTCGCGAACCCGACGGGCCACCGACGAGTCACGCAGCAACATCCCGAGACGCAGGACCGCCCGGCGTTGGTAGAGGCCAATGGACCCTGCGGTGCGCGGCATTCCCAGCTCATCTGGAGTGAGTGACAACTTGTCACTCACTTCACTGCGGCCAAGAACTCGGTACCCGTCGTCGTCCAGTTCCTCACGATTCCGTTTGACGGCCTGGCGGATTACATCTGCCGAAACCTCGTAGAACTCCGCGACCATCTCCGTTGTCGCGTGCAGGTCGTCGGGCAGGCAGCGGAGCACACCCGCCTTGTCGAGCACGTCCGTGCGGCCGGCCAGCGCGTCACGCTCAGCGCGGGCTTCCGGCATCGTCAAGTCAGCAGACATCAGACCAGCACTCATCGGACACCCTTTCGCTTTCTCCGGCGTTCAACTCCGGTTTTTTCGGATACTTTGGTCATGAAGAGGAGGTCGACGGGCACGCCGAGCCGGTGCGCGATGCGCAGCGCGGCGTCGGGATTGAGCGATCTGGCCTCGCCGCGCAGCAAACGCTGCATGTAGGTGTGCGACTTCCAGCCGGCCGCCGCCGCCAGCTCACGCCCGGTGATGTTCTGCACGATCATCACCGAGGCCAGCCGCTTGCGGTCCCGCACCAGCATGTACAGCTCCCCCAGAGGCTCGTCGTCGTCGTGATGACTCATGACCCTACGTTCCTTACGTATTTGATGTCCACTATCTTCGAATGATTCTCAGGTGCTAGTGTCCGGTTCGTCAAGGAATTACATGCGTGTATCTCCGCAGTCTGGCGCGTGACCAGCGCCGACGACGGTCGCTGTGCGACGATGAATCAGTGTCCGAACCAGTCGGCGTGTCCGGTGTCCCGGCGTGTCGCGGCACTAGTTTCAGGGCGTGAAGGGTGACGGGTGTGTATCCGCTGGGTCGGCTGATCGCCGAACGCATGGCACATCCCAGCAACAGGTGGAGCCTCGACGACGTCGTCAAGCGCGCCACCGACCAAGGGCAGAAGCTCGGACGATCGAACCTCAGCAAACTGAAGAATGCGATCACCCCGCAGATGTCAAGTGCGACCATCTTTGGTCTTGCTGCTGGTTTGGGGGTGACGCCGTTGACGGTGGCGAATGCGGCGTTGGAGTCCTGGGGGATCAGTCCGCGGCCGGCGGAGGTGACCGATTGTGTGGAGACGATCCGGATCGATCCGTCGCTGGGTGAGAGTCAGCGCCGCCAGTTGATCGCTCTGGTGGCGGCGATGCGCGGCGAGTCACCCCACGACCCGCAGCCCGACCCGGCCGCCGGGTTGCGGGGGCATCGGGAGCGGCTGCGCGCCCAGGTCGATGACGGCGATGACGGCGCGGAGCAGGCCCGGTGACCAGTCGTCCATCGGGTGGGTGTCGAGGCGGTGCAGCAGCTCGCGGCGAAGTGTGTCGGTGTCGTCGGCATCCATCCGCGCTATGTCAGGCAGCGGGGCGGGTGGGGGCGTCAACGAGGTGACCGATTGTGTGGAGACGATCCGGATCGATCCGTCGCTGGGTGAGAGTCAGCGCCGCCAGTTGATCGCCCTGGTGGCGGCGATGCGCGGCGAGTCGCCGACGTGAGCCTGCCGGCCTGGGATGCGCAGACCGGGCTCCTGCCGGCGGGGAGGCACGTCACCGATCTCGATGGGCTGTATGACAGGTTCGTGCAGGACGCCCAGCACCGGGAGCATCGGGAGCGTTTGTTCAGTGCGTTTCTGCTCCATTCCAAGCTGATCAGCACCTACCTGCCGTGTGGTGCACGATTGTGGATCGACGGCGGTTTCGCGATGCACAAGGCGGCACCACCGCATGATGTCGATGTCGCGATCCTGCCGAACGACTGGGCTGACGTCGAAGCGTGGAGCGACCAGCAGTACACGGACATACTGGGGTTGATCACGTTGCAGAACGTCATCATCGAGCGGCCCTGGCCGGCGCTGGTTCCGCGAGTCCAGCCTGTCGGTGCCCTGTTGGATGCTTTCCTGGTACACGACAGTATCGCCGAGAATTGGCACGAGACCTGGTCAGCGGTGAAGATTGACGGTGTCGTGATCGAAGGCCAGGCCAAGGGGTATGCGGAGGTGACGATATGACGAACCCGTTGCGTCATGCTGCCGACTTACTGCAAGCCCAGATCAATGACACCGCCGATGAGCGGCGACAGCGCAGCCTGCGCTTGGCCCTGGGGTCGGCCCTGGCCGCCGAAGCCAAGTTCTTCGCACCGAAACGGGACACCCGACTGCGGATGGTCATCGACTCCGCCGGACTGCCCTTCTCGTCGCAGAACAGCGCCAGGCTGACGCAAGCGATCAGTGATACGACGGCGATGCTCGGGGCGTACCGTGCCAGCGCGCAGTCGTCGGAGCTTCCCACCCGAATGCACCGCACGTACCGGGAGCAGTACTCGCTGGTTGCGGTCGGTTCAGTCGGCGGCGTCATCGAATTCGGCTTCCGCGAGTTCGGCGCCGACGACACGCCATCGCTGATCGACGTGGCACACATCGAGACCATCACCGAGACCGCGGTCCGTGATCTGGTCGAGCTGCTTCCGTTGTCCGCCAGCGATGACGCGGCACTCGACTCGGTGCTGTCGTTGCCGGTCACTCAACGCGTCGGTATTGACTACCTGGTCAAAGCTGTTCGCGACACAGCCCTCGGCATCAGCCTCGACATGCAGGACGGGCACGGGGAGATGTCGACGGCGCAGGCCACGGTCCTTTCCGACGCCCTGACCGAGCAACGGACGAATGCCCGCACACTGCAATTCGAAGGTGTTCTCGACGGCCTGCGCACACGCCGGCGGATCTTCTACCTGGACGGCCCCGACCGCGCCTACCAGGGCTCGGTCGATGAGAAGGTCCTGCTCGAGCTGCCGCGATTCATGGGGCAGATCGTCGAGGTGACCATGGTCGAGACGACAGTTATGCAGGCGTCTGGACGGTCGGGGCGGCCCACCTACCGGCTGACGGCCATAGCCGGGGAAAACCCGCTTTACTGAGAGCCGACGTCGAGCAGAACGCGGCAAGCCGCGCCCACGTGTTGTATCCTCACAACGCATGTTGTACACTAACAACATGCACAAGGAGGTCCGCAAGGCCATCGCTGATGCCGAGGCAGACGGACTCACCATCACTCAAACCAGCGGCCACACATGGGGATACGTCAACTGCACGTGCAGCCAACGCATCGCCATCTACTCCACCGGCCGCAACCCAGAACACGGCGCCAAGCTCATCCGCGCATTCACCACCAAGCACAAAGGACACATCGCATGACCACCTACGAATTCACCCTCATCACCGACCGTGACCCCACCAACCACGCCGACGCCCTATTCGAACGCGCACACGGCGACCTCACCCCCGAAGGCGGCGCAGGGCCAAACCTCGTCCACGCCTGCATTGAAGCCGACACCCTCGCCGACGCCATCATCAACGCCATCCACCACACCGAAGCAACCGGGCTGGCCGTCACCGGACTAGCCGCCGACGACCTCGTATCCCTACGCGACATCGCCGGACGTCTGGGCCGCACCTACGAATCAGTGCGATTGCTGGCCACCGGCCAACGCGGCCCCGGCGACTTCCCCACGCCCCTGTCCACCGGGCAATGGTCCCTGTATTCGTGGGCCGAAGTGTCCGACTGGCTGGGCCAGGAAGCCGGCGACTATAGCCGAGAGATCGCCGCCGCCGACCACCTCATCCGCGCCCGCCACATCCTCGCCACCGCCGCCAACCGTGCCGACCTAGGCAAGCTCGTCAACGCCTGAGCCCGATCAACCCAGCAGCTTGCCTATGACGTCAACGTGCGACGGTCGGCAGGAACGCCACAACCTTCTGGTAGTTGGCCTTGAAGCGATGGCCGTCGCGGATGATCAGCCCTCGTCGTTCGAGTTCGTTGAGGTCGCGGGTGATCGTCTTGGACTCCTTGCCAACGTATTCGGCTGCGACGCGGGGGCTGACTTCGCGGATCTTCGACCGGTGGTACCAGTCGTTCGGTTTGAGGTCGAGCACCAGATGTCGTTGCCGGGTTTTCGCCGGCGTTTCCTCGTTGTGGTAGCTCATGTGCACGAGATGCTGCCAGGTGACAAGGAACTGCTGACCGCGGATGGTCGTGATCTGCTCCTTGAGCTGATCGACGAATCCTTCCAGGGCGTAGTGGATGAAGTCCTCGATCGGGAAGCCTTCCCGTGTGCTGGTGCGATCGAGCTCGAGCAGGTAGCGGTCTCGGGTCAGGTTGTAGTGGTTCGACAACAGGTGCGCGGCTGGGGTTGAGATACCAGCCTGCACCATGAGTTGCAGTTCGATGAGCCGGGCCGTGCGCCCATTGCCGTCGCCGAACGGGTGGATCCATGCGATGTACAGGTGCGCCAGAATCGCCTTGAGGACGGCGACGGGGAATACCAGTTCCGGGGAGTTCTCGGGTGCGTCGAGCTCATTGAGCCAAGTCGCCAGTCGGTCTAGGAGGTAGTCGCAGTCCTCGGCCGGTGCGCCACGGTAGGAGCTGAGTCCGACGGTGACGCTGTGCTGGCGGGTGACCCCGGGAATGACTTCGTCTTTGACCGGTAGACCATCGAGGATTCGGCGGTTGAACTCCCGGATCCGGTCGGCGGTCAGCGGTAGGCGCGGATCACGGACAAGGTCGGCGACGACGTCATTGGTGATCTCGAGGATGTTGTCGACTTCGCGGCCCTGGTATTCCCGGGATTTCGGCAGCTGCAATTCACCCTTGACGCGGTCGCGGACCTCCGCTTCGGAGAGTGTGTTGCCTTCGATGGCGGTGGTGCCGTAGATGCCGCGGCTGAGGTAGACCGTGTGGAGTTCGTCTGCAACCTCGGGAAGCAGCGGCGCTCCTTCGATGTGGCTGCACTTCGAGAATGCCTCGCCCAGGAGCAGCCACGTCTTGTAGCTCAGATTGTTCAAGTTGATCTGGTAGTTGATCCAGGGATGTGTCTGTTCGTATCGGCGTCCCATGCAGCTAAAACTAGATTGTTACGACTGTTTCTGTCCAGTTAGTTGCCTGATGTTCATGTCCGTTTCGCTGACCGGATAATTGGCAGTCGGTCATGTCAGTAGCTTCCTCATGACGTCCGCGGCGGCCGCACGCCGTAGCTGCGCCTGTCGACCGCCACGGTGATGGGACCACTTTGACCAGGGTTTAGCCAGCTTCATTG
>CAZGGK010000094.1:0-7922 GCA_964525125.1 uncultured Mycobacterium sp.
CCCTATCTGGCCAACGACGCGCCGCTACCCGCTACACCCTCAACTGCGAAGAGCCCTGAAACCGCCGTGCGCCAGGCTGCCCAGGGCGTAGCCGGCGGTCAACCGGTCACCGAGCGCATCGCAGGCAACCCGAACCACGTCGCGCAGCACATCCTGTCCGTCGGTGTCGGTCGCGGCTCGGCTCACGGCGCTCAGCCTAGTGCGGTGTGCCGAGCCGTTCCGCGACGAAATCCGCGGCCTGCGCCGTCATCCCGTTCGCGGCGTAGGCCCCGTGCGCGGCGCCGTCATCGCCGGCCGAGCAGATGGGGTCGCCCGGCGCGCACAGGTCGATGGTCTTGTCCGTGTAGCCGGGGCCGATCGTCAGCGGCGGCGCCCCCAGAAAGCGCAGGTATTCGGTGGACGGCTTGCCCAGCAGTGCGACCGCAGCGACGTGGCCGGCCACCTCGGGCGGCAGTGCCGCGGCCGGGTTCGCCGGTTCGGTGACGTAGCCCATCAGCGCGGCGCCCCGGGAGAACCCGCCCAGCACCAGCCGGGTGCCCGGGCAATCGGCCGCCGTGTCGCGGATGTGGTTGCCGGCGTCGGTCACCCCGTCCACGGTGGGGGCGAACTCGGGGACCGCCGGGTAGTCGACCGGATACACCGCGAACGAGCGCAGCAGGCCGACGCGCCAACGCAGGGCGTCGACGAACGACTGCCCGATCCCGCCGATGCCGGGCGGCTCGGAGGTGCCGCGTGCGAACACCACCTCGATATCGGGGCAGTCCGGGTATGCCGCGGCGTCACCGGCCGGCGCCGGTAGCGCGCATGCCGCGACCAGTGCAGCCGAACCGAGCAGCCGAGCCGGCCGGCGGGCCGCCCCTTCAACGGTTGTGGTCACCTGGTCTCCGCCTTCCGGGTGTCGCCTCGCGGCGGCCGGGGCCGCCGATGGGCTTGCCGATACCCGGCAGCCGTGCCGGCCAAACCGGCCTTCGGCTGCTCAGCACTGACAACTCGGGCACCAGTAGCTGACGCGGCTGCCCGAGCCGTGCTCGATCGGGGTGTCGCAGCGCCGGCACGGCAGGCCGGCCCGGCCGTACACCCACAGCTGGCGGCCCGCGCGAAGATCGCCGGTGGTGCAGCGGTTCCATCGGGACCGGTTCGTCCACAACATCTCCCGGGCCCGGGTGACCAGCCGGACCGGGTCTCGGACCGTGCTGACCGGTGTGGACGGCAATTTCCCGGTGACGAAACACAGTTCGTTGCAGTACACGTTGCCGATGCCGGCCAGCACGCTCTGGTCCAGCAGCGCCGCCGCCAGCGGTCGGTCCGGGTCCGCGGTCAGGTTCGCCGCGGCCACCCACGGGTTCCAGTCCGCGCCGAGCAGGTCCGGGCCCAGATAGGCGACGGTGTCGGTGTCCTCGGTCCGGTCGAGCACCTCCAGCACCCCCAGATCGACGCCGAGCACCCGAACCGGTTTGGCTTCCAGCACGATTCGCACCCGGTGATCGAGGCCGGCCGGCCGGTGGCTGACCTGCCAGCTGCCGTCCATCTTCAGGTGCGAGTGGATGCTGGCCGGTCCGATCCGGATGAACAGGTGCTTGCCCCGGCTGATCACCTCATCGACGGTCTCGCCGGTGAGATCGACGGCCGCGTAGCGGGGCACCCGGATATCGCAGCGGGTCAGCATCTTTCCGGCCAGCGCGGCACGCAGGATCACGGCGGTGTGCCAGACGGTGTCACCCTCGGGCATGGGCACCATTGTCCCCGCCGGCCGCGACGCCTGCTCCGCCGCCCCCGCACCGCTGACCGGGGGTGAATTCCACGACGCGGCACGCCGGGGCGATGTCGTGCGGTTCACGCCCGCGGGAAGGGCTGGTGACGGGGCCGGGGGTCACAGCCGCAGTCGCAATCCGCGCGGGGTGTGGGCGAAACCGGCATCGGCCAGTGCCTGCAGCACGGGTGATCCGGCCATCTCCAGCACCGGCACCCCGTCCACCCGCTCGACCACGATGCCGTCCACCCCCCGAGCATGCACCACATCGGCCAGTCCGCTTGCCGCAGCCCGGTGCGCTCCGGTGTCGCCGGTGAAGGTCAGCAGCGTACGGCCGCCCCGCTCCACGAACCAGGTCAGCGTCCCGTCGACCAGCACCACCAGCGCCCCGGCCTTGCGGCCCGGCCGGGCGGCGGTGTCGCCGGCCGGCCAGGGCAGTGCCGCGCCGTAGGGGTTGGCCGGGTCGGCCGCGGCCAGCACCACGGCCTGGTAATCCGGCTGTTGCGGGTCGACGCCGTCGAGGTAGGCGCGCAACCGGTCGACCGCGGCCGCGGCCGCGAACTGCGCGCCGCCCAGCGATTCGACGAAATAGCCGCGCTGGCAGCGGCCGGCCTCCTCCAGCAGGGTCAGCACCTTGTACAGGGCGGCGAAGCCGCCGGGCACTCCTTCGGCGGCGACCGCACCCCTGGTCAGCACACCGTGCCGGTGCAGCAGCAGTCCGGCCGTGTGGTGGGCGCGCGCCGCGGCAGCCCCGGCGTCCGGTTCCGGCAGCGCGGACCACCGACCGGCTACGGTCGGGTCGCCGCCCCGCGTCGCCGCGTGCGCCACGCTGTACCGGCTCAGCCGGGGTGGCCGCCGGCGCCGGTGGGCCGGCGCGGCGCGCCCACCCCCGGCCAGCATGGCCCGCACCGGTGCGAATGTGTCGCCGGTGACCCAGCCGGCCCAGATCAGTTCCCATAGTGCGGGCTTGAGTTCGAGCCCGCCGAGTTGCCGGAAGAAGAACGCCCCGCCGCCGGCCAGTGCGTCCAGGATCGCCCGGTGCGCGGCACCGAATTCGATGGCCGCGCCGGGAGAGAGCGTCAACGACGCGGAGTCGGCGGCGTGGAAGACCACCCAGCCGTCACCGCCCGAGATCGCCCCGGCGCCCGACCACAGCACCTCCCCGGACGCCAGCAGCTCGTCGAGCATCGCGGGGGAGTAGTCGCGCACCCGGGGGGCCAGTATCAGCGACTCGACCGCAGAGGCCGGCAGCGGCACCCCGGCCAGCTGGTCGATCACCCCGGCCAGCCCGTCCAGCCCAGCGACGCTGTCGGCGCCCAGTCGCTGCCAGCCGGGCAGGAACCGCCCGTAGGCCGCGGTCGAGACCGGCTCGATCTGCGCGCGCAACGCGGCCAGCGAGCGTCGCCGCAGAATCCGCAGCACCTCGGCGTCGCACCACTGCTCCCCGGCGACCTCGGTGAATTCGCCGCGCACCAGCCGTCCGTCGACGGCCAGCCGGCCCAGCACGCCGGCCGCGACCCGCGGGCCCAATCCGAACCGGGTGGCGGCGTCGGCGGTGGTGAACGGCCCGCGGGTGCGGGCGAACCGGCCCAGCAGCTCGGCCAGCGGGTCGGCGACCGGTTCGGCGAAGGCGGCCGGAATCCCCACCGGCACCGCCACCCCGACCCCGTCGCGCAGCCGGCCGGTGTCCTCGATCGCCACCCACCAGCTGCGGCCGGCGAACGACACCGTCAGCACCCGCCTTGCGGTCAGCAGGGCCTCCAGCCAGCCCGACACGTCGGCGCCGCCCGCGCGGGCGGCCACCTCGGTGGCGGTCAGCGGGCCGAGCAGCCGCAGCAGGTCGGCCACCCCCTCGGCGTCCCGGGCGGCCCGCTCCGGCGTCAGGTGCTGCAGCTGGCGGTCGGTGGCGGCGACGACGCCCTCATCGAGCAGCTCCCGCAGCTCCACCCGGCCGAGCAGTTCGGCCAGCAGGGTGGGGTCCAGCGACAGCGCGGCGGCGCGGCGCTCGGCCAGCGGGCTGTCGCCGGAGTACATGAACGCCCCGACGTAGCCGAACAGCAGCGCGGCGGCGAACGGCGACGGGGACGCGGTCTCGACCTCGACGACCCGGATGCGGCGCCCGGCGATCCGGGCCATCAACTGTGTCAGCGCGGGCACGTCGTAGACGTCCTGAAGGCATTCCCGCACCGTCTCCAGCAGCACCGGGAAATCGGGGTACTTGCGGGCCACGTCCAGCAGCTGGGCGGCGCGCTGACGCTGCTGCCACAGCGGCGAGCGCCGGCCCGGGTGCCGGCGCGGTAACAGCAGCGCCCGTGCCGCGCACTCCCGGAACCGCGCGGCGAACAGCGCGGAACCGCCCACCGCTGCGGTGACGATCGGTTCGATCTCGTCGGCGCCGAACACGAAAAGGTCGGCACCCGGTGCGTCTTCGATGCCTGCGCCGGTGTCGGGCAGCCGCACCACGATGCCGTCGTCGGAGGCGGTCGGCTTCTCGTCGATGCCGTAGCGTTCGGCCAGCCGCCGGCCCACCGCCAGCGCCAGCGGCCCGTGCACCGGCAACCCGTACGGCGAGTGCAGCACCACCCGCCAGTCCCCGAGCTCGTCGCGGAACCGTTCCACCAGCAGCGTGGTGTCGGTGGGCACCGCCTGAGTGGCGGCGCGCTGATCGGCGAGCAGCCGCCACAGGTTGTCGGTGGCGTAGCCGTCGAAACCCATTCCGGCGCAACGCATCCGGAACGAATCCCGATCCATGGCGACCAGCTCGCCGGTGAAAGCGCCGACCGCGGCGCCCAACTCGGCGGGCCGGCCCGGTCCGTCGCCGTGCCAGAACGGCAGTCGGCCCGGTTGTCCCGGCGCCGGGACGACCAGCACCCGGTCGTGGGTGATCTCGGTGATCCGCCAGCTGGTGGCGCCCAGCGAGATGACATCTCCGGGACGGGACTCGTAGACCATTTCCTCGTCGAGTTCGCCTACCCGGGAAGGCTTTTGGGATCCTGTCAGATACACCGCGAACAGTCCGCGGTCGGGGATGGCGCCGCCGGAGGTGACCGCCAGGCGCTGTGCGCCGGGCCGGGCGGTCAGGGTCCCGGCGTCGCGGTCGTAGACCAGCCGCGGGCGCAGTTCGGCGAACTCGGTGGACGGATATTTGCCGGCGAGCAGATCCAGGGTGGCCTCGAATGCGCTGCGCGGCAGGGTGGCGAACGGGGCGGACCGGCGCACGGTGTCGAACCAGGCTTCGGCGTCCAGCGGTTCGGTTGCCGCTGCGGCCACCGTGTGCTGGGCCAGGATGTCCAGCGGGTTGGCCGGCACCCGCAGGGTCTCGATCTGACCGGTCAGCATCCGCTGCACGGTGACCGCGCAGCCGATCAGATCGGTGCGGTGCCTGGGAATCATTGCCCCCTGGGAGATCTCGCCGACCTGGTGGCCGGCCCGGCCGATGCGCTGCAGCCCGGCGGCCACCGACGGCGGCGCCCCGATCTGGATCACCAGGTCGACGTCGCCCATGTCGATGCCCAACTCCAGGCTCGAGGTCGCCACCACCGCCCGGAGGCGGCCGCGCTTGAGGTCGTCTTCCACCGCGGTGCGGGTCTCCTTGCTCACCGAGCCGTGGTGCGCCCGGGCCAGGACCGCGTCGTCGCCGTGCCGGTCGGCGTGGATCTCGTTGAGCCGGGCGGTGAGCCGTTCGGCCAGCCGGCGTGAGTTGACGAACACGATCGACGAGGTGTGTGCCTCGATCAGGTCGACGACGCGGGCCTCCACCTCGGGCCAGATGGTCTTGTCGGCCAGATCGGCCATGTCGGGCACCGGAACCTGAACGGTCAGCTCGAAGGTCTTGGCCGACGGCGGCGCCACGATGGTGGTCGGGGACTGCCCGGACAGGAACCGGGCGACCTCCTCGGGCGGGCGCACCGTGGCCGACAGCCCGATCCGCTGGGCGGGTCGGGCCAGCTGCGCGTCCAAACGCTCCAGGGACAGGGCGAGGTGGGTGCCGCGCTTGGTCCCGGCCACCGCGTGCACCTCGTCGACGATCACCGTGCGCACCGCGGTGAGGGTCTCGCGGGCCGCGGAGGTCAGCATCAAGAACAGCGACTCCGGGGTGGTGATCAGAATGTCGGGCGGGCTGGCCAGCAGCCGGCGCCGCTGCTGCGGCGGGGTGTCCCCGGAGCGCACCCCGACCGTGATGTCGGGGGCGGGCCTTCCCCGGTGTTCGGCGATCCGGCCGATACCGGCCAGCGGGGCGGCCAGGTTGCGTTCGACGTCGACCGCCAGCGCCTTCAGCGGCGACAGGTAGAGCACCCGGGTGCCGGGGCCGTGGCCGGGGCCGGTGCTGAGCTGATCGATCGCCCACAGGAAGGCGGCCAGGGTCTTTCCCGAACCGGTCGGTGCGATGACCAGGGTGTTGTGACCGTCGGCGATCGCCGACCAGGCCTGGGCCTGGGCGGGCGTGGGTGCGGTGAAGGTGCCGGTGAACCAGTCCCGGGTCAGCGGGCCGAACCGGGCCAGCGGGTCGACGGTCACCCAGCCATGGTGGCACTGTCGTCGTCGCGCGCGATACCGTGGATCAACATGCAGCAGCAAGGTCAGGGTTCGCGCGGCGACCGGCTGGGCCAGGACGATGACGAGGTCCGCGCCGCTATCCGGTTCGCGCTCGTGACCACCGTCGCCGGGGTCGCGTTCCTGGTCGTGGCCGCACTGTGGGTGGGCGGTTGCGACCAGCCCTCCGCCGTCGACACCACCGCATGCGGTGCACCGGAACGGACGCTGCTCGCGGTCGGCGCGCCGGCGATTCTGGCCGGCGGCGGGTTGTGGGCGTTCGTCCGCACCTATCGGGTGTGGCGGAGTTACGGCGTCTGGTGGGGATGGCATGGCGCCGGCTGGTTCCTGTTGGGGCTGATGGTGCTCAGCGTGGGGATCGGCGGCCCGTCGATCATCGGCCCGGGGCGGGGCAGCTGAAGCTGTCACTGTGAACCCACTGTGAACTCCCTTGCGACGCAGATCACATTGGCTTGCAACGCGTTAGCATGAGTCGGTAAGTCCTCGCGCGGGGGTTCGATAGCTGACAGCGCGGGGGTTCGTGTTGGCTGTTCCATCGCCGCAACAGCCAGAAAATCTGCATTGTCGCCGTGGGTGCTTTGGTGCGCGCGGGTGACCGTGCTGGTTGGGAAACTCTCCGGATGCCGGACGATTCATAGGGAGGAAGAGAAATGGGCGACACATACAGGGACCCCACCGACCACATGCGCACCACTCGCCAGCATGCGGGCCGTGCGGTGATCAACGTGCTGGCCTGGCCCGGGTACTCGCTGCTGGTGGCGGGCATGCTGGCGGTCGCCGGGAGCCTCACGGCCTTCGGCACCGGCCACGACCATCAGGGCGTGCTCATCGCGGCGATCGCGGTGATGGCGGCTTCGCTGGGCACGCTGTGGCTGCTGTTCGAGCACAAGCGGATCGGCCGGGTCACCCACCAGTGGCATCTGGCGCACCCCGGTGTGCCCCAACAGCGTCCGAGCCACTAAACCGGGACCGGAGAGGGGCCCAGCCGCGTTCCGGCTGGGCCTCTTTCTGTATGGATCTGCGTCTCGGGTGTCATCCGCTGGCGCGCGGAGCGGTTACCGATCCGCGAACGTGGGTATCCGCCCCGTCATGGCGAGATTCAAGACGGCCGGTGGCGTTGCACCATGCCGGTCAGCCCGGCGGGCGGCGGTGGTCTCGGTCCGACGGCGCCGGGAGGCCCGATGACCGAGACCGGACTCGAAGGGCAGAGCCGGTTGCACGGCGAACGCGCCGTCGAGGTGCGGGTGGCGCCGTGGCCGGGGCAGCTGGCCGTGCTGCGCATGCTGGCCGACCACATCGCTCGGCGATTCGAGGGCCGCGGTGAACCGCGCGAGGATCTGGCCCAGGTCGCGCGGGTCGGCTTGGTCAACGCGGTGACCCGATTCGACGTGCACGCCGGTTCGGACTTCGTCTGGTTCGCGGTGCCGACCATCATGGGCGCAGTGCGGCGGCACTTCCGGGACAACAGTTGGGCGGTCAAGGTGCCGCGCCGGCTCAAGGAACTGCACCTGCAACTCGGGGCGGCCACCGCCCGGCTCTCACAGCGGCTTGGCCGGGCGCCCATGTCGACGACGGTTGAAATCTAGGCCAGTTTCGACGGTCGAAAAGTAGGCCACCC
>CAZGGK010000095.1:0-7174 GCA_964525125.1 uncultured Mycobacterium sp.
TCAGCCCCGGTCCACACCCGACCGCGAGCCACCGCCTCGACTGCCTCGACGGGCAGCTTGCGCCCGGCGGCGACCCGCGCCACGAAGTCGTCGTAGAACAGGTCGGCCTCCGCCTCAACCCGTGCCTGCTGCTCGGCGGTGAACGGTGCGTTGATCGACCACGCGTCGGCATTGGCGTTGGTGCGCACGGAATCACTGCCGACACCGAGCCGACCCTTGAGTTCCCTGACGATCAGCTTGCCGGTCACCACGCCGATCGAGCCGGTGATGGTGCCGGGATTGGCGATGATGACGTCCGCGCCCGCCGAGATGTAGTAGCCGCCGGACGCGGCCACCGCACCCATCGAGGCCACCACAGGCTTTCCGACCTGACGCGCCTGAGCGACGGCCCGCCAGATGGTCTCCGACCCGGTGACCGACCCGCCGGGGCTGTCCACCCGTAGCACGATGGCAACGACGGCCTCGTTGGCCGCCGCATCCCGCAACGCTGCCGCTATGGTGTCGCCACCGGCACTGGAGTTGCTGACCGGCAGCAGTTGCGGACCACCGCGCCCGCTGACGATCGGCCCGGCCACCGTGACGACCGCGATCGCCGGCTTCGGCTTGCGGCTCGGTATAGAAGGCACCGGCAGGCCCCGCTGTGCGGCCGTGGCATGGGCGTACCGGGACAGGTACAACCGCGGCGGCGTATCGACCTCGGCTGAGATCACCTCGACACCAACCAGTTCGGCAATACGCACGTAGGCCTCGTCGCGATAGCCGATCCGATCGATCAGCCGTGAAGCCAGCGCGTCATCACGCAAAAGCGGTGCTCGGTCAGCCAACTCATCCACGACAGCAGACTCGATGCCGCGCGACTCGGCAACCGCACTGCGCACCTGAGCGTGCAGGCTCTGCACCAGTGCACTGTCGGCCTCCCGGTGTGCATCGGTATAGCTGTCCTGAGTGAAAAGGTTTGCCGCCGACTTGTATTCACCGCGGGCGACGAACTGAGCCTCGATCCCCGCCTTGTCCAGCGCATTACGCAGGAACAGCGCGCTGGTGGCGAACCCGACCAGCCCCACCGTCCCCGACGGCTGCATCCAGACCTCACCGAACGCCGACGCAAGGTAGTACGACAGGGTTCCCGGATAGGTCTCGGCCCAGGCCACCGAGGGTTTGGCCGCGGTGAACGCCGCGATCGCCTCGCGCAGTTCCTGCACCGGCCCGGCCGCCGCGTGCGACAACTGGACCCGCGCGATCAGCCCGGCGACACGCGGATCGGCGGCTGCGCGGTTGATGGCGCCAACCACATCACGCAGCACCGGCGGTCGCCCGCCGGTGCTGATGATCGTCAGCGGATCGAATCCGCCTGTTTCGTGCGGCATCGACTGCAGGTCGAGTTCGAGCACGCAACCACTCGGCACGCCGTGGTGACGGACGGTGTCGATGTGGCGGGCCACGCCGCGGAGACCGTCAAAACCGGGCAGCAGTGCGAACATGGCCTGAGCCTACCGACGTACTGTGACCGCGTGAGATTCTCGATCGCAATCCCCCAACTCGCCACCGGCTTCGACACCGCCGCGCTGCGCGCCTATCTCGCCCGCGCCGAGGAACTCGGGTTCGAGGCCGGCTGGGTGTCCGAACAGGTCATCGGCGAGGCATCGCTGCTGGCACCATTGGAACTGCTGGCCTACTGCGCGGCCTGCACCGACCGATTGCGGCTGGGCGTGGCCGTGCTCGTGACGTCGATGCACGATCCACTGCAACTGGCCTCGGCGGTGACGGCGGTGGACCGGCTGAGCGGGGGCCGCCTGGATCTGGGCGTCGCTCCGGGCGACAAGTCTCGGCCGTTTGCCGCGTTCGGCGTGGCGAAGGCAACGTTCGTCAGCAGCTTCACCGAGGGACTGGAACTGATGAAGGCAGCCTGGTCGGATGCACCGCGGGTGACGTTCTCCGGACGGTTCCGCCAGGTTGACGACCTGGCCATCACACTCAAACCGGTGCAGCGCCCACACCCGCCGATCTGGTTCGGCGGCCACGCCCCCACCGCGCTGGCCCGAGCGGTGCGGCACGGTGACGCGTTCCTCGGCGCGGGATCGTCGACCACGGCCCGCTTCAGGCAGGAAGTTTCGACGTTGCATCGCGAACTCGTCATGCAGGGCAAGGATCCCGCGACCTTCACCATCGGCAAGCGGGTCTTCCTGGCAGTCGATGACGATGCCGATCAGGCCCGCAACCGGGCCCTGGCGGGAATGCAGCGTATCTATGGCCAACGGTTGCAGGCCGATCGGGACATCTCGGTGTCGGGCACACCCGAAGACGTCGTCCACGGCTTGCGCGGGGTGATCGACGCCGGCGCGCAGATGATCGTGCTCAACCCCGCCGGCGCCGACATCGCCGAGGACCGCGAACAGATGGAACGCCTAGCCGCCGAAGTCATCCCGCAACTCATCTAGATACCGCGCGCAGAAGCAGAGGTCACCCGAGAAGGGTGTTCGCGAGGACCTTTGCGTCTGTTCGCGGTATCACCGCTCGATGGTGCCCAAAGTGGCGGCGCCGCGGGAGCTCATCGGCGGCAACGCCGACGAGGGGTACCGGAAGGTGGCCGATGCCTATCGGGCCCGCTCCGTCGGCGAACACCCGGCCGAGTCCTCGGCCCCGACGCCGCCCATTCGCTCGGGCTTGGCGCGCTGACGCCCCTGGGCGTGTTCGAAGCCTCCGATGGGGCCCACGGCACACCGGGTTTCGGCCGTTCGTTCAACTTCGCCGACCCCGTGCCCGACCCCGGCGTCGGGCACGGCTACGTCATGAACCGCCTGGCATCTCACCTCTACAGCGCCCCAGGGAACTCGCCCCGCGCCGGGCGCTGTTCCGCTACCTGGTCGGCGTGCGCGAGCAGACGCAAAAGTCCCCGACACGCCGTGCGTGCGGGGACCTTTTGTGTCTGCTCGCGCAGAGAAGCCCTACAGTTCGGTGGCGGAGCCCCCGGCGGCGGTGATCTTCTCCCGCGCAGAACCACTGAACTTGTGCGCGGTGACATCGACCTTGACGGCCAGCTTGCCGTCGCCGAGCACCTTCACCAGGGTGTTCTTGCGCACCGCGCCCTTGGCGACCAATTCGTCGAGGCCGACCGTGCCGCCGTCTGGGAACAGCCGGCCCAGGTCACCGACGTTGACGACCTCGTATTCGGTGCGGAAGCGGTTGCGGAAGCCCTTGAGCTTGGGAAGCCGCATGTGGATCGGCATCTGCCCGCCCTCGAACATCACCGGCACGCCCTTGCGGGCACGGGTGCCCTTGGTGCCCCGACCGGCGGTCTTGCCCTTGGAGCCCTCGCCACGGCCGACGCGGGTCCGCTTGGTGTTCGACCCGGGGGCCGGGCGCAGGTCATGCAGCTTGATCGTCATTTCTTAGCCTCCCCGGCGGCATCTTCCACGGTGACCAGATGGTGGACCACCCGAATCAGGCCGCGGGTCTGTGCGTTGTCCTCGCGAATCACCGATTGCCGGATCTTGCGCAGGCCCAGGCTACGCAGGCTCTCCTGCTGCTTCCAACGGGCACCGATGGTGCTGCGCACCTGGGTGATCTTCAGCTGAGTAGGTTCCGAAGCCATGGTTACGCCGTTCCCTCACGTTCTGCCCGCGCCGCACTGGCCGCCAGCGCTTCGCTCTCCCGCCGGGCCTTGAGCATGGCCGCCGGCGCTACGTCCTCGATCGGGAGCCCACGCCGGGCCGCCACCTCCTCGGGGCGTTGCAGCATCTTCAGCGCGGCCACCGTTGCGTGCACCACGTTGATCGCGTTGTCACTGCCGAGCGACTTGGACAGGATGTCATGCACGCCAGCACATTCCAGCACTGCGCGCACGGCGCCGCCGGCGATGACGCCGGTACCGGGGCTGGCCGGGCGCAGGAACACCACGCCGGCGGCGGCCTCGCCTTGCACCGGGTGGGTGATGGTGCCGCCGATCAGCGGCACCCGGAAGAAGCCCTTCCGTGCCTCCTCGACGCCCTTGGCGATCGCGGCCGGAACTTCCTTGGCCTTGCCGTAGCCGACACCGACCATCCCGTTGCCGTCGCCGACGACGACCAGTGCGGTGAAGCTGAACCGCCGGCCGCCCTTGACCACCTTGGAAACCCGGTTGATGGCGACGACGCGCTCGAGATGGTTGCTCTTGTCTCCGTCGCGGCCACCACGGCCACCGTCGCGGCCCCTGCGCCCGTCGCGGCCATCACGCCCGTCGCGACTGTCACGGCCCCCACGGCCTTCGCCGCCGGTGTCCGGAGCGGTGGCCGCCGCAGTCGGCTGCTCCGTCATGATGCGGTCCTTCCAGTCATGTTCGCAGAGTAAGTCATCAGAACGTCAACCCGCCTTCCCGGGCGGCGTCGGCCAGCGCCGCGATCCGCCCACCGTAGGCGTAGCCGCCCCGGTCGAACACCACGGTGTCGATACCGGCGGCTTTGGCCCGCTCGGCGATCAACTGGCCGACCCGCACACTGTGGGCCTTCTTGTCCCCCTGCACACCGCGCACATCGGCCTCGATCGACGAGGCGGCGGCCAGGGTGGTGCCGGTGAGGTCGTTGACCAGCTGAACGTGGATGTGCCGAGAGGACCGGTTCACCACCAGCCGGGGCCGCTCGGCGGTACCCGAGAGCTTCTTGCGCAGCCGGGCGTGCCTGCGCAGCCGGGCGATCCGTCGGGCCGCCGAGACGCTCTGCCCCACCTCCCTGCGGACCGGGGCATCCGATTGTGATTGCGCCATGGTTACTTACCTGTCTTTCCGACCTTGCGGCGAACCTGCTCACCCTCGTAGCGCACGCCCTTGCCCTTGTACGGGTCGGGGCGGCGCAGACGGCGGATGTTCGCCGAGATCTGGCCGACCTTCTGCTTGTCGATACCCGAAACGGAGAATTTGGTGGGCGTCTCGACCGCGAACGTGATCCCCTCCGGCGCCTCGATCACCACCGGGTGGCTGTAGCCCAGCGCGAACTCCAGGTTGGAACCCTTGAGCACCACCCGGTAGCCGACACCGAAGATCTCCATCTTGCGGACGTAGCCCTCCGACACCCCGGTGATCAGGTTCGCCACCAGGGTGCGGCTCAGGCCGTGCAGTGACCGGTTGCGCCGCTCGTCGTCGGGCCGGGTCACCACCAGCGCACCGTCGTCGTTGCGCGCGACACTGATCGGCTCTGCGACCTTCAACTCCAGCGTGCCCTTCGGCCCCTTGACCGACACCTGCTGGCCGTCGATGGTCACGTCGACGCCGGCCGGGACCGGGATCGGCTGCTTACCAATACGTGACATGTCTAGACCTCTCTCACCACACGTATGCCAGGACTTCGCCGCCGACGCCCTGCCGGGCCGCCTGACGGTCGGTGAGCAGACCCGACGAGGTGGAAATGATCGCCACGCCCAGGCCGCCCAGCACCCGCGGCAGGTTGGTCGACTTGGCGTACACCCGCAGGCCGGGCTTGGACACCCGGCGCAGACCGGCCAGGCTGCGCTCGCGGTTCGGCCCGTACTTGAGCGAGACCACCAGCGCCTTACCCACCCGGGCGTCCTCGACGCGGTAGTCGGTGATGTAGCCCTCCCGCTTGAGAATCTCGGCGATGTTCGCCTTGATCTTCGAATGCGGCAGGGTCACCTCGTCGTGGTACGCCGAATTGGCGTTGCGCAGACGTGTCAAGAAGTCCGCGATCGGGTCTGTCATCGTCATGACTGGGGTGTCACCTTCCTCGCAGCGGTTCCCATTCCAGGCCTACCGCGTTTCACCAGCTGCTCTTCTGCACACCGGGCAGCTCGCCGGCGTGCGCCATCTCGCGCACGCAGATCCGGCACAGCCCGAACTTGCGGAAAACCGCACGCGGACGGCCGCACCTGCTGCAGCGGGTGTAGCCGCGCACCGCGAACTTGGGCTTGCGCGCCGCCTTGTTAACCAACGCCTTCTTCGCCATCTGGTCAGTTCTCCTTGAACGGAAATCCGAGGGCCCGCAACAGGGCTCGTCCTTCGTCGTCGGTCGTCGCCGAGGTGACGACGGTGATGTTCATACCGCGAGTGCGGTCGATCGAGTCCACGTCGATCTCGTGGAACACCGACTGCTCGGGCAGCCCGAGGTTGTAGTTGCCGACACCGTCGAACTGCTTGGGCGACAACCCGCGGAAGTCCCGGATGCGGGGCAGCGCGATCGAGGTGAGCCGGTCCAGGAACTCCCACATCCGGTCGCCGCGCAGCGTGACCCGCGCCCCGATCGGCATGCCCTCGCGCAACTTGAACTGCGCGATGGACTTACGCGCCTTGCGGATCTCCGGCTTCTGCCCGGTGATCAGTGCGAGGTCGTTGACCGCGTTGTTGATCAGCTTGGCATCCCGGGCCGCCTCGCCCACGCCCATGTTGACGACGACCTTGACCACGGTCGGGATCTGCATGACGTTGGCGTAGTTGAACTGCTCGTTGAGGGCGGCGCGGATCTCTTCGCGGTACCGCATTTTCAGCCGCGGCTGAACCTTCGCGGGGGTCTCAGTGGTTGTCATCTCTAGATGTCCTTGCCGTTGCGCTTGGAGATACGGACCCGCTTGCCGGTCTCCTCGTCCACCCGGTAACCCACCCGGGTGGGCTTGCCGTCGGAGTCGACGACCATCACGTTGGAGACGTGGATCGGCGCCTCCTGGGTGACGATCCCGCCGGAGGAAGCGCCGGACTGGTTGGTCGAGACCGCGGTGTGCTTGCGGATCCGGTTGACGCCCTGCACCAGGACCCGGTTGCGGGCCGGGTAGGCCTTGAGCACCTTGCCCTTGGCGCCCTTGTCCTTGCCGGCGATGACCAGCACGGTGTCGCCCTTGTGGACCTTCATCTACAGCACCTCCGGGGCCAGCGAGACGATCTTCATGAACTTCTTCTCGCGCAGTTCGCGTCCGACCGGGCCGAAGATGCGGGTGCCGCGCGGGTCGTTGTCGTTCTTGATGATCACCGCGGCGTTCTCGTCGAACTTGATGTAGCTGCCGTCGGCGCGCCGGCGCTCCTTGGCGGTGCGGACCACCACTGCCTTGACGACGTCGCCACGCTTGACGTTGCCGCCCGGGATGGCGTCCTTGACGGTGGCGACGATGATGTCACCGATACCGGCGTACCGCCGCGATGAGCCGCCGAGCACGCGGATGCACAAGATCTCCTTGGCGCCGGTGTTGTCGGCGACCTTCA
>CAZGGK010000096.1:0-6707 GCA_964525125.1 uncultured Mycobacterium sp.
ACAGCGACGCTTACGGTGGTCTCCTGCCTGCACCGGCACGCTTCCCTTGATTCGATGCGCGAAGTCGAAACCTTTCAGCCCCTTCTGTGTCGCGCGTTCCCGCCGGTCTTCGACGGGAACCACCAATGATACGCGGCTTTCAACCGCAAGCCAGCTGATAATCATTCCCGGCAGTCCCGCCCGGCGGGGAAGTGCTACTCGGCGGCGATCAGTGCCACCGACACCGCCGCCAGCACCATGCCGACCACCTGCCAACGGTGCGTGCGCTCCCGCAGCACCACGATCGCCAGCACCACGGTGACCGCCGGGAACAGCGAGATCAGCACACTGGCCAGCGACAGCGGCGAGTCCCGCAGCGCCAGCAGCATGGCGATGTTGCCGCCGACGTCCAGCAGTGCCGCGCCCAGCGCCAGCTTCAGCGGCGTCCCGGTGGGCAGCCGCAGTTCGCCCACCGAAGCCGCGGCGACGATGACCAGCACGGCGGCCGCCAGCCGCGCGAACATCAGCGGCCACAGCTGCGATTCGGCGGGCGCGTGCGAGATGAACACGAAGTTCAGCCCGAACGCCACGCCGGCGCCGAGCGTCAGCCAGGCCACCCTGGGCGTGAACCGGTGCGGCTTGACGTCCTCGTCGGTGGCCTCCCGGCTCACCAGCACCACCGCGACCAGCGCCAGCACGATCCCGACCCCGGCGACCACACTGGGCCGCTCCCCCTCGGCCAGGCCGACCCCGACGGGCACGCCGGCGGTCAGCACCGCCGACAGCGGTGAGACCACCGAGATCGGCCCGGAACCCAGTGCCGCATAGAACCACCAGCCGCCCAGCCCCAGCGCGATCCCGCAGGCCAGGCCCCAGCCGATCGCACCGGAGGAGATCGGCCCGCCCACGCCGACCGCCAACCCGCTCAGCAGCACCAGCGCCACCGGATAGCTGAGCAGCACCACGCGCAACGCGGGAATCCGGCGTGCGGCGATACCGCCCGCGAAGTCGCTCACCCCGAAGCCGATCGCCGACAGCAGCGCCAGCACGACGCCGATCAGGTCATGCCCTTGGCACGCCGGCCCAGCGCGCGGGTCATCTCCCGCTGGGCATCGCGACGGGCCAGATCCTGGCGCTTGTCGCGGGCCAGTTTGCCGCGCGCCAGTGCCAACTCGACTTTGACCTTGCCTTCGAAGAAGTACACCGACAGCGGCACCAGGGTGAGGTTGCCGTCCCGGATCTTGCCGATCAGGGTGTCGATCTGGCGGCGGTGCAGCAACAGCTTGCGGTTGCGCCGCGGCTCGTGGTTGGTCCAGCTGCCGTGCCGGTATTCCGGGATGTGCATGTTGCGCAGCCACACCTCGCCGTCGTCGACGGTGGCGAACGCGTCGACCAGCGACGCCTGGCCGGCCCGCAGGCTCTTCACCTCGGTGCCGGTCAGCACCACCCCGGCCTCGAACACCTCCAGGATCGAATAGTCGTGCCGGGCTTTGCGGTTGCTGGCGATCAGTTGCCTGCCGGTCTGCTTGCCCGCCGCCTTGCCGGCCTTCTTGGCCACCGCTACCGCCGGACGTACAGGCGCAGGGTGCCGTAGGCGGTCAATCCCGCCATGACCACGCCCACCAGCAGCAGGATCGGCGAGATGTAGACGACGTCGGCGAAGTCGATACGGGCGACCAGATTGGCCTGGTAGAACTGGTTGAGCGCGTTCTCCAGGAACAGCGCCCGCACCCCGATCAGACCGCCGATGGCGATGAGTACGCCCACGGTCGAGGCCAGCACCGCCTCCAGCAGGAACGGCAGCTGGGTGTACCAGCGGGTGGCGCCCACCAGCCGCATGATGGAGACCTCGGTGCGCCGGGTGAATGCGGCGACCTGAACCATGTTGGCGATCAGCAGGATCGCACCCACCGCCTGGACCAGTGCGACCGCGAACGCGGCGTTGCTCAGCCCGTCCAGCACCGCGAACAGCCGGTCGATCAGCTCCTTCTGGTTCAGCACGCTGCGCACCCCGGGCTGACCCTTCATGGCGTCGTCGAAGTCCTGGTGCAGCTCGGGGTTCGTCAGCTTGACGACGAACGAGGCCGGGAACGAATCCGGCGCGGCCACATCCTTGAACTCCGGGAACTTACGGATCGCGTCGGCGTAGGCGTCGTCGCGATTGAGGTAGCGGACCGCCGCCACGTCGGTACGGTCGTTGATCCTGTCCTTGAGCGCCTTGCACGCCTCGGAGCCGCAGTTCGGGTCGTTCGCCGAGATGTCGTCGTCCAAGAACACCTGGGTCTCCACCCGGTCCAGGTAGATGTGCCGGGAGTGGTCGGCCAGCCGCACCACCAGCAGTCCGCCGCCGAACAGACCGATGGAGATCGCGGTGGTCAGGATCATCGCGACCGTCATGGTGACATTGCGCCGCAGGCCGGTCACGACCTCGTTGATCAGGAATCCGAAACGCACTTACCGATCCATTCCGTAGACGCCGCGCTGTTCGTCGCGCACCAGCCGGCCCAGCGACAGCTCCACCACCCGTTGGCGCATCGCGTCGACGATGTGGTGGTCGTGGGTGGCCATCAGCACCGTGGTTCCGGTGCGGTTGATCCGTTCCAGCAGGTCCATGATGCCTTTGCTGGTCTCCGGGTCCAGGTTGCCGGTGGGCTCGTCGGCCAGCAGCACCAGGGGCCGGTTCACGAAGGCGCGGGCGATGGCCACCCGCTGCTGCTCACCGCCGGAGAGCTCATCCGGCAGCCGGTTGGCCTTACCGGACAGGCCGACCATCTCCAGCACCTCGGGCACCACCCGATCGATCGTCTCGGGCTTCTTGCCGATGACCTCGAGGGCGAACGCGACGTTGCGATACACCGTCTTCTGCTGCAGCAGCCGGAAATCCTGGAACACGCAGCCCAGCACCTGGCGCAGCTTGGGGATCTGGCGGCCGTGCAGCTTGTTGACGTGGAACTTCGACACCGCGATGTCGCCCTTGGTCGGCGTCTCCTCGGCGAGCAGCAGCCGCATGAAGGTGGACTTGCCCGAACCGGACGGGCCGATCAGGAAAACGAACTCGCCCTTGTCGATCTTGACGCTGACGTCGTCCAGCGCCGGACGTGCCGACGACTTGTACAGCTTGGTGACGTGGTCGAGCGTGATCATCACGGCACGCAGTGTATCGGTGAACCGGGCCGGGACTGGTCAGGCTACGGCGCCGGCCGCGTGGTGGCCGGCGCCGGCGGGGGTGCCGGGACGACGGTTCCGGCCGGCGGTTCCGGCGGCGGCGGTTCCGGCGACGACGACTCCGGCGTCGGCGACTCCGGCGGCGGCGACTCCGGCGGCGGCGGGCAGAACGGCGGGCAGGGCAGCAACGGCGGCGGCGGTTCCGGCTCGCTGGGTGACGGCGGCTCGGTCGTCGTCGGAGTCGGGGTGATGGTCTCGGTGACGGTGACCGGCGGCTGCTGCAACCTGGTGCGCGGCACCCAGGTGTAGTTGGGGTCCGGTACGAAACCCGGGGGCACCACCTGCGGCGCCTCGGGCGGGTTCGGCGGCGGCCGATAGGTGTCGTAGGTCCACCAGGCCAGCAGGAACACGACGACCAACGCCAGCGTGGAGGTGCGGACGCGGCCGCCGAACAGATAACCCGGCCAATGCCGCCCGGAATCGGCGTTGCCGGTCGGCGGCACCTTCCTGGCGGCGGCCATCACATCTGCCCGGCATCGTCACCGGCTGCCGACGGCGCCAATGCCACCGCCTCCGGGGCCGTCTCGCCGACCGTGACGACACCCGCACGGCCCAGCGCCCGCACCACCTGGGCTCGCAGTCGCCGCCCCACCTCGAACTGCTTGCCGGGCAGCGTGCGGGCCACCATCCGCAGGTTGACGGTGCCCACTTCGATGCTCTCCACCCCCATCAGCGCCGGCTGGTCCAGCAGCAGGTCGCGCAGCGACGCGTCGTCGCGGGCGTGCTCGCAGACCTGGTGCAGCACCTCGTTGACCAGGCTGAGGTCGGCGGTGGTCGGCACCGGGATGTCGACGACGGCCCGCGCCCAGTCCTTGGACAGGTTCAGCGACCGCACGATGTTGCCGTTGGGGACGGTGAACACCTCGCCGTTTGCGGTGCGCAGCTTGGTCACCCGAAGGGTGACGTCCTCGACCGTCCCGAGCGCCTCGGTCGGCGCCCCGGTCATGCTCAGCTGCACCAGGTCGCCGAAGCCGTACTGCTTCTCGGTGATGATGAAGAAACCCGCCAGCAGGTCCTGGACCACCTTCTGTGCCCCGAAACCCAGCGCCGCGCCGAGCACCGCCGCCGGCCCCACCAGCGATCCGACCGGCACGTCGAGGATGGCGGTGATCTGCACTGTCACCATCACGCAGAGCAGCACGATCAGCGTCCAGGCGATCACCGACGCCACCGCCTGGCGGTGCTTGGAGGCCTCCGAGCGCACCAGCGCGTCACTGGCCTGGAAACCGACCTCCAGGCGCCGGGTGACCCGCCGGGCCGCCCAGGTGATGAACCGGGCCGCCAGCACCGCCCCCACCAGCAGCAGCACCAGGCGCAGACCCCGGGTGATGATCCACTCGCCGATCTCGCCCCGCCAGAAGTTGTGCCAGCTCACCGCCGGCGAGATCGCCAGAATCCAGCCGTCAGTTTTCATCTGGTGAGTTGCGCCACCGGATTCCGGCCTCCAGGAATCCGTCGATGTCCCCGTCCAGCACCGCGGCCGGATTACCGACCTCGTGCTCGGTACGCAGGTCCTTGACCATCTGGTAGGGGTGCAGCACATAGGAGCGCATCTGGTTGCCCCAGGAGCTGCCGCCGTCGCCCTTGAGCGCGTCCAGTTCGGCGCGCTCCTCGTGGCGCTTGCGTTCCAGCAGCTTCGCCTGCAAGACCCGCATCGCCGAAACCTTGTTCTGCAGCTGCGACTTCTCGTTCTGACAGGTCACGACGATCCCGGTGGGGATGTGGGTGAGCCGGACCGCGGAGTCGGTGGTGTTGACCGACTGACCGCCCGGCCCGCTGGAACGGTACACATCAACCCGGACGTCACCCTCGGGAATGTCGATGTGATCGGTGGTCTCCACCACCGGCAGCACCTCGACCTCGGCGAACGACGTCTGCCGCCGGCTCTGGTTGTCGAACGGACTGATCCGCACCAGCCGGTGGGTGCCCTGCTCCACCGAGAGGGTGCCGTAGGCGAACGGCGCGTGCACCGCGAACGTCGCGCTCTTGATCCCGGCCTCCTCGGCATAGGAGGTGTCGAACACCTCGACCGGGTACTTGTGCTGCTCGGCCCACCGGATGTACATCCGCATCAGCATCTCTGCCCAGTCGGCCGCATCCACCCCGCCGGCCCCGGAACGAATGGTGACCAACGCCTCGCGCTCGTCGTACTCGCCGGAGAGCAGGGTGCGCACCTCCATGGCTTCGACGTCGGCCCGCAGCACCTTGAGCTCGGTGTCGGCCTCTGCCAGTGCCTCGGCTCCGGCGGTGCCGTTCTCTTCGGCCGCCAGCTCGTAGAGCACCGGCAGGTCGTCCAATCGCCGGCGCAGCTCCTCGACCCGGCGCAACTCACCCTGGGCATAGGACAGCTCGCTGGTCACCCGCTGCGCGTTGGCCTGGTCGTCCCAGAGGTTCGGATCCGACGCCTCGTGCTCCAGCTTGGCGATGCGGCTGCGCAGACCGTCGACGTCGAGCACCCGCTCCACCGTGGTCAAGGTGGCATCCAGCGCGGCGATATCGGATTGACGGTCGGGTTCCACGCCTGCTCACGTTACCGGCGCGGCCGCGGACCCGGCGACCGGCCGCGGCTACCGGCGCCGAGCGCTTAACATCGTCTGCATGCGCCCCTACCATGTAGCGATCGTCGGCTCCGGCCCGTCCGGGTACTTCGCCGCGGCATCGCTGCTCAAGCTGGCCTCGACCGATCCCGCCGAGGTCGACGTGCGCGTCGACATGCTGGAGATGCTGCCGACGCCGTGGGGTCTGGTGCGCTCCGGGGTGGCTCCGGATCACCCGAAGATCAAGTCCATCAGCGCCCAGTTCGAGAAGACCGCCGCCGACCCGCGCTTCCGGTTCTTCGGCAACATCGCGGTCGGCGAACACGTGCGGCCCGACGAGCTCGCCGAGCGCTACGACGCGGTGATCTATGCCGTCGGCGCGCAATCCGACCGCCAGCTGGGCATCCCGGGCGAGGAGCTACCCGGCAGCGTCGCCGCGGTCGACTTCGTCGGCTGGTACAACGCGCACCCCCATTTCGCCGACCGTAAGCCCGATCTGGGGTGCCGGCGCGTCGTTGTCGTCGGCAACGGCAACGTCGCCCTGGACGTGGCCCGCATCCTGGTGACCGACCCCGCCGAGCTGCGCAGCACCGACATCGCCGACCACGCCCTGGAGCTGCTCGACCCGCGCGGCGTGGAAGAAGTGCTGATCATCGGTCGGCGCGGCCCGCTGCAGGCCACCTTCACCAGTCCGGAACTCCGCGAACTCGGCGAACTCAAGGGGCTGGCCGACGTCGACGTCGTGCTCGACGCCGCCGACTTCGAGGGCATCTCCGACGCGGACGTCGAAGCCGCGTCCAAGCACGCCAGGGCGAACATCAAGGTGCTGCGCGGCTACGTGGGGCGCCAGACCCGGCCCGGCCACCGCCGCATCGTGTTCCGGTTCGCCACCTCCCCCATCGAGATCCGCGGCGACGGCCGCGTCGAGGAGATCGTGTTGGGCCGCAACGAGCTGGTGACCGACGA
>CAZGGK010000097.1:0-5539 GCA_964525125.1 uncultured Mycobacterium sp.
GCGATGCCGGGGCGCTCCGCGTCAGATTCAGTGAGATACGCAGGCACGCGCCCCATTTGATCGATGCCGAAGTCGGCAATGTCCTTCGCCGCCACGAGCAAGCGGGACGCATCAGTGCTCGAGAAGCCCATACCGCGCTGCGTGCTGCGGGAGGGCTCATCGACCATCGCTACCCGCACGTCGGCCCACTCGCCCGACCGGCCCGGGCGTTGCGGCACAACCTCGGCTTCTATGACGCACTCTACGTCGCCCTCGCCGGTTCGCTGGGCCTTCCGCTGCTCACCGCCGATGCCCGGCTGAGCCGGGCGCCCGACCTGGGCTGCCGGATCGAACTTGTCTGAGCTGCGCGCCGGCTGCGCCCGCCGAGGGCATTCCGCTGTCCGCCCAGCAGTACTTCGAGGAGGCCTTCGCGGTGCCCTACGTGTGCGCAAGGGGGGCGATGCGGACGGGCTAGGGTTGCGCCGTGGCCCAGACCGCACCGCTGCGCGTGCACGTGATCGCCCGGACGCAGTTCGTCGCGCCGCCGGACGTGCCGTGGAGCACCGACGCCGACGGCGGGCAGGCGCTCACCGAGTTCGCCGGGCGGGCCTGCTACCAGAGCTGGTCAAAGCCCAATCCGCGCACCGCGACCAACGCCGACTACCTCAAGCACATCGTCGACGTCGGGCATTTCGCGGTGCTCGAACACGCCAGCGTCAGCTTCTACGTCACCGGAATCTCCCGGTCGTGCGCCCACGAACTGATCCGGCACCGGCACCTGTCCTTCTCCCAGCTGTCCCAGCGGTACGTGCCGGACGCCGAGGCGGAGGTGGTGATCCCGCCGGGAATCGCCGGCGATGCGGAGCTGGAGCGGATCTTCCTGGCTGCGGCCGACACCAGCCGGGCCAGCTACACCGAGCTGCTGGCCGCGCTGGAGGCCGGGCTCGCCGACACCCCGAACGCGGCGCTACGCCGCAAGCAGGCCCGGCAGGCTGCTCGCGCGGTGCTGCCCAACGCCACCGAGACCCGCATCGTGGTGACCGGCAACTACCGGGCCTGGCGGCACTTCGTGGCGATGCGGGCCAGCGAACATGCCGACGTGGAGCTGCGCCGGCTGGCGGTGGAGTGCCTGCGGCGGCTGGTCGAGGTGGCCCCCGCGGTGTTCGGCGATTTCCAGATCACCGGCCTGGCCGACGGAACCGAGGTCGCCACCAGCCCGCTCGCGACCGAGACTTGAGCCGGGCGGGTAACCTTTCTGCCGTGAGCAGCAGCTTGTTCGACGCCCAGCGACAACTGGGCACCGTGGTGACGGCGATGGTGACACCGTTTCACCCGGACGGATCGCTGGACACCGCCACGGCTGCGCGGTTGGCCGCCCGGCTGGTCGACGCGGGGAGCGACGGGCTGCTGCTGTTCGGCACCACCGGCGAGTCGCCGACCATGGACGACTCCGAGAAGATCCGGCTGTTGAGCGCCGTGCTGGAGGCCGTGGGTGACCGGGCCCGGATCATCGCCGGCGCCGGCAGCAACGACACCGCGCACAGTGTCCGGCTGGCCCAGGCGTGTGCCGCCGCGGGCGCGCACGGGGTGCTCGCGGTCACGCCGTACTACTCCCGGCCGCCGCAGTCCGGGCTGCTGGCGCATTTCACCGCGGTCGCCGACGCCACCGAGTTGCCGGTGCTGCTCTACGACATCCCGCCGCGCTCGGTGGTGCCGATCGAATGGGACACCATCCGCACGCTCGCGCAGCACCCCAACATCGTCGGGGTCAAGGACGCCAAGGCCGACCTGGCCGGTGCCGCCCCGATCATCGCAGAGACCGGGCTGGCCTACTACTGCGGCGACGACGCGCTGAACCTGCCCTGGCTGGCGATCGGCGCCGTCGGGTTCATCAGCGTGTGGAGCCACTTCGCGGCGGGGCCGCTACGGGATCTGCTGTCGGCGTTCACCGTCGGCGACATCGCCACCGCGCGGAAGATCACCGTCATGCTCGCGCCGCTCGCAGCGGCGCAGCACCGGCTGGGCGGGGTGACCATGGTCAAGGCCGGGCTTCGGTTGCTGGGCTTGGACGCCGGCGACCCGCGACTGCCGCAGGTGCCGGCCACGCCCGAGCAGATCGAGGCGTTGGCTGTGGACATGCGTGCCGCGTCGGTGCTCCGGTGAGCGCCGGTGAATGAGGAACTCGCACCACCGGGACCGCTGACCAACGGCGGCCTGCGGGTCACCGCGCTGGGCGGGATCAGCGAAATCGGCCGCAACATGACCGTTCTCGAGCACCTGGGCCGGCTGCTGATCATCGACTGCGGGGTGCTGTTCCCCGGCCACGACGAACCCGGCGTGGACCTGATCCTGCCGGACCTGCGGCTCATCGAGAACCGGCTCGACGACGTCGAGGCGCTGGTGCTGACCCACGCCCACGAGGACCACATCGGGGCGATCCCGTTTCTGCTCAAGCTGCGCGGCGACATCCCGGTCGTCGGCTCCAAGTTCACGTGCGCGCTGGTCGCCGCCAAATGCCGGGAACACCGGATCAAACCGGTCTTCCGCGAGGTCGCCGAGGGTCAGCGCAGCAGCCATGGCGTGTTCGAATGCGAATACTTCGCCGTCAACCACTCCATCCCGGGTGCGCTGGCGATCGCCGTGCACACCGGCGCCGGAACCGTGCTGCACACCGGCGACATCAAACTCGACCAACTGCCGCCCGACGGCCGCCCCACCGACCTGCCCGGCATGTCGCGGCTCGGCGAGGCGGGCGTGGACCTGTTCCTGTGCGACTCGACCAATGCCGAGATCCCCGGCGTCGGGCCGAGCGAGAGCGAGGTCGGCCCCACCCTGCACCGGCTGATCCGGGGCGCCGACGGCCGGGTGATCGTGGCGTGCTTCGCGTCCAACGTGGACCGGGTGCAACAGATCATCGACTCCGCGGTGGCACTGGGGCGGCGGGTGTCGTTCGTGGGCCGGTCGATGGTGCGCAACATGGCTATCGCCCGCGACCTCGGTTTTCTGCGGGTCGACGACTCCGATGTGGTCGAGATCGCGGCCGCCGAGATGATGCCGGCCGATCGGGTGGTGCTGATCACCACCGGAACCCAGGGCGAGCCGCTCTCGGCGCTGTCGCGGATGTCGCGCGGCGAGCACCGGTCCATCACACTGACCGCCGGAGACCTGGTGGTGTTGTCGTCGTCGCTGATCCCGGGCAACGAGGAGGCCGTCTACGGGGTGATGGACGCGCTGGCCAAGATCGGCGCCCGGGTGGTCACCAATGCCCAAGCGCGCGTGCATGTCTCCGGGCACGCCTATGCCGGGGAGCTGCTGTTCCTCTACAACGGGGTGCGGCCGCGCAACGTGATGCCGGTGCACGGCACCTGGCGGATGATGCGTGCTAACGCCGCGCTGGCGGTCCGCACCGGGGTGCCCGAGGAGTCGATCCTGCTGGCCGAGAACGGGGTCAGTGTGGACCTGGTCGCCGGCAGGGCGCGGATTGCCGGGGCGGTGCCGACCGGCAAGATGTTCGTCGACGGCCTGGTCACCGGCGACGTCGGGGAATCGACGCTGGGGGAGCGGCTGATCCTGTCGTCGGGCTTCATCGCGGTGACGGTGGTGCTGCGCCGTGGCACCGGCAAGCTCGCGGGTCGGCCGCAGCTGCATTCCCGGGGCTTCTCCGAGGACCCCAAGGCACTGGAACCCGCGCTGCGCAAGGTGGAGGCGGAGCTGGAAGTCCTCGCCGCCGGCCAGGTCACCGACCCCGCGCGGATTGCGCAGGCGGTGCGCCGCACGGTCGGAAAATGGGTGGGCGAGAGCTATCGGCGGCAACCGATGATCGTGCCGACGGTCATCGAGGTCTGAGTCAGGCCCGCAACAGGCCTTTGGCCGGGTCGCCGGCGGGGACCGGGGTCAGCATCTTGATGTCCGGGGCGCCGGCCAGGTGCTCGGCGGCGGCTTTGAACATCGAGGTCACCGCGGGTGCGGTGCTGTGGGCCTTGAGTGCGTCGGCGTCGGCCCACTGCTCGACGAACACGAACGCGTTGCCGGCCTCGTGCAGCGAGTACAGCTGACAGCCCGGCTCGCCGTGCACGTCGCCGACAGCGGTGCGCAGGATTTCCCGCAGCGTGTCCACGGAGTCCGGTTTGGCGGTCAGGGTGGCGACGACGACGACGGGCATGCGGGGGCTCCTCCGAGTAGGTTCGTGACGCCTGTCACCCTACCCACGGCCCGCGGGTGGTCCAGACCGTCATCGCACTGTAACCAGTGTGGCAGATGGTGCGGATGAGGTGATTGCGACTAGGCTGGCCGCTATGGCAAACCGAACCGTCGCCCGATCCGGTGCCCGAACGAGCAGGTCACGAACCGGTTCCAGGACTGCTCAGTCATCCCGGCCGGCCCCGCCGGCCCGGAAGCCGGCACCGCGACGCCAGCCGCCCGCGCGGCGCCACCGTGCACCGATCGCCACTGTCGGGCTGGCCTGCGCCCGGGCGGCCCGGGCCGGGTGGGTCATGGTGGCCAGGGGCCTGGGCTCCACGGCGCGTTCCTTCGGGCGGGCCCGCGACATCGACCCGGGTCATCGCCGGGATGGTGTCGCGCTGGCGCTGCTCGGGCTTGCCGTGGTGGTCGCGGCCGGTTCCTGGTTCGACGCCGCCCGCCCGGTGGGGGCCTGGATCGACACCGGATTGCGCACCGTGCTCGGCTCGGCGGTGGTGCTGCTGCCGTTGGCGGCCGCCGTCGCCGCGGTGACCCTGCTGCGAACCCAGCCCGACCCGGAAGTGCGGCCGCGGCTGATTCTGGGCGCGGTGATGGTTGTGCTACCGGTGCTCGGGCTGTGGCATCTGTGGGCCGGCTCGCCGCAGACACCGGACGGCCGGGCGCATGCCGCGGGGTTCGTCGGCTTCGCGATCGGCGGGCCGCTCTCCGACGGGCTGACGCCGTGGATCGCCACGCCGCTGCTGCTCATCGGGGTGTTGTTCGGTGTGCTGCTGTTGACCGGGACGACGATCCGCGAGGCGCCCGAAACGCTGCGCGCCATGTTCAGCGCCCACGGCTACTACGACGAGTCCGACGAGGCGTTCGAGGATCTCGAGGAATTCGAGGATTTCGAGGACGGCTACGCGGGCAGCCCCGAGGCCCCGCCGACCGTTGCCGGCGACGCTCCGGACTGGGCGTCGGGCACACCGCTGGACAACTACCCGCTCGACGAGGCGCCCGCCGAGCCCGCCGTCACCAAGCCGATGCCCCGCAAGCGCGCCAAGCCGGCCAAGTCGGCCGATTCCGACACGCTGGCGCTGGACCGGGTCATCGAGGGCCCCTACACGCTGCCGTCGCTGCAGCTGCTGACCGCCGGGGATCCGCCCAAGCGGCGTACCGCGGCCAACGACCAGATGGCCGACGCCATCACCTCGGTGCTCACCCAGTTCAACGTCGACGCCACGGTCACCGGCTGCACCCGCGGCCCGACCGTCACCCGCTACGAGGTGGAGTTGGGTCCCGGGGTCAAGGTGGAGAAGATCACCGCGCTGCACCGCAACATCGCCTACGCGGTGGCCACCGAGAGCGTGCGGATGCTGGC
>CAZGGK010000098.1:0-5386 GCA_964525125.1 uncultured Mycobacterium sp.
GGTGCGCGCCTGCGAGTCCGAAGACCTGCCGGTTGTGCCGGGCGCGCCGCGCCCGGCGGATCATCGCCCCGCGGAATGGGCGTCTGGTTTTGATGGTTATAGTGCTGTAAATTGCACGATGACCGCATCTGGCTGGACGGCCGCCGGCGGTGACCACCCCCGTCGATCGAAGGATCAACTCGTGACCGCAGCACCTTTTACCGCCACCGTTACCGGCTCCCCGCGGATCGGCCCGCGCCGGGAACTCAAGCGCGCCACCGAAAGCTACTGGGCGGGCCGGATCGACCAGGCCGAGCTGAAGAACGTCGCTGCCGGCCTGCGCCGCGACACCTGGGCGCAACTGGTCGCCGCCGGCCTGGACTCGGTGCCGGTCAACACGTTCTCCTACTACGACGCGATGCTCGACACCGCGGTGCTGCTCGGTGCGCTGCCGGCCCGGGTCGCCGGGATCGCCGACGAGCTGGACCGGTATTTCGCCGCCGCGCGCGGCACCGCCGAGATCGCCCCGCTGGAGATGACCAAGTGGTTTGACACCAATTACCACTACATCGTGCCGGAGATCGGCCCGCAGACCCGGTTCGCGCTGAACCCCGCCAAGGTGCTGGCCGAGTTGGCCGAAGCCCGCGACCTCGGCATCCCGGCCCGGCCGGTGATCATCGGCCCGCTCACCTTCCTGCTGCTGAGCAAGGCCGTCGACGGTGCGCCGGAACCGATATTCCGGCTCGACGAACTGGTCGACGTCTACGCCGAGTTGCTGGGCCGGCTGGCCGATGCCGGTGTCGGCTGGGTGCAGATCGACGAGCCGGTGCTGGTCACCGACATCTCCCCGGATGCGCCAGCACTGGCCGAGCAGGTCTACACCCGGTTGGGTGCGCTGACCGATCGGCCCGCGATCTTCGTCGCCACCTACTTCGGTGACCCGGGTGCGGCACTGCCGGCGCTGGCCCGCACTCCGGTCGAGGCGATCGGCGTCGACCTGGTCTACGGGCCGAGCGACCCGGTGGCCGCGATAGCCACAGTGCCCGAGCTGGCGACCAAGACCCTGGTCGCCGGGATCGTCGACGGGCACAACATCTGGCGCACCGACCTGGAGTCGGCGCTGGCCACGCTGGCCGCACTACTCGGCAGTGCGGCGGCCGTTGCCGTGTCCACGTCGTGCTCGACGCTGCACGTGCCGTACTCGCTGGCACCCGAGACCGGCCTGGACGACGCGCTGCGCAGCTGGCTGGCGTTCGGCGCCGAGAAGGTGACCGAGGTGGCGACCCTGGCCCGCGCCCTGCGCGACGGCCGTGCGGCGGTGGCCGTCGAGATCGCCGCCTCCAACGCCGCGATCGCGTCCCGCAGGTCGGACCCGCGGCTGCGCAACGCCGATCTCCGCAGCCGGATCGCCGAGCTCACCGCGGCCGGCGCGCATCGCGGCTCGGCCGATGCCCGCCGCGCAGCCCAGGACGCCCGGCTGCACCTGCCGCCACTGCCCACCACGACCATCGGCTCGTTCCCCCAGACGGTGGAGATCCGCAAGTCCCGGGCGGCGCTGGTGGCCGGTGAGATCGACGACGCCGAGTACACCCGCAGGATGAAGGCCGAGATCGCCGACGTGATCACACTGCAGGAGCGGCTCGGCCTGGACGTGCTGGTGCACGGCGAGCCGGAACGCAACGACATGGTGCAGTACTTCGCCGAGCAGCTCGACGGTTTCTTCGCCACCGCGAACGGCTGGGTGCAGTCCTACGGCAGCCGGTGTGTGCGCCCGCCGGTCCTCTACGGCGACGTGTCACGGCCGCACCCGATGACGACTGTCTGGGCCACCTACGCCCAGTCGCTGACCGACAAACCCGTCAAGGGCATGCTGACCGGCCCGGTGACCATCCTGGCCTGGTCGTTCGTCCGCGACGACCAGCCACTGGCCGACACCGCCAACCAGGTGGCCCTGGCCATCCGCGACGAGACCGTCGACCTGGAGTCCGCCGGCATCGCGGTGATCCAGGTCGATGAGCCGGCACTGCGCGAACTGCTGCCGCTGCGCAAGGCCGACCAGGACGCGTACCTGAACTGGGCGGTCGGTTCGTTCCGGCTGGCGACGTCGGGGGTCGCCGACTCGACCCAGATCCACACCCACCTGTGTTACTCGGAGTTCGGCGAGGTGATCGGCGCGATCGCCGACCTGGACGCCGACGTCACCTCGATCGAGGCGGCACGTTCGCACATGGAGGTGCTCGACGACCTCAACGCCGCCGGCTTCTCCAACGGCGTCGGACCCGGTGTCTACGACATCCACTCGCCCCGGGTACCCAGCACCGCGGAGATGACGACCTCGCTGCGCGAGGCGCTGGAAGCGGTGCCCGCACAGCGACTCTGGGTGAACCCCGACTGCGGCCTGAAGACCCGCAAGGTCGACGAGGTGACGGCCTCGCTGGCCAACCTGGTCGCCGCCGCGCGAGAAGCCCGGGCTGGGGCCTGACCGGATTCAGCCGGTCATCGCGCTCGGCTGCGGTTCGGCCGCCTGGACGGTTTCGGCGATCGCCGCGTCCAGGCCGCCCGAGCCGTAGCCGAGCGCGCGGCGGTACGGCGCCGGGTCGAAGTAGAAGCCGCGGTTCATCGCCCTTGCGAACTCCGGTGGGAGCAGCCCGTGCTCGAAGCCCCGCAGCTCATACCACCAGTGCACCGGCCGCAGCGCGGACCGCACCAGCGGGTCGGGCAGCGTGTGCGCCCGGCGGGTCCGGCCCAGGACGCGGGCGAGCCGCTCCAGCAGATCGTTCCAGGACATGTTCTCGTCGCCGACCAGCGCCGGACCGTGGTAGCCGTTCTCGATGCCCCCGGCGATCGCTTCGCCGACATGGCTCACCGCCACCGCGTTGGTGCCGCCGTGCGCACCCAGCAGCGGCAGCCGCGACCGTGCGAACCGCAGCATGGGATCCCACAGCGGCTGGCGCCCCGGTACCGAGCCGAACACGTACGCGATCTCCAGGATCGTCACCGCCACGTCGTCGCCGGCCGCCGCCAGCACGGCGGCTTCCTGCTCGCGTCGCACCCGTACATAGGGGTGGTGACGGGCCAGTTCCAGGTCGGGCCAGATCCGGTCGAAGTGGGCGAACATCGAACTGCACAGCACCGCCCGGCTCACCCCGGCCTCCCGCGCCAGCCGGATGACCCGCACCGCGGGCTCGACGTTGGCGCGGTAGAAGAACTCGTAGGCCGGGCGGGGCGGAACGACGCGGTCGTCCTTGCCGATGGCGAACACCAGCGCCTCACAGCCGGCCAGCAGCGCCCGAACCTCGTCGTCGCTACAGGCGTCCAGATCCGACAGCACCACGTTGACCCCCTCCGGCAGGAAGCCCTCGGCCGGCATGTCCAGGGCGAGAATCGAGACCGGATGGCCGCGCCGGCACAGCTCCCGGACGCCGTAATAGCCGAGCAGGCCGGTACCGCCGATGACGAGGGTGTGAAACGCCTTGGTGGGCAACGACTCGGTGGGCACCGTCCGAGCCTGCCACAACACCCGACTTTCATCCGCCGAACGTGCAGCCAGAACGAAAAACCGGTGGAAAAATCGCGCTGAGCGCACGCTCGGCGAGCGGGCTCAGGGCGTGACGTGCACCGGCAGGTCGTCGTCCCAGGGCTGGCGGTTCACCATGTCGGCCACGTTGACATAGCCGCGTTCGAATTCACCGGTGGCCGCATCCACCAGCCGGTACTGCTGGGTCTTGCGGTGGATGGGTTGGGCGTCGAGGATCACCACCCGCACCTCACCGGGTTCGAACCGGCACCGCTGCGCCAAGGCGTCGATGAGCTGTTCGTTGGTCATGTGGCCGTCGCCGAAGTTCCAGCCGACCGCGGTCGAGCAGATGCGCTCCCCGTCGGTGAGCGTGTAGTCGTCCTCGTCTTGTCCGGCCATCGCCCGGTGCGCCAGCGTGAACAGCGCCTTGCCGTGGGTGTTGAAGCCGCGGAACGCATATCCCATGTAGATCGGGATCTGCGCGGCCTCCGGGCTGCCGTAGAACCGTTCCAGTTGGGCGGCCGGCATGCTGGCGATCGCCACGATGCCGGTGCTGATCTTCTCCGCCGCCGCGGGTTTGACACACCACAGGGTGGTGTCCCAGTTGCCCGCGTAGTAGCGCATGCCCGGCAGGAACGAGACCTTGCGCGGGAAAAGGTTGCCCAGCACCACGGTGCCGGCGCTCACAGTGAACAGCAGCGCGACCGCGACCGGGTGGTGCAGGTCGGTCAGCCCGAGATCGGCGTGGCCGACGAACAGCGTCAGCACGCCGAAGATCATGAACACATTCCATTCCAACGGCACCCCCATCGGGACGGCGGCCAGGATGCCGAGGTGAAAACACACCATGACGAATGCCGCGATCGCGGTCGGCCGGCCGCCATGGCTGAAGAACAACACCAGCGGCACCAGCATCTCGACCGCGGTGCTCAGGTGGGCCAGCGCGACCGACGGCCGGCCCGGGCGCAGGTCGTCGGGGAAGTGCTTGAAGAACCGGCGCTTGAGCCAGCGCGGCCGGATCAGTGGGTTGTTGGACATCATGGTGGAGATGACGAACGGGAAGTGCCGGTTGAGCTTCGAGGTGGCCGCACCCAGCCAGATGACCAGGAACACCACCTTGGCGGCGACGATCATGTCCACCGTGCTCCAGGCCGTGAACAGGAATGTCGCGGTGAACGCGCCGTAGACCTCGCCGCGGGCCGCCAGGAAGATCACCTTGTCGCGCAGGCCGAGCACGCCCAGCAGCGCCAGGATCGTCGCGACCTGCCAGATCGGCAGCACCCCGACCGCGGTCATCCCCGCTATCGGCCCGGTGCCACCGGAGAACAACGCCACCAGCACCACCACGAGCAGCGCCGCGTACAGCGCCACATCCAGCGGTGTGCGCGCGGTGCCCTTCGTCAACGGAATCCGCCCGGGCCACGGCGGCAACCGAATGGTGTTGGGCCGCAACCAGTACAGGATCGAACCCAGCGGCGGGAAGAATCGATTGTTGAGTGGCCCGAAGCCGCAGCCCAACCCGATCACCTCGAACAGCATGGTGTAGAGCACAGCCTTTTCGAAGACGATCGGCTCGCTCCACCACTGCCCCACCGCGGCGAAACCACCGATGCCGGTGGTGGTCGCGGCCGCCGCCCAGCCGCCCAGGACGTACAAGACGATCTTGACCGCGTAGAACAGGTGCAGCACCACCGGAGTGCCGAAGCCCACCTCGGCCCAGTGCCGGGCCATCGGCCGGATCTTCTCCGCCCGGGTTCCTTTGCTCCACTGCGCGAAGTCGACGACGGGCAGATCCGGCTTGAGAAATCCCATAGCCTTCAGACTCTCACAGCGAGCGGCTGATGATCTCCTTCATGATCTCGCTGGTGCCGCCGTAGATCCGGTTCACCC
>CAZGGK010000099.1:0-4060 GCA_964525125.1 uncultured Mycobacterium sp.
CAGTCACGAGCCATTCGTACACCGATGGTGTGACAAGATCGGTTACGTCAACGTCAATTCTGTGATCTTGACATCAAGTTGACAGCCGCATGAATCTCGCTCTGGACTCGGTTCATGCCATCACTATCGCGGCGGTGGACGGAGTGTTACGGATGCCGCCCGAAGTCGAGATCAGCGGACCTCGAAATCGGCCAGGTCGTGGTCGTGCAATAGTTCGCGGTGCCGCTCCGGTATCCAGGGGAACAGCTCGGGCAGGCCGTCCTTGCCCAGATACCAACTGCTGCATCCGGTGACCCAGATCGTCTGCGGCATAGCTGCCTGCATGGCCTCGTTGTAGTCCTTTGTGGCCACTTCGGTGGGCGCCACCGCAACGACGTTGCCATCCCGGATCTGGTTGATCCACCAGATCGCGTAGTCGGCCTGGTCCTCGGCGATGTAGACCAAGGAGTTATTGCCGATCGGCGAATGCGGTCCCATCAGCATGAACAGGTTCGGGAACCCGGGAACCGCCACCGATCGGTAGGCCCGCGGACCATCGGCCCAGGCTTCATCGAGGGTCTGCCCGCTCTCCCCGATCACCTCCAGCGGCCGCACGTAGGCGCGAGCGTCGAACCCGGTGGCGTAGACCAGCAGGTCGAGTTCGTGCAGGGTGCCGTCGCGGGTGACGACGCCGTGCGGTTCGATTCGCTCGATCGGATCGGTGACGACCTGCACGCCCGGTTGCTGGACGGATCGGTAGAAGTGCCCGGCCATCACCTGCCGCTTGCACATCGGCTGGTATTCGGGGGTGAGCTTGGCCCGCAACTGCTTGTCGCGCACCGAAAGCCGCAGGTTCCACCGGCACATTGCCGAGACGAGGCTGCGCTGCGGTCCGGGATGGATCACCGCGCGGCAGAACAGCAACCGGAAGAACGCGCCCCAGAACCGGTAGCCGGCCCGGTTCAGCCTCGGCCACCGGCGCAGGGCCGCCCGAGTCAGGGGCGAATACCGCGGGTTGGGCATCGGATAGACCCATTGCGCGGTGCGCTGGAACACGGTGAGCCCGCGGACGACTCCCCCGAGTTCGGCGACGATCTGCACTCCGGTCGATCCGGTGCCGATCACGCCGATCCGCTTGTCCGGCAAGCTCACCGAGTGGTCCCAGCGCGACGAGTGAAACGCCGGGCCGGCGAACGTCTCCCGGCCGGCGATGTCCGGGTAGCGCGGCACCCGCAGCACCCCGGTAGCGGTGATCAGCACGTCGAACGCATCTTCTCCGGCGGCGGTGCGCAGGTGCCAGCGGTCGTCGGCGTATCGCGCCGAGGTGACGGCGGTGCCGAACCGGATGTGCGGGCGGATGGCCCGATCCCGGGCCACCCGCTGGAAATAGCCCTGAACCTCCCGGCCCGGCGGCAGCAGGTGCGACCAGTCCGGGTTCGGCAGGAACGAATAGGAGTAATACCGAGACGGGACATCGCAGGTCAAGCCCGGATAGGTGTTGTCGCGCCAGGTGCCGCCGACCTCGGATGCCTGTTCGAAGATGGTGTAGGAGTCGATGCCGGCGTCCTGCAGCTTCATCGCCATGCACAGGCCCGACATGCCCGCGCCGATGATCGCGATCCGTACCGGGCGCTGGTCAGCCATCTGCGCGCCTCTCGCTGATGAGAATGCCAGTGTCGCATGTTCGACCAGGCAGTTCCACCGACTGCGCGGTGGTATCAGGACCGGACGGAGGTCATCGCGGCATCCTGCGCCAGACGAACTGCGGCAGCAGTCGCAGCGCGAAGAACAGCGGCCGCAATGCCCATGGCACCCACACGGTGCGTCGTCGGCGACGCAGCGCCCGCGCGGTTGCCGCCGCCACCTGTTGCGGGGTGCTCGACAGCGGCGCGGGCCTCATCCCCTTGGTCATCCGGCCGATGACAAAGCCGGGCCGCACGATCAGCAACCGCACCCCGGTTCCGTGCAGGGCGTCGGCGAGCCCGCTGGCGAATCCGTCCAGGCCCGCCTTGGCCGAGCCGTAGACGTAGTTGGCGCGGCGCACCCGCACCCCGGCCACCGATGAGAACACCACCAGGTCGCCGCTGCCGGACCCGCGCATGTCGGCTGCCAGATGCGTGAGCAGGCTGACCTGGGCAACATAGTCGGTGCGCACGATCGCCACCGCATGGGCGGCGTCGGCTTCGGCGCGGTCCTGATCGCCGAGGATGCCGAACGCCAGCACCGCGACGCTGATCGGGCCATGATTGGCGGTCAGCGCCGCGACCAGCGGGCCGTGGCAGGCCAGGTCGTCGGCGTCGAACTCGACGGTTTCCACTCGTGCGGCGCCGGCCGCGGTGATGGCGGCGACCTGGGCATCCAACCGGTCCGAGTGGCGGGCGGCCAGCACCACCGTGGCCCCGGGTGCCAGCAGACAGGCCAGTGCGGTGCCGATTTCGCTGCGCCCGCCGAAAATCACCACTGGTCCCGGGGCCGTGTCGTTCACGGCTGCGATTATCGCCTGCGCTAGCGTGGGCGGTGATGGCAAACACGACGACCCGACTCACCGAGGATGCGCTGGCGTTCCTCACCGAGCGCCACCTGGCCATGCTGACCACGCTGCGCTCCGATGGTTCACCACACGTGGTGGCGGTCGGCTTCACCTTCGACCCCAAGACCCACATCGCCCGGGTGATCACCACCGGCGGCTCACAGAAGGCGGTCAACGCCGAACGCGCCGGGGTGGCGGTGCTCAGCCAGGTCGACGGCGCCCGGTGGCTGTCGCTGGAGGGCCGGTCCACCGTGGACGGCGAGGTGGACGCCGTGCGCGACGCCGAGTTGCGCTACGCCCAGCGGTACCGGACACCGCGGGCGAATCCGCGACGGGTGGTCATCGAGGTGCAGGTCGAACGCGTCCTCGGGTCCTCGGATCTGTTGGACCGCGGCGAAGACTGACCGCGGGTTTGCCCTGCGTTTCCAGCGCGCGGTATCGCACGCGTTACAACGGTGACTACCGCCTTTTCTGATCAGCGATAGCATCGGCCCATGCCGGACACGCCACCCAGCGGGCCTTTCCCCGGGTCGAGTGCACCGGGGTCGCCTGCCGCGGTGCCTTCGTGGCCGCCGGTGCCGCCGAAGCCGGTGGCCAGGCCGGGCCGCTGGCCTGCCTTCCTCGCCCTGGCGATTGCTCTGGTCGGGTTGGGGGTGGGCATTGGGGCGTGGCTGCGCCCGGTGCCCAAGGTGAGCCAGTCTTCGGCACCGGTGTATTCCGAGGAGCAGATCGCGACCGCGAAGGCGGAGGTTTGCGAGGCTTACCGGGTCGTGAAACGCGGCGTAGTCCTCAATACCCACCGAACAAATCCGACGCCAGGCGACGAAATAGGTTCGCTTGCAACGGAATTGTATGCGCCCGTATCACTCTACCAAGGTGGAGATTACCTGCTAGACCGCCTGACGCTTCAGCCAGCAGCTCCTGTCGAGCTCGCGATTGCAACGAGATCCCTCGGCGACAACATGAGAAAGTTGGCAGTGATCGAACTTGCCGCGGATCCAGACGCCGTTCGTGTGCCAGTACAGGACGCCGCGGAATCCAGTTCAAAAACCATCGATGAGCTGTGCAAATGACCGGCGAAGGCCCGCCTGGCGCATGGGGTGAGATCCTTGTCGGCCAATACTGGACCCCACAGTCGGACCTGAGCCTTGTTGCGGCGGCGTCGACGAAAAGGGGAACCACTTCGGTTGCCTGGCAGCACTTTTCGGATCGGCTGCAGCAGACGCTCGCTGGGCCGATCAACCCGGAGCTGCAGAAGGGGGTCACGGCTGACACCATCCGAGACACGTTCAAGTGGTGCGCCGGTCAGGCGGACGACGTCGCCGAGACGAACACCGTCATAAGCAAAGCCCATGGTATCGGCTACGATTCGGCTGCCGAGCTGAATTCCCAACTCACCACAATCGCGCTGGACGGTGACGCCAGGATCAAAGAAATTCAGGGCTCACCGGACCCGGCGCCGATCAAGGTGGGGAAGATCGTCGAGGTGGTCGCGGACTGTCAGCGGCAAGCCACGACCGCGGCGGCATCGTGTGCGCAGAACATCTTCGA
>CAZGGK010000100.1:0-3368 GCA_964525125.1 uncultured Mycobacterium sp.
CTCACCCCCACGGCTAAAGCCGGGGGTCCGCCGCGCTACGTTCATTCCGATCGAAGGCATTGGTCATGTCCCCGGTGACCGATTGTCGCCGCGGGGTGAGGTTGGGGACCGGCACGCCGAATCGGCTTTCGATCAGCCGTAGTTGCGAGGTGTGGTCGTAGACGGTGGAATCGACGTTGCCGCCGCGGCTGAACGGTGAGATCACCAGGCACAGCACCCGGTAGCCCAGGCCGATCGGCCCGCCGATCCCGCCGGAGTCGGTCACGTTGTTGACGATGGATTGCGCAATGTACTCGCCGGGGGTGCCCGGCGGCGGGGTGGGCGGGGTGACGTGGTCGAAGAAGCCGCCGTTCTCGTCGTGGCTGAGGATCACCGCAGTCTTGGCCCACACCTTCGGGTTGGAGACCAGGGTCCGCAGCAGGTTGACGATGCCGACCGCGCCCAGTGCCGCCGGACTGGCCGGATGTTCGTTCTCCTGCCAGGGCCCGACCACCCAGGACACCTGAGGCAGGTTGTCGGTGGCGACGTCGAGGGCGAAGTTCAGCGGGTACGACGGTGTCACGCCCTTGCTCCACAGGTTCGTCCTGGATCCATGGATTGCTTGAAGGCGTCGACCAGGCCGTTGTAGGTGATGCCGTTGAGCACCTGGTGGCTCTGGTAGATCTTCCAGCTGACCCCGGCGCGTTCCAGGGCCTGCGGCATGATCTCCCAGGAGAACCCGAATCTCGGGTACAGCACCGGGCTCTCCAGGTAGGGGCCGCCGAATTGGCCGTCCGGGTCGATCGTCGCGCTGAGCCAGTACAGCCGGTTGGAGATGGTGGCGCCGAGCACCGGGCAGAAGTAGTTGTCGCAGATGGTGAAAGCGTCGGCCGGCAGGTAGTGGACCGGGAGGTCTTCGCGTGCATGCCGGCCCAGGAACGGTCGGGGTTGTTGACGCATTCACCGGCAAGGGTCGGTCCGCGCACGGTGCGGAGCCGGAACGGCACGGCGAACCAGGTGGGGTCGTTGAAATCGGTTGGGCCGCCGCCTGATGCCGACGGTGCCCAGCCGCGCTGCCTGAACACCTCCGGCGGATTGTTGGGTGTTTTTCCGAATCCGTTTACGCCGTATCGCGTTCCGAAGATGTTGTCGAAGGAGTGGTTCTCCTGCATGAAGAGCACGATATGCTCGATATCCTGCAGAGAACCCGATGATGCCGGTGCCGCATAAGTCTTTTCGATGACCGGGCCGGCCCATGCGGTCAGCATCGCGGCGCCCCCGGAGGCGCTGACTTTGGCGAGGGACTCCCGGCGGGACATTCCGTCGAACTGACCCATTTCGCACCATTCGCGCCTGTGCCGCGGTCTACGATAGACTATCGAGAACTGTGGTGTCGCTATTGGATTCGCAATCGTTACCGGCGGAGGTGCAGTTGCTATGGGCTGAGAATGGCCTGTAATTGCTTCTGTCGGCGCATTTTTCGAATTACGACGGGACCGCTGCCGCGGCGGGAAGGTTCGGTGTGCCGGCCTGCGCCGGGCCCGGGATCATTGCCGCATTCGCGGGCGGCGATGATGCCGCCGGCGGACTGGCGTCCTGTACCGGCATGGTCTGGGGGAACGGCACCGGGTACGGGTTGCCCTTGCCGAGGGTCCCGGTCACCACGTTGGGGATGCACTGCGGGAACTTGGGCAGCGCACCCAGGAACGGCGTACCGAGGCTGGGGCGGCTCGGGTCGGACGCGGAGAAGTCGAACGCCTTGGTCATGTCCCCGGTGATCTCACGGCGCCAGCAGCCGGCCGGCAGATTGGGCACCCGGGCCCCGAACCGGGTCTCCAGCAGCCGCAGCTGCGAGGTGTGGTCGTAGACGGTGGAATCGACGCGGCCGCCGCGACTGAACGGTGAGATGACCAGGCACGGCACCCGGTAGCCCAGGCCGATCGGCCCGCTGATGCCGCCGGATCCCTGCACGCCGTGGACGATCGACTCCGGGATGTACTCGCCGGGGGTGCCCGGTGGCGGGGTGGGCGGGGTGACGTGGTCGAAGAAGCCGCCGTGTTCGTCGTAGCTGACGATGAGGGCGGTCTTTGCCCAGACTTTGGGGTTGGACAGCAGGATCCGCAGCAGGTTCACGATGCCCACCGAACCCAGTGCGACCGGCAGCGCGGGGTGCTCGCACTCGAGCACCGGGGAGACCACCCACGACACCGCGGGCAGTCGGTCGGCGGCGACGTCCATGGCGAAGTTCAGCGGATAGCGCGGTGCGATGCCCTTGGCCCACAGGTTGGTCTTCGGGTCCAGCGACTGCTTGAAGGCGCCGACCAGACCGTTGAGGATGACGCCGTTGATCGGACCGAGGTCGTTGGCGTTGTAGACCTTCCAGCTGACGCCGGCCCGTTCCAGCGACTGCGGCATGATCTCCCAGGAGAACTTGAAGCTCGGCCACGGTGTCGGGGTGGTCAGCAGCGGCCCGCCGAACTTGCCCTCCGGGTCGATCGACGCGCTGAGCCAGTAGAGCCGGTTGGGGGTGGTGGGCCCGAGCACCGAGCAGAAGTAGTTGTCGCAGAGCGTGAACTTGTCGGCGAGCATGTGGTGGACCGGGATGTCTTCGCGGGTGTAGTAACCCATCAGTGCCGGCGCGTTCTTGGGGCCGACCGCCTCGACGGACATCGGCATCCAGTTGTTGTTGGCGCCGGCGTTCCAGGCGCTGTGGGTGCCCGCCCAGCTGTGGTCGGGGTCGTTGACGCATTCGCCGGATATGCTCGGGCCCCTGGTGGTGTCCAGCCGGAACGGCAGGGTGAACCGGCTGGGGTCGTTGAAGTCGGTGGGGCCGCCGCCGGATGCCGATGGCGCCCAGCCCCGCTGCCGGAAGACCTCGGGCGGGTTGTTCGGGGTGTTGCCGAATCCGTTGACGCCGTAGCGCGTTCCGAAATAGTTGTCGAACGAATGGTTCTCCTGCATGAACAAGACGATGTGCTCGATATCGTGTAGCGAACTCGAACTCACCGGCGCCGCATAGGCTTTCTCGATGATCGGGGAGGCCCAATCGGCGAGCATCGCGGTGCCGCCGGCCGCGGTGGCCTTGGCGAGGAATTCGCGGCGGGACATCCCCTCGAACGGATTCTTGCGCATCGGCTACCTTTCAGCCCTGTGGTCGGGCTCAAGGTAAGCGCGGAAGAACCGCTACTTCGCGGGGCGACGCGCGGTCGTTATCGCGGAATCATCAATCGTTACCGATTCGAGCCGTTAAACCCCGGCTGAGCCGGTGCGGCGGGCCCGGCCCGGCTCAACAGTCGTAGTAGAGGGCGAACTCGTAGGGGTGCGGGCGCAGGTTGATCGGGGCGATCTCGTTGTCGCGCTTGTAGCCGATCCAGGTTTCGATCAGGTCG
>CAZGGK010000101.1:0-3144 GCA_964525125.1 uncultured Mycobacterium sp.
CGACCTGATCGAAACCTGGATCGGCTACAAGCGCGACAACGAGATCGCCCCGATCGACCTGCGCCCGCACCCCTACGAGTTCGCCCTCTACTACGACTGCTGAGCCGGGCCGGGCCCGCCGCGCCGGCTCAGCCGGCGGCCAAGCTGGCGACCACGTCCGCCGCGGCCCAGGGGCGCGCGGTCCGGTACATGGTTCCGGCCCACAGGCTGGTGCCGTGCGGATCCTCCACGGCCGCCGAGGCGGCCCGGATCGGCAACGTCATGTGGTTGACTTCCGGATACCCCAGTGGCGCAACGTCATCGAGAGCACGGGTGAAGTCGTTCTCCAGGCTGCGCGCATACCGCCCGGAGAACGCCCGCGTCACGATGGTGTTCCCGAACTCCGGGTTCTGCAGGGCGGCACGGTGCGCCGCGTTGGTGCCGGCCTCGTCGCACAGCAGCAACGCGGTGCCGACCTGGGCGGCCACCGCGCCCCGGCGCAACACCTGGGCGACGTCAGCCGCGCCGCCCAACCCGCCCGCGGCGACCAGCGGAATGTCGTTGTGGGCCGCGCCGATCGCGTCGAGCAGGTAGTCCAGCGACTCGGTGCCGGGCCGCACATCCGGAGCGAAGGTACCGCGGTGCCCGCCGGCATCCGGGCCCTGCACCACCAGCCCGTCGGCGCCGTGACCGATCGCGACACCCGCCTCGTAGACCGATGTCACGGTGACCAGCGTCAGGATTCCCAGTCCCCGCAGTGTGTCCAGATCCTCGGGCTGCGGCGTCCCGAAGGTGAACGACACCACCGCGGGCCGCAGGTCGGCGACCAGTTCCAGCTTCTCCGGCCAGCAGTCGTCGTCGCCGTGCCGCGGCCGGCCCAGTTCGACGCCGTAGTGCTCGGCCAACGATTCCAACAGGTCGGCGTACTCGTCCAGCAGCACCATGTCGGCGTCACTGGGCTGCGGCACAAACAGATTGACGCCGATCGGGCCGGTGGTGCGGGCGCGGGTGGCGGCAACGCGGGCGGCCAGCTGCCCGGGACTCAGATAGCCGCCGGCGACAAAGCCCAGGCCGCCGGCATTGCACACCGCCGCCGCCAACTCCGGGGTGGTCGGGCCGCCGGCCATCGGTGCGGCCACCACCGGCGCCGCGAGCTCATCGAAGGTGAATGCCATCCGCCTAGCCTGCCATCGAGCGCAGCCGCCGCGGAAGCGATCCCTTCGACCGGTAGGGCCCGAGCACCGAGACACCGTAGGGTCGCACCAGCAGCCGGCGGGCTACCGCGTTGACCTCCTCGACGGTGACCGCGTCCAATTCCCGCAGGGTGCGGGCGATGCTGCGGTGTTCGCCGTAGTTCAGTTCACTGCGCCCGATCCGGTTCATCCGGGAGGCCGAGTCCTCCAGGCCCAGCACCAGCCCACCCTTCAGCGAGCCCTTGGCGATCCGGCACTCGGCCTCGGTGATGCCGTCGCGTGCCACCGATTCCAGCACGTCGGCGGTGACCTGGACCACCTCGTTGAACCGCTCCGGCTGGCAGGCGGTGTACACCGACAGCGCACCGGCGTCGGCGAAGGTGTCCACCGACGAGTAGATCGAGTACGCCAGGCCGCGGGACTCCCGAACCTGTTGGAACAGACGCGAACTCAGCCCACCACCGAGCGCGGTGTTGAGCACCGCCAGCGCCTTGCGATGCGGCCAGTGCCGGCCCGGGGCACGCACCCCCAGCGACATGTGGGTCTGCTCGGAGTCCCGGTTGACCACTGTCAGCGCCGGCCTGCCCGGCACCCGGCCCGCGCCCTTGCGCGGTGCGGCCGGCCGCTGGCCACGGATCAGCCGGGGCCGAAAGCGTTCTCGCACCAACGTCACCACGGCGGCATGGTCGACGTTGCCGGCCACCGCCACCACCATGCGTTCCGGGGTGTAGCGACGCAGGTGAAACGAACGCAGCTGCCTGGATGTCATCGCCGACACCGACGCCTCGTTGCCGATCACCGGACGCCCGATCGGATGGTCGCCGAACAGGGTCGACAGAAACACATCCCCCAGCGCGTCCTCGGGGTCGTCGTCGCGCATCGCGAGTTCCTCGAGGACCACGTCGCGTTCGAGTTCGACGTCCTCGGTGGCGCAGCAGCCGTTGAGCACCACGTCGCCGACCAGGTCGACGGCCAACTCCAGATCGGTGTCGAGCACGTGGGCGTAGTAGCAGGTGTGCTCCTTGCCGGTGAACGCGTTGAGTTCGCCGCCGACGGCGTCCATCGCCTGCGCTATGCCGACCGCCGTGCGGGTCGGGGTGGCCTTGAACAGCAGGTGCTCCAGGAAGTGCGCGGCCCCGGCCACGGTGCTGCCCTCATCGCGCGATCCGACCCCGACCCAGACACCCACCGAGGCCGAACGCACCGACGGCAGGTATTCGGTGACCACCCGCAGCCCGCCGGGCAGCGTGGTGCGGCGTACCGGTCCCGCGTCAGCTGTCGGCCGCGGCGGCATCGGCTGGCGCTGAGGCGGCTTCGGCTGAGTCGTCAGCGACCGGCACCAGCGAGATCTTCCCGCGGTTGTCGATGTCGGCGATCTCCACCCGCAGCTTGTCACCCACCTTGACGACGTCCTCGACCTTGCTGACCCGCTTGCCGCGGCCGAGCTTGGAGATGTGCACCAGGCCGTCGCGGCCCGGCAGCAGCGACACGAACGCGCCGAAGTCGGTGGTCTTGACCACGGTGCCCAGGAATCGCTCGCCCACCTTGGGCAGTTGCGGGTTGGCGATCGCGTTGATCCGGTCGATCGCGGCCTGCGCCGACGGGCCGTCGACCGCGCCGACGAACACGGTGCCGTCGTCCTCGATCGAGATCTGCGCGCCGGTCTCCTCGGTGATCGCGTTGATGACCTTGCCCTTCGGCCCGATCACCTCGCCGATCTTGTCCACCGGCACCTTGATGGTGGTGACCCGCGGCGCGTACGGGCTCATCTCGTCGGGGGCGTCGATGGCCTCGGCCATCACCTCCAGAATCGTCATGCGCGCGTCTTTGGCCTGGGCCAGCGCACCGGCCAGCACCTGCGACGGGATGCCGTCGAGCTTGGTGTCCAGCTGCAGCGCGGTGACGAAGTCGCGGGTACCGGCGACCTTGAAGTCCATGTCGCCGAAGGCATCCTCGGCGCCCAGGATGTCGG
>CAZGGK010000102.1:0-3015 GCA_964525125.1 uncultured Mycobacterium sp.
GCGTGAGAATGTCAACCCCATTTGGCCCCACTGTGATGGTTTGTTTTGGCCCCACCTGTCGACGTGTTCTGATGCCTGCCGAGCTCCGTCGAGAGCGCGGCAGTTGCCGTGTGTGACCGGCGGGGTTAGTTCATGGGCGGCTCCGGTTGGTTCGGTTATGGGCGGGTCGTTGACGGCTGGCTGTCGAGCGGCGGCGGTATTGAGTTGTCGACATCCTTGACGGGCGTCGTGCGGTCGTCCTGGTGTCACCTGCCTTGGGTAGGGGGGGCTGATTGGCGTGGTCGCCGAAGAGTTGATCGCCGTCGTCGCCGCGCAGCAGGAAGATGAAGCGGCGCAGGTCGGTTTGCAGCTGGTCGGCGCCGTAGGCGGGGTTGCCGACGCAGCGGGTCAGTGAGGCGTCCATCTGGTCGCGGTCGGCGGCGAGCCAGTCGGCCAGGAATTGCAGCATCTCGGCGAGTTCGGTGGCGTCGCCGCCGTCGATGGTGATGTCAAGCATGATCGTGGCCTTCCCGGTCGGGTGGCCTTTTCGTGTCGCGTCCGGTTTTGCTGGCGCGTAGCCGGTAGGACCGGCTGCCGGTGTCGATGATGTGGGCGTGGAAGGTGAGCCGGTCCACGACCGCGGCTGCCAGTCGTGGATCTGTGAAGGTCTGGCCCCATTCGGAGAATGGGGCGTTGGAGGCGCAGGCGATGGAGGCGCGTTCCTCTCTGGCTGTGATGATCTGGAACAGCAGTTCCGCGCCCTTCGGGTCCAAATGGACGTAGCCGACCTCGTCCAGACACAGCAGGTCGAGGCGGGCGTAGCGGCCGACCACTCGGGATAGTTGGCGTTCGTCGGCGGCCTCGGCCAGTTCGTTGACCAGCGCGGCGCAGGTGATGTAGCGGACCCGGCGACCGGCCTCGGCGGCGGCGGTGCCCAGGCCGATGAGCAGATGAGTCTTGCCGGTGCCGGAATCGCCGAGCAGCACCACCGGCTGCCCGGCGTCGATCCAGGCACCCTCGGCCAGCGCCGCGAACGTGGCCGGCGGCAGCGACGGCACCGCCGACAGATCGAACGCGTCCAGTCGTTTCACGCGGGGGAAGCGGGCCTCGGCGACACGCCGCAGCCGGCGGCGTGCTTCCCGGTCGTCGCACTCGGCGGACAGCACCTCGGCCAAAAACGCCCGGTGTGACAGCCGTTCCCGGGCCGCGGCGTCGGCGATCGGGCCGGCCTCGTCGCGAACAGTGGGCAGGTGCAGCAACGCGCATGCCGCGCCGATCGCTGCGTCCGCGGCCGGGTCGGACAGCCCGGACACGGCGCGGCCCGGCCGTCGGGCCGCCGTCTGGGTGGCCGGGCTCACCGGGCACCGCCGGAGGCGGGCAGCAACTCGTCGTAGCCGTCCAGGGTGGGCGCCGGACGGGCCGGGTGTGCAGCAGGCCCGAGCGGCACCACCACGCCGGCGTCGTCCACGGGGACGGCGGGTTCGGCGTGTCGGCGGGCCTCCACCGCGACCAGGTCGGCGTCGATGCGCCCGGCCGCCAGGGCTGCGTCGATGCCGGCCAGCACCGCGGCGGCGGGCATCGTGCGGTGCAGCAGCAACACCGCGATCAACGCCCGGGTGCCGGCCCCGTCACCGAGCTTCGCCCGGGCGGTGTCCCAGTAGCGTTGATGCGCCGGGGTGAACGTGCCCGCCGCCCGGGCTTGGGCCAGCGCTGTCGAACCGGGCAGGGCGCCGGGCTTGCGCACCAGCACCTCCAGGTAGTGATCCAAGACCAGGTCCTCGCTGCCCTTGTGCAACGCCCGAACATGCTCGGCGATCACGGTGGCGCCGTCCAACGCCTGCAACCGCCGTGCGCCCAGCCGGACCGTGACCCGCCGTCCGGCCAGCCGCACCGGCACCGAGTAGTAGGACTGCCGCACGCATACCCGCGATTTGGCGTCGACTCGGCACGAGAGTGTCGCGGCCGCGTCGAAGTCGACGGCCGGCAGCGGACTCAGCAGCGGCAGCTCGATCGCCGCGTCCTGGCCGACCGTCTGCGGCCGGCGGTCCACGTGCCGCGCTTCGTCGGCCACATCGGCGGCGGCGATGATCTCGTTCAGCTCGGTCAAGGTGTCCACCTTCGGCACCGGCGTGAGATGTCGACGCCGAAACCGGCCGACTTCTCCTTCCACGCCGCCCTTCTCGTGCGCACCCTGGACACCCGGAATGCAATAGAACACGTCGAATCCGTAGTGCGACCGCAACGCCACGAACCGCTGGTTCTCCAACCGTTCCCGACCCAGCAGGCACCGCACCACCGCCGGGGTCAGGTTGTCCAGCCGTACTCGGCCGGGAACCCCGCCCAGCCTGTTCATCGCGGTGATCAACCCGTCGAAGAAGCTCTCCTGCGTCTGGTTCGCATACGCCACGTGCACCGCCTTGCCCGAGAACGAGAGCCGCAACACGAACATGAACAGCTTGATCAGCACACCGCCGACCCACGCCTTGAACTCGCCGAAATCGACCTCTGCCTCGGCCGCCGGCGGATGCGTCTGCGGCACCGACACCAGCGACGTCCCAGTGCCCAACTCCCGGCGCACATCGGCGACATACGCCCGCACCGTCGACTCGCCGACCTGCGCGCCCTGTTCCTCGACCAGCCGCTGCCATACCCGCCGGGCGGTATGCCGCTGCTTGGGCGGCTCCTTACGATCGGCGACCAGCCAGTCCCGGATCGTGGCCTGATACGGGCCCAACGCCGGAGCCGCACGATCCGGTGTCTTACGCTCCGGCGGCACCGCATCCGCCAACGCCTGACGCACCGTGCGCCGGTGAACCCGATACCGCCTGGCCAGCCCACGCACCGAGAGATCCTCGATCCGGTGATCCCGCCGGATCCGCTCGAACAGCTCCACCTTCGTTCCCTTCGCCATCACCCACGCCCTTCGAGAACGCCAACACGGGACGTCACGGAACGTAGGCCTGCTCGGTCGGAGGTGGGGCCAAATCAGCCCATCACTACGACCCCAACCGGGGCCACTTCAAGCTGTCACACTCA
>CAZGGK010000103.1:0-2962 GCA_964525125.1 uncultured Mycobacterium sp.
TTCTACAAGATCACCATCGTTCCGGACGACGGCGGCGAGGAAGTGGTCTACGACAAGCTGCCTCGCCGGCAGCGGCTGCGGGTGTTCAAGCACGAGGATGGCACCGAGCGGTTGCTGGCCGACGGCGACCACGTCGAGGTGGGCCAGCAGCTGATGGAGGGCTCGGCCGACCCGCACGAGGTGCTGCGGGTGCAGGGTCCGCGCGAGGTGCAAATCCACCTGGTCAAGGAGGTCCAGCAGGTCTACCGGGCCCAGGGTGTGTCGATTCACGACAAGCACATCGAGGTGATCGTCCGGCAGATGCTGCGCCGGGTGACCATCATCGACTCGGGTTCGACGGAGTTCCTGCCCGGTTCGCTGACCGAGCGTGCCGAGTTCGAGACCGAGAACCGCCGGGTGGTGGCCGAGGGTGGCGAACCCGCGGCGGGGCGTCCGGTGCTGATGGGGATCACCAAGGCATCGCTGGCCACCGACTCGTGGCTCTCCGCGGCGTCGTTCCAGGAGACCACCCGGGTGCTCACCGATGCGGCGATCAACTGCCGCAGCGACCGCCTGCAGGGTCTGAAGGAGAACGTAATCATCGGCAAGCTGATCCCGGCGGGGACCGGTATCAACCGCTACCGCAACATCCGGGTGGAGCCGACCGAGGAGGCTCGGGCCGCGGCGTACACGATCCCGTCTTACGAGGATCAGTACTACAGCCCGGACTTCGGCGTGCCGACTGGTGCCGCGGTGCCGCTGGACGACTACGGCTACTCCGACTACCGGTAGTTCCCTCTGGCGCACGCCCTCCTGGCGCGCGACCTCCTGGCGCACGCCCTCCTTGCGCGCGACCTCCTGGCGCGAGCAGACGCGAAAGCCCCCATTTCGAGGCCGAAATGGGGGCTTTCGCGTCTGCTCAGCGGTCATCCACAGGGGTGATTTTTGGGTTGGACGCGACTACGGCAGCCTCGGGGCGTGTTCATCGGCGGGGTAACGGCAGGCGACGGTGAGGTAGCGACGACCCAGCAGTTGCTCGGGGTTATGACGCGCAAGGTGTTAGCCGGCCACGTAAGGGCGGGCAGGCTGGTACGGGTACGCCGTGGCGTGTATGCCCCCGTCGAACCCGACGTCTTGGGCAGACTGGCTGCGCTGGATCTGATAGCCCGTGAGCCGATTGTCACCTGCATGGGCACCGCTGCCGCCTTATATGGCTTCGACACCGAGGACACGTCACGTCTGCACGTGCTCGACCCGGGTGTCCGGATGAGGCCGTCGACCAAGGTCATGGTGCACCAGCGAGTCGATGCGCCACTGAGACGAGTGGCGGGTCGGCTGGCAACAGCACCGGCGTGGACTGCCATAGAAGTCGCGCGAACGTTACGGCGACCGCGCGCACTGGCGACACTGGATGCCGCCTTGCGCATCGGAGCCTGTACGGCAGGCCAACTAGCCGAGGCGATCCGCGAGCAGAAGGGGCGACGGGGCATCGTCAAGGTGCGGGATTTGATCGACCACGCCGATGGCCGCTCGGAGTCGCCGATGGAGAGCGAGGCGCGGCTGGTATTCATCGACGGCGGCCTGCCGCTGCCAGAACTGCAGTACCGCATCATCGATCGTTGTGGCGACCTGTGGCGTGTTGACTTCGCCTGGCCGGAGGCAGGATTGGTAGCCGAGTACGACAGCATCGACTGGCACATGGGCCCCGAGGCGCTGCTGCACGACCGTTTGAAGGTCGCCCGCTTGCAGGAGTGCTCTTGGACGTCGATCCCGATGACCGTCACCGACATCCGGCGGGACAAGCAACGCCTGGTTGCCCGGATCGAAAGCCATCTTGCTCGCGCGCACCTCCTTGGCGCGAGCAGACATGAAAACCCCCAATTTCGCGTTTGACGGGGTACCTTGACGTCTGCTCGCGCGGGATAGGGTGGGCGCCATGCTGATCGGTTCGCATGTGCGCCCGGCGGATCCGCTGTCCGCCGCCGCGGCCGAGGGCGCCGACGTGGTGCAGATCTTCCTCGGCAATCCGCAGAGCTGGAAACCGCCCAAACCCCGCGCTGACGCCGCTGCGCTACGGGCGGCGGCGCTGCCGATCTACGTGCACGCGCCGTACCTGATCAACGTCGCCTCGGCCAACAACCGGGTGCGGATTCCGTCACGGGCCAGTCTGCAGCAGACCTGCGACGCCGCGGCCGACATCGGTGCGGTGGCGGTGATCGTGCATGGCGGGCACGTCAGCGCCGACGACGACGTGGAGGCCGGGTTCGGGCGCTGGCGCAAGGCCCTTGAGCGGCTTGAGACTTCCGTGCCGGTGTACCTGGAGAACACCGCCGGCGGTCGACATGCGATGGCCCGCCACTTCGACACCATCGGCCGGCTCTGGGATTTCATCGGCGGCACCGGCGTGGGCTTCTGCCTGGACACCTGCCACACCTGGGCGGCGGGGGAGTCCCTGCTCGACGCGGTCGATCGGATCAAGGCGATCACCGGTCGCATCGACCTGGTGCACTGTAACGACTCCAAGGATGCGGCCGGCTCCGGCCGGGACCGGCACGCCAATTTCGGTACCGGTCAGATTGATCCGGATCTGCTGGTTGCGATGGTCAAGGCCGCTTCGGCGCCGGTGATCTGCGAGACCGCCGAGGAGGGCCGCAAAGATGACATCGCGTTTCTGCGGGAGCGGCTGGGCTGATCGTTCTCGCGCGATCAGTAGTGGTAGCGGGCCTTGAGAATCTTGACCTCGTCATCGGTTGCCCGGTAGACGAGCCGGTGCTGGTCGTCGGTGCGGCGCGACCAGTAGCCCGACAGTTCACCCTTGAGCGGTTCGGGTTTGCCGATCCCGCCGAACGGGCTTCGCTGGATCTCCACGATGGCCGGACGATTCGACGGGCCAGCTTGCGATCAGAACCGAGCCAGAACAGGAAGTCCTCCCAGCCGTCGGGATCGAAGTGGATATTCCTCACTGCTGACCGCCAGCCATCTC
>CAZGGK010000104.1:0-2475 GCA_964525125.1 uncultured Mycobacterium sp.
AACTCCACCACGTCCCCGTCGGCCATCACGTAGTCCTTACCCTCCATCCGCACCTTGCCGGCAGACTTGGCGGCAGCCATCGACCCGGCGGCGACCAGGTCGTCGAAGGAGACGATCTCGGCCTTGATGAAGCCCTTCTCGAAGTCGGTGTGGATCACCCCGGCCGCCCTGGGTGCGGTGTCACCGGCGTGGATGGTCCAGGCCCGGGCCTCCTTGGGGCCGGCGGTCAGATAGGTCTGCAGCTTCAGGGTGTGAAAACCGGCCCGCGCCAAGGCATCCAGGCCCCGCTCGGTCTGCCCGATCGACTCCAGTAGTTCCATCGCCGACTCGTCGTCCAGCTCGGCGAGCTCGGCTTCGATCTTGGCGTCCAGGAACACCGCGTCGGCCGGAGCCACCAGCTCACGCAACGAGGCGACCCTTGCGGCGTCGGTCAGTACGGCCTCGTCGGCGTTGAACACGTACAGAAAGGGCTTGGTGGTCAGCAGGTTGAGCTCCCGCAGCGGCGCGGTGTCCACGCCGGCGGCGAACAGTGTTGTGCCGCCGTCGAGTATCTGCTGAGCCGCGACCGCAGCATCCAGAGCCGGCTTGCGGTCCTTGTTGTTGCGGGCTTCCTTCTCCAGCCGCGGCACCGCCTTCTCCAGCGTCTGCAGGTCGGCCAGGATCAGCTCCGTCGCGATGACCTCGATGTCGGCCTCGGGATCGACCTTGCCGTCGACGTGCACCACGTCGTCGTCGGCGAAGACCCGCACCACCTGGCAGATCGCGTCGCATTCGCGAATGTTGGCCAGGAACTTGTTGCCCAGCCCGGCGCCCTCGGAGGCGCCCTTGACGATACCGGCGATGTCGACGAAGGTCACCGGCGCCGGGAGGACGCGCTCCGAGCCGAAGATCTCGGCCAGCTTGGCCAGCCGCGCATCGGGCAGCGGAACGACGCCCTCGTTCGGCTCGATCGTCGCGAACGGGTAGTTGGCTGCCAACACGTTGTTGCGGGTCAGCGCGTTGAACAAGGTCGACTTACCGACGTTGGGCAACCCGACGATTCCCAGGCTCAGGCTCACAGGGCGTCAATTCTAGAGCGTGCCGCGCCGCGCACCCGCTGCCGCCAGCCGGTACCGTCAACGTGTGTCAGCACAGCGGGCAAGGTCACCGGTCACCCCCGATCACCGGTCGATTCATCCCGGCGTGCCCGGTCTGCCGTGGTGGGCCGCGGTCGTCCTGGCCACCGGCGCCACCGCGATCGGCTTGGTCTTGGACATCGGATCCGGCGGCAAGGAGCTGACCAACGTCTTCGCCGCACTGTACGTGCTGGGGTGTGTCGCCGCGGTGCTCGCGGTGCGGCAATCGGGGGTTTTCACCGCGGTCATCCAGCCGCCGCTGATCCTGTTCGTCGCCGTTCCCGGCGCCTACTGGCTGTTCCACGGCACCACCTTCACCGGCATCAAGGGCATCCTGATCAACTGCGGCTACCCGCTGATCGAGCGGTTCCCGCTGATGTTGTTCACCTCGGCCGGGGTGCTGCTGATCGGCATGGTCCGCTGGTACTTCGCGACGGCGACACCGGCGACATCGGCGACCCCGCAGACACCAGCGGCACCGGGAGCGCCGAGGACCGCAGTTGCACCGGCCGGCCCGGGCCGGCTGGCAGCGCTGGCGGCGAAACTCGCCGGCAGGCTCGGATCCGGCCGCGACCCCGGCGAAGCCGGCGAGCCGACCGCGCCACCCCGGCGCCGCGGCACAGCCGCGGCGCCACGTTCCACCCCGACCCATTCCCGGCACCCGCGCCCACGGATGAGCGAGGCGGCCGGAACGGCGGCCGCCAACCCCCGGCGGCGCCGGCCCCCCTACGCCGGGCCCGAGGAACCACCGCGCCGCCGGCCCCGGCCTCCGCAGGACATCCCGGGGTACCGCACCGGCCGGCCGGCCGCCCGCGACCCCTACCGCCCGGGTGAACCGCCGGAACCGCGCCCGCGGCCCCGCCAGACGCCGAGGAACGCCGCCGGCAATCCGCCGAACGGCACGCACCACCCGGTCTCGCGGGTGCGCTATCGCGGAGCGAACCCCGGCGACGGATCGCGCGCCGAATCGTGGGGTTACGACATCTGATGAACCGCGGCGCTCAGCGCCGGGTCGGGCGGATCTCTCGCGGCAAGGCGAACACCAGCGTCTCGTTGGCCGTCGCCACCGGATGGACCGTGTCGTAGCCGTATTCGGCCAATCGCTCCAGCACTCCCCGCACCAGGATCTCCGGCACCGACGCACCGGAGGTGACGCCGATGGTCCGGGCGTCATCCAGCCAGGCCGGGTCGATGTCGTCGGCGTAGTCGACGAGGTGGGCCGCGGCGGCACCGTTGTTCAGCGCCACCTCGACCAGCCGGTTGGAGTTCGACGAGTTCCGCGAGCCGACCACGATCACAAGTTCGCACTCCGGCGCCATCGCCTTGACCGCGGTCTGCCGGTTCTGGGTGGCGTAGCAGA
>CAZGGK010000105.1:0-2185 GCA_964525125.1 uncultured Mycobacterium sp.
TGCGCCACCGGCCCAGCCGGAACCATCCCGAACGCCAGAAACGACGCAACCGCACCGGCTGTCCCGGTCAGCCGACGACACCCTCCACCCCGACCCGAAGAACCGGCAGATCTCCCACTCGAACGACGACCCACCGCGCGGCCTCCTGAAATGACGGCCCGGCGGACACCAGGACGATATTCAACACTGAACGTGTAATAAGTACTTCATATATTGCAGATGGCAAAATTCGTTCATCCTGATGTGATCGGCTTCACTCCGGGCCTGTCGTGCCGGTGAGATTGAAAAGGACCTCAGACCGATCCGGATGTCATCATGTCCATCGACCCGGACTCGACGGCAGATTCGCCGAACGCACTCCCGACCCGGGACTTCAGCATTGCGGCGTGCAGGGCGCGCCGTTGACGCTGCAGCCGTGCGCCGGCGCCGGGTCCGGTCCACCGACCCGTGCCGGCGCCCGCCCCTGGCACAACTCGTCGATCAATTCCTTGGCCAGGAGCGCGAATCGGCGATCCGCGCCGGGCGTGGCGGCGCGGGCCAGCGCCACCCCCGCCGCCCGCGCCTGGGATCCCAGCTCATGGTCGAGATCCCACACCACCTCGATGTGGTCGGCGACGAAGCCGATCGGGCAGACGATCACCGCGCGGGCACCAGCCGTCGTGAGTTCCACCAGGTGCTCTGCGATGTCGGGTTCCAGCCAGCGGACCTGCGGCGGTCCGGAGCGCGACTGCCACACCTGGTCGTAGTCGGCGTAACCCGCCGCTGCGGCGACAAGCCTTGCGGCGTAATCGACTTGGCGGCTGTACAGCATCGGCCCACAGCACGACTCGGCGGACACCGGGATCGAGTGCGCGGTGAACACCAGCCTCGCGGTGTCCCGCAGATTCACCGGCAGGGCCCGGCGGGCAGCCCCGATGGCGTCGGCGAACATCGCCACGAACAGCGGATGGTCGAAGTACTGGCGCAGCCTGACCAATTCCGGAGCGCGTTGCCCGACCGCCCGCCGAGCCCGGGCGATGTCGTCGACATACTGCCGGCAGCCGGAGTACCCGCCCCAGGCCGAGGTGACGAACACCGCGGCGCGGCGAATCCCGTTGTCCGCCATTGTTGCGACGGTGTCCTCGACGTAGGGTTCCCAGTTCCGGTTGCCGAAGTACACCGGCAGGTCCAGTTCGGCCCGCAGTTGCTCGGCCAAAGCCCGGTTGATGGCGTTGATCGGCGACACCCCGCCGAAGTGCAGGTAGTGCTGCGCGACGGCGTCGAGGCGTTCCGGGGGCACGCCCCGCCCCCGGGTGACGTTCTCCAGAAACGGCCGCACCTGCTCGGGCCCCTCGGGCCCGCCGAACGACAGCAGCAGGACGGCGTCTAGCTCCATCGGGGGTCCAGTCGGGTTCCCTGCTACAGCAGCTGGGTGTGCGCCCCGCCGTCGGCATACACGACGGTCCCGGTAGTGGCGGGCAGCCAGTCGGACAGCAAGGCGCACACCGTCTTCGCCACCGGAGTGGCGTCCTTCATGTCCCAGCCGATCGGTGCTCGCTGATCCCAGCCCTCCTCCAGCAGCCGGATCTGGTCGCTGGCGCCCTCGCCGAGTGCGCCGCCGACGATCGCGCTCATCGCCAGGGTGCGGATCGGCCCGGCCGCCACCAGGTTCGACCGCACGCCGTGCGGACCCACCTCGCGGGCCACGAACCGGTTCACCGACTCCAGGGCGCTCTTGGCGACGGTCATCCAGTTGTAGGCCGGCATCGCCCGGCTGGGGTCGAAGTCCATGCCGACGATGGACCCGCCGTGGTTCATGATCGGCAGCACCGCCTTGGCCAGCGACGCATAGGAGTACGCGGAGATGTGCATGCCGGTGGCGACGTCCTCATACGGTGCGTCGAAGAACGGGTTGACGCCCATGCCGCTGGGTGGCATGCGGCCGATCGAGTGCACCACCCCGTCCAGCTTGTTGCCCGCCCCGATCACCTCGGTGATCCGGTCGGCCAGGGTGTCCAGGTGCCCGGTGTTCTGCACGTCGAGTTCGAGCAGCGGCGCCTTCTCCGGCAGCCGATCGGCGATGCGCTGGATCAGCCGCATCCGGTCGTAGCCGGTCAGCACCAGCTGGGCACCCGCCTCCTGGGCCACCCGGGCGATGTGGAACGCGATCGAGGCGTCGGTGATGATCCCGGTGACCAGGATGCGT
>CAZGGK010000106.1:0-1853 GCA_964525125.1 uncultured Mycobacterium sp.
AGGTCTCGATGGTTGCCGGCCCCTCGGCCCGCTCGGTGACCGCGACCCGCTCTAGCCCGGATTTTTCGTGGACTGTTGCCGGTAGGGGTGTGTAGATAAGCGAAAGTGCCTGTCCTGTAAGGGATAATTGGACTTCTCTACGGTTCAAAGATCCTGACGGGAAGGCACTTCGCAGGTGAAGACTATCGTGGGCCGATCGAGGGTGAAAGTTTCCGCTGACGGCCAGGGTGTCGTGTCGCATGCCGGGATGGGCATGTTACGCGAGTTGGCTGACCATACCGGCCTATCCGCGCTGGTCACCGCGGCGTTGGCCGATACCTACCGTGGTCGGTGGCGGCACGCACCCGGTGACGTCTTCGCCGATCTGGCCGCCGCGGTCGCTGACGGCGCGGACTGCATCGACGGGGTCGGCCAGCTATGTGGGGATCGTGAGCATGTCTTCGGTGCGAAGGCCTCCACCACGACGATGTGGCGGCTGGTCGATGAACGTATCGATGCCGTACACCTACCCCGGATCTGGGCTGCGCGGGCTGCAGCGCGGGCCGCAGCGTGGGAAGCCGGCGCCGTCCCCAGCATGCAAGGATGGCTGCACATCGACGTCGATGCGACGCTGACTCTGGATCACTCCGACAACAAGGTCGGTGCCGCTTCGACCTGGAAGAAGACGTTCGGGTATCACCCGTTGCTGGCGTTTTTGGACCGTCCCGAGGTCTCCGGCGGGGAAGCACTGGCCGGGATGCTGCGCAATGGCAATGCGGGTTCGAACACCGCCTCTGATCACATCCTGCTGCTGGAGAGGGCGTTGGCCGCCCTGCCGACGCGGTGGCGACCCGACCCTGACTATCCTGCCGACCCGGGTAAGCCGCGGGTGCTGATCCGCAGTGACACCGCCGGAGCCACCCACCGCTTCGCTGATGCCTGTCGGGCCGCTGGCGTGGGGTTTTCCTTCGGCTACCCCGTCGACGCGCGGGTGCAAGACGCCGTGGACACCCTCAATCTCGCTGACGGCTGGTACCCGGCCATCGACACTGCTGGCGGTATCCGCGACGGCGCCTGGGTCGCTGAAGCCACCACCCTGGTCACCCTGGACACCTGGCCACCGGGAACCCGGCTGATCCTGCGCAAAGAACGTCCCCACCCCGGAGCACAGTTGCGGTTCACCGACGCCGACGGCATGCGCGTCACCGCGTTCATCACCGACACCGAACCCGGTGCCGTCCCCGGACAGGTCGCCGGCCTGGAGTTGCGGCACCGCCAGCACGCCCGCGTCGAAGACCGCATCCGTGAACTCAAAGCCACCGGGTTGCGCAACCTGCCGTGCCACTCCTTCTGGGCCAACGCCGCCTGGCTGGAAGTCGCACTCGCCGCCGCTGACCTGGTCACCTGGGCCAAACTCATCGGCTTCGGTGACCAACCCGGCTTGGCCCACGCCGAGATCGCCACGTTCCGCTACCGGGTCCTGCACGTCGGAGCCCGCATAACCCGCTCAGCCCGCCAACGGCGACTGCGTATCGACATCACCTGGCGCTGGGCCAGCGCCATCGCCACCGCCTGGCAACGCATCCGCTCAGCCTTCACCTAACCCGGCCGGCCCCACCAGCCCCATCGACCACGAAAGACCAACGGCCCCAAAGGACGCCCGCCCCACCCGGCGACACGGGCCGAACCACCACACCCACCACGCAAAACCACCAACTCACAACACAATCCAGCACCGCACCCGGCCCACATCAAGTCCTATGAAAAATCGAGGCTAGGCGGTCGGCCTGGTCTTGGAGTTCGCGACTGCGATCCGGCCTCGGTGCGGCGGGCGCTGTGGAATACACACCCACCGAGTACTTGCTCATCATCCC
>CAZGGK010000107.1:0-1523 GCA_964525125.1 uncultured Mycobacterium sp.
CGGAAGCTGTCAAGTCCTGGTTGCTGGGTTGTTCAGGGGTTTGTCTGGGTGGTGGGTTTGTTGATCCAGGCCTCGGTGGGTGGTGTGGTGGCGGTGGGGTGGCGGTGCCGGAACCGGGCTGGGTTGGTCTGGTAGGCGTTGTCGAGGACGTGTTGGCGGGCGGCGACGATGGTTTCGGTGTTGCCGGCGTGGACATCTGCGGGGTGTAGGTAGCCGATGCCGGAGTGGTAGTGGACGTGGTTGTACCAGTGGACGAAACGGCGCATCCATGACCGGGTTTCGCTGATGGACGCGAACCGGGCCGGGTAGTCGGGTCGGTACTTGACGGTCTTGAAGTTCGCTTCGCTGTAGGGGTTGTCGTTGGAAGTGCGTGGTCTGGAGAGGCTGCGGGTGACGCCGAGGTCTTCGAGGAGCTCAGCGATCGTGGTCGAGGTCATCTGCGCGCCGCGGTCTGAATGCAGGGTGAGCTGGTCGGCGTCGATGCCTTCGCGTTTCGCGGCGGTGTCGATGAGCCGGTGGGCGACCTTGTCGGACTCGACCACATCGACGGTCCAGGCGACGATCTTGCGGCTGTAGATGTCGATCAGCACGTACAAGTAGAACCACTGCCTCGGAGCGGGGCCGCGGAGCCGGGAGATGTCCCAGGTCCACACCTGGTTCGGGCCGGTGGCATGCACGCGGGGCACCGTGTGAGCCCGGCGGCGATGCCCGCGGCGCCGTTCCCCGCTCAGCTGGGCCTCGCGCAGGATCCGGTACATCGTCGAGACCGAACACAGGTAGACGCCCTCGTCGAGCAGCGTGGCGTACACCTGCGCTGGGGCCAGGTCGGCGAAACGTTGCGAGCACAGCACCGTGCGGACCCGCTGGCGTTCATCGGGCGGCAACGTCCAGGCAGGCATGCGCCGTGGTTGGCCCGTCGCTCGCGACGGCCGGGGCGGGAGTCGTCCTTCGGTGGCCTGGCGGCGATGGGCGAACGTTCGCGGCGACACACCGAAGGCACGACAGGCCCGCTCGACCCCGACGCGCGGCGACCACTCCTCGATGACGGTGCTCATGGCCTGGTGGTGTTCTGCTCGGCGCTCTTGCGGGACATGTCGTGCAAGAGCGCCGAGACTTTTCCCTGCGCCTCGATCAACTCACGGGCCGTGGCCAGCTCGCCGCGTAACCGCTCGAGCTCAGCCCGAGCTTTGGCCAGGTCCGCTTTCGTACGGTCCTTCTTCGGACGGCCCGCCGGCTTGTCTGCCAGGCCCTCCAACGCCCCGGCGTCGCGTTGGTTACGCCACTCACTGATCAGCGACGAGTACAAGCCTTCACGGCGGCAGACCTCGCCCACCGCTCCCGGCTCGCCCGACGCCTTCGCCGCATCGATCTCGTTCAGAATGTCGAGCTTGTACTGGGCCGGCCACGAACGCTTCGCCCGGCGCACCTCGGTCTCGTCTGCGGTCACCGCAGCCATCTTCTCACCTCCCCGCCCTCATAGATTATTGATCCTACACCAGCAACCAGTAACCTAACAGCTAGGG
>CAZGGK010000108.1:0-1503 GCA_964525125.1 uncultured Mycobacterium sp.
GACCCGGATATTGCAGCCGGTGAGGGGTGATCGGGTGGATTGACGCGGCAGGTGCTCCGTCAACTGGGACGATGTTGATTGCGATATCAAACCCGACCCGGTCAAAGGAGCACCTGTCAGGTGAACGTTACTGCAACCCTGTTCGATGCTGGCGAGGTCGTTGCTCGACCGGCCCGCGAGTCCGCTGCTGTGGCGGTGACGGTCACTGATGATCACGTCACCGGGGTCGCTGGTGTGGCCCTGTGGGGTCCGTTGCTGGACCGGTTGAACCTGGTCGGCGTGGCCGACGAGCGTGGCCTGCGGCCGATCGGGCCGGGCGGCTACACGGGCGGCGAGTGCTACCGGACGCTGGTCGAAGTCCTGTTGGCCGGCGGTGATTTCCTGGCCGATCGCCGTCTGCTGGCCGGCGACAAGAGCACCGAGTTGCTGCGCGGCGCCCATGTGTTGCCGTCGCACACGACGTTGTTCCGGTTCTGTGCCGGTGCTGATCTCGGTCGAGTATCGAAGGCTGCGGCGGTGAATCGGACGATGCTGGCTCGGGCGTGGGCGATGGGAGCGGGCCCAACCGGCCCGGTGATCACGATTGACCCGGACGCCACCTACGTCGACACGTACGGACCGGGCAAGGAGGGCTCGACGTTCTCCTACAAGGGCGAGACTGGTCTGTCGCCGTTGATCGGGGTGTGCGGCGACACCGGTGACGTGCTTGCTCTGCGGGCTCGGGGCGGCAACGCTCATCCGGGTCGGGCGATGGCCGGGATGATCCGTGAGTGCGCCGCGGCGATCCCCGTCGCGATGCGCGACTCGAAGCGCCTGTGGGTGCGGATCGACTCGGCCGGCTACCAACTGGCAGCGTTCCGTGCATGTGAGCAGTTGGGTGCGATGTTCACTGTCACTGCCCAGCAGAACTCCAACGTGAAAGCAGCGATCGCGGTATTGGCCGCCGACCCAGCCACCGTGTGGTGCGCTGCCGGGGGCCGCGAGAACCACAAGGGCTCCCAGATCGCTGAGACCACCATCACCATCGGACAGACCAAACGGGACCGGCGGACCCTGCGGATGATCGTTCGTCGTCAACCCACCAGCACCGGTGATCAACTCTGTCTTGATGACATCGATGGCTGGCGGTTCCATGCCATCGTCACCAACATCGACCACATGTCAGCCGTGGAGATCGAGGCCCATCACCGGTTGCGTGGCGGCATCCCCGAAGACACCATCCGCCAACTGAAAGAAGACTTCGGGCTGTGCCACGCCCCCGTGCAGAGCTTCTTCGGGAACTGGCTGTGGTGGCACGCCAGCACGCTCGCCTACAACGTCGCCCGCTGGATCCGCCACCTCGCCCTACCCGCCAGCTTCGCCCGCTGCCGCGGCAAACGCTTACGCCTCGCGTTCTTCAACATCGCCGCTCGCGTCGTGACCCACGCCCGACGCCTCTACCTGCGCATCCCACGCTCACACGCCTGGGCCGACGCCTTCACCACCGCCATCGGCCGCATCAGA
>CAZGGK010000109.1:0-1503 GCA_964525125.1 uncultured Mycobacterium sp.
TGTCAATAGGCATGGTGAGGCGCCCGCTCCTTGGATCCAGGAGCGGGCGCCTCGTCGTTTCGCCTTGTGCCGTGTGGTGAGCGTGTCGGGTTTCGACGCACGGTCAGACTGATATGCGCGGGTTGGTTACCGCAGTACGGTGGTTCGGCTGGAGTGTTTCCGCTTGTCTAGGATCGGACGTAACCCGTTGTGTCACAAGTGTTTCCGGGCTGTCCATAGCCGAGTCGCGGGTCACTCCACGCGCTGCCACCACCGGCATGTGTGGCGAAACGGGCTTTTGGTTGGCTACTGGTCCATGACTGCCAGCGACCAGCACCAGCCGGCCAGCTCGCGGGCGATCGCCGTGTTGGCGACCGTGCCGCGTTTCTTGCGGTCGATGAAAGATGCCCAGCGCCGGTGCAGCCGCCGGTTGCCGTCGTCGCCCCGGGTGCGGGCCGCGGCCGGGGCGACGTCCCATCGGGCACGCAGCGCGGCACCGACGGTGTAGCGGGGCCGGTGGTGCCAAGCCGCCTCGACGAGCAGGCGGCGCACGTGCCCGTTGCCGGCCTTGGTGATCGGCCCCAGGCTGCGTGATGATCCGGATGAGTGCTCGGACGGTGTCAACCCGACGAACGCACCGATCGTCCGCCCGGTCATGCGGTGCCAGTCACCGATCTCCACCGCGAGGGCGAAGCCGGTCAGCGTGCCGATGCCGCGCAGGCAGCCCAGCCGGGCCACCACAGGGGCGTACTGGCTCTCCGCGGCCATGGCGGCGATCTGCTCGTCTAGGCCGTCACGGCGGGACAGGGTCATGTGCACGGTCTCGTAGCCGGCGTCGAACGCCGCCCTGGTGCCGCCGTCGGGCAGCGCAGCTCTCGCCTCGCCCCGCAGCCACGCATCGTGTTTGCCGGTCCAGGCGGCCCCGCCGTAGTACACCTGCCCGTGACGCAACAGCAGCTTCGACAGGCGGTGCCGGGCGCGCATCAGATCGCCGCGCACATCCTCGCGGGCGCGGACCAGGTCCCGCGCCGTCTCCTGCTCGAGCGTGGGCACCGCAACCGGGGTGATCTCGCCGAGCCGCAGCAACCTGGCCAGGTGCGCGGCGTCGTTGCCGTCGGTCTTCACCCGATCCCCGGCCGGCCGCTGCAACTTGGACGGCGCCGCCACCACACACGAAATACCTTGCGCGGTAAGCGATCTGTACAGGCCGAACCCAGTCGGCCCGGCCTCGTAGACCACCGCGACAGGGGCCGGCAGCAACACCAGCCACGCCAGGATGTCCTCGAACGACGGCGCGAGCCTCCGCCGGACCCACACCCCCGTCACCTCGTCGACCGCCGCCGCCACTACCGAGCGGGCGTGCACATCCAGCCCGACACTCGTACGCTGACTTCCCATCGGGGCCTCCCCACAAATGTTGGATAGGCCGAGCAGGCCGTTCCTGCCCGGTAACCCACGATTTTTGTGAGCGAGGCCCCGACCCGCGACCTCACCCGCAAACGCGGGTCACCCCATACCGTCTAG